>NZ_JAWDIR010000023.1:0-10405 GCF_046156265.1 Pseudoxanthobacter sp. M-2
ATCCTCCGGTCGTCATTCCAGAATACGTGTGGCGCAAAGTTGGCCCCCGACAGTTCACTCACGCGCCGGCCTTCTTTTTCATAGGCGCGCAACATGTCCAGGAAGATGCGTTCCGCCCGCTTCGCCGGAGGCTCGCCGCCAACATCATCGGCCGCCCCGCTCGCGCGGACGAAAACGCCGGCCTCCCACCGCAGGGTGATCACGTCGCCGATGCGGCCATAGTTTGCCTTCATCGTTTCCAAGATGCGAGTATCGGGGTCGGGCCTGCCCTCGATCATTGGTCGTTTGAAGTAGAGCCGTGAGCGGACGCTGTTGTTCCAGGCTGTGCTGCCCGACGTGCCGCTCCCGCTCGCCATGCCGCTCAACGACGGGTGCGCGAGCAGCACAATCGTCGTCCCGCATTCGATCGCGAGGCCGCGGAGGAGGCTGACGAACTGGCGCGCCTGGGCGCGATCATTCTCTTCTCCTCCGAACACGTCGGCGAGAGTGTCGAGCACGACCAGCGTGGGCTTGATCTCGCTGACACGAACCTTCAGCGCAGCATAGAGCCGGGTCGCCCTGAGGATGTTCGACTTCCACTCTGCCGTCGCCAGGAGCGCGTCGAGGCCGGCGAGCGAGCAAATCGAAAGCGCTTCAAGACGATCGAGGTCGATCGGGACGGCGCGCGCCACGTCGACGAGCCGGCGGTGGACTTCGTCAATCTCATCCTCCGCCGTGAGGAAGATCGCGGGGCCAAAATCTTCCACATCGATGCCGATCCACGGCACCCCGAGGACCGCCGAGACTGCCAGCTGCAGGGCGATCAGGCTCTTACCCGTCCCACCGTCGCCATTCAGCATCGTCACGGTACCGGCCGGGATCAATCCGTCCACGAGCCAGCGCCGCGGGGGAACCGGCATGCCGGCGAACGAAGCGGCCGAGACCATGGGGAGCGGATCGGCGGTGCCTGCCGCCTCGAACACCTCGCCCGTCTCCGGGTCGTGGGCGGGCAGCTCGAAAGCTTCGGCCTCGATCTTCGCGAGGATGCTTGCCGGGATGGCGCGTGGCTTCTGCATGCCGGCCTTCAGGCCGCTGTTGATGGTCGCGCGGCACTGAAGCGGCCCGTCGTCCGTCCACAGGCCGTTGGTGCGGCATGCCCCTTCCAGTGCGGCGCGCACGTCGCCCTCGGCCAGGAAGCCCCCGGCCACGAACTCACCGAGCGCCAAGGCCGCGTTGTTGAGGCGGTTGTTCCTCCCGGGGGCCAAGCACGCGGCCAGTGCCTTGACCTCCTTCAGAAGCGCACCGCTCGCCCACGCCTTCACGAGCGGGTGGTCGGCGTGATGATCGTACTCAACGGAGGCAACCCCCTGGGACGCTTCGTCCTCGGCCTCGTGCCCCGCCTTCTCGCCCGGCGATTTGATGAAGTGCGCCGCCTCGTCGAAGAACTCCGTGATGGCTTCTTCGCTGACGGCAACGAGGTTGTCGCGCTGCGTGTCAGCTGGCGAGCCGACGCGCCACTGATAGGGCTGCCCATCAGGGTGGGTGCCGTCCGCGACGAACTGCTGCCCGCGCCCGAGCACTTCGACCATCCCGCGCTCGCCCGAGATGGAACGCTTCGAGGGCTCGCCATCGGCCGCGGCGTAGACGAGCAGGAGACGCGGGCTGTCGGCGCGGAAACGGA
This sequence comes from Pseudoxanthobacter sp. M-2, assembly GCF_046156265.1. Lineage (NCBI taxonomy): Bacteria > Pseudomonadati > Pseudomonadota > Alphaproteobacteria > Hyphomicrobiales > Segnochrobactraceae > Pseudoxanthobacter > Pseudoxanthobacter sp. M-2. Next base: position 1,661 of record NZ_JAWDIR010000023.1, read on the forward strand.
TGATCGCATCACCCAGGAGGTTGAAGGCGAGGCCAGCAACCTGTCCGGCCACCGCCGAGTCGTCGATGTCGATATCAATCGCCCGTAATCCGTCGCACAGGATGCCGGTGCTCAAGGCGTTCTGAAGCACCGGAGCGCCCGGAGCAGCGCACGGCGGCGGGTCGAGCCGAGCGACGGTGGTCCAGCCCTTGCTGTACGGCATCTTTTGCCGTGTTCGCACAGGTACGGGTCGGTAGCCGTTGGCGAAGACCGATTGCCGGAATGCAGCTGCCGACGCTCGCGCATCGTCTTCCGGGCCGCGACGCTGCGGGTGCGGGGCGCTGGGGAGCCTCATCGCCTTACTCCCCGACACGCGGCAGGGAGGCGAGATAGCTGCGCAAGTCGCTTTCGAGGATGATGGTGCGGGCACCGATCTTTCTCGCGACAATACGTCCGTTGCCGATCTCCATGTAGAGCTTCGCCCGGCTGATGCCGAGCCTGAACAGGATTTCGTCAATGCTGTTCGCCCGCTCGACGAACGGCGTCCGGCCGTCAGACGGAACCTCAGTGTTGGGGATCAGAATGAGAGCATTCGATTCGCGCATGGCCACCTCCGTCAACAAGAAGACGGAGACAGACATTGGGGAGGCGCGTTCCCGCCTAAAGCGAGCTGTTTTTGGGATCGGCCGTCAGGCGTTGACTCGCCTTGTGAACGGCATCCTCGACCCTGTTCCTCCAAACAAACTCAGGCGGAAGCGGACTGCTTCTGGAGAAGCCATACTTGGAAAGCAAATTCTGAAGCGTTTTCACACTCGGAACATCTCTGCGCCCGTCGCTTTCCATGCGTCGTTTTAATTCTCTAGCAATTTCTTCGTTTGTCATTCGGCTATTCGCGTCTTTTATTTTTGACATATATTTCAAGAGATGCAGGTGATTATATGATTTGCTGGGGGCTCCCTGCTTGTTAATTGGGGTTGTTATTTTTAATGGAAGCTCGCGACCAAGGGACCCCTCTGAGATCAATCGAACAGCAAGGGTTCGCCAACCTTCCAGGGTCATGGGACAGTCGTAGGCTACAAACAACGATCGAAGCCTAGTCTCGATGAGGTCAATAATGAATTCTTCGGATTCGCTTTCGGCCCACAGGATCGGCCCTCTGCTCAATTCCTTCCAAGCGCTTGAAAATTCCTCGTCCTCTGAATAAGATCGAGCCTCATTTTGATCTAGCCACTCATAGTAGACGTGTTGCGCGGGCAGCTTTATGTTTATGCCCTTCGCAATATCGCGCCATATTATATTTTCACCGAAATCAGCGACGCGGGCGATGGCAAACAGAAATTGATTGTCACGCAGTTCAGTAAAGCGGCTACGATTAAAGACAACTTGGCTGAGATCAACCTCGTCACTTTCGCCTTTGCGCGGCCCATCCGACCACCTGACCAGCAAGCGATGTTTCCCGAACAATTCGTCCAGAATCTTCACAGATCGGATGCGCGGCGGCGGGTCAATATCTGCACTCATGACAAGCACGCGTCCTAACGTTAAGATTGTTGATGCTTGGCCCTTCGGCGTGCGGCTTAATGCTGGAGTTGAAGCGGCCCTTCGACGCCTCGGCTCGCAATTATTCTTGTAGCGGACGGATCACACCAGGGGCGCGTCCGATGGAAAATAGGCGCACCCGCTGACCGCGAGCGTCGGAACCAGCAGGCTCCGATCGAGGAACACGTTCCGCTGCTCGCAACTCGTTTCCGCGATGAGGAGGCAACCGTGGCAGGCGGCGCCGTGTAGGGCTCGGTCTTCCGCTGCGTGGGCCGGTTCGTGGTCGGCGCAGATCGGATCGCCGGAGCATAGGGCAAGTCGATCGAGTGCTGACTTCAGCACAGCGGGGAAGCGGCGCGTGACCTCCACGAGGCCGCCGAGCGTGCCCTGGTTGCCGGCGCTGGCGGTGTAGATGAGGATACCGCAGTCCGGCGGCTGGCCCGGCATGGATGGCATGAGGTAGAGGCGCTCCTTCAACGAACTCGCCGGGTATCCGCAGTCGATCGCGACCTCGGTGATGAGGGCGTGGGCGAGGCTATGGGCCATGACGAACTCAAGGCTTTCGCCCTCCTTGGGAACTGCGGCCGAAGCCCCGCGGTCCTTCCGCGCCTTGGTCCAGGTTGTGACTCCCTCCATCAACGTGCGCCGCCTGTCGGCGATCTCGGGGCGCGCGATCCAGGCGGCGAGCGCCAGCGGGTCGAAGCGCAGGAAGAAGCCCTCGCCGAACTGCTCGATTGCCGGCAGCCAGTCGGTGTCGTCGGCGAGCGGTGCGCCGTTCACCGCGAGGCCGACGTCCTCGATACCGTCGTCGGCGAGAGGTGCCGGCTCGAAGCGGGTGAAGCCGTAGAGGCAGGCGACCTCACGCAGGCGGTGCACGGCGACCAGCGACGCGATTCCCCGCAGGAGTGGGGCCCGCTCGCGGTCCCAGACACTCCGGTCAAGCGTCTCGGCATGCAGCAGCGCCTTCGGATGGTTCTCGCCGATGACGGGGCGACCGCACGCCAACACCTGATACTCGGCGATGCGCGGGTTCTGGGCGGCCTGCGGGCTCGACGGCGCGGGTGCGGCCTTCCTCGCCTCGATGCGCGCAAACACGGCCGCGTCGCCGAAACCTTCGAGGTTAGCTGCAATCGCCTGATTGAACCGGCGCGCCATCGTCACCTCGCCGGCAGAGGCGCTGCTCTTGATCTCCGACCAAACCGCGTCGAGCGCCCGGTCGAGGGCGTCGTTGGATTCCGGCAGGGAGATCACGCGCACGATCTGGGGGAAGTAGGTGTTGGTGGCGCTGCGGGTCAGCAGGCGGAGCCCCTTCGGCGCATCGCAGCCGGCCGGATCGTCGGGGCCGATCCACGGCCGTTTGCCCTGGCAGGTGCCGAGGCGACTCTGCTGGAAGAGCTCCTCGAGTGACAGCCGCGCACCGCAGTCGCATACGACTTGGGTGTCACGCGGATCGGCGCTGGTGCCGGCGTCGACCAGCCACATCGCCTGCCGGCACGCACGTCCCCCACCCTCCTCGTCGGATCGCCCAGCATGCACGACACGCCGCCATTCGATGTCCTGCAGGTGGCCCTTCTCGCAGCCGCAGACGAAGCGTAGCGGCGAGACGCGACGCCGCTTCTTGTCGTCGATGTATTCGAGCAGCCGCGGTGGGTCGAGATCGCCAAGGCGGACGATGCGGCGGCGGTTGCTCGTATCACCCTCGACGGCGTCGCAGGCGAACCACTCCGGGAACACCTTCGCCTTGATGGCCGGCGAGGCGCGCCTGGGATCGCCGGCGTCGATCGGCGGGGTCCGGAACCTGAGCGGCTTGCCGTTCGCAAGTCGCTTGTCGGCGGCATCGCCGAGCCGCCGCTCCAGTAGTTGCGCCAGCCGCGGCTCCTCGATCGTCTTGAAGGCGTCCTTGCCGAAGGCCTCCCAGTCCTGCAGGCCCATGATCAGTACCGACCGCTCGGGAAGGTCCATCATCGCGCCGGGGCCAAACAGCCCGACGACCTGCCCCATCCTCACCTGGCTCTTGGGCATGCGCCGGACCTCAGCTGCTGAGTTCTTGGTAGCGGTGATCGATGATCTTCAGCGCCGACGCGTGCTCGACATCGCGCATCGAACGGCCCGCCGTGAAGGGGGCGAAGTCGGGGCCGAGGCTCGACAGCAGCGCGTCGAGCGGGTCGTGCAGGAGGGCCTGGCCGGCTGGGTAGCCGTAGTAGAGCTTCCCGGCGTTCGAACCCCGATCCTCGGCGATCCGCTTCCATGTCGCGAGCAGGTCCTCGACGATCGACCGCAGGGCGGCGTGACCGCCGACGACCGCGCTGTCTGGCGCGCGAGCGAGTATGATGTCGACGATATCCTCTGCCTTCACCTGGTCCGGCATGTCGATGGCGTCGCCCTCCGCCACGAGATCGGGATTGAGGTGCCGGACGCAGGCGACGACGACGGCCGCCAGCGCCCGATCGATGGCGCGGGCCGCCCACGGCGTGACGCTGGTCGCCTCGACAGCGCGGTAGAAGCAGGCGTGGAACTGGCGGAACTGCTCGTAGTGGAGGCGGTCGCGCGGCTTCTGCGCGTTGAGCAGAACCACCACCAGGCCCGGCTTCGCGACCTCGCGGCCGACGCGGCTGGTCGCCTGGATGTACTCGGAAGCCGACTTCGGCTGGCCCTGCACCAGCATCAGCCCGAGCCGGCCGATATCGAGGCCGACCGAGATCATGTTGGTGGCGAGCGCCACGTCGACGCTCTTCTTGTCCGTCGCGGGTTTACCCAGCGCGTCCTTCGCGGCGGCGACCTTGTCGGTGCTCTCGCGGGACGTGAGCTCGAGCACCTCGCGGAGGTAGCGATCGGCGAAGGGCTGATCCGGCGGCGAAACGCGACGCCGCTTCGTCCCGTACTGAGCCAGTCGCGTCCGAACCTCGTCCTCAACGATGCGGCGGGCGCCGCCGAGCTCGCGGAGCGCGTTGAAGTAGCCGAGCGCCGTCATATAGGCGTCGGCTTCGTTGTCGTCGTTCGCCTCCTTCTGCGCGGCTGCGAGCAGTGAGAGGAGCACGTTCAGGAATACGAGCTTCGGCCCCTTGCCCGGCGCGGCGAGGCCGAGATAGAGGCGCGCCGGCTTCTCGCTCGGCGGGGCGGTCCTGGCGAAGAAGCTGTCGCGGCGGTCCGGGCCGGGCGGCGGGAAGATCTCGGTTGCCGCGCGGTCGAACAGCGCCGTGATCTGCTCCGTGGCGCGCCGCACCGTCGCGGTGGAGGCGACGACCTTCGGCCGGATGCGCTTGCCGAGGCGCGAGCGTGTCGCCAGCCGGTCGAGTGCCACCTCATAGAGCGCCGCGACGGTGCCGAGCGGCCCGCTGATGAGGTGCAACTCGTCCTGGATGATCAGGTCGGGCGGGTCGAGGGTGGCGCCGTTCTCCAGCCGCTTCCCCTCGCCGCGCCCGTCGTTGGGGCCATAGAAGCCCCAATCGTCGGACCTGTTGACGTGGCCGAAGAAGGCGCCCGCCTCGCCGAGCCACGGCAGGCCGGCGAACTTGTCGACGGTGGCGATGACGAAGGCCGGCAGCCGCCGGTAGATCGTCTCGTCGACCGTGAGGATCGGCAGATCCCTGTCGCCGGTGAACTCGCAGTCAGCGTTCGCGCAGCGGATCGCCATGTTCTTCGGCGCCAGGGCGTTCGGCGTGCAGGCGAAGCTGTCGCGCGTGAATGCCGTTCCGCACCAGGGGCAGGCCTTGATCGGCGCCGGGGCCTCCTTGCCGTCGCGCTGGAAGCGCCGGACGCGCACCGCCGCCGTCTTTGGATCTGAGTTACCCTTGCCGCCCAGACGGTTCGGGGACGCCGCGGCGCCGACCCACAGGCCGATCTCGATCGGCCAGTCGCCGAGCATACGCGTCTTGCCGTCCATCCAGGCCGGCTCGCCGCGCATCAGCTCGAGCGCGCAGACGACGCCGGAGGCGCGGGCGAGCTGGTCGAGGGTCAGCAGGCGCAGCGTGTAGCGCATCAGCACGGCGACGCCGGCGCCGAGCTTGCCTCCGGCCGTCAGGCGGCGGTGGGCGATCGTCCAGGCGGCGAGGCCGAGATAGGCCTCGGTCTTGCCACCGCCGGTCGGGAAGAACAGCAGGTCGACGATCTCGCGCTCGTCGCTCAGCTTGTCCTGCAGGCCGGGCAGGTTGAGCAGGATGAAGGCGAGCTGGAAGGGCCGCCAGGTGGGTGGCTTCTCCTTCGCCGGATCCCCGCCGGGGCCGGCGTTGCGGCGGCGGGCGGCGCGGGCGACGGCCTCGTTCATCGCCCGGAAGGCGAGCCGGGCCCAGTCGTCGCGGCGCAGGAGCTCGATGCCGGCGGTGATGCGGTCGGCCGCCCGGTCAGCCTTCTCCAGCAGGCGGTCGGCCGCCTCCTGACGCGGCGCGCCGTCGATGGACGCGACGCCGGTACGTTCAGTGGCGATCCAGCGGCGATAGTCGTCGGGCAGGCCGGAGAGGGCTGCAGCGAGGGCATCCCCGCTCTCAGCGGCGAGCTTCTCGAGCGCCTCCATGCCAAAGGTGGCGGAGATCTCGAGGTTCGGCTCGACGCGCTCTACCTCGGCGGCGGGCAGGAAGTCCGTGTGGGCGGCGCGGACGATGCCGTCCTCGTCAGCCTCCCAGCCAGCGGAGGCGTTGCAGCCGACGGCGAACTCGGCGACGTCGCGGTAGTGCAGGTCGGCGGTCGCCGCGTCGGTGTCGTCGGAGCCGAAGCCGCTCATGTCGATGCGCGGGTGCAGCGGCAGCTCGGTGCGGACGCGCACCTCCACCTGGAAGGCGAAGGTGACGTCGGCGAAGCGGCGGCGGGCGGGGTCGCGGCGGTTGACGAGCATGACGGTGAGCGCGCGGACCCTCGCCACGCTGCCGTCCGGCCGGTTCAGGTCGTAGGGGCGGCCGAACACCTCGACGACGAGGCCGCCGCCGGGCCGCTGCTGGCCAGCGGAACTGGGCAGGATGGCGGTGGAGCGCTTGCCGGGCTCCGGCACGGGGATCGTGACGCTCGCGTGGCCCGGCACGCGCTGCCACTGCACCTTCTTCAAAGCGGGGTCGTAGGCGGCCTTCTCGTCGGTGAAAACCTCCGGCGGCACCGGCGGGATGGTGACGTAGTCGCCCCAGCTCACCTCGACGTCGATCGTCTTCACCGTCGCGTCGACCAGCACCGTCAGGCCGCAGGCGGAGGGGGCGAGCGGGCGACGGGCGGCGGGGTCGTCAGGGGCGGCGTCGTCGGCGGCGCGGGCGGTTCCCGTCTCCGGATCACTCTCCTCGCCGGGGTCCATCTCGACGTCGCCGGTGTCCTCCGCGAGGCCCTCCTCCTCCCGGCCGTCCTTCGCCCCGTCGACCGGCGCGGGCACGAGGTAGCCGGTGAGGTACCATCGCGAGGGATTGGTCTCGAGGAGCTCGGAGGCGATGTCGGCGTCGCGCGGCGACGGGCCGATGAGGTCGCGGCGCAGCGTCTCGACGAGCCGGCCGCGCACGGCCTCGGCGGACTTCAGATCGATCGTCATGCCTCGACCTCTTCTTCTTCGTCCGCTGCTGCCGGCGCGAGACCGGCGCGGCGCTCGGCCTCGGCACGCTCGGCGTTGAGGGCGAGCAGGCGGGCGAGCACCTCGTCGCGGAAGTCTGACGGCCAGAACAGCCGGCCCTGATAGGTGTGGTCGTCCTCGGTGGTCTCGTCGAGGAAGACGGGCTCGGCGCGCGCCTCGAGGTCGTCCCAGCCGTAGGCGGCGAGCACGGCGCGGTCCATCTCGGCGTGCAACTCGCGCAGTCGCTCGATGTCGGCGGCCGTCTCGTCGCGGTCGTGGAAGCGGTTGTAGGTCTTCGTCATGCCCTCGTTGCGGGCGACCATCAGCGCAGCGCGGTGGTCGTGGTAGGCCTGCCCCGCGGCCTCCAGTGCCGGCGAGGTCTCGAAGCCGGGCGGGAAGGGGAAGGTCTCGAAGCAGTCGGAGGGGGTGTACTGAAGATCATCCTTGAGCGTTGAGCTAAAGAATCTAGTCCAAATTTCGTGAACTCGACTACTCATGATCCCTGAAGCGGCAAACTGATCCCAGCGAAAGAGAACTGTCTTTTCGTTGTATACAACGGCGCGAGGGAGGAACGTAAAGGCAAATGCATTCCCAATTCTTGAGCAAGCCAAAACGCGCCGTAGAGGGGAGATGCCTCTATATAGACCATCGCGGCGTCGCAGAAACCTCCACCATATCCTCTTGCCCGCCGCGTCTTTGATGGCAAGCCGCCCCGACTTAACCCTCCGCACAACGATCTCGAGCAAATCCGGCCAATCAGCTGCTACGGGATCTGGATAGTCCGCCGAAACAAATCCGGAGCGCAGTTTCTCTCGCTGTGTTTCCTCGCGCAGGCGATGCCACGGGTGCGTCGCCGCCGGATCCCGCATCAACGGGAAGTCAGCGAAGTCGATGACATATCGATGGTGTGCATGCGTCGGAGAGTTGTTGACCTCCTCGCCACCGATGTACGGGAAGATACGCTCAGCGTTCCGCGGCTCCTTGGCGATCAGCGCGCGCATCGTCTCCAGGCTCTCCGCCTCGCCCTTCGCCGCCGCGACATCGTCGAAGGTGAAGCCCATTCCAAGAATGTACGATCCAATGAAGGCCTTCCGGGCGTTCTCGGCGAGGCGGGCCGGCGCGCCGTCGAGGTCTCCTTCGACGAGGTAGGCCGAGATCCGCCGAGCCGGCCGTCCATCCAGTCGAGCATGCCAGATGTCGCCCTTGACGACGTGCACCACGCTCACGACGACCGCCGCCTCGCCTGGCCATTTCAGCCGCCGCGTTGCGTGCGCGACCGTGCCGCCCGCCTCGATGATCGCGCGCAGGCCGGTGTCGCGCGTGTCACCCTGTCCGATGGTGTTGGTGGCGATCAGCCCGAACGCCGCGTCGTGCCGCAAGAGCGTGAAGGCGCGACGGAAGAAGTGGGCGACGAGATCCGCGTTGCCATGCGCGCCGGCGTGCAGAGTCTGCAGCCACGGCAGATAGTGCTCGCGGTTGCCGCCAATGATCGTGTTCTTCCCCGCGAACGGGGGGTTGCCTATGATGGCGTCGAAGCCCGGATTATCGCGGGCGAACACCTCCGGGAACTCGACGGGCCAGTGGAACGGCACGAGCGGGTGCCCACCCGTCCGCAGGCCCACGGCGGCTGCGCGTAGCTCGTCCCACCGCACCGGATTGCCGGTGACCCAACTTTCGATCGTCGAGCGCCGCTTCTCACGCGCCTTCGA
>NZ_JAWDIR010000024.1:0-7689 GCF_046156265.1 Pseudoxanthobacter sp. M-2
GAGACGGTGTTCGCGGCCGAGAAGCATCGCTTCGGGCTCATGGTGCCGACCATCGGTCTCAACCGCGCCGCCACCTAGATCGGCGTGGCAAACTGGCCTGCCCTCTTGAAGTGGTCCTCCCTGAGGTATGGGTTCTGAGGTCATTTGGAGGACAGGCGGATGGTGAGGAAGCGGCATAAGCCCGAGGAGACCCGACGGTAGCCGTAGCGGCCGTACTCGAAGGCGAGCGCGACGATGTCGGCGGTCAGCGCCACCTCGTCCTCCCGCCCGCGGGGGATCTTGCACTGCGTCGATCGATGCTGGCCGAGAACCTGGCAGGCTCGTCTCGCGGAGACCCCCACCGACCTGACGACATGCTCGACACCCGCACGGCGGCGGTCGGGGCTCAGTAGTTTCCCCGAGCCGCCTCCGCCAGGAACATCTTGCCGAGCGTCAGATCCGACACCGCACGCCGCAGCCGAGCGTTCTCTGCCTCGAGGTCCTTCAGGCGCTTCACCTGGTCGCCCTTCAGCCCGCCGTACTCATTTCGCCATCGGTAGTAGGTGACCTCCCTCACCCCGATCGACCGGATCGCTTCCACGACCGACCTGCCCTGGGCCGTCAGAACCTCAACCCGCCGAAGCTTCGTGACGATCTCCTCAGGCTTGTAACGCTTCGTCGCCATCTGTCCGTCATCCAAATGGTCTTAAAACCCATACCTCAGAGAGGACCACATCAAGGGGGGCGGGCCACGATCTTGTCGTCGAAGCCGGGGAAGCGGCACTGGTACTTGGCGATCAACTGCGGATCGATTGTCGCCTGCCGGTCGCGGGGGATCTCCAACTCGATCCGGCCGCTCTCGGTCGTCACCGTCTTGCGGCCGTAGCCGTTGCGGCTGTTGCCGGCGCGTCCCCGCCGAGATGATGGTCCATCTCGGCGTTCAGCGCCCGCTCGGCCAGCGCCTTCTTCAGATCAGTGATCCCTTCCGATGCTTCGCAACACCGGTGGAATCACAAGGCACTGATATTGCCCGACTTATTTTTCGGTCAGGCTCTGAACGCTGGCCGGCGTAGGTTGCACTGCACCGACGCGGAATTGACCGAACCGTCTCGGTGTTGTTCATTGTGGTCAGCCCGTGACCATCAGTGTCTCTCCGGTGCGGGCGTTTCACCTGGGGGCAATCGCCAGACACAGCGAGGCCGGTTCGCATCGTTCTTTTTGCAGCTATGCGAAAGGCCCAGCTTTGACTCGCTTTTGAGGTATATTTTATGTCGGGTAGGCTTGTTCACATTACTTTGTCTGATCGTGGCTGGATTCTTGAGAGACTGGGCAAAGAGATCGTTGCCCGCGTTTCCGGAATTAGCATTGACGATGAACCCGACCCATCGGCCCCGATACAGTACTATATTACCTACGGCTGTAGACTTGGCCGGGTGTCGCCCTGCGAAATCGCGCTTTTCACACATCTTGAAGGCGATCCAGTCACTAAGGAGCGATTTTTCCAGGTTGCGAAGAATGTAGATGCTGCCGTTGCGATGTCATCTGCGACTGGGGAGATCTTGCGGGCTGCGAAGATTGAAAGCCATGTCATCAAGCCTGGCGTTGACTTAGACGTCTTCAGGCCTCGGCTCAAAATTGGTGTTGTTGGGCGCACGTATCACACTGGTCGCAAAGGCGAGGCCCTTGTCAACTCCGTGATGGACATGCCTGACATCGAATGGCATTTTACCGGTGGCGGTTGGCCCGGCCCGGCAATTAATGTGCCGGAAAGAGAACTACCGGCATTTTATCGCTCGATGGACTACGTCCTCGTGCCTGCCTCATCAGAGGGTGGCCCGATGAGCGTGCTGGAAGCACTTGCGTCGGGAGTTCCGGTCATCGGTGGGCCCGTGGGCTGGGTCCCAGACTATCCCCACATCACGATCGATCCGAAAGATCCCGGCAGTTTACGACGCACGTTGAGCGAGCTACTTGCTCGGAAGCAGGTGCTGCGCCATGCCGTAGAAGAGAACACCTGGGATCGCTGGGCCGAGCAGCATGAGCTGCTTTTTCGAGCGTTGGCGAAGGAGCGAAACCTGTCTCCAACTGCCAGAGGTCCGCTGCATCGAAAGGTGCGCAAGGTAGCGCTTGTCACGCACGGCATGGAATCGACGGTCCTCGGTGGGCCAACCGTGAGAGTTCCTCGCACCGCCGCTGCTCTGCGTGAAATAGGAGTGGATGCGCGGCACGTGCACATGCCGCAGGCAGGACTCGGCGCCTATGACGTCGTGCACTTGTATAATGTTTGGCATCCATCGACAGCGTTGCGCGCCGCGCGCCGGGTAGCTGCGGTCGGAAAGCCGTTGGTTTTCTCACCCATTGCCCTTGACCTAAGCGAGGCGGAGCTTTGGCAGACGGGCTTGATCAGATCCTTTGATCGCCAGTCGGATATCCTTGACGGCCTCGGGCGCTGGGAGGCGGAGCGTGCGAGCTTTTTCGCTGGGAATTTTTCTACCTCTCTCCCGGAACCCGGCTTAAAGGAGAGCCTGCGAGAACTCTCGGCACTATCAGACGCCTTCGTATTTCTTTCAGAGAAGGAACGAGACCTCGTTCAGCAATATACGGCGCTTCCTGAAAAAAGCCGTGTAATCCGCAACCCTGTCGACTTCAATCGCTTCAGCAAGGGTGATCCGGATCTGTTTCGGAAGGCCTATGGTCTGCAGGGCAAGGAATACGTCTTGTGCGTAGCTCGGGTCGAACATCGGAAGAATCAACTGCTCCTAGCGATGGCCCTGCGTAGCACTGGTGTGCCGCTCGTCCTCGTCGGTAACGCCGGGGACGCTCAGTACGCCGAGTGGGTGCGCAAAGCCGGGGGGGAAAACTTGTTGATGATTGAACGGCTGGAGCCAGGTTCGGACATGCTGCGATCAGCGCTTCACGGTGCGCGTGTGTTTGCGCTACCTAGCTGGGCAGAAGGTGCCCCCCTGGCCGCACTTGAGGCTGCTGCAGCGGGACGTAAGATGGTCCTTAGCGATCGCTCGGGCGAGAGAGAATATTTTGGCGACAAGGCGTGGTATTGCGATCCATCGAATATCGAGTCCATTGCAGAATGCATTACCGAAGCTTGGGAGCGCAAGTGGAGGAGGGCAGATTCTGAGGCGCTTCAGGCGGAGATTCGAGAGCGCTATACGTGGCAAGAACATGCGCGGCTGGCGGACAACCTCTACCAACACGTGTCAACGGTGGATTCGATATCTAAGTCCCCGAGTATAGTTGGGTCTACCGGCGCGCGAGCTTCTACGTTGAATAACTCTGACTCGGATTTCGAAATAGTTTTCGATATAACAACAAGCACGAATAATGATGGACTTAGGTCCGGTATCATGCGTGTTGAGCATGCAATCGGCCAGGAGCTGGGGCGAAAGTTCGGCGCCAGGGTTCGCTATGTGTTTTTCCGAAACTCGGAGGAAGGCTTCACTGAGGTTTCGCAGTCTTGGGTCGGGCATCACGCCTTGAAATCTTACCTCCAAAAGACTCGTCCTAATCGTCTAAGTCCGGGTAGCTTCTTGCCGAATTCTCGCCTCGTTGTAACGGGCAGTAGTTGGATGCAGAATGGCAACTACGCAACATCCCTCTTGAATTTTGCTCAACAGCATAGTTTGGAATTGTCGGTACTTATGCATGACCTGACACCGGTACGTTCGCCGCACTGGTTCGCGGATGGATACGCGTCGCGTTTCCAAGAAAATCTAATTAACGTTCTCAGCGGGGCGCGTCGTCTTCTTGCGTACTCAAAATATACAGTGGATGATATCAAGGCATTTGCGGAAGAACATGATTTGATGATACCCGGATTCCAAAAATTCCGCCTTGCGGATGCAATAGGCACATTCAACGGCGGCGGTGAACGCGTTGATCCGGAGATTCAGAGGAGGTTCTCGGACCGTCCTTTCGCGCTCGCAGTGGGCGGTATTCACGCTCGCAAAAATTATGCCCTTCTCTACGAAGTGTGGATTCTGCTTCGCGCCAAGCTGGGTGAGGTGTGCCCGCACCTGATAATAGCAGGCGGGGTCTCCTGGAACGGCCAGGATCTGGCGCGCACTATCCGCAGCGATACGCGCGTCAACAAGCATATACACATCATCGACGGGATTGACGATGCGACCTTAGATTGGCTATATCGCGAGAGCCTATTCACCGTCTATGCGTCACTTCATGAAGGCTGGGGGCTGCCAGTCGGTGAAAGTCTAGCCTATGGGAAGATTTGCATCGCGAGTAACGCGACTTCCATTCCGGAAATTGCTCCGGACCTGACCGACCTGCTAAGCCCGTATGATCGTGTAACTTGGGCGGCGCGGGTTGAGCACTACGCGTTGTCACAGTCCGCGCGCAGCGCGCGCGAAGCCCAGATTCGTGCCGGCTACCATGCAACCACTTGGGAGGAGTCTGCCATCCAGCTCGAGAAGGCGCTGGGAGTGCCAATCGAGCCGTCAACTTGCTTTTCGTATGCAGGAGGTGAAGTCGTACTTCTAGGAACTCGTGTTCAGGTACGGCGGCATGTTGCTGGGGGCCTCTATCCGAGTGAGCCTTGGGGATGCTGGGGTAGTGATGGGCCTATCTTACTTCATATGAAGATTTGCGTCCCGCCCGAAGAGGACTATACGTTCACAGCAGTAGTCCAGTATTTTGGCCCAATGCGTGGTGATAATACCTGTCTCATCAAGGTTAATGGAAGAGAGATTGCGAGGTGGGCATTCTACGACAATCAATCAAAAGTGCAATTCCCAGTTACCGCACGCACGGCCCACGTCCCACGCGATCTGATCGACGCCGATGGCACTGTATGTGTTGAGTTGCTGCCACAGGCGAGCTACAAGGTTAACGCAGTGTCCGGAAGCACGGATGGTCGTGTGCTTAGTCTTGGTTTGATTGGATTCTGGATGGCGCCAGCATCCCAACGGCATCGTGCGCAGCAGGTCATCTATAAAGATGCTGGCCTTCAGGCGTGCATGAGGCTCGTCACTGGCGACGGCTCTCTTGATCCGTGTTTTGAGACCAACAAGTATGGTCCGACGCTGCCATTCAATCGAGTCTGGCTGCCGGATGATCAAGCGACCGTCCCCATCGTCTACCATGGTCCTGAGGCGCGTCATGGAGTGTTGCCGGTTCTCGTGAATGGCCTCGTTTTCCGTGGAGCGATTGGGGCGATCCCACTGGACCAGCCACTACAGTTTGATCTCACGTTCCAAGCCGCTGCCTCTGTCACATTGAGTACAAAGGTTGTTGTTTCGGTCAACGGTGAACTTGTGTGCTCACACGTCCTGAGTCCCGGCAACACATCGGTTGCTCAGTTTGCCGTGTCCCCGGCGATTTTGGCGCGGCAGGATCCTGCGTTAATTGTTGTCCTCCCGTCGGAGGGTTTGACAAATCCAGAAGTTTCCGGCGTTGCGCCGATTCAATTCCTCAGCATGAAAATTTGTGTTCCGGGAACCGAGTCGGAAGGGTTGGAGTTGGCTTCTTGGCGGGTGCAGGGTGCGGCGCAGCAGGCTGAACCTGTGCTGGCGCAGTACGAGCCTGCGCAGGCCAAGTCCGGTGTAGAATTGGTGGAGCCTTCCCCGGCTCAGCATTTGTTTGTCGGGATGGACGAGGTGATAGTCGGGACCGGAATCCACCCGCGCTCCAAATCAGCTTCCAACAAAACCTTCCGCTGGCTGGATGCGCAGAGTAGCCTGCGTCTACCTGGTATCGCTGCGCACGAGTCTACCTTGTTCATTCAAGGGTTACGTGCGAGTGCAGAGATAGATGTAGCCGACATCAAGCTATCTCTGAACGGTAAGGCCCTGGTCGGGAACATCTACAAAAATGCACGGTCCGGTAGTTGGAATGCGAGCGCATCATTGTCTGTAGAGAGCTTGCGGGGTGATGTGAACGAATTGGAGATTAGCGTCGCTGCCGCTCCAGACAGAAAGACTAAGGCAATTGCCATCCTCCATGTTGAGATCAAGCCTAGCCAAGTTGAGGTGACCCCGGTAATCGGGACAGGGGGTTAAGCTTGGTTCGCCCTGACGAGGACGGACCGATCGGGGACGATGACGGGGAACTTGAGCAAGCGTTCTTCTCCGGCCGCGGCCTTGAGGGCACTGGAGCGTTGGCCGAGGGAAGCAGGTCGTCGATCTGGCTTTGAGGGCGGCCTACGACGATGCGGGCGATGACGTCGGCGAGGTAGCTCAAACAGGCTGTTGAAGAAGTCGCTCTTCCCTGCCGTCTCGATGTGTTTCACTCCGTTATCTGGAGGGAGTGCTCGCATGCAAGGGTCGAACGAGAGGAAGGGGGGGTGCTTTTCTGCTAGGTCGACCTCGAGGCTGTCAACGGCGGTCGGATTCCAGGCCATCGGGGCGGAGTAAAAGCAGGCCAGTGGCGGCGCGGGAGGGGGATATGCTAAGGGACCCGATCCGGGCCCTTTGCATATCGTCGCGTTCGTTTCTGATCAGGCTGGGGTGATCTCGCCGGTGCCGGGATCGACGTGTTCGGTGGTGGCCTGGTTTTGCTCCGCCGCGGCGGTGGGGCGGCTCCGGCAGATTGCTTCAGCCGATAGTTGTCGTCGTTCATTGGCCTGCCCCCCTTGAAGTGGTCCTCCCTGAGGTATGGGCTTTGAGCGCTTTTGGAGGACGGACAGATGGCGAGGAAGCGGCATAAGCCTGAGGAGATCGTCGCGAAGCTTCGGCAGGTTGAGGTTCTGACAGCCCAGGGCAGGTCGGTCGCGGAAGCGATCCGGTCGATCGGGGTGACGGAGGTTACCTACTACCGCTGGCGGAACGAGTACGGCGGGCTGAAGGGCGACCAGGTGAAGCGCCTGAAGGAGCTCGAGGCGGAGAACGCACGGCTGCGTCGGGCGGTGTCGGATCTGACGCTCGACAAGATGATCCTGGCGGAGGCGGCTCGGGGAAACTAATGAGCCCCGCCCGTCGCCGTGCGTGCGTCGACCATTTCGTCGAGGAACTCGGCGTTCCCGAGAGACGGGCGTGCCGGGTTCTCGGCCAGCATCGGTCGACACAGCGCAAGATCCCCCACGGACGCGAGGACGAGGTGGCGCTGACCGCGGACATTGTCGCGCTCGCCATTCGATATGGTCGCTACGGCTACCGTCGGATCACCGCTCTGCTGCGGTCTGCCGGCTGGGTTGTGAATGCCAAGCGGGTCGAGCGGATCTGGCGGCGGGAGGGGCTGAAGGTGCCAGTAAGGCAACCGAAGCGTGGCCGGCTCTGGCTTACGGACGGGTCGTGCATCCGGCTACGGCCGGAGCACCCGAACCACGTGTGGTCCTACGACTTCGTCGAGGACCGCACCCATGATGGACGGAAGTTCCGCATGCTGAACGTCATCGACGAGTTTACCCGGGAGTGCCTGGCAATCCGGGTCGGGCGGAGGCTGCGGTCGACAGACGTCATCGACGTGCTCTCCGACCTCTTCATCCTCCGAGGCGTGCCGGGCCATGTCCGGTCCGACAACGGGCCGGAGTTCATCGCACGGGCTGTGCAGGATTGGATTGCTGCCGTTGGCGCCCGGACAGCCTTCATCCCGCCCGGCAGCCCCTGGGAGAACGGCTACTGCGAGAGCTTCAACGCCAAGCTCCGCGATGAACTCCTCGACGGGGAGATCTTCTACAGCCTCAACGAAGCCCGGGTAGTCACCGAGGGCTGGCGGCGGCACTACAACACCGTCCGCCCTCAT
>NZ_JAWDIR010000025.1:0-7219 GCF_046156265.1 Pseudoxanthobacter sp. M-2
TCAAGCCGGGCCATGACGGGGGAGGGAGCGGACGAGGCCAGCGCCATGCTCAGCCCGCCGCGCGAACATCCCAGGGCAGCCGGCCGCGCGCGCCTCTCGCGCGGCCCCCGGCACACGCCTCACCCCGTCGCCCGCACCACCGCCAGCGTGATCGCCGTGCCCGCCGCGGCCGAGACGGCCGACAGCGACGTGCCCCAGGCGATGTCGACCAGCGCCACCGACCCCGGCCAGTTCTTCAGCGTCGCCCAGTTGGTCAGGTCGTAGGTCATATAGGCGAAGAAGCCGAACAGGGCGCCGCGGACGAGCGCCTGGGTCCAGCGCCCCTCGGCCACCGCCGGCATCACGGCGAAATAGAGCAGCCCGGCGATGAACAGCACGTAGAAGGCGATCGCCGGCCCCCAGACGACGCCGTCGGCTATCAGCCCCTCCAGCCGCGGCCGGTAGAACTGCGCGCCCACCGTCGACAGCCAGACGGCGTCGACGACGGCGAACACCAGCGCCGTTGCCACATATGCGATCACGACGCTCTGCATCGACCGGTCCACCTGTTGTTGCAGGACCCTCTACGCCGCGGGAGGCAGGCCGGTTCAGCGCCGCTCGCGGAAAAAGCCCCGGAGCAGGTCGGCCGCCTCGCGCTCGCCGATGCCGGAATAGACGTCGGGGGCGTGGTGGCAGGTGGGCGAGGCGTAGAGGCGCACGCCGTGCTCGACCGCGCCGCCCTTCGGGTCGCCGGCGCCGAAATAGAGGCGGCGGAGGCGGGCGAACGAGATCGCCCCGGCGCACATCGGGCAGGGCTCCAGCGTCACGTAGAGGTCGCAGCCGATCAGCCGCTCCGAGCCGAGCTTTTCGGTGGCGGCGCGGATCGCCAGCATCTCCGCATGGGCGGTCGGATCGCGGAGCTCCAGCGTGCGGTTGCCGGCGGCCGCAAGCACGGCGCCGTCCGGTGCGAGGATGACCGCGCCGACGGGCACTTCGCCGCGCGCCGCCGCCGCCCGCGCTTCAGTGAGCGCGAGCGTCATCGGCGACGACGGGGCGGCCGCGCCGCGGGGCGGCGGCGGGCGGTCCGCGGTCTGGTCGGCATCCCGCATCACGAGGCTCCGTTCGGCCACGCTTTCCCGTATCGGAGCCGCGGCTGCTCTGCTATCACGCGCCATCATGTCAACATCCGAAGAAACCGGCGACCGTCGCGAACGGATCGCCAAAGTCATCGCCCGGGCCGGGCTGTGCTCCCGCCGTGAGGCCGAGGAGTGGATCGTCGCCGGGCGCGTCGCCATCAACGGCACGCTGCTCGAGACACCCGCCCATACCGTCGGCGAGGGCGACCGCGTCACCGTCGACGGTGTGCCGCTGCCCGATCGCGAGCCGACCCGGCTGTGGCTCTACCACAAGCCGCGCGGGCTGGTGACCACCAACAGCGACCCCGAGGGCCGCCCGACGGTGTTCGAGCACCTGCCCGAGGACCTGCCGCGGGTGATGACCATCGGTCGCCTCGACATCAACACCGAGGGCCTGCTGCTGCTCACCAACGACGGCGGCCTCGCGCGCGTGCTCGAGCTGCCGGCGACCGGCTGGCTGCGCCGCTACCGCGTGCGCGCCCACGGCGACGTCACCCAGGCCGATCTCGACAAGCTGAAGGAGGGCGTCGCCGTCGACGGCGTGCTCTACGGCCCCGTCGAGGCGACGCTCGACCGCGTGCAGGGCGCCAACGCCTGGCTGATGATCGGCATTCGCGAGGGCAAGAACCGCGAGGTCAAGCAGGTGCTCGGCACCGTCGGCCTCGAGGTGTCGCGCCTCATTCGCATCTCCTTCGGCCCCTTCCAGCTCGCCGATCTCGAGCCGGGCGAGGTCCGCGAGATCCGCGGCCGCATCCTGCGCGACCAGCTCGGCGACCGCCTCGCCGACGAGGCCGGCTGCGTCTTCGCCACCGGCAACGACGCCGAGCCGCGTTCGTCGCGGCCGCTCAAGACCTCGGCGCGCTCCGCCGCCCTAGCCGCCGACAAGCCGCGCGCTTCGCGAGCCCGACCGGTCGCCGACGACGGTGCCGCGCAGCGTCCCGGCGCCCGCGAGCGCGCCGCCCGTGTCGCCCCCGCCGGCCGCCGTGCCGGTGACCGGCCGCTGTCGGGTGGCGGCGACGGCCCGCGCATGGCCTCGCGCGGCTCCCGCTCCCACGACGAGGGCCGCTCGCGCGGCACCCGCTCCCACGAGGACGGCGGCGGCCGCGGCGCACCGCGCTCGCGCACGCCGCGCCCTTCCGAGGGTGCCGGCGACCGTCCCGCCAACCACCGCCCGCGCGTTCTCGCGCCGACCGACTGGACTGGCGAGTATGCCAGTGAGGGTCCGGCACCGGCGAAGGAAGAGCGTCCCGCCAAGCGCGGCGCGCCCCGTGGCGACGGCCCGCGCAGTGCAGGCTCGCGCGGTGATGGACCCCGTGGCCGCTCCGACGGACCGCGCGGGGCTGCCCCGCGCTCGGCCGGCTCGCGCGGCGATGCGCCGGGTGCGGACGAGCGGCCGCCGCGGGTCGTCCGCCCGTCGCGCGGGACCTCCGTCTGGCGCGCCGACGACGCCGGCGGCCGCCCCATGCGCCAGCGCGAGACCGGCGGGCCCGACAGCCGTCCGCCGCGCGCCGCCGACGACCGTCCCGCGCGCCCGCCGCGCGATTCCGGTGATCGTCCTGTGCGCGCGCCGCGCGCCGATGGCGACGGTCCGATGCGCCGCCGTCCCGACGCGGAGGTGACCGGCTGGTCGCCGCCGCAGGGGCCGGTCACCGCCACCGACAAGCCGAGCCGCCGCATGGCCGCCCGCGCCCGCGACGCCGCCACGCTGGGTGACGCCGCCCCGGCCCGGCCGTCGCGCGACCGCCCGTCGTCCGGCGAGCGGACGCCCTACGCCGGTCGCCCGCGCAGCGACGAGCGGCCCGCCCCGCGCGGCCGCGGCGACTTCGCCGACCGTCCGCCGCGCCGGTCCGCCGACGGCCCCGCCCGCCCGCCGCGCCGCACCACGGTCGAGGGCGCCGAGCGCCCCGTCCGCGCCCCGCGTGCCGGCGGCGACCGGCCCTACACGCCCCGTCCGCCGCGCGCCGAAGGCGAGCGCACCTACAAGCCCCGCGCGCCGCGCGCGGAGGGTGATCGTCCCGCCCGTGCACCCCGTGCCGAGGGGGAGCGGACCTACAAGCCGCGGGCTCCGCGCGCCGAGGGCGAGCGGACTTACACGCCACGGGCGCCGCGTGGTGACGGTGAACGGACCTACAAGCCCCGCCCGCCACGGGCCGACGGCGACCGTCCCGCCCGCGCACCGCGTGCCGAAGGCGAGCGGACGTACAAGCCGCGGGCCCCGCGTGCCGAGGGAGAGCGGACCTATACGCCGCGTCCTCCGCGTGGTGACGGTGAGCGCACGTACAAGCCGCGTCCGCCACGGGCCGACGGCGACCGTCCCGCCCGTCCGCCGCGCGCCGGCGGTCCCGCCGGTGCCAGTCGTCCGGCCGGCAGCGGTCGTCCCGGCGGCAAGCCGTCGTTCGGCGGCGACCGGCCGCGGCCGTCCGGTCCGCCGAAGGGTCGTCCGCCCGGCAGCACCCGCGGCGGTGGTCCGAAGGGCAGCGGTCCGAAGGGTGGTCCGCGCAGCGGCGGTCCGAAGGGCCGGCCGGCCGGTGGCCCGCCGCGCGGCCGTCCGCGCGACGGCCAGTAGCCTCCAGGCGATCGGGGCGCGGCGGTGCGCATCGTCGGCGGACGTTTTCGCGGCGCCTCGCTCGCCACCCCGGCCGACCGCGCGACGCGGCCGACCTCAGACCGGCTGCGCGAGAGCCTGTTCAACATCCTCGCGCACGCCTATGACGACCCGGCCACCGAGGCCCGCGTCATCGACCTGTTCGCCGGCACCGGCGCGCTCGGGCTGGAGGCGATGTCGCGCGGCGCCGCCTACTGCCTGTTCGTCGAGGACGCCGGGTCGGCGCGGGCGCTGATCCGCCGCAATGTCGAGACGCTGTCGCTCACCGGCACGACGCGGATCTTCCGCCGCGACGCCACCAAGCTCGGCCCCTGCGCGCCCGTCGACCCTTTCGACCTCGCCTTCCTCGACCCGCCCTACGGCAAGGGCCTCGGCGACAAGGCGCTGTCCGCCCTCGTCGGCGGCGGCTGGCTGAAGGACGGCGCGCTCGCCGTGCTCGAGGAAGAGGCCGCGGCCGAGGTCGCGATCCCGCCCGCCTTCACGGTCGAGGAACGCCGCACCCAGGGCGACACGGCGCTGCATTTCCTGAGATATTCGAAGACGGCCTGACGCGCACGCCGGCCGGCCAGCCGGCCGTCAGCGATGCACCGTCACGACCAGGTGCCGCCGGTCCGCGTCGAAGCTCAGCCACAGCGATGGATCGTCGTAGGTGAAGTCGGTACTGCGCCGGCCGCGCCGAAAGGCGGCCGCCGTCTCCGGGGTGAAGCGCAGCAGAGCCGTGAAGCGGACCGCCTTGTCGCCGAGCATGAAGGCGACGCCGGGCAGGTCGAGGGTGTCGTTGCCGAGCCCGCGCTGGTCCGGCAGGATGTCGTCGACGCTGAGGGCTCCCCGCGCCTTGCCCCCGGATCCGATCACCTCGTTGATCCGCCAGGCGAGCGAGGAGAAGAAGAAGCGGTCGGCCTCGTCCGTCGTCGGCACGCCGACGCCCGTCATCCGCCGCACCGTGCGGAGCGCCGAGCCCGCCGCTGCGATGCGTGTCAGCGCTTCCGTCACCGCCTCCGCCACGACCTCCATGTGGAAGCCGCTGGCGTGGAGAAGGCGGTCGGCGTCGAGCATCAGGCCGACGTGGCCGGGCCAGAACAGGAGGTCGCCGCGCCAGAGGCGCGAGCGGCGGCCGTCCACGGGGGCGGCGTCGAGGGGCAGTTCGTCGCCGAGGGCGGCCTCCTGCTGGTCGCTGTCGCGCGGGGCGGCGACGCCGGCCATGCGCAGCGACAGCTGCACGAGGCCGGAGCAGTCGAGGCCGAGCGTGGTGGCGCCCCCCCACAAATAGGGTGTGCCGACCAGCCGCTCGGCGACCGCAACGAAGTCGGCCGCGCGGGCGTCGATGGGCTCGAGGTGGCGGGCGATCACCGCGCCGCCGCCGTTGGCGAGCACGGCGTAGACCGTGCCGCGCCGCTCCTCCTCGCGCACCACGCTGACGCCGGCGCCCATCGACAGGTGGCCGAGGGCCGGCAGCTTCAGGTCGGGGCCGGGGTAGCGGAAGGTGCGGAGCGCCGCCACGCGGTGCGTCGGCGCCGGCTCGGGCGGCCCGAGCATGTCGGCCGGCAGGTAGCCGACATAGCCGTCGCGGGAAAGCTCGCCCCACGCCCAGCCCTCGATCGTCTCCTCGTAGATCGTCACGAGGTCGCCCGCGAGCGCCTCGCTGTCGAGGGGGGCGTCGAAGCGCGGCGCCCGGTGCAGCGGCGCGGAGGCCGCCACCACCCGCCGGAGCTCGCCGTCGACATAGCGGTCGGCTTCGACGACGCCCTCGAGGCGACGTGCCGCGAGGTCCGGGCGGGCCGGCGTGACGCGGCGGTCGAAAGCGGGGGCGTCGCTCACCGGCTCAGGCCGCGCGCTCGCGGGCTTCGAGCTCCCGCATCGCGGCGGCGTCGCGCAGCGACAGGTCCGGATAGTCCGGATCGCTGCCGACCTCCGGCAGGATGCGCCAGGAGCGGGCGCACTTCGAGCCCACGGCGAGCGCCGGCACCACGGCGACGCCGGCCACCTCGTCGAGGCGGAAGGCCTCCGCCGGCCCGTTCTCGGCCGACAGGGTCGCATTGCTGGTGATGCAGATCTCCGCGAGGTCGAGGCCGGCGAGGGCCGCCCTGAGCTCGGCGTCGGTGACGTGAACCACCGGGGCCGCCTCCAGCGAGGCGCCGATGCGCTTCTCGCGCCGCTCGATCTCGAGCGCGCCGGTGACGACGCGGCGCACGAGGCGCACCTTCCGCCACTTCTCGGCCAGCGCCTCGTCGCGCCACGACGCCGGCACCTCGGGGAACAGCCGCAGGTGCACCGAACCGTCCTCGGAGGGGTGCAGCGACTGCCACGTCTCCTCGGTGGTGAAGGGCAGCACCGGCGCGAGCCAGGCCGTCACCGCCTCGAAGATCGTCCTGACCACCGCGAGCGCCGCCTGACGCCGCTTCGACGACCACGGATCGCAGTAGAGCGTGTCCTTGCGAACGTCGAAATAGAAGGCCGAGAGGTCGACCGTCATGAACATCGTCACGGCGGAGACGGCGCGCTTGAAGTCGTAGGCGAGGTAGGCCTCGCGCACGACCTGATCGAGCTCGGCGAGCCGGTGCAGCATCAGCCGCTCGAGCTCCGGCATCTCGCCGTGCGGCAGCGCGAAGCCCTCGTCATGGGCAAGCGAGCCCAGCATCCAGCGCAGCGTGTTGCGCAGCTTGCGGTAGGTGTCGGCAGTGGACTTGAGGATCTCCGGGCCGATGCGCTGGTCGTCGGCATAGTCGGCCGACAGCACCCAGAGGCGCAGGATGTCGGCGCCGTACTGCTTGATGACGTCCTGGGGCGCGACCGTGTTGCCGAGCGACTTCGACATCTTCCGCCCGTCCTCGGCCATGGTGAAGCCGTGGGTGACGACGGTGTCGTAGGGCGCGCGGCCGCGGGTGCCGCAGCTTTCGAGCAGCGAGGAGTGGAACCAGCCGCGGTGCTGGTCGGAGCCTTCCAGGTAGACGTCCGCCGGCCACTTTAGGTCCGGCCGCTTCTCCAGCACGAAGGCGTGGGTCGAGCCGGAATCGAACCAGACGTCGAGGATGTCGTCGACCTTCTCCCAGGCGCCGAGATCGTCGACGAGGCCGCCGAGGAAGCGCTCGCGGGCGTCGTCGGTGAACCACGCGTCGGCACCCTCGGCGGCGAAGGCCGTGGTGATGCGAGCGACGAGCTCTTCATTGGCGGGGAAGCCCGGCCCCGGCGCGATTGCTTCTGTCCTCGTGTTGCGGAACACGGCGATCGGCACGCCCCAGGCGCGCTGGCGCGAGACCACCCAGTCCGGCCGGTTCTCGATCATGCCGCGGAGGCGATTCTGCCCGGCGGGCGGCACGAAGCGGGTGGCAGCGATGGCGGCGAGAGCGCGGCTGCGCAGGGTGTCGGGCGTGTTCGGAGCGAACCCTCCCCCCTCGCGGGGGAGGGCAGGGAGGGGGGGAGCGGCAAGTTCGGCATCGGATTGGGGTGAGGAGTCTTTCTCGCCGCGCTCCCGCGCGGCGGGGGGGGGGGGGGGGGGGGG
>NZ_JAWDIR010000026.1:0-6589 GCF_046156265.1 Pseudoxanthobacter sp. M-2
CTTACGGCTCTCCACCCGGTAGCCGAGCGGGACCGAGCCGCCCATCCACATCCCCTTCTTCCGGGACGCCGCCACCTTGTCGCGGATGCGCTCGCCGATCACCTCCCGTTCGAACTGTGCGAAGGAGAGCAGCACGTTCAGTGTCAGCCGCCCCATCGAGGTGGTGGTGTTGAACGACTGCGTCACGCTGACGAAGGTGACGCCGCGCCGCTCGAACACGTCGACCAGCTTGGCAAAATCCATCAGTGAGCGCGACAGCCGGTCGATCTTGTAGACCACCACGACGTCGACCTTGCCGAGCTCGATGTCGGCGATGAGGCGCTTCAGCGCCGGGCGCTCCAGCGTGCCACCGGAGATGCCGCCGTCGTCGTAGCGATCGGGAACCGCGACCCAGCCCTCCGCCTTCTGGCTCACGACATAAGCGGCACACGCCTCGCGCTGGGCATCGAGGCTGTTGAACTCCATGTCGAGGCCTTCCTCGGACGATTTGCGGGTGTAGATCGCGCACCGGACCTTCGACACGACCTTCCGGGCGGGATGCGCAGTTGCTGCTGTCCGGCTCATGCTCCCCTCCCCGCGCTCTTGAGGCCGAAGAAGACCCAACCGTTCCACTTCACGCCGGTGATGGCGGTAGCGAGCGCCGACAGTGAGCGGTAGGGCCGGCCCTGGTATTCGAAGCCCTCGATGGTCACCGTCACGATGTGCTCGACGCCCTGGAACTCCCGCAGCAGCCGCGTCCCGGCGATCGGCTTGCGGTCGTTGCGGATGCGCCGGGTCTTCGGGTCCATGTTCTCGACGGTGCGAGCGAGAGCATAGAGGCGCTTGACCGTCTCCGGCTTCAGCCCGCCGTACGCGAGTTCCTGGATCCGGTACGCCAGGCGGCTTTCGAGGTATCGCCGATTGTAGAGTGGCGCTTCCGCTCCGTAGAGCTCGCGCCACATCGTCTTCAGCTCTGGCGTCGGCGTGGTTTTGATGGCGGCAAGGCGCGCCAGCACGGGGTCATCCATGGTCGGTCTCCGTCGACTGCGGGTCGACATGACCGCTCTGGTCAGGGAGGAAGTGAAGGCAACACTCTCCATGGTCGCGAGATCGAGCCGCGGACACACCGTCGCGGCGCTGCCGCAGGCGGACAACGGCGAGGGCCAGCAAGCCGGCGGCCTCGTCGAGCCGCTCGGCGTCGCTCAGTAGGTCGGGGCGCAGGGCATTGGGGCCGGGTGCGGTGGGGTAGTCGGAGACGTTTCGCATGAGCGAAAGGCTAGCAATGACGCTCTGCAACACAAGCAGAATCCACTACTCACCGTATTCCTGCGTAATCATTCTGGGATCGTCCAATTTACTAACGTGCAGGACGACGCGGAGTATGACTCAGATACCCCAGCTTTGCTGCAAACGCCGAAACAAGGGCTGCCGTGCGCCTCCGGGTGATGATGGCGAGAAGGAAGACGTGCCGCAACATTGGCCCAAGGCTCGCGGGTCGTGATTGAGCGCTCAGTGCCTTCCCCCCACTGCGCATGGTGCTATCCTGGGCATGTGAAAAGCGCAGGCCGCCGTAAGCCCCCGCGCTGTCCCGAGCGGCGGTTCTGCGGGCATCACACCTCCCGGCCCCCTGATGCGTCCGATGTGGACGGCTGAGGTATTGCATGTCGTTGCCGTCAACCGAACCTCTCCAGCGATCCCGCGCAGCAGCCTTCGGCTGGGGAGCAGCGATCGGCTCCCTGGGCGGCCTGATCGGTCTCGGCGGCGCCGAGTTCCGCCTGCCCGTGCTGATCGGCGTCTTCCGCTTCGCCGCCCTGGAAGCCGTGATCCTCAACAAGGCAATGAGCCTGGTGGTGGTGGCGTCCGCTCTCCCCTTCCGGGCAGCAGCGGTGCCCTTCAGCGCGGTGGCTGCCGAATGGCCCATCATCGTCAACCTGCTGGCGGGAAGCCTGGTCGGAGCGTGGGCGGGCGCTGGATGGGCTACCCGCCTCAAATCAGAAACCCTCTACCGCGTCATTGCGCTCCTGCTGGTCGCCATCGCCGCCGTCCTCCTGCTCGGCCATGATGCCGGCGGCTCGGGTCGGGCTTTCCTGGAAGGCCCCGCCCTGTGGCTCGCCGGAGTGGCGGCCGGGTTCTGCATCGGCGTCGTCGCCTCGCTGCTCGGGGTCGCGGGGGGCGAATTGTTGATCCCGACGCTGGTGCTGCTGTTCGGGGCCGACATCAAGCTAGCCGGCAGCCTCTCCCTGGCCGTGAGCCTGCCGACCATGCTGGTGGGCTTTGCCCGTTATAGCCAGGACCAGAGCTTTTCCGTGCTCGCCCGCAACCAGGTGTTCCTGCTGGTGATGGCGGCAGGGTCGATCGCCGGCACGCTGGTCGGGGGCCTGCTGCTCGGCGTGGTGCCAAGCGGCATCCTGCTCCCCTTGCTTGCCGCCATCCTGTTGATCTCCGCCGTGAAGGTTTGGCGGCACGCCTGAAAAAACAACCTTTGACGTCCTCGCCCGTCTGGCGCAGGATTCAGAGGTGGGATGGGGATGGAGCTCCCCGAAAACCGCCGCAAGGCTGATAGCTCCTGCTGCGAACGGGCCACACGGGTCCGTCGCGGTGGGCGCGTGACCCGACGTAGCCCGCCGCTGGCGGGTTTTTTTGTTGCCCTTCGGAACACGAACGAAGGGGCACTCATGGGCTTTCTGCTGGTCTTCCTGGGGGCGGGTCTGGGTGGCGCGCTGCGCCATGCGACGAACCTGCTGTTCGCCCGCACCTTCACCCTCGACTATCCCTACGCCACCCTGTTCATCAACGTCAGCGGCTCCGTCCTGATGGGCGTGATCGCTGGGTATTTCGCGCTGCGCGGGGAGGCGCCCCAGGCCGCCTGCCTGCTGCTCACCACCGGCGTCCTCGGCGGCTTCACCACCTTCTCGGCGTTCTCCCTCGATGCCGCGCTGCTCTACGAGCGCGGCCAGCTTGCGGCCGCTTCGGCCTATGTCCTCGGCTCGGTGTTCCTGTCCGTCCTCGGCCTCTTCGCGGGGCTGTTCCTCATCCGGCAACTCCCGTGAGGCCCTCATGAAACCTCTTCTCCAGTCCTGGCAACTATGGGCGCTGCTCTCGGCCGCCTTCGCCGCCCTCACAGCGATCTTCGCCAAGGTGGGCGTTGAGAACGTCAATTCCGACTTCGCCACCTTCGTGCGCACGGTCGTCATCCTGTGCGTCGTGGGGATCCTGCTGGTGGCCACCGGCCAATGGCAATCGCCGGCATCCGTCTCCGGCCGGACCTACCTGTTTCTGCTGTTCTCCGGCATGGCCACCGGCGCCTCCTGGCTGTGCTACTTCCGCGCCCTCCAGCTCGGCGATGCTGCCCGCGTCGCGCCGATCGACAAGCTGAGCGTGGTGCTGGTGGCCGTGTTCGCGGTCGTGTTCCTCGGCGAGAAACTGTCCGGCCCCAACTGGCTGGGCGTGGCGTTCATCGCCGCCGGCGCCGTCCTGGTGGCCTACAAGGGGTGACGGGGATGCGTGAGCTTGCCGACAATGCAGCCCTCCGGCGTACCGTGGCCCTGGTGGCAGTGCTCAACCTCGCCTATTTCGGCGTGGAGTTCGCGGTGGCGCTCGCCATCGGCTCGGTCTCGCTGTTCGCCGACAGCATTGACTTTCTCGAAGACGCCTCGGTCAACCTGCTGATCGTGATTGCCTTCGGCTGGTCGCTGCGCGCCCGTGCCCGCGTCGGCATGCTGCTCGCCCTCATCCTGCTGGTCCCCGCTCTGGCGACGCTGTGGACCGCCTGGAACAAGTTCCTGGTGCCCGTCGCCCCCAGCCCGCTGCCGCTCACGCTGGCGGGTACAGGTGCGCTGGCGGTCAACCTCACCTGCGCGTACCTGCTGGCGCGCTACCGCCACCAGGGTGGCAGCCTGACGAAGGCGGCCTTCCTGTCGGCGCGCAACGACGCCCTCGCCAACGTCGCCATCATCGCCGCCGGCCTGGTGACCGCCTATCTCTGGGCCTCGGCCTGGCCCGATCTGGTCGTTGGTCTCGCCATCGCCGCCCTGAATGCCGATGCCGCCCGCGAGGTCTGGGAAGCGGCTCGCGAGGAGCACCGCGCAAGCGCGTGAACCGGGCCGAAACTAACTTCGTTGCCGCGTACACGCATCGCAGCAGCAAGCTCCGTGCCTACCATTTGCGTTTCGCAACGCAACGACCCGGAGATTTTGTACCCCGGCGTAAGCCAACCGTCACATCTCCCGCGCGAACCACCGGATGCGGCCGACGATGTGGATCTCATCGGCCGTGCGCTCATACTCGGGATAGTGCTTGTTGTCGGAAATGACCCGCACGGCCGGTGGATCGCTGTTGGGGATGTGCTCGAGGCGCTTGGCGACGAGACCGATCCCGTCGTCGAGGACGAAGATCCCGGGCGGATTCGGGGCCCGGAGATTCATGTCGACGAGGACGGCATCGCCGCTCAGCAGTGTCGGCACCATGCTGTCTCCTTTGACGTGCATCATTCGCAGTTGCGACGGGCTGGTCTTCAGCGTGTTGCGGATCCACGCCCGGCGGAAGTGATAGGCGCGGCCAGACGTCTCGCCGTCCTCGGTGACGACCGCCCCTCCCCCCATCGACGGCCGGGCCGTGGCATGAGGGATCGCGACGAAGGCGTCGTCGGGGTTCTCGACGAACGGCGATTTGCCCTCCACCTCGCCGATGCCATGGATCAGCCAGTCGCGGTCCACCTTCAGGACCAGTGCGACATCCGCCAGCCGGTCGATGCTGGGGCGGGCGGAGCGGCCACGGAGGATGTCGTAGATGAACGAGCGATTGACCCCTGCCATCGTGGCGACATGGGCAGGCGCGAGGCCGAGCTGGTTCGCGCGGGCGCGAAGGCGGTCGGCGAGAGTGTGCTGCTCGGTCATGACCTCCCCAAGCGAGCTGGGACGCAGTTTGGCGTAGTTGGACGAAATAGGATTGCAGTGAGTCCGTCAAGCGATTAGAACAGATCAGGAACGATTTTGCCAGAGGGCCGTCCGGATGGAGATCGAGAAGTCGTACTTCACCCTGCCGGAGATCCTCACACGCTGGGCCATGCCAGAGGCGGACCTCGCCTATCTCGCCGAGAACGATCTGGTGCGGCTATCGGTGCGGGTGTTCGGCGTGCCGGTGGAGTTCGGGGACTACGAGGACGCGGGGGAAGGCCAGCGGGTCGCGCTTCCGTGGGAGCGCGGGCCCTTCGACGGACTGCTCGATCTCTACGCCCGCGACGTCTTCCAAGTCTTCCGTGATGGAGCAGTGGGTGTCCGCCACTTCCTGACGCCGCGCGCCCACTATGCCCGGGTCTGGAGCGACCCGGACCACCTCCTCGTCCGCGCTGTCGACCTGGTTTTGAGGCGCGAGGAACGTGATCGGTTCGAGGCTGCAAGCGGGTTTGCCGTCCGGCGGACCGCCGCAGAGGCGGGTGCGCCTGCTGGCGCCTTCCAGGCTTCTGCCGACTATCACGACGTCGCCTGCAGCGGGCACCGGTTCCGGATGGGCGCAATCCAGGCGCAAGTCGTCCGAGCGCTGCACGAGGCCGCCCGGGCGGGCGAGCCCTGGCAGAGCGGCAAGACCATCCTGGCCATGGCGGGCTCGCGCAGCCTGAAGATGGCCGACGTGTTCAAGTCCCAGACGCACTGGCGAACCTTGATCGAGTCGAACGGGCGCGGGGCCTATCGCCTCGCCGGGTTGAGCCCCTGCCGCTATCACCTGCCGCTCGACGGGGGGATGAGCAGGGGGATGGCCGGGGGATCATGATCCCCCGCACGGGCGCCGTTGCAGGCGCGGCCTGACGGAAACGATCCATCACCGGATCCCCCTGCGATCCCGACGACATCCCACAGCGGAATATTCCATCGTCTCCCTCGACACCTGATCTCGGGAGAGGACGATGCAGACCAAACCTTCCCCACACCTCATTCAGATCGAGCTGGCTGACCGCTGGAAGATCTCCCCGCGCACCCTGGAGCGCTGGCGTTGGGCTGGCCAGGGCCCGGCCTTCGTCAAGCTCGGCGGCCGGGTCGTCTATCAGCTCGAGGCAATCGAGGCCTACGAGCGTGGCCGCGTCTGCCAGAGCACCCAGCAGGGCACGGCCCTCAGGAAGGCGTCCTGAGATGGCGCGCCTGGCACTCGACCCGATGCAGGCTCATCCCGCTCCGTACGTCGGCGAGGCCGTCAACGATCTCGCCTTCTACGGCTGGATCGCCCAGGCCACGCCCGGCGAGGCGTTCGTCTACCACCGCGGCTTCCTCGGCATCGACATCACTCCGGTGATGTCGCGGTTCGGCGAGCCGGACCGCAGGCGGCTTCTCGGGCTCGCCCAGGCAGCGCTGTCCGCCTTCGACGCCGGCCTCGTCCACCTCGTGCAGGTGCGGCTCGAACCCGACCGCTTCGCCTACCTCGCCGTCGCCCGCCGCAAACCGGCCCATGCACCGGCCGCGCTCGCGCGGCTGGTCGCCGCCACCGGCCACGCCGACCTGGCTGCCGCTGCGTGACCGCCTCCTATTCGATTGAGCACTCCACCATGCCTCACCTAACCAACATCCCTGCCCTCACCGATCTCGAGCGACTTGCGCTCGGCGAAATCGCAGCAATGCCA
>NZ_JAWDIR010000027.1:0-6437 GCF_046156265.1 Pseudoxanthobacter sp. M-2
CTGTTGAAGAAGTCGCTCGTCCCAGCTGTCTCGGCGTGATTCACTCCCGTATCTGGAGGGGAGTGTCGGCGTGCGCGGGACGGACGAGAGGACGGGGGCGCTTTTCAGCTACGTGGACCTCGAGGTGCGTGTACCGGCGGGGCATCCGCTGCGGGCGATCCGGTCGCTGGTGAACGAGGTACTGGCGGCGATGGCGGGCGACCTTTCGGCGCTGTACTCGGGCCTCGGCCGGCCTTCGATCGCGCCAGAGAAGCTGCTGCGGGCGATGCTTCTGCAGGCCTTCCACTCGATCCGCTCGGAGCGCCAGCTGATGGAGCGGCTGGAGTTCGATCTGCTGTTCCGCTGGTTCGTCGGGCTCGGCATCGTCGATGCGGTCTGGGATCACTCGACGTTCTCGAAGAACCGCGACCGGTTGCTCGCCGGCGACGTTGCCGCGCGGTTCCTGTCCGCCGTGCTGGCCGAGCGCCGCGTGAAGCGGCTGCTGTCGAGCGATCACATCAGCGTCGACGGCACGCTGATCCAGGCATGGGCTTCGACGAAGAGCTTCAGGCCGATTGAAGAGCCTGGGGAAGGCTCCGGCCCTGATGAGCCACCGCCGGGCGGGCGCAACGCCGAGGCGGACTTCCGCGGCGAGAAGCGCTCGAACGCCACCCACGCCTCGACCACCGATCCGGACGCCAAGCTCTATCGCAAGGGGCCCGGCATCGAGGCGAAGCTCGCCTTCCTCGGCCATGCCCTGATGGAGAACCGCTCCGGCGTCATCGTCGACGCCTGCCTGACGAAGGTGGGCGGCCATGCCGAGCGGGTGGCGGCACTGGCGATGATCGAGCCGCATGCCGACCGGCCGCGCCCGATCACACTCGGGGCCGACCGCGGCTACGACGCCGCCAACTTCGTGAACGAGTTGCGCTCGATGAATGTGCGTCCGCGCGTGGCGCAGAACCTCACCCGGCGCCTCGGAAGCTCGGTGATCGACGGCCGCACCGCCCGCCATCCCGGCTATGCCGCGAGCCAGCGGGTCCGCAAGCGCATCGAGGAGGGCTTCGGCTGGATGAAGGCGGTGGCCGGCCTCCACCGACCGAAGCTGCGCGGCGTCGATCGGGTCGGATGGGCCTTCACCTTCGCGGCCGCCGCCTACAACCTCGTCCGCTTGCCCAAGCTGCTGGCGGCGCCAGCTTGAGCGGGGCGATCGGCCAGTCGATGCAGCGCTCCTCGTCGCGGCTCCAACACAACCAGGCCACGCATCATCGGCGCCGACCTGCTCACCTGCCGCACTCCATCACCACAAACGCTGCCGGCAAGCGAGACCAACCCGCCAAACGCACGCCTTCTTGAACAGCCTGCTAGTGCCGGTCGAGATCGTGCCGACGGCGACACCGCCGCCGAGCGACGAGGTGGTGGCGACGCTGAGGACTCGGCGAAGGCCGGGGGGCACATCAACGCGAGGGGCGGCTCGGTCGATCCCAGCGTCTCCAACGACAACCAGGACTGCGACGCTACGACTGCTGGGTTAGCCGCCGTCTGCATCACCAAGCCATGTGGATCAACCGTTTGATTGAGCTTTGACCCAGTGTTGCGTGAACGAGTGATTTATGTCCAAATGCACACTTGTTCACGAGAACCGCGGACCATAGATGCGCCAGTTTTCAACTGTTTTTAGCGAAAATTACCGGACAGATATACAACTTTCCAGGCATCAAGCTGCAATCATTGGGCAAACGATATGGTGCTCAGGCCCCGGCTCTAATGTTCTCGTGTTTGGGTTGGGAAACGACTCGCTGCTTTGGAATAAGCTGAATGCTCATGGCAGGACAGTTTTTGTTGAAAATAACAAAACTTGGGCCAAAGATATGCGTGAGCGCTGGCCTGAACTTGAAATTGAGCGCGTGTCATATGGAAAAAGTACAGTTGAATCTAGTCTTCCAATAGATGAGAAGGCCCTAATTGAGCATCCAATTCCAGGTTTTATGCGCGATATAAAGTGGGATGTTATTTTAATCGACGGACCAATGGGTTTTAGAAGCACATCTCCGGGAAGAGCCCTGCCTATTTATTGGTCGTATGTTACTGCAAGAGAGTGTACTCACATATTTATTGATGATTGTAACAGACGTCTAGAGGGGGAGTATACCGCAAAATTCTTTCCTGGCACGGAGCGTGTAGTTGTTAATGTGCCTCGGGTCATGAAATTGGGAAAGCCCAGCAAAGAGTGGATGTCTTGGGTAGTGGGGGGAGAGGTGAACCGCTCCGGGTTTGGCGGAGGCTCCAACTTTTGAGGGGATGGGGCCATGACGAAGAAGGCGAACACATTCTCGCCTGAGGTGCGCGCCCGTGCGGTTCGGATGGTGCTCGAACACGAAGGCGATCATACATCGCGCTGGGCTGCCATCGCCTCGATCGCGGCGAAGATCGGCTGCACAGGCGAGACGCTGCGGCTCTGGCTGAAGAAGGCGGAACGAGACGGCGACCGTTCCGGCAGTTCGGCCGCCGACCTGGCTGCCCGGCTGAAGGCGTTGGAGCGCGAGAACCGTGAGCTTCGGCAGGCCAACGAGATCCTGCGCCAGGCGTCGGCGTATTTTGCCCTGGCGGAGCTCGACCGCCGACCCAAGTCATGACCGGGTTCATCGACGATCATCGCGGCGTCTATGGGATCGAGCCGATCTGCCGCGTTCTGCCGATCGCCCCGTCGACGTACCACGCCCACGTAGCTCGCCGGGCCGATCCCTCCAAGTCCTCGGCCCGAACCTGCCGCGACTCCGCTCTTCGCGGCACCATCCGTCGCGTCTTCGACGATAACTTTCGCGTCTACGGCGTCCGCAAGGTCTGGCGCCAGATGAAGCGCGAGGGGGAGAGTGTGGCGCGCTGCGCGGTGACGCGGCTGATGAAGGACTTGGGTCTGCGGGGTGTGATCCGCGGCAGGCCGGTGAAGACGACGGTGAGTAATCGAGCGAAGCCATGCCCGCTGGATCGCGTCAATCGCCAGTTCCGGGCGCCGAGGCCGAATGCAATGTGGCTTTCTGACGTCACCTACGTCGCAACCTGGTCCGGCTTCGCCTATGTCGCCTTCGTCATAGACGCCTTCGCCCGCCGCATCGTCGGCTGGCGGGCGAGCAGAACGGCGCGCGCAACCTTGGTGCTTGATGCCCTCGAGCAAGCGCTCCACGCCCGGCGCCCGAGCCAGTCCGACGGTTTGGTTCACCACAGCAATCGAGGCGTCCAGTACATCTCGATCCGCTACACGGAACGTCTCGCGGAGGCTGGCGTCCTCCCCTCGGTTGGCAGTGTCCGGGATTCCTACGACAACGCTCTCGCCGAGACGATCAACGGCCTCTACAAGACCGAGGTGATCCATCGGCGCGGGCCCTGGCGGTCCTTCGAGGCCGTCGAGTACGCGACCCTCGACTGGGTCGACTGGCTCACCAACCGGCGGCTTCTCGAGCCAATCGGCAACATCCCGCCAGCAGAAGCTGAATCGCGCTGGTGGGCCGGCCAGGAGCAGGCGACGATCGCCGCCTGACTCAAACAAAACAGCCTCCGGCAAACCCGAAGCGGTTCAGGCGCACCTTGATGCCCTCATGGCGGCAGAGCGGATCTCGCTGAGCCCACGAACCCGGCGGCTGATCGAGCACCAGCGCGCCGAGTGGTGCGAGCTGGACCGCCGGATCCAGGCGTTCGACGAGGAGTTCGCGCTGCAGGCCCGGACGGAGGAGAGTGCCCGGCTGCTGACCACGATCCCTGGGATCGGACCGCTGAACGCCACGGCGTTGGTCGCAGCGATTGGCAGAGCCGATACGTTCGCGCGGGGCCGCGACCTGGCTGCGTGGATGGGACTGGTGCCCCGGCAGATGACCACGGGCGGCAAGCCGAAGCTGCTGGGGATCAGCAAGCGCGGCAATGAGTACCTGCGCAGGATGCTGATCCACGGCGCGCGTGCTGCCCTGCCGACGGTGGCAAAGGGAGAGACGCGCTGGGTGGCTGGCTGCGAGGCCTTGTGGCACGGGCCCATGTGAATAACGTGGTGGTGGCGCTCGCCGCGAAGCTGGCGCGGATCATCTGCGCGGTCCTCCGCAGCGGGCAGCGGTTCAGGATGCAGGCGGCGACATCATCATAACCAAAGAGATCTGCCGTTCGCGCTCACCCAGCGCGGTCGGCCGACGAGGTCTGCGGGTGGTGGGAGCGAGATGGCCTGACAGTCGATCGGCGTTCTGGAACCCTGGTCAAAAAATGGCCTTCGACGCCGTGAAGTTTATGAGGTTCGGGACGCGCGGATCTCCATCTTGGCCAGGGCGACCCCTCGAGACCGGATAAGTTGGCGTAGACTGATGAGGCACGATCTTGAATTCCGATTGCAGACGGGGCGGGCCATACGTTTTTCCGAGCGCCTCACGCAGCGTTGCGACGTCCAGCATCGACTCCGCCAAGATCTTCTTCAGCTTGCGGTTCTCGTCCTCGAGGCTCTTCAGCCGCCGGGCGTCCGACACTTCCATCCCGCCGTAGCGGGACCGCCAGTTGTAGAACGTCGCGTCGCTGATGCCGCGCTTGTGGCAGAGCTCCGCGACCGGAATCCCCGCCGGGCTCTTCGTCTGGCGAGCCGATCCCGAGGCGATTATCTCCACCCGGAAGCGCGCACTTCCGCCTTGGAGTAGATCCATTAAGCATGGTCAAGCCAGCTTAACCATTCATCGTGTCGCCTGTGCCCATAGCCTGATCGCATGTGTTTGTTTTTTTTGCTCTTCCGTCAATACGTCGGTTCCATCGTGTATCTCGATGTGCGTAAAGCCGCACCCTTTCAGCATGGCGACCAGCCCAGCTGCCGTCGGGGCCCACCAAGTTGTTTTGTCGGCATTGAGATTGTCAGATTCATAAAACTCCCACAAAGCGCGCCCGCCGCCAGCTGGTAAATGCAGCCCCTGCGTCTCGACGATAAGGCGCTCGCCTGTAAGGTTCGCGACTTTTTGTAACGAATAGAATGGATTGCGAGTGTGGTAAAGAACGCCAAGATAAAGTACGACGTCGAAAGGGCCGCCAGCATAGTCTTCTGCCAGACTTAGAACTGGCTGCACGCTTGATTGTAGAATTTCTTTAGTTACATCAAAAGCGCGACGCCCAGGCTGCGTGACTGTATCAATGCAGTCCGCAGGTGGATCATAGACATCGGGAGCTCGACCTGCCGCACGCTCAGATGCAACCCAAGCATGAATCTTTGGCCAGTCAAAACACCAAGAATAATAGTCAGGTGCCGTTACTGATTTGGCTCCGCGCCGTTCAGCCTCAAACGAGAACCAACCGCCGAATGCTCCAATGTCAAGAACGGACTTTCCGCGCAAGTCAGGCAGGTTAGCTAGATGCATTTCGCGTGCCGTAATCTTGGATATCTTATTCTGGCCTTCAATAAATACATCCCCAAGATCTACGCTATGCCATATCATCTGCGGAGAGCAGCGACTACGGAAGTCGGCCTCCGTTACGCCTGATTTGAAGTCCCGCCAAAGGTCGACAGGCCTGAGATCACGTATTTCGTTGATGAACGCGTTCACACTGTTTTCCTGTCAACTTTCCCAGCTACTCTTCGCTTGAGGGCATGACGAGCCAAAGCGCCTGCTTCACGGACGATGAAGCTTTACTCGAATACATCATGGTCATGCGGTTTGCCAAACGTCAAGTCTGTCGCACGTGCAGCAAGGTAGCGACGTTCCACGTATGAGCGACCGTCATGCCGATGTTGCCTGCCCCACGTCGGTGGTTCGGTTCGATTGTTAGCTCATGGGCGGCCCGGAGCTGGGCGGGGTTGCGCAGGCGGGCACGCGCTTGGCACCACAGCCTCTGGGTGCCGGCGGCCGGTAGCCGAGCAAGGAGTGAGGGCGGACGGTGTTGTAGTGCCGCCGCCAGCCCTCGATGACCAGCCGGGCTTCGTCCAGGCTGTAGAAGATCTCGCCGTTGAAAAGCTCGTCTCGGAGCTTCGCGTTGAAGCTCTCGCATTAGCCGTTCTACCAGGGGCTGCCCGGCGTGATGTAGGCTGTTCGGGCGCCGACGGCTGCGATCCACGCCTGCACCGCCCTAGCGATGAACTCTGGGCCGTTGTCGGAGCGGACGTGACTGGGCACACCGCGCAGGATGAGAGGTCGGAGAGCACGTCGATGACGTCGCTCCCCGTCAACTTCCGGTCGACCCGGATCGCCGGGCACTCGCGCGTAAACTCGTCGACGACGTTCAGCATCCGGAACTTCCGCCCGTTGTGGGTGCAAGGGACTGTCAGGATTTCCGTGTGCTGGCGGCGGGTTGTGTTGATAGCCGCGCAATAAGGACCCTGTTTTCGGGGTGATCGGCGTCCAAAAGGTACCCCCATGGAACGTGGGTCCACAAAGCCTCCGGGTTGATCGGAGGCTGGTTCGGGATGCTGGTGGTGGAGGCAATTGCGAAGGTCCGCCGGGCGCATT
>NZ_JAWDIR010000028.1:0-5872 GCF_046156265.1 Pseudoxanthobacter sp. M-2
CGATCTCCGGATCCGGGATCCCGGATCGCCGGCTTCGGCAGCGGACCTGATCCCGGCGGGTATCGAGTTGGTCCCCTGACCCTGCTACTGGCGCTGCGTTCAGCGCGGGCTGGTCAGTTCGGGGGCGGCCTGCGTATCAGCCGGCGGGGGAGCTTCCGGTAAACGCCATGAAATCGAACGAGGAACCGTCTGCCTTGAACGCCCTCACGACATAGGGCTCCGCGGCCATCCCCTTCACTTCCATCCCGGGGGAACCAATCGGCATGCCTGGAACAGAGAGCCCGCGGATATCCGGGCTTTCAGCGAGCAGGCGTAAGACGGCACCCGCCGGCACGTGCCCTTCCAGCACGTACTTGCCCACCTCGGCGGTATGGCACGAGTGAAGGTCGCCGGGGACGCCGAGCCGGCTTTTGACAGCGTCCATGTCGGCGACGTCGACCATGCGGATGGGGAACCCGGCACGCTCCAGATGCTCGCCCCAGGCGCCGCAGCACCCACAGTTCGGGTCCTTCCAGATCGTGACCCGCGGGCGGGTGTCTGCGGCGGCCAAGGGCCCTGCGGTCGCTGCCAAAGCGAGGGTGACCAGGACCGTTCGACGATCGATGAATGGAGCGTTGGTCTGTGCCATCTGCGTCTCCTTGGGGGTATGACAGGGCGCCAAGTGCCCTGCCACTTCGCCTCAACTCGCCTTGTCGATCTTCACGACGGTGTTGCGTCCGTTGACACGGTCCCCCTCGAACCGGACGCGGTCGCCGACCGCCACGCGCTTGAGCATGGCAGGGTCGCCAAGGCGAGCACGTTCGCGATCAGCCGCCGCTCGGTATCGAAGAAGCCTGCGCCCCACAAGAGCTCGAGCGTGAAGACGGGTGCTGGAGGGAGCGTGGCCTCGACGTAGTCGGCCTCCGCGCCGCCGAGCGCGTTGTACTCGGCCTGCAGTGCTCGATTGTCGAGGAGCATGACCTGCACGGCAGAGTCCGCGGACAGGGCCGCGCTCAGCAGCGACTCTACGCGGGCCTGGGCCTGGCGGCCGCAGCCGCCCGTGCGGTTGCGCCAGAACCAGTCGTCGTCGCCGTCGAAGGCCGCCTCCAGCATGCCTTCGCCCGACGGCCGCCCGCGGCCCAAGTCTCCCCTTACGTCTAGATGCCGAAGCAGTTGGCCGTGCGGTAGAAGATCGACGTCTCCCACTCCTGCTTGTTGATCGGGCCGTGGCCCTTGAACGGCAGGCGGCGGAAACCGTGTTTCTCGAGCTCCACGTAGGCGGGGCGGTAGCGGCCGCGGTTTGAATTGTCCCAGACGATGACACCGTCGCTGGTGAGCCTCTGGAGAGCGGCATCGGCGCATGCGACGCGGTCGCGGCCGTCGATCACGATGACGTCGAAGACGTCACTCTTCTCCAGCAGCGCATTGGCGTACTGCCCGTTCTCGAGGTTGCGCTGCATGTAGGAGACGTTCGCCGGCACCTTCGGCGACATCTCGGCGAACCACCCCTCGTGGTGCTCGCAGGAGGTGACGGCCGTGACGCGGCTCGCCCACCAGAGCGTCGAGTTGCCGGAGCCGTACTCGAAGACCCGCATCTCCCGCTTGATGCGGCGGGTGAGAAAGTAGATCGCCGGGTAGGTGTACCAAGGCAGGGGCTCGCCGCCCGGACCGATCGGTCGGCGCGATTCGGCGCTCGCCGCCCACCCGGTGACGGTGGCGTAGTTGTAGAGGTCGGCGCGCGCCCGGCGCGACAGCGTCAGCACGGGCGGCGCGGTGTCCGGAGAGGGCGTCGTGGCTCCGTCGACGGGCTTTGCGGCGTCGTCCACGGGCTTCGCAGCTTCGTCCATCAGCGTCATCTCCACTCGCGGCACCACGCGCCACCGTCCGGTATGGCGACCAGCCCCCGCAGGGGCTCGCGGCTCTCGGATCGTTCGGCGATCCATCCGGTACCACGTCCGCACCCCCGAGGCCCGCAACGTCACGGGCTCCGTAGCCGCACGGCGACCCGTCAGGCGTTCACAAGGTCTTGAGGGGGCGGGTCGTCGGCCTCCGGCGCGGTGTGCCGCCGCGGATCTGGAATTCGGCGAGGTCAGCGGTAGCCCGCCGCCTGTAGTTCGAAGAGCTCGGCGTAGCGGCCGCGCTGGGCCACCAGTTCCTCGTGGGTGCCGGCCGCCTCGACCGCGCCGTCGGCGAGCACGAGGATGCGGTCGGCCATGCGCACGCTCGAGAAGCGGTGCGAGATCAGGATCGCCGTCTTGCCGCGGCTCAGTTCCTTGAAGCGCTGGAACACCTCGAATTCGGAACGCGCGTCGAGCGCCGCCGTCGGCTCGTCGAGCACAAGCACCTCCGCCTCGCGCATGTAGGCCCGGGCGATGGCGACCTTCTGCCACTCGCCGCCGGAGAGCTCGACGCCGTTGCGGAAGCGCTTGCCGATCATCTGGTCGTAGCCGCCGGGCAGCCGCGCGATGACCGCGTCGGCCTGGCTTGCGGCAGCGGCGCGGACGATGCGGGCGCGGTCGTCGCGCGCCGTGATCCGGCCGACCGCGATGTTGTCGGCGGCGGTCAGGTTGTAGCGGACGAAGTCCTGGAAGATGACGCCCATGCTGCCGCGGAGCTCGTCGAGGTCGTAGTCGCTCAGGTCGCGGCCGTCGAGCAGGATGCGGCCCTCGTCGGGGTCGTAGAGCCGGGTCAAAAGCTTGACGAGGGTGGTCTTGCCGGCGCCGTTCTCGCCGACGAGCGCCACCACCTCGCCGGCCCTGAGCGTGAAGGAGAGGTGCCGCACCGCCCAGCGGTCGGAGCCCGGATAGATGAAGCCGACGTCCTCGAAGACGAAGCCCTCGCGGATCGGCCGGGGGAACGGCTGCGGATCGGCGGGCGACAGGATCTCCGGCTCTGCCTCGAAGAAGGAGAACAGGTCGTCGAGATAGAGCGCCTGGCTCGCCGTTGTCGAGAAGCTCGACAGCAGCCCCTCGACCAGCGTGCCGAGGCGGCGGAACGAGCCGGCGAGGAAGGTGAGGTCGCCGACCGAGAACGCGCCGGTCAGCGTGCTCCAGGCGATGTAGGCATAGGCGAGGTAGTAGCCGATGGTGCCGACCGCGGTGAACAGCCCGCCCCAGCCGGCCCGCCGGAGCGCGAGCTTCCGGTTCGCCGCATAGAACTCGGCGGCGAGCTGGCGGTAGCGCTCGATGAGGAAGCCGTGCAGGCCGAAGATCTTGACTTCCTTGGCCGTCTCGACGCTGGCGGCGGTCTGGCGGACATAGTCGAGCTCGCGACGCTGCGGCGTGCGGCCAAAGTCGAGCGAGTAGGACTGGGCGTTGAAGTGGGCCTCGCCGATGAAGGCCGGCAGCAGCGCCACCACCAGAAGGACGATCAGCCACGGCGCGTAGACGACGAGGCCGGCGACGAAGGTCGCCACCGTCACAATGTCCTGCACCTGGCCGAGCAGTTGCCCCATCAGCGTGATGCGGCCGCTCGTCTGCCGGCGCGCCCGCTCGAGCTTGTCCTGGAATTCGGCGTCCTCGAAATCCTCGAGGTCGAGCGTCGCGGCATGGCGCATCAGGCGGATGCTGGACGCGTTGGTGACGCGCTCCGACAGCAGGCCGTCGGTCAGCGCGACGACCCGGCCGAGCACGTCGGCGGCGACCGCGAGCGCGAATTCGGCGGCGATCAGCAGCGCAAGGTGGTCGAGGAGGCCGCTCGCGAGCCAGTCGGCCAGCGTGTCCGGCCGGCCGTCGACCTGCACCAGCATCACGACTTCGTCGATGATGAGCTTGCCGACATAGAGGGTGGCGACCGGCAGCAGCGCCCGCACCAGCCGCAGCGCCACCGAGGCCGCCGTCAGCGACGGGCTGGTGCGCCACACCATCGCGATGAACGGCCTGAGGTGCCGGAGCGCGCCGACGCGCTCCTTGAGGCTGCGTGTCTTTGCGGCGTCGGCCGCAGCCGCCGGGCCGTCGCGCGCGCCGGGTCCCTGCCGCCCGTCGCCGCCCTCTTGCCGCGTCATGGCGGATCTTCCCTCGCCCGCTGCTTATGCAGGTTGCCAGTCGTCCTCGGCATCGCCGTGAAGGCGAGCGAGACAACGATGGGGTCATCTGCGACAGGCCGG
This sequence comes from Pseudoxanthobacter sp. M-2, assembly GCF_046156265.1. NCBI lineage: Bacteria > Pseudomonadati > Pseudomonadota > Alphaproteobacteria > Hyphomicrobiales > Segnochrobactraceae > Pseudoxanthobacter > Pseudoxanthobacter sp. M-2. Next base: position 4,085 of record NZ_JAWDIR010000028.1, read on the forward strand.
CGCCCGGTGCAAGCCCGCCATGTGACGTTATCTGCTCGGCGTCGCTGCAGCGGCGTCGCGCGCCGAGCGCGCAATCGCGATCGCCGCCGATGCGGAACCGTCAGCTCCTGGACGCGGGGAGCGGCGGACGCGACTGCAGAGGGCTGCTGGGGAGGTGGTCAGGAGGGTGGTCTGCGACGGACCCTCCGGACGGGCGAAGCGTGACGGAGAGCGTTCCGTCGCTTTCCAGGATCACGGCGCGGGCTTCGTCGATGCTGAGGCCCCCGGACGAGCGGATGGCGCCGAGCGCCTCGTCCTGGGTGATGCGCTCGCGCCGCATCGTGTCGAGGCAGTAGCGGCCATCGCGAACGAGGAGGGCCGGTTCGGAGCGCACGGCTTGCGCGAAGGCCGGCGAGCGCACCGAGAGGGCGCTGACGAGGTATTGCAGCAGGATCAGGAGGGCCAGTGCGAGCGCGCCCTCGGCGAGTGCGATCGACTCTTGCAGAAGGATCGCCGACAGGGTCGACCCAAGCGCCACCGTCACGACGAGGTCGAAGGCATTGAGTTTCGCCAACGTTCGCTTGCCGGAGATGCGCAACATCGCAACGAGGCTGACATAGGCGAGGACACCGACGAGGAGAGTGCGGACCAGGCCCGGCCACCCTTGAAAGAACATTCCCCAGAAATCCATGGCGCCGGCGCTCTCCCTGTCTTTCACCTCCACGTCGCTTGCGATTGAGGCTGTCACCGTTGGTCGTAGGCACCGGCCGCTCGTGCGGCCGGCGTTTCGCGGGGGACCCGTGCGCTCGCTTAGGCCGCGTCTACGGCCGGCAGGGTCGCTGGTCGCCCGGCGCGCGCCGCCGCGAGCCCCTGCGGCCAGCCGCTGCGATCGCCGTAGTCGCGCGGCGGGCCGCGGCGGGGTCGGCTGTGCACGGCCGTGGTGCGCCCCGCCGTCGCGAGATCGAGGCAGGTGATGCCGACGACGATGGCGAGCGCCAGCCCGACATTGCCCTTCTTCGGATTGTCGTCGGTGTAGGCGCTGGAGAGGGTGGCGATGTCGAGCACGTCGCCGCCGACGCGGCTCCACAGGCCGAGCGACTTGTCGGTCGACAGCGACGTCACGCCGGCCGCCACCTCGCGCACGCCGTAAGCGCGCACGAGGGTCTCCCGTCCCTCCATCCCGAGGGCCCGGGTGATCAGCGACGGGGCGAAGATCTGCACCGTCCCGAGGGCGAGGCTGAACCAGCCGAGCCCCTTCGCGACCCGGTCGGAGACCGGGACTTCGTTCGGGCCGGAGCGGATGATCTCGGGATCACCGGGGGTGCGGGCGAAACGTTGAATCAGCGATGTCATGAACACTCTCCGGGTCACGTCTTGAGGACGACTTTCACGCAGCTGTCCTGCTTGTCGCGGAACACCCGGTAGAGTTCTGGACCCTCGGCGAGATCGGCCGTGTGGGTGATGACGAAGGACGGATCGATGACCTCCTCCTCGATCATGCGCAGGAGGTCGCCCGTCCACTTGTTGACGTGGGTCTGTCCCATGCGGAAGGTCAGGCCCTTGTTCATCGCCAGGCCGAACGGTATCTTGTCGACGAGACCGCTGTAGACGCCCGGAATCGAGATGACGCCGGCGGGCCGGCAAACATAGATCATCTCACGCAGCACGTGCGGCCGGTCGTTCTCCAGCATCATCATCTGCTTGGCACGGTCGTAGATCGAGTCCGGGTGGCTGAAGCTCACGTGTGCTTCCATGCCGACGGCGTCGATACACTTGTCCGGACCCTCGCCATCGGTGAGATCGTTGAGA
>NZ_JAWDIR010000029.1:2500-5616 GCF_046156265.1 Pseudoxanthobacter sp. M-2
CGATGAAGGACGTGGTACGCTGCGATAAGCTACGGGGAGCTGCGAACAAGCTTTGATCCGTAGATTTCCGAATGGGGAAACCCGGCCCGCAAGGGTCATCCCGCAAGGGAAGCGAACCCGGGGAAGTGAAACATCTCAGTACCCGGAGGAAAGGACATCAACAGAGACTCCGCTAGTAGTGGCGAGCGAACGCGGACCAGGCCAGTGGCCTATGCAATCAAACCGGAACTGTCTGGAAAGGCAGGCCTCAGCGGGTGACAGCCCCGTACGGGTAACGGCTGCATAGGTCCTCGAGTAAGGCGGGACACGTGAAATCCTGTCTGAACATGGGGGGACCACCCTCCAAGCCTAAGTACTCCTCGACGACCGATAGCGAACAAGTACCGTGAGGGAAAGGTGAAAAGCACCCCGACGAGGGGAGTGAAACAGTTCCTGAAACCGGATGCCTACAAACAGTCGGAGCCCGCAAGGGTGACGGCGTACCTTTTGTATAATGGGTCAGCGACTTAATTTAACGAGCAAGCTTAAGCCGATAGGTGTAGGCGCAGCGAAAGCGAGTCCGAATAGGGCGTCAAGTTCGTTGGATTAGACCCGAAACCGGGTGATCTAGCCATGAGCAGGCTGAAGGCAAGGTAACACTTGCTGGAGGGCCGAACCGTTGAATGTTGCAAAATTCTCGGATGACTTGTGGCTAGGGGTGAAAGGCCAATCAAACTCGGTAATAGCTGGTTCTCCGCGAAATCTATTTAGGTAGAGCGTCGGACGAATACTCCAGGGGGTAGAGCACTGGATGGGCTAGGGGTCCCCACAGGATTACCAAACCTAACCAAACTCCGAATACCTGGAAGTACTATCCGGCAGACACACGGCGGGTGCTAACGTCCGTCGTGAAGAGGGAAACAACCCTGACCGCCAGCTAAGGCCCCCAAATCGTGGCTAAGTGTGAAAGGATGTGAGAATCCCAAAACAACCAGGATGTTGGCTTAGAAGCAGCCATCATTTAAAGAAAGCGTAACAGCTCACTGGTCTAGATAAGGGTTCTTGCGCCGACAATGTATCGGGGCTCAAGCCACGTGCCGAAGCTGCGGGTGCATCGCAAGATGCGCGGTAGCGGAGCGTTCCGTAAGCCTGTGAAGCGGTACCCGTGAGGGGCCGTGGAGGTATCGGAAGTGAGAATGCTGACATGAGTAACGGAAAGGGGTGTGAGAGACACCCCCGCCGAAAGTCCAAGGGTTCCTGCGTAAAGCTAATCTGCGCAGGGTCAGCCGGCCCCTAAGACGAGGCTGAAAAGCGTAGTCGATGGGAACCAGGTGAATATTCCTGGGCCTGTGGATGGTGACGAACGCCGTAAGTTGTCGACCCTTACTGGATTGGGTCGGCTGCGAAGGAGTTCCAGGAAATAGCCTCCACGTATAGACCGTACCCGAAACCGACTCTGGTGGACTGGTAGAGCATACCTAGGCGCTTGAGAGAACGATGCTGAAGGAACTCGGCAATTTGCCTCCGTAACTTCGGGATAAGGAGGCCTCCTCCGCGGGCAACCGTGGGGGAGGGGCACAAAACAGGGGGTGGCGACTGTTTATCAAAAACACAGGGCTCTGCGAAGCCGTAAGGCGACGTATAGGGTCTGACGCCTGCCCGGTGCCGGAAGGTTAAGAGGAGAGGTGCAAGCTTTGAATCGAAGCCCCGGTAAACGGCGGCCGTAACTATAACGGTCCTAAGGTAGCGAAATTCCTTGTCGGGTAAGTTCCGACCTGCACGAATGGCGTAACGACTTCCCCGCTGTCTCCAGCATCGACTCAGTGAAATTGAATTCCCCGTGAAGATGCGGGGTTCCTGCGGTTAGACGGAAAGACCCCGTGAACCTTTACTGCAACTTTGCACTGGTATCCGTGTCGTCATGTGTAGGATAGGTGGTAGGCTATGAAGCCGGGGCGCCAGCTCTGGTGGAGCCATCCTTGAAATACCACCCTTGAAGTCATGAATATCTAACTGCGGCGTGTCATCCACGCCCAGGACAGTGCATGGTGGGTAGTTTGACTGGGGCGGTCGCCTCCCAAAGAGTAACGGAGGCGCGCGAAGGTGGGCTCAGAGCGGTCGGAAATCGCTCGTTGAGTGCAATGGCATAAGCCTGCCTGACTGCGAGACTGACAAGTCGAGCAGAGTCGAAAGACGGCCATAGTGATCCGGTGGTCCCACGTGGACGGGCCATCGCTCAACGGATAAAAGGTACTCCGGGGATAACAGGCTGATGATGCCCAAGAGTCCATATCGACGGCATCGTTTGGCACCTCGATGTCGACTCATCACATCCTGGGGCTGGAGCAGGTCCCAAGGGTTCGGCTGTTCGCCGATTAAAGTGGTACGTGAGTTGGGTTCAGAACGTCGTGAGACAGTTTGGTCCCTATCTGCCGTGGGTGTAGGAGACTTGAGAGGATCTGCCCTTAGTACGAGAGGACCGGGGTGGACGTACCTCTGGTGGACCTGTTGTGGCGCCAGCCGCATAGCAGGGTAGCTAAGTACGGACGGGATAACCGCTGAAAGCATCTAAGCGGGAAACCCACCTCAAAACGAGGTCTCCCTTGAGAGCCGTGGAAGACGACCACGTTGATAGGCCGGGTGTGGAAGCGTGGCGACACGTGAAGCTTACCGGTACTAATAGCTCGATCGGCTTGATCACTCTCATTAATCCATGTCCACCGCGGTGGGCATCGCGTGAGAAAGACAACCAGCGTTTCATAACTTGATGACAATGCTCTTTGCCGGCCTGGTGGCTATGGCGAGGGGGCTGGACCCGATCCCATTCCGAACTCGGCCGTCAAAACCCTCAGCGCCGATGGTACTTCGTCTCAAGACGCGGGAGAGTAGGTCGCTGCCAGGCCTGCCAAGCGCATTGTCATCGAGTTGACCTTTTCTTCACGCCCCTGCCCGGACCCCGTCCGGCGCAGGGACTTCGGCCCCGCCGGCCGAACATCCACAACCGGCGCGGGGTGGAGCAGCCCGGTAGCTCGTCAGGCTCATAACCTGAAGGTCGCAGGTTCAAATCCTGCCCCCGCAACCAGATCAAGGCCCGCCGCAACGAGCTAAAACTCGTCGCGGCGGGCCTTTTTGCGTTC
>NZ_JAWDIR010000030.1:0-5321 GCF_046156265.1 Pseudoxanthobacter sp. M-2
GATCCAGCCATGGGCTTCGATGAAGAGCTTCCGGCCGGCTGAAGAGCCTGGGGAAGGCTCAAGCCGCAACCACCCGCCGCCGGCGTCGGGCGGGCGCAACGACGAGGCGGACTTCCGCGGCGAGAGGCGCTCGAACGCGACCCATGCCTCGACCACCGACCCGGACGCTTAGCTCTATAGCGAGGGGCCGGGCATGGAGGCGAAGCTCGCCTTCCTCGGCCATGCCCTGATCGAGAACCGCTCCGGCCCCCTATCCTCGACGCCTGCCTGACGAAGGTCTGCCGCCACGCCGGGCGGGGGCGCGGCACTGGCGATTATCGAACCGCATGCCAACCGGCCGCTGCCGATCACGCTATGAGCTGACTTGGGCGACGACGCCGCCGACTTCGTCAACGAACTGCGCTCGATGAACGTGCGCCCGCAGGTGGCCCAGAACCTCACCCGCAGCTCGGCCACTTTTAAGAGCCGCGTCGGCGCCCATCGGCTCGAGGGGGTGTTGAGGCCCCAAGTGCACTGGCGTTCCATCTGCTGCCAGCGCGTTCCCGAACAACATGGCGGATAAATTGGGGGACAATCGGGTGAGTTTTCGCGTCAAGTCTCTGTAAATACAGGTTGATTTCAGAGGAAATGGCGGAGAGGCAGGCCGCTATACTCGTGTCCATTGCCGTTCGCGCCCGTCTCGAAAGTCCATAAAACCTGTGGCCTCTCTTGCGTCATCCGTCCCCGCGTGTCTACCGTCGTGCGTAGGTTGCCGCCTGCAATGCGTAGGTAGGTGCGTGGGTAGGAGGGAATGGCGGTGGCAGCTAGAACGGCGAAGCGGCTCAACACGCGGACGCTCGCCACGCTTACGAAGCCGGGCCTTTACGCCGACGGTGACGGGTTAAACCTCCAGATCGGCAAGACCGGCTCGCGCTCCTGGATTTACCGTTACCGCCGTGGCGACGGCCGGGAGGGCTGGCTTGGGCTGGGTAGCCTCTCGGACGTGACGCTTGCCCAGGCGCGAGAGAAGGCTGCCCATGCGCGGCAGCTTCGGGCAGCGGGGTTTGACCCTCTCGACGAGAAGCGCGCACCCGTCGCCTCCCAGGGCGATGCGGCTCCGGCGAAGCCGACGTTCGGAGACTTCGCTGACGCCTACATCGCCGAGATCGCTCCGGGCTTCTCCAATCCGAAGCACCGGGCGCAGTGGAAGATGACACTCGGTGACGGCTACTGCGCAACCATCCGCGGCAAGCCAATCGACGAAGTGGACACTGACGATCTCCTTGCCATCCTGCGGCCCATCTGGCTCACGAAAAGCGAAACCGCTTCCCGCATTCGAGGGCGGATCGAGCAGGTTCTCAGTGCCGCGAAGGCGAGGGGGCTGCGGTCGGGCGACAACCCGGCGCTGTGGCGAGGTCACCTCGACGTGCTGTTGCCGAGGCGACCGAAGCTTGCCCGTGGCCACCACAAGGCCAAGCCCTATGCCGACGTTCCGGCGCTGATGGAGCGCCTCGCCCGGCTCACCGGTATCAGCACGCTGGCGCTCCGGTTCACGATCCTGACGGCGGCCCGGTCCGGCGAGGTGCTCGGCGCGACGTGGGGTGAGATCGACCTCGAGGTAGGCGTGTGGACTGTGCCGGCTGAGAGGATGAAGATGCGGCGTGAGCATCGCGTGCCACTATCCCCAGCGGCTCTGGCAATCCTGGCGGAAGTGGCGCCCCTGCGGCCAGCCGATGACGACGGTTCGGCGTTCGTATTTCCCGGCCAGAAGCGTGGGCGGCCCCTCTCCGTGATGTCGCTGACAATGGTCATGCGGCGGTTGAATGCCGACGCGACCGTGCACGGGTTCCGCTCCGCCTTCCGGGACTGGTGCGCCGAGGAGACAAACCATCCCCGAGAAGTGGCCGAGCAAGCCCTCGCCCACGTCGTCGGGGACGCGACGGAACGCGCATACCGCCGCGGCGATGCGCTCGCGAAGCGGCGGGCTCTCATGCAGGACTGGGCAGGGTTCTGCTTGGGCGGCTTAGGCTGATAGACGGGTCGTGCATCCGGCTCCGGCCGGAGCAGGCGAACCACTTCTGGTCCTACGACTTCGTCGAGGACCGCACTCATGATGGACGGAGGGTCCGCATGCTCAACGTCATCGACGCGTTCACGCGGGAGTGCCTGGCGATCCGGATCGGGCGGAAGCTGCAGGGGATCGACGTCATCGACGTGCTCTCCGACCTCTTCATCTTGTGCGGCGTGCGGGGCCGCATACGCTCCGACAATGGCCCGGAGTTCATCGCCAGCGCGGTGCAGGCGTGGATCGCTGCCGTTGGCGCCCGGACAGCCTTCATCACGCCCGGCGGTCCGTGGGAGAACGGCTATTGCGAGAGCTTCAACGCCAGTCTCCGCGACGAGCTGCTCGACGCAGAGATCCTCTACAGCCTCGAGGAGGCAGGAGTGATCATCGAAGGCTGACGGCGGCACTAAAACGCCATCCGCCGCACTCCTCCCTCGGCTATCGGCCGCCACCACCCCGGGCCCTGGTGCCGAGCGCGCGCCCGCCTGCGCAACCCCGGCCAGTTCCAGCTGGTGCGCTCACCGTCGCGGACACCCCACACACGCACTAACAATCAAACCAGGCCACCGACGTGGGGCAAGTCATTTAGCTGCGCCGTTGCCGTATGGGCTGAGCGGCGAGGCGCCATGACGGGTCCGAACAGTCGTCCGCCCACGCGACGGAAATAAAACCGAAAACAGTTGCCAGTGGTGAGGGTCAAGCTAACATCAACGCCGGCTGCAGTAATGGACTGGGGGGGGGCGGCTTGAAAATTATCAATTGCGGCAAGGGACTGCATGAGCGCGAGGTGAAGGGTATCGAGAGCCTTGCCTCGCTGCCGGCGCACTGGTTTGCGTATACTAATCTGGACCTTGCCACTGCGCCTGGGTCGAGCCGAGAGATCGACGTCATCATCGTGGCCGACGATCGCATCCTCGTCATTGATCTCAAGGACTGGTTCGGTCCGATCGAGAGCCGAGAGGGAAATTGGTTCAACGCCGGGAAGGATCATGGTCCGTCACCGGTTGCTAAGATCTCCGCCAACGCCCGCCACGTCTTCATTCAACTTGAGGCGCACCTCAAGCGGCACATCAAGGGTAGCCGGCCGATCGTCCCGAAGGTCCAGGGCCTAGTAGTCTTGACAAAAGCCACTGACCTGAACGGAATCGCGGAGACCGAGCGTCACGCTGTGATGCCCGTCTCGGCGTTTACCTCGGCGCTCAAGTCGGTCCCCAAGCGGATCGAAGTGCTTGGCAAGGCACCCGCCGCTGGCGTGCTGACGTCTGCGGAATGGAAGGACCAACTCTCGAAGTTCTTCAACGTCAGCAAGGGCGTCTTCGTGCCAGGTCGGCGGACCTATGGGGGCTTCTACGCCACGTCCGCCGCGCCTGTGTTCGAGCACCCCGGGGGAATCTTCGCCGAGTTTGAAGCGAGCGACGAGCGACAGTCGCCGACACTCGGCGTCCTTCGGCTATGGGATTTCTCAAGAGCGGAGACTCGCTTCCAGACTGAGGAGGGACGCAGCGAAATCGCCGGCCGCGAGCAGGAGGTCATCGCCTATCTCCAGGACCGGTGCGACCACTGCGACAGCGTAATCGTTGATGGCAAGACGCGCGATCCAAACTTCGGCGTGCGGTACTGGGAAGTCTATGACCGCCGGCGTCGGCTTCACCGCCTGGCCGATTTCGCCAGCACAGAGCTGGCCGACCTCAGCCGCGTCGATCGTATCGAGTTGGCGCGGCAGTTGCTCGCTTCGCTCGACGCGCTTCACCTCGCGGAGGCCGCGCACCTCGACCTTGGGCAGCATAGCGTGTGGGTACAACGGCCATCGACCGTTCGCCTGTCGCACTTGATGGCGGCAAGCTACCCTGATGTCCGTTCGCTCGGCAATTCCCGGTTCCAGTTCTTATCGACCGGCAAGCTGCCTGAGGACTTCTTCGGCGTGGAAACTACCCCAAAGCGCCGCGACGTTTTTCTCGCGGCCTCGGCGGTCCATCGCATCCTGCTGGGGACGGGGCCAGCCTCGTCGAGCGGCATTCCGGAGTGGGACAGCGCGGCCGACAAGGCATCAGAGTATTTGGAATTGCACGATTGGCTCGCATCGGCGCTCGCGCCCGACCCGATGCTGCGATTCAAGGATGCGGGCGATGCGCTGACCGCGTTTAATGCCGCGGTCGCCGTCCGGCCCACGCCCGCAGAAGTTCTCGAGGGCCTCGAGCGGCATCGGGGCGCGATCAAGAGCCAGATGGCACTCTTCCAGAACTATCCGCCCGCCGAGATCCTGCGCGATGATGAGACGCGCGCCTTGTGGCGCAGCAGCAACGACGGTCGCGAGGTCCTGGTCAAGGTCTGGAAGCGAGCTTCTTGGGGCGACCAGAAAAAGGAGGGGCCACGCATCCTCGACTTCCTCGACCAACTCGCCGAACTGTCGGCGGCCGAACCCGAGGGTTGCGCGAAAATCCTGGGTGCGATGTGGCTGGGCGATGCCATCGTCATGATCCAGGAATGGATCGACCGTCCGGACCTGGCGCAGGTATTGGTGGGCCGTTCCGATGAGTTGGGCGAGGACGCGCGCCTCGGTCTAATCAACGCTCTTGCTCGACGAGTCGAGGAACTCCACACCCTTCGCATAGCGCATGGCGACCTCAAGCCGGCCAATGTCTTGGTCGATCCCGCCTTTCCGGGCGACCCCATCATCGTCGACCTCAGCGATTTCACGTCCGCTGACGAAGGCGACACCGTAACGGCGCGCTATGCACCCGCGACAGGTGGGCGCTACGAGCGGGACTGCTTTGCTGTAACCGCCATCGCCGAGGAGCTTCTCGCGGGGAGCGATTCACGGATCGCCGGTCGCGTGCGCGAGGCCATCGCGAAGGTGCGAATCGACGAGCCGGCAAATGCAACGCTGCTTCCCTTGATAGACGTGCTTGCAGCGGGGGAGTCACAGGATACGGACCTTGTGACCATCCGGCTCGCCGCCCCGCAGATTGCGGCAGGCCCATTGTTCCCGGACGAGGGCCGTTACTTCCTGCGCCGCGCTCCGTGGGGACGCAAGCTTATCATCCGCGGCGCATGCGAGGAGCTTGAGGTGAACATCGGGTCGGACGGCAGGCCCTATCGGCTCAACCGGCGTGCGCTCGAGCAATCGAGGATCAGACTCTTCCAGCGATTTGAATTTGGATCACTTGAAGCGACGATTGTCATCGAGGAAGGGCCGGCAGCCAAGCTCGACGATCTCGTGTCGCTGCTCGAGCGTGCGGATGTCGTCGCCGCGCTGGCGCCAGCGCGGCCCAAGGAA
>NZ_JAWDIR010000031.1:0-4986 GCF_046156265.1 Pseudoxanthobacter sp. M-2
GAACCGGCCCACCGACGCGCGGCAGGCCATTGATCAACGCCAGATAATGCAAGGGATTGGAGACGAACACGCCTTAGCCAAAACAGCGCGGGTGCCAGGCAATCTCGGCGCCGCCGCACAGGATCACGACTGCATCGACGAAGCCCTTCACCACGACGTCCTGGAAGCCGTACGTCGTCGGCACGGATTACTCGTTGGAACGATACCGAACCAGCGCCGTCGACGAAACCCGTCCGCCGCGCTTCTCGCAGGGATTTCAGCGGCACGGCCGGTAGGTCGCGCAACGCTGTCTGGTCGGCAATCAGCCGCTCTCCGATCGTTCCGGGATGCCGTCCGGCGCGTCGCGTAAGACAGTGGCTGAGGCTTCCGTTCCGAGTACTGCCGAATGCCGGCCCACCTGGCGACCAAGGAACTCGGGAGAGGCCATGAAGCGCGCCGCCAGCGCGGCGATAGTGGGCGCGGCGGCAAGGTGCCGCTCGACTTCCTCGAAACTGCCGGCGGCGCGACCAAGAAACAGCCGGTATGCGGCATGCACATCCGCCGCTGTGGCTGCTTCAAAGTCCTCCCCTTCCTGTCCTCGTATCGCGCGTAACGCTCGCGGGAGGCGCGCCCCATCCTCAGCAGCGCTGCAAGCGGCCTCCCAGCGTCGAGGCCGGCCCATGCGACGTGTGACCTCGGCCTCGGCGTCGAGCAGCACCAGTTGCGCCGACATGACAAGCAAGCCGGCGGAGGAAGGGGAAAAGCCTGCGCGGAGTGTCACGCGTTGGGGTTGATCGGGTTTGAGCGGACCCGGCAGGGTTAGCAACTGGACCACCCGCGCTTGAGCGTCGGCTACGATGGTCAGCTCAACGGCGGCGTGGGCGTCGGCGCCGGAGTCGTCGCGCCATGGCGAGCGGGAATCGTTGCAAGCGATAACGGTCAGTTGGGGCGCGACGCCGCACGTCAAGCGCGCCGGCGGCTCGATAACTTCAAAAGAGCAGCGCCACGGGTCTGAGGCGAGAGCCGCTTCGGACTCTGCGGCGAGGTTGCGGAGGTCGAGACGCACGGACGCGACGAGCGGATGTGCGTCGTCCTGCGGCAGAAGGCACCACAGATACTCAACGACGATGAGTTCGCGGCCGAGGCGGTCGGCGAGCGCTCGAACGCCCGCGACCACGTCGGGAAACCGGGGACGATAGTCATGGCCGCAGGCAACGCCGGTTGGGCGCAGATGACTGCTCCAGAATGCCATATTGGCCGACAGTATGGGGTCGGCGTGGACCGAGTCCTCGAAAAACAGGTCTATCGGCCGGTCCCATGTCTGGAAATCCTCAGGGCTGTATCCTTGCAACGCCTGCACGTTCGGGCAATTGGCCACATTCGCTAGGAACTGGTCTATGCCGAAACTGATCCCATAGGCCTGCTCCATGGGCCGTATGCCCTCGTTCCCTTCCCACGGGTCGATACAGCAGACGGTGACGGAGGGATCGGCGCTCTTCGCCCAGGCCCAGCTCGACCGGCCGAACAATGATCCGATTTCAACGATGGTGCCGCCGACCGGCACCAATGCAGCGAGCGCCTCAATCGCGCGCAGTTCCCATTCGGACACCTGGCCAGGAATGGAGATATTGTAGGGCATAGCGTAATCCGAAGGCCCTCTGTTCGTAGAATTTGATAAGGTGGACGGCACGTTACTCATCTAGTATCATATAAATGAGTATCTGTCGAGCTGATGGCTGGCCTGCCCCCCTTAAAATGGCCCTCCCTGAGGTATGTGTTTTGGGCCCTATTAGAGGACGAGCAATTGGCGAGGAAGCGGCATAAGCCCGAGGAGATCGTGGCGAAGATTCGGCAGGTTGACGTTTTGGCGGCGCAGGGTAAATCCGTTGCGGAGGCGATCCGGGCGACGGAGGTAACCTACTACCGCTGGCGGAACGAGTACGGCGGGCTGAAGGGCGACCAGGTGAAGCGCTTGAAGGAGCTCGAGGCAGAGAACCTCCGGCTGCGGCGGGCCGTGTCCGACCTGACGCTCGACAAGATGATCCTGACGGAGGCCGCCAAGTGAAACTGGTAAGCCCCGCCCGTCGCCGAGGGGAGTTATGGTCGAATCTGGGTTATGCGGCCGGTCAGGCGGCGCACTGATCAGCGTGTGTCGGGTCCGTGACACCGTCGGTCAAAATAACGCCTGCGATGACCAGCGGCAACCGGTTTTCGCTTTTCAGCCGCCATGACTTCGACGGCGCCATCGCAAGCTTGAAGACCATGAGGCGCGGCGCGAGAGTGCGCCCTTGGTGCGCACGTCCGGTGGCAAACGGAGGCGAAGACGCTCTCGATCGGGCTCGAGTTCCTCCGGTGGTCCCAGTGCTCGGCGGGGAAATCGAAGAACGTGAGGTGCGCGTCGGCGTCCTTCGTCAGCCATCCGACCGCATTGGGATACTTGGCGCCATACTTCTCGATTAAGACGGTGACGGCAGCCGCGGCGCTCGCCCTATCGGGGCGTCGCGGATCACGACCAGGTCGGCCTTCATGGTCCGCTGGACCGACTTCGGCACCTTGTTGAGGGCGTTGGCCGCCTTGTGAACCCAGCAGCGCTGGTGTCGTGTCTTCGGGAAGATCTCCTCGAGCGCCATCCAGAGGCCGAGCGCCCGTCGCAGACCGCGATCTCGGGCGCGACGGCGAGGCCCCGCGCCTTGAGGTCCACGAGGAGTTCGCGCCAGCTCTGCGCGCTCTCGCGGACGCCGACATGGAAGCCGACCGGCTCCTTCTTCCCCTCGGGCGTGGCTCCAGGGAGGATGAGCATGCACGCCGCGTCGTCCCCCATCCGGGCCTGCAGGTAGACGCCGTTCGCCCACAGGTACACGTACCGCCGGGCCGAGAGGTCGCGGCGCTTCCAGCGGTCGTACTCGGCCTGCCAGTCCTGCTTCAGACGCCCGATGACCGAGGGCGACAGGTTCAGCGCGTCCTTACCAAGGAGCGCCGCCAGCGCATCCTGGAAGTCGCCCGTCGAGCTGCCGCGCAGGTGCAGCACCGGCAGCAGCGCATCGAGGTTCTTCGTGCGCCGCGCCCACTCCGGCAGGATCGTCGAGGTGAAGATGATCCTCTTGCCGTCCGGCGCCGCGGTCTCCGCACCGCAATCGCGTAAGTTCAACCGCTTCACATGAACCGGGCAGATACCGGTCGGGAGTGTCCGCTCCGGCCCATGGCCATGCCGGACGACCCTCGCCAGTCCGTCCGGGAGGCGCTGCTCCCGCATCGCGCCCTGGAACGCTTCCGCCTCCGCCTCGACCTTCTTGGCCACTGGCAGCTTTGCGACGGTGATCTGGTACTTAATCGAGCGGGCCTTCTTCTCGCTTACTCTCGGCCTCGAGCAGGCTACCGACGACCCGCTGGGGCTCGTGCTACCGCTTGACCGCGGTTGTGACGATCGCGTCGAAGGCGGCGCGCATCCCGTAGAGCTTCAGCGCCCCCACTGCTTCCAGGATCTCGGTGCGCTCCATCAGGCGGTCCTCCTCAGGCTGTCGTAGCGGGCTCAATCGGCAGCCGGCTCGATGGTCAGCCGCAGCGCCTGTGCGGTGGCGATGGTGATCGCCGGCTCCCGCCGCCGGGCCAGGATGTTGAGGATGACGTCGGCGGAGTGGACGCCCTCGTTCTGCGCTTCGGCGCACGCGGCCTCCACCGCCGGCAGGCCGTCGGTGAGCACGGCGGCGAGGATGGCGACCATTTGCCGGTCACCGTCGCCGGAGCCGGCCAGCTTGCGCCGGATCCGCTCCATGCCGCCGGGCAGCACCCAGTCCGTGAAGGGCGCGCCGTTCCGCAGGGCCCCCGGCTTGCGGGCCAGCACCGGGACTTAGTGCCAGGGATCGTAGATCGTCCGGTCGCGGCCGAAGCAGCGTTGGTGCTCGCCGACAATGCGGCCGTCCTGGCGCAGCTCGATCCGATCGGCATAGGCGCGGATCTCGACCGGCCGGCCGACAGCGCCCGCCGCCACCGAGTACTTGTTGTTGTCGAAGCGGACGAGGCAGGTCTTGGAGACCGACGCCGGCACGGCATGGAAGCCGTCGAACCGGCCGGCACAAGGCACGAGGTTCGGCCGCTCCGCCTCGAACACCTCCCAGACGGTGCGATTGCGCAACTCGGGATGGCGCAGCACCTTGGCCCGGGCGATGCACTGATCGAGCAGCCAGGCGTTCAGCTCCTCATAGCCGCCGCACCGCAGTCGTGGCGTTAACAGGCGCTCGCGGATTTTGCCGACCTGGTTCTCGACCTGGCCCTTCTCCCAGCCCGAGGCGGGCGTGCAGGCGACGGGATCGACCAGATAGTGCCCACACATCTGCAGGAAGCGGCGATTGTACGCGCACTCATTGCCGACGAAGATCGCCTCCACCGCGGTCTTCATGTTGTCGTAGATGCCGCGGGTGCAGGTACCCTTGAAGACGCCGAATGCACGGTTGTGGGCGTCAAACACCATCTTCTGGCTCTCGCGCGGATAGGCCCGCACGAACGGCATGCGGCTGTGGTAGAGTCGGACACGGGCGACCTTCACGGTTACCGTCACGCCGGCCAGCAGCACGACTTCGTGGCTCCAGTCGAACTGGTAGGCCTCGCCGGGGGCAAAGCTCAGCGGCACGAACGCCGCTGCCGTCGCCGAGGCCCGCTCCCGCCGCCACCCCCGGGCATAGCGACGGACCGCGTCGTAGCCGCCGCCATAGCCGAGCCCGCGCAGCTCTTCGCACACTTTGATTGCGTCAGCCGCTCCCGCGCCGGCTTCGCTTCGTTCACCGTCAGAAGCCGGTCCGGCTTGTCGCGCACCGGGCCGATCTTCGCCCCCGGCTGCACCTGCTGCTCGTAAGTGAAAGGCATCTCCGTCGAGCGCAAAACCTTCCGACCACCTTCCGCGACGGCTTCAGCTCGCGGCAGATCGCCTTGATCGGCTTGCCCTGGACTAGAGCGGAATCGGATCATTCCGGTTCATATCCGCAGGCGGTGAAGAAGCTGCGGGCATCGCTG
>NZ_JAWDIR010000032.1:0-3853 GCF_046156265.1 Pseudoxanthobacter sp. M-2
CCGGACGTGCTGCTCGACCTGCAGACAGCCGCTCACGCCGAGACCGCTCGCGTGAAGAAGCTCCGGGACCGGCTCGAGGCCGGCATCGCGCAGCGCTACGAGGCAGCGGCGGCCGCGGCGCGGATCTCACAAGGCAAGACCAGCGGCACCGTGCGCGTCGAGGACAACGGCATCGTCGTGATCGCCGACCTGCCGAAGAAGGTCACCTGGGACCAGGACCATCTCGCCGACATGGTGGCCCGGATCCGCGACGCCGGCGACGACCCTACCGAATACCTCGAACTTTCCTATCGCGTCCCGGAGCGCCGCTATGGCGCCTGGCCCGAGGCGCTCCGCGAGGGCTTTGCGGCCGCACGCTCGGAAACTACCGGCAAACCCGTGTTCCGGCTCGAACCCCGAGACCGGTGACGCGCGGCGGCGGGGCGCCCGAGCGGCAACGCCGGGCAGGTTCCCCTTCGGCACCCGGTCACCCCCGCCGCCGCGTTCCTTCATCCTCTGCCTCGGAGAACCCCCATGGCCTTCCGCATCATCTCCGCCGACGAGCGGCTGTCGGCCGCCGAGAACAAGACCTCGCTCGCGATCTTCGGCCCACCCGGCGTTGGCAAGACCACGTTGCTGAAGACGCTCCCGGCCGAGGAGACCGTCTGCCTCGATCTGGAAGCCGGCATGAAGTCGGTGCAGGACTGGCAGGGCGCCTCGATCCCGGTGCGCAGCTTCACCGACTTCCGCGATATCGCCGTGCTGATCGGCGGGCCCGACCCGGCGCAGCATCCGCAGTCCTGGTACGGCACCGAGCGCCATGCCTGGCTGCAGGCGCAGCATCGCGACACCGGCATCGAGGCGTTCCTCGCATCGAAGCGCATCGTCTTCGTCGACTCCATCACCGATCTGACGCGACAGGCGATGGCCTACGCCCGCCAGCAGCCGGAAGCCTTCTCCGAGCGCTCCGGCAAACCGGACATGCGCAGCGCCTACGGCGTGCTCGGCCGTGAGGTCATCCAGGCGCTGAAGCACCTGCAGCACGCCCGCGGCAAGACGGTGATCTTTGTCGGCGTGCTCGAAAAGGTCACCGACGACTTCGGCACGGTAACTTGGCAGCCGCAGATGGAAGGATCCAAGGCCGGCCGCGAACTGCCGGGCATCGTCGACCAGGTGGTCTCGATGCAGCTGTTCTCCCGCGACGCAGAGGGCGGCTGGGTTCTCGACGAGACGTCCACCGAGCGCCGCCTCATCTGCCGCTCCGGCAACCCCTGGGGCCTTCCGGCCAAGGACCGCTCCGGCCGCCTCGACATGACCGAGCCGCCCGATCTCGGTGCGCTGATCGCGCGCATCGACGGCCGCACCCCCGCCCAGCCCGCATTCGCCACCTGACTCCCCGAGAGGACAGATCCATGAGCTACGACCTGAACGACGCCCAGCCACAGATGGCGCCGATCGGCGAACTGATCCCCGACGGCACATTCGCCAAAGTGCGACTGACGATCCGACCGGGCGGGGTGAACGGCGCCACGCCGCTCGACGCCGGACTCCTGAAGGCATCGCAGTCGAGCGACGCGAAGATGCTCGACTGCGAGTTCACTGTCGTCGACGGCCCCTATGCCCGACGCAAGTTCTGGCAGTCCTTTACGGTCGCGGGCGGCAAGCTCGACGAGAAGGGCCAGTCGATCGGCTGGAAAATCTCGAAGTCGGCCTTCCGCGCCATGGTCGACAGCGCCCTCGGCCTCAACCCCAAGGACGAGACGACGGCGGCGAAGGCGAAGCGGGTGCTACCCGGGCTGAAGCAGCTCGAGGGCATCGCGTTCGTCGCTCGCATCATGGTGGCGCCGGCCTCGAACCCGCAGTACCGCGACCAGAACCGCATCGCCAACGTCGTCCTGCCCGACGAGCCGCAGCATGCTGCGATCATGCGCGGCGAAACGGTCCCGCCGGATCCGATCAATGCTCCGGCGCGCAAAACCGCGGCGGCGCCAGCACCGGGATGGGGTGCCCCGCAGCCGTCGGCGGCGACACCTCCCGCCTGGAGCGCGCCGTCCCCTACCGCAGCGCCGTCCACGCCTGCTTGGGGCGCTCAGCCGACTGTCCCTCAGGCCGCCCCGCCGCCGCAGCCGCCGAGCGCCATGCCCGCATGGCTGAACGGCTGACGGTCGTGACCTCGGACGAGTGGCAGGCGCACGTCACGCGCGAGGCGGCGCTGGAGATCGGACGATGGCTCGAAGGCCGCGGAAGGCTGCAAAGGCCCATCGCAACCCTCACCCTTCGCGAGCTCGAAGCCATGGCCGCCAGCGCCATCACCCGCTGGATCGTCCTGCACTCCGAGAAGCTCCAGACGGCGGGGTGGCCGCCCGACGACCCGGTCGCGACGTTCTTGCTCGCGTGAGCCTTTGCGCCGTCTGCCCTCGCGAGGGGCGCGGCTTCGGCTACTGCCACCGCCTTCGCTGGGACCGCCACGCCTTCCACCGCTTCTGCTCGCGCCGCTGCCAGGAGATCGGCGCGGGCCTGGCCGAGAGGAACCACGGCATAATCGACAAGACTGCGCGCGAGGGCCAGGCGATCCGCGATGCGCGCCGGCCCTTCGCCGAGGCACTGACCGACCTCGGCCTGATGGAGCCGTTCTTCAATCGGTCCCCGGCGGAGATCGATCGCCTGATCGAGGCTGCCGTCACCGGCTACATCGACAGCATGCAGGACCAGGCCGCGCGCAAGGAGCGCAGCGGCTTCCTTCCCGACGACCCTTCATCGTTCTGAGGGGTCACGATGATCGACCTCAACCATGGATCCGGCTGTCTCTATGGCGCCGCACCCGCGCGCCCGGCTGTCGCCGAGGCGATCTCGTCCGCTATCGATGCGGCTCTCTCGGCTCGCCAGCGCGCTGAGCGTGCGCGCACATACGTCAGCTCGTCGGGCCTTGGCCGAGATTGCCTCCGGCAGGTTCAGTACGACTTCCTTGCCGTGACGAAGGACGCCGGACAGGAGTTCGCGCCCCGCACGCTGCGGGTCTTCGAAGCCGGTCATCGCGCTGAGGACATCGTCGCTGGCTGGCTCCGGATCGCCGGCTTCGACCTGCGCACCGAGCGCGCCGACGGCAAGCAGTTCGGGTTTGCCGCGATGGGCGGCCGCTTCAAGGGCCACATCGACGGCTGCCTCATCTCCGGCCCCGTCGACATCGCCTATCCGGCGCTCTGGGAGAACAAGGCGCTCGGGGCGGCGAGCTGGAAGGATGTGGTGAAGCGCGGCGTCAGCCTCGCGCGGCCCGTCTATGCCGCGCAGGTCGCCCTCTACCAAGCCTACATGGAGCTGCCGAACCCAGCCCTGTTCACCGCGCTCAATCGCGACACGATGGAGCTCCACACCGAGCTCGTGCCGTTCGACGCGCACCTCGCGCAGGAGATGTCCGACCGCGCCGTCACCGTGGTGCTGGCGTCCAATGCCCGCGAGCTGCTGCCGCGCGCTGCCAGTGAGCCGACGGCGGTTTTGTGCCGTGGCGGCATGGCGGCTGGCAAGTGGCACGCGCCCTGCCCCTGGACCAACCGATGCTGGAGGGAGAGATCGTGATCCCCGATTCCTATGAACTGAAGCGCATCATCCGCGCACATCGTCCGCGGTTCTGGTTCGCCGAGCTCCTCGATGGTTTCGAGTTTGCGCCCATCTGGCACTTCACCGATCAGGCCCAGTTCGACTCGGACGAGGTCAATGCTCTCGCCCGCCGCTTTTCGGTAGGGCAGCAGCGGCTGCCGCACCCCGACACGATTTTCGAGTTGCGCGACCAGGGACCGATGGTGCGCAGCCAGATCGTCTATGCGCGCCAGCGCCCTGATGGCATCGAAGCCGTCTGGCTCGCCCTGTTCCGCAAACC
>NZ_JAWDIR010000033.1:0-514108 GCF_046156265.1 Pseudoxanthobacter sp. M-2
TCCGTGTCAACAGCGACTTCGAGAAATTTTCAAACGCCAGCTTTCTTCCGCAGAAACCCTGGAGTTTTGCGCCCGCAAGCGCCTGAACTCTCCGTCACTCGACCGTCATGTTAGACCAAAGTCGCATGGAGGGCGAGTCCTGAGAGACCGACCGGCTAGTCTCCCGGGAGACTCCGGCCGGACGCCTGAAGGCGCGGCTCCCGCCGGGCAGCGCAGGACGCGCGGCGGGTGCGAAGAGCAGCGCATCACGCAGCACGACCGGCCGTTTCAGGCCGCGAGCACCCCTGGTCTGCCCTCAGCGCCGCATCAGCGCCGGCTCGCGGCGCTCCACCGAGACGTCCGGTTTGGCGACCGTCGCCTCGGCCGCTGCCGGCAGCGGCGCCAGCGCATGATAGGCGCGGGAGAAGTGCAGCAGCGGCGGCGCCTCCTCGGCCAGCATCGCCGCCTCGAGATCGCAGACGACGATCGAGTGGTCGCCCGCCGGCACCAGTTCGGCGACGCGCGCCGAGAGATGCGCAAGCGCCCCCGGCAGCAGCAGCACGCCGCCCGGACCTTCCACCGTCTCGACATCGTCATAGCCCTGCGGCCCCGCCTTGCCGGCGAACCGGTCTGAGAGCGGCCGCTGGGTAGCCGACAGCAGGGAGATGCCGATCGGCGTCCCTACCGTCAGGTGCGGGTGGCTGTCGTTGCCGGTGCCGACGCAGAACAGCGCTTTCGGCGGTGCCATCGACACGGAGGTAACCGACGTGGCGGTGAAGCCGTGCGGCCGGCCGTGCCGGCGGAACATCACCACGCAGACGCCGGACGCCAGCCGCCGGAACGCCGCCTTGAACGGCTCCGGGTTCGCCGCGCCGCCCTGTTGCACCGCGCCCTCCGGCGCACCCGTTGCCGTCGCCATCTCAGTCGGCCGCCAGGTTGGCGCGCAGGGTATTGCCGGGATAGGCGGTGCGGTAGCGGCCGCGGCGCTGCAGCTCCGGCACGACGAGATCGACGAACTCCTCGTAGCAGCCCGGCGTGTAGGTCGCCGCGAGCATGAAGCCGTCGGCGCCGCCGTCGTCCATGTAGCTCTCGATCTGGTCGGCGACGTCCTTCGCCGTCCCCACCGCCACCGGCATGCCCATCCCTTGCGCGTAGATCAGCGCCGCCTCCTTCACCGTCACCGGCACGAGGCCCTTCGGGTCCTTGGCGTAGATGATCGACTCGAACAGCCCCTGGATGCCCGGCACCTCGAGGTTCTTGACGTTCTCGTCGAGATCCATCTTCGAGAAGTCGAGGCCGAAGTGGCCGGAGATCCAGGCGAGCGCGCCTTCCAGCGGAATGCAGGCCTTGATGCGCTCGTACTTGTCCTCGGCTTCCGAGCGCGTCTCGGCCACCACCGTCTGCAGGCCGTAGATCAGCTTCACGCTGCCGGCCGGCCGGTTGAAGGTCGTCTCCAGGCGTTCATTGAGGTCGTCGGCATACTGGCGCATGCGCTCGACGCCGGGATGGACGGCGAAGATCGCCTCGGCGTGCTTGGCCGCGAAGTCGCGGCCGCGGCCGGAGGAGCCCGCCTGCCAGATCACCGGGCGTCCCTGCGGCGACGGCGCGCAGAAGTGCCGGCCCTTGCACTTGAAGTATTTGCCTTCGTGATCGACCACCTTCACCTTCGCCGGGTCGGCGTAGATGCCGCTCTCCTTGTCGGCGATGATGGCGTCCGGCTCCCAGCTGTCCCAGAGCTGGTAGCAGACCTCCATGTACTCCTCCATCTTGTCGTAGCGTTCCGAGCGCGGCGTCATGTCGACGTGGCCATAGGCCTCCCACTCGCTCTTCGAATAGGAGCTGACGACGTTCCAGGCGACGCGCCCGTTCGACAGATGATCGAGGCTCGAGAGCAGCCGGCACATCGCATAGGGGTGGACGAACATCGTCGACAGCGTCACGCCGACGCCGAGATGCTCGGTCGCCGCGGTGATGATCGGCACGATCGTCGAGGGCTCGTGGGTCGGGCACTGCACCGCCCACTTCACCGTCGCGTCGGAGGAGTTGTCGTGCGTCGAATAGGGGGCGAGCTCGTCGGCGATGAACATGGCGTCGAACAGGCCGCGCTCCATCGTCCGGGCCATGTGCTGCCAGTATTGCGGGCGCGAGAAGTGCCAGCCGATCTTGTCCTTGGTGTTGCGCCACATGCCGGTCGCGTGGCTGTTGACGCCGTGCTGGATGAAGCCGAGCAGGTGCGCCTTCTTGGGCTCTTTTCTCATCGGGGACTCCTGGTCTGACACGGGGCTCGGTCTGTCTCGGTGATCTGGAACTCAGGCGCGCACGCCGGCCTTCGCCTCGCGGTGCGGGCGGATGACGCGCTTCATGAAGGGGCCGGCGTCGCGCATCGGGTCGTCGAACTGGCAGACGAGCTTGTCGACGCCGAGGGTGGCGAGTTCCGCCACGCGCTCGCGCACCTCCTCGAAGCTGCCGATCAGGCCCGCTTCCAGGCCGGCGTTGGAATCGACCATCTGCTCGTCGTCGAGGGCCGCCCAGGCGCTGGCGCCGGACTCCTCCATGACCGAGCGGAAGAAGGCGATCGTCTCGGGATTGCGGCGCGACAGCACGGTCCGCCGGCGCTGCTCGGCCTGGCCCGCCGTCTCGGTGACGATGACGTAGGCGTTCAGCGCCACCTTGAGCGTGCGGCCGAAGCGGTTCGCCTGCTGGCGGGCGGCCGCGATGTGGGCGGCCAGCGTGGCGTCGTCCATGCCGTTGAGGAACAGGCAGTCGCCCCATTCGGCCGCCATCAGCGTGGCGCGCTCCGAGTGGCCCGAAATCCAGATCTCCGGCAGCGCCGCCGCGTCGAGACCATAGCTCGGCACCGCCGCCTCGCCGCCGGGCAGGCGCGGGAACGGCGCGTAGCCGCCCTCGTCCGCCCCCTCGGTGAACAGGGTGCCGAGCGGCGGCTGGAACAGGCTGTGGAAGTCGCGCAGGAAGGCGGCGGCGCGGTCATAGCGGCCGGCGTGGTCGAGATAGTCGACGCCGGAGAGCTCGAACTCCTCCTTCCACCAGCCGCAGACGATGTTCACGCCGAGCCGGCGCTCGGCGATGCGCGTCAAGGTGTCGATCATCCGCGCCACCAGGAAGGGCGAGCGGAAGCCCGGCTTCACCGCCCCCGACAGCCCGACCTTGGTTGTCTTGGCGGCAATCGCCCCGAGCAGGCTCCAGGCGTCGGCGACACCCTCCGCCGGCCCGTGGATGCAGTTGAGCAGGTTCTCCGACGCATAGAGAAAGTCGAAGCCGAGCGCCTCGGCCTGCTGTGCGATGGCCAGGCAGGCGGCGACGTCGGGGCCGGACGGCTGGTCGAGCGTCCTCAGCCAGCCGCCATAGACGGGAAGCCAGATACCGAACTCCATCACGCACGGCCTCGCATCGGGGTGTCTCCTCGCCGGCTGCTTCTTGCTGTGAGGCGCATTGGGGCGGACGGCCCGCGACGAGTGCCGCGGGCCATGCAGGTCAGCCGCGCGGCGGCTTGTCGACGAAGAAGGCGAGGCCGTTCATCGCCGCGGTGCCGATGACGAGCAGCGGGCCGAGGTAGATGAAGGCGGGGTTCACGCCGGCGAGGCCGATCGTCACCGCGGCGGCGATCACGGCGAGGGCGATCTGCCACCAGAAGGCGTTGACGTCGCCGCTGTCGTCGACCTCGAGCTCGGGGTCGGCGTGGGTGGCGATGGCCTCGCGCACGCCGCGCACGTAGCCGGCGACGAACAGGATCGTGGCGGCGGCGCCGAGCACGAGGAAGACGGTCATCAGGATGCTCATGGAGACCTCCTTTTCGAAAATCGGGTGAGCGACAGGCCTTGGGGAAAGAGGCCGCGGCGACGGGGGAGTGGACGCCGCGGCCGGCGGGCATCGCGGCGGTCGCCGCGACGCCCGGGACCGGCTCAGCTCTCGAGCTTCACCGCCTGCTTGACGCTGAGCTCGCGCATGTCGAAGGCGCGGCCGCCGAGGAGGCCGGCGCCGAGCACGACGACGGCGCTGATGCCGAGGATCGAGAAGGTGCCGATCAGTTCGCCGTAGAACTCGCGCAGCGGCATGCCGATCAGGATCGACAGCACGACGCCGCCGACGAAGCCGATCGTGTTGGTCTTCGGCCAGACGATGGCGAGCACCAGCGGGATCAGGATCGACGTCTTCAGCGCGTAGGTGGTCAGCACCAGCGAGGTGAAGTCGGCCCCCGACAACACCACGATCGCGGCGATGATGCCGCCGATCAGCATCGACAGTTTGGTGATGTAGAAGAGCCGCGATTCCGTCGTCGCCGGCGCGTAGCGCTTCACGAGGTCGACGGCGACGATCGACGACAGCGCCGAGGACGCTCCGTCGATGGTCGAGTAGCAGGCGGCGAGGATCACCAGCACGTAGGCGATGATCAGCACCATCGGCAGGCCGATGTGGGAGACGATGTAGGGGCCGACCGCGACGATGTCGCCGCCGACGTCCGCCGCCGTCAGTTCGTAGCCGATGCCGACGAGGCCGAGCATGCCGAGGCAGATCGGGATCGGGTAGAACAGCGCGCCCGCCCACAGGAAGGTGCGGCCCACCTGGTTCGGCCGGATCGCCCACACCTTCTGCCAGAAGGTCTGGTCGGCGACGGTGGCGGCGAGCAGGCCGAAGGCGAGCGTGATGCCGAAGCCGGCCGCCGCGTCCGCCTCGAAGATCGACAGGTTGGTCGCGTCCGACGTCTTCACCGCGTTGAACACGGTGGTGGCGCCGCCGTCGATCATGCCGAACACCGCAACGACGACGATCGCCGCCGGCACCGTGATCATCCAGGTGTTGATCGTGCCGGTCATCACGCTCGTCCACAGCCCGCCGAAGTAGGAGTAGGCGAGCACGACGACGACGGTGAGCAGGGTGGCGACCTGCCAGTTGATCGGGAACACCGTCGACATCACGACGGACGTTCCCTTCAGGTTGATCAGGATCTCGAGCAGGATGCCGAAGATCATCGTCACCGTGACGACGCCGGAGGCGACCTTCGACTGGTTGAAGCGGTTGTAGGCGAACTGGCTGATCGTGTAGCCGGCCGGCATGCGGCGGCGCAGGATCTTGGCGAGCGGCACCATCGCCATGATGGCGAAGCCGTTCGGCACGACGAACCAGAACAGGCCGGAGAGGCCGAACTGGAAGGTCATCGCGGTGCTCATCATCACCGCCATCGCCCACGTCCACACGGAGATGACGGAGCCGACGCCGAAGCCGAGGCCGACGCGGCGGTTGGAGATGATGAAGTCGTGGGTGTTGCGCACCAGCTTCGACTTGATCAGCCAGGCGAGTGCGAGAAAGACCAGTCCGGTCCCGATCATCAGGGCGAGGCCCAGCCCCTGGGTCAGCCCCGGAGAAAGCGTCAGATCCGCTGCGTTCATGACGAGCTCCTGGAGAAGGCATCCGAGAAGCGTCCGCCGGGGGAGGAGGGCCGGCCGGGACGCGTACGGGCCCCCTCAGCGCAAGCCGTGGGCCAGTCCGGGGCCGTGACGGATTTTCGTGCAGTTTCCGGGACTTTGGCGCCGCCGTGGGCGATCCGGGGACGCCACGGCGGCAATCGCGGCGGCCCACATCAATCAAACTCATCCGCCATTTGCGGGATTGGGGGCAGCGGCCGCGCCTGCCCCGGTACGGCCGGGGCGCATGAGCGGCGTTTAGGGCGCGCGGCCGCGGTGCACAAAAACACTCCACGGTCCCGCCAGCGGACGCATCCTTGGGGCGGCGGCCGCCGTCGGCGCCCCCGGTGACGGCCGGGCACGAATCTTGCGGTGGGCTTAGATCGCGCGACCGCGCCGGACGGCAGGCTCCACCGCAGCCGAGGTTGGCAGACACCGATGACGTTCGAGCAGATGAAGATCTTCGTCGAGGCCGCCCGCTACGGCAGCTTCACCCACGCCGCCGAGAAGCTCGGCCTGACGCAGTCGGCGGTGTCGATCTCCATCAAGAAGCTCGAGGACCGCCACAACGTCCGCCTGTTCGACCGCTCCGGCCGCCGCCTGATGGTGACGGAGGCCGGCCAGGTGCTCCTCAACGAGGCCGAGCGCATCCTGCGCGACGTCGAGCTGACGGTGCGCCGCGTCGAGAGCATGGGCGAGCGCGACGGCCGCCGGCCGATCCTCGCCTGCACCCGCAACGCCTACGACCACTGGATGCCGGGCCTCCTCGCCCGCTTCGGCGGCCAGAAGGAACTCCCCGATGTCGAGCTCATCGCCGGCAGCGCCGACGACGTCACCGCCTGGGTGATGCGCGGCACCGCCGACGTCGGCATCAGCGAGACCGCCCCCGGCCACGCGCAGTTCCGCTATCTCGGCGTCTTCCGCGACCAGCTGGTGCTCGTCGCCACGCCGGCCCGCGCCCGCGCCCTGCCGCCGCGCCCGTCCTGGTCCGACCTGCCGGACTGCGCCCCGGTGATCTGGGAGAAGGGCGACATCGCCGCCGTCGTCGCCGAGGCGCTCGCCGCCCACGGCATCGACCCGCGCCGCATCGCCCATCCGCGCCTCAGGCTCGAATCGACGGCCGCCGTCCTGTCCCTGATCGGCAGCGGCCGCTTCCCCGGCTTCGTCACGCTCGGCGCGGCGCGCACCGCCCTGGCCGCCGGCGACCTCGTCCGCGTCGGCACGCTCGAGGCGCCGATCCGCTACTGGATGTTCGCGCCGCGCGAGCGCGAGATCGAGCCGCTCGCCGCCCTCGTCGCCACCGCCGCCACCGACCAGCAGGCCGAGCAGACCGGCACCGCCGGCGCCGCTGCGGCCGCGTCCGTCCGCCGCGCCGCCTTCGTCGGCTGATTCCCTCGGAGTCCGGGGGCCCTTCCGGCCGGCAATGCTTTCGCCGCCCCCTCGCCGCATTGTCGTCACGCTCGCGGGCGAAGCACCGCCCCGAAGCGGTTGACTTCACAGCGCTCGCCGGTCACCGTCCGCGGCACGAAACGCCCGGACCCCTCCGAGAGGACGACACCCCCGCATGAAGGTCGGTGGCTACGCTTATGGACGCGGTCGGGTGGCGCTCGGCGACGAGCCGCCGCTGCTCATCGACGGCGCCAAGCCGAGGCCCGACCGTCGTGCCGTCTCCGTCCGCTGGCTGATGGGAACTGTGCTCACCGGCGTCACCTCGGTTGTGCTGATGGGCGGCGCCCTCATCGTCGCCCTCGAGGACCACATCTCCATCGCCGCCCCGGCCCGCCAGCTCGGCGCCGAGCTCCGCCCGCTCCTCGACGAGGACGCCGGCCCGGCCCGAAAGTCCGACAAGGTGCAGCCGGTCGTCGAGGCGGTGACCAACCGCCAGGTCATCCAGGTCTCCACCGTCACCCGCCAGGGCGACCGCGACCTCATCCGCGTGCGCCCCTTCGTCAAGGTCACCGCGACGCTCGCCACCCGCGTCGGCGACCAGGTCGCCAACATCCCGCCCTTCAATCCGCTGGCGATCTTCTCCGACAGCGAGATCTTCCCCGACCGCAGCCCGACGGACTCCGTCTATGGCGCGCAGGTCGAGGGCGAGGTCACCGTCGCCACCCGCGACTTCCCCCTCGGCAGCCCCCTCGTCGACCCCGACCTGACGCTGTCGACCGAAGAGGTCGAGGCGGTGGTGCGCGAGGACAGCCGCTTCAACGCCACCGAACCGGTGGAGTTCGTCAACGCCCCGCCGATCGACCCCGCCCGCTTCAACTTCGCCCTCGCCAATCCGCTCGAGATCACCGACCTGATGGTCCGCATCGTGCCGGAGAACCTCTCGGAGGTGGCGAAGTCCGACGACCCGACCGCCACCGAGGGCGAGGCCGCCGTCGAGGACGTCGAGGACGCCGAGGTGATGGTCGCGGTGGAGAAGGGCGACACGCTGGCGAAGATCCTCGTCGGCCACTCGATCGACGAGGCGACCGCCGACGAGGTCGCCAAGGTGTTCGCCAGCGCCTTCGACCTCGAAAAGCTCTCCGTCGGCGACCGCATCCGCCTCGCCTTCGGCCCCGCCGCCGACGGCGGCGACGGCGCCGAGGTGCTGCGCGTCAGCGTCTACGGACCGGAGGCCCACAAGGCCACCGTCGCCCGCTCCGACACGGGTCCCTTCGTCGCCGCCGAGGAGCCGGACGCCTCGATGCCGGTGGTCGCCGAGGCCGACATCGCGGAAGAGGAATCCGTCGCGCGCGGTGGCGGCGGCTCGATGTCGCTCTACCAGAGCTTCTACCAGACGGCGCTCGAGCAGGACCTGCCGGAGCAGGTCATCAAGGAGATGGTGCGCATCTACTCCTTCGACGTCGACTTCAACGCGCCGGTCCGGCCGGGCGACGCCTTCGAGACCTTCTATGCGCTCGACGAGGACGGCCAGCCGCTGGCCTCGCCGGAAGTGCTCTACGCGGCGCTGACCGTCGGTGGCACGACGCGCAAGTTCTACCGCTTCCGCGCCCCCGACGACGGCTCGATGGATTTCTACGACGAGACCGGCAAGAGCGCGCAGAAGTTCCTGATGCGCAAGCCGATGGCGAAGGGCACCTTCCGCTCCGGCTTCGGCATGCGCCGCCATCCGATCCTGC
The DNA here is from genome assembly GCF_046156265.1 of Pseudoxanthobacter sp. M-2. Classification (NCBI taxonomy): domain Bacteria; kingdom Pseudomonadati; phylum Pseudomonadota; class Alphaproteobacteria; order Hyphomicrobiales; family Segnochrobactraceae; genus Pseudoxanthobacter; species Pseudoxanthobacter sp. M-2. The sequence goes on from NZ_JAWDIR010000033.1 coordinate 8,525, forward strand.
GCTGGGTGAAGGCCCACACCGGCGTCGACTGGGCCGCCCCCACCGGCACGCCGATCGTCGCCTCCGGCAACGGCGTCGTCGAGCAGGCGGAATGGCGCTCCGGCTACGGCCGCTGGGTCAAGCTGCGCCACACCAACGGCTACGAGACCGGCTACGCTCACATGTCGGGCATCGCCAAGGGCATCACGCCAGGCGTCCGCGTTCGCCAGGGCCAGGTCATCGGCTATGTCGGCTCGACCGGCCTCTCCACCGGCCCGCATCTGCACTACGAAGTGCACATCAACGGCCGCCCGGTCGACCCCTTGCGCATCCGCCTGCCGCGCGGCCGCGAGCTCGGCGGCACGGTGCTGACCTCGTTCGGCGCCGAGCGCGACCGCATCGACGCCCTGATGGGCAAGCCCCAGCCCTCCACCAAGGTCGCCCAAGGCAGCTGAGGCGGGGCGGCGGACGGGGCAAGCCGTTCGGCGGGGTCGTCGGCCATCGGGGCCGTGCTTCAGCACAGCGCCTTTGCAAGTCTGGCTTGCTCTCCCTTTTCCGTAGTCATTCCCGGCCGTGTGCCGGGAACCCATGCGAGGCTGCGGCGAGGGGCGCGCCAGCGTCAGCCACGGCGCCAGAAGCGAGGGATGGGTTCCCGGCACAAGCCCGGGAATGACTGCGGAGGGGGATTGACGGGCGAGGTCGTCCCTGTCCGTACCCCGACCTCCCCGCTCCCATCATTGCGAATTTCCCCCCGCCCCCCGACCCGCTACCATCCCCGGAACACAACACGGGGGAAACACCATGTCCTGGTCCGACGACGACCGCCGCCTCGGCATGGACCGGGCGATCTCGCGCCGTGATTTCCTCAACGGCGCCGCCATTCTCGGCGCCGCAGCAGCCCTGCCGCTGACCGGCCGGCCGGTGTTCGCGCAAGGCGCCCCCTATCCGCCGGCGCTGACCGGCCTGCGCGGCCAGACCGACGCCGACTTCGCCGTCATGCACGCGATCCGCGACGGCACGTTCTGGGACGCCGCCGGCGCGCCCACCGCCACCGGCGAGCACTATGACCTCATCGTCGTCGGCGCCGGCCTCTCGGGCCTCACCGCTGCCCACCTCTACCGCCGCCAGAAGCCCGGCGCCCGCGTCCTCGTCCTCGACAACACCGACGATTTCGGTGGCCACGCCGTGCGCAACGAGTTCACGGCATCGAACGGCCGCCTCGTCATCGGCTACGGCGGTTCGGAATCCCTGCAGACGCCGAGCTTCTTCACCCCCGCCGTCAACCAGGTGCTCGCGGACATCGGCGTCGACGTCGAGGCGCTCGGCAATTGCTACGACCAGGCGTGGGCGGAGGATCGCGGCCTCGGCGAGGGCGTGTTCACCACCCGCGAGGCCTTCGGCGCCGATGCGCTGGCCGTCTACGACGATGACGATGCGGCGTGGATCGCCAAGACATCGCTGTCCGACAAGGCGAAGGCCGATCTCCTCGCCCTCTACGAGACGCCGACCGACCCCTTCGACGGCAAGACGCGCGCGGAGAAGCTCGCGGCGCTCGCCGACCTCACCTATGCGGCCTTCCTCACCGACATCCTCGGCTTCGACCCGCAGCTCGTCGAGTTCTTCGACAACTGGACGAAGCCCTATTTCGGCGCCGGCGTGCGGGCCGTCTCCTGCCTCGATGCCCGCGTCGTCGAGTGCCCGGGCTTCGACGCGATGGACCTCGGCGACGACGTCTGGCCGACGATGAGCCCGAGCGGCCGGCTCGTGGCGAAGGGGCCGGACCCCTACATCTTCCACTTCCCCGACGGCAACGCCTCGGTCGCCCGCGCCCTCGTCCGCTCGCTGATCCCGGCGGCGGTCGCAGGCACGACGATGGAGGAGCTCATTCTCGCCCGCACCGACTACGGCGCCCTCGACCGGCCGGAGAACGAGGTGCGCATCCGCCTGCAGTCGCCGTGCGTGAAGATCCGCAACACCGACGACGGCGTCGAGGCGACCTATGCCCGGATGGCGGACGGCGCCGCGCCGACGCTGTCCACCGTCACCGCCGACCACGCCGTGCTCGCCTGCTGGCACCGCGTCATCCCGCTGATCTGCGAGGAGGCGCCGCCCGCCCAGCAGGAGGCGCTGACCGACCAGCAGAAGATCCCCTTCCTCTATGCCAACGTGCTGATCCGCTCGTGGGAGGCGCTGTCGGCGCTCGGCGTCGCCGAGTTCGAGACGCCCGGCCACTTCTGGGAACACTGCAAGATCGACTATCCGGTCTCGATCGGCACCTACCGCTTCGCCGACGTGCCGTCGGACCCGGTGGTGCTGCACCTGACGAAGACGGTACTCGGCGACCCGACGCTGCCGACCCGCGAGCAGGCGCAGACCGGGCGCTATCTCCTCACCGAGATCACCTTCGAGGAGATGGAGCGGCAGATCCGCGACCTGCTCGGCCGCGCGCTCGGCCCCGGCGGCTTCGACCCGGCGCGCGACATCGAGGCGATCACGGTGAACCGCTGGTCGCACGGCTACGCCTACGAGTACATGCGCCCGTGGGACGGTTACTGGCCGGCCGGGCCGCTGCCGATCGAGATCTCGCGCCGGCCGATCGGCCGCATCGCCATCGCCAATTCCGACGCCGGTGCCTACGCCTACGCGAACTCGGCGATCGACCAGGCGACGCGGGCGGTGCGCGAACTCCTCGGCACGCCCGCCAACGCCCCCGCCTTCGCCACCTTTCCCGGCCCGCCGCTCGAGGACATCGGCCTCTGACCGCGGGGGCTCAGACGGCAAGTCAGACCGGGGGCGTGCCGTTCTGGGAGAGCACGTCGCCGGCGAGATAGAGCGAGCCGCAGATCAGGATGCGCGGCGGCGGCTCGAAGCGCCAGCCTTCCGACAACAGCCGGAGCGCCGTGCGCACGCCCGAGGTCGGCTCCGCCGACAGGCCGGCGGCGCGCGCCGCCTGGGCGAGCTCGATCGGATCGCGGCTCGAATCGGTGCCGAACACCGGCACCGTGAAGACGTGGCGGGCGAGGCCGGCGAACGGCCTGAAGAAGCCGACCGGGTCCTTGGTAGACAGCATGCCGGCGATCAGGAACAGGGCCCGCGGCACCCGCTCCTCGAGGTCGGCCATGACGTTCGCCACCGCCTCGCCGGCGCCGGGATTGTGGCCGCCGTCGAGCCAGATCTCCGCGCCCTTGAGCGCGACGTCGACGAGGCGACCCTGGGTGAGGCGCTGCATCCGCGCCGGCCACTCGACCTGGGCGAACCCCGTCTCGGCCGCCGCGGCACCCGGAAAGAGGCCGGCGGCGCGCAGCGAGGCGACGGCGGTCGCGGCGTTGACGTACTGGTGGCGCCCGATCAGCTTCGGCGGCGGCAGGTCGATCAGCTCGTCCTCGTCCTGATAGACGAGCCGGCCGCGCTCCTCGGCGAAGCTCCAGTCCTCGCCCCCCTGCTTCAGCGGCGCACCGAGCCGGGCAGCGCGGCGGCGGATCACCTCCGCGACCACCGGCAGCTGCGGCGAGGCGACCACCGGCACGCCGCGCTTGATGATGCCGGCCTTCTCGCGAGCGATCTCGGCGAGCGTCGAGCCGAGGAACTTCTCGTGGTCCATCGAGATCGTCGTGATGACGCTGGCGCGCGGATTGTCGACGACGTTGGTGGCGTCGAGCCGCCCGCCGAGCCCGACCTCGAGCAGCAGCGCGTCGGCCGGGGACTCGGCGAACAGCAGCATCGCCGCCGCGGTAGTGATCTCGAACAGCGTGATCGGCGCGCCGTCGTTCGCCGTCTCGGCGCGGTTCAGCGCCTCGACCAGCACGGCGTCGTCGACGTAGCGGCCGCCGCCGGGAGCGGCGAGGCGGACACGCTCGTGGAAGCGGACGAGATGCGGCGAGGTGTAGACGTGGACGCCCTTGCCCCCCGCCTCGAGGATCGCCCGCATCGTCGCGGTGGTCGAGCCCTTGCCGTTGGTGCCGGCGACGTGAATGACCGGCGGCAGACGCCGCTCGGGATGGTCGAGGGCGGCGAGCAGCCGCTCGACGCGGCCGAGCGACAGGTCGATCTCCTTCGGGTGAAGGGCGATCAGCCGCTGCAGGATGGCGCTCGCGTGGTCCATGGCAGGGGTTCGTCCTACCGGCACCGGGGCCGCGGGCGTCACTCCGCCGCCCGGCGCTCGTCCGCCACCGGCGCCGGCGCGGCCACCGGCTCGGGCGTCGATGCGACGGCGGCATCCCGTCCGGTCAGGATGTGCAGGAGGCGCGACAGCGTCGGGCGCAGCTCCTGGCGCGGCACGATCATGTCGACCATGCCGTGTGCGAGCAGGTACTCGGCGCGCTGGAAGCCGTCCGGCAGCTTCTCGCGGATCGTCTGCTCGATGACGCGCGGGCCGGCGAAGCCGACGAGGGCGCCGGGCTCGACGATGTGGATGTCGCCCAGCATCGCGTAGGAGGCGGTGACGCCGCCGGTGGTCGGGTTGGTCAGCACGACGATGTAGGGAAGCCCCGCCTCCTTCAGCGCCGACACCGCGACCGTCGTGCGCGGCATCTGCATCAGCGAGAGGATCCCCTCCTGCATGCGCGCGCCGCCGGAGGCGGCGAACAGCACGAACGGCGTGCCGTCGGTGCGTGCGGTGTCGAGGCCGGTGACGATCGCCTCGCCGGCCGCCATGCCGAGCGAGCCGCCCATGAACTCGAAATCCTGCACGGCGGCCGTCAGCGGCAGCCCGTCGAGGGTGCCGCGTCCCACGAGGATCGCGTCCTCGTGGCCGGTCTTGGTGCGGGCGTCCTTCAGGCGGTCGGTGTAGCGCTTCTCGTCGCGGAACTTCAGCGGGTCGACCGCCACCTGCGGCAGCGGCAGCGCCTCGTAGCGGCCGCCGTCGAACAGGGTCTCCAGCCGCTTCTTCGCCGGCATGCGCATGTGGTAGCCGGAGCGCGGCACCACCCAGCCGTTCGCCTCGAGATCGCGGTGGAACACCATCTCGCCGGACTCGGGACACTTGATCCAGAGGTTGTCCGGCGTCTCGCGCTTGGTCAGCAGCGAGCGGATCTTCGGGCGGACGACGGTGTTGATCCAGTTCATCGCGGTCTTTCGGTCTCCGCGGCGCGAGCGGGACGGGACGATCGGTCGAAAGGCGGCCTCAGGCAGCGTGGGCGCGCCGGACGCCCGAGGCGAGGCTCGCCACCAACGCGGAAACGGCGCCGACGGTCGCCTCGGTCGCCCGTCCATCGCTGTCGAGCGAGCGCTCGACCGCCTGCACGAGCGCCGAGCCGACGACGACGGCGTCCGCTTCGGCACCGATCGCCGCGGCCTGCTCCGGAGTGCGCACCCCGAAGCCGACGGCGACCGGCAGAGGCGTATGCGCCTTGATTCGGGCAACCGCGCGGCCGACCTTGGTGGCGTCCGGCGCCGCCGTTCCCGTGATCCCGGCGATCGAGACGTAGTAGACGAAGCCCGCCGTGTTGGCGAGAACGGCCGGTAGCCGCTTGTCGTCGGTGGTCGGCGTCGCCAGCCGGATGAAGGCGAGGCCCGCATCCCGCGCCGGCAGGCACAGCTCGTCGTCCGCCTCGGGCGGCAGGTCGACGACGATCAGCCCGTCCACCCCGGCCGCCTTGGCGTCGGCGAGGAAGCGCGCGTTGCCGTAGGAATAGATCGGGTTGTAGTAGCCCATCAGCACGATCGGCGTGGTGTCGTCGCCGCGGCGGAAGTCGCGCACCATGGCGAGCGTCTTCACCATCGTCTGGCCGGCGTGCAGGGCGCGCAGCGACGCCGCCTGGATCGCCGGGCCGTCGGCCATCGGGTCGGTGAACGGCATGCCGAGCTCGATGACGTCGGCGCCCGCCCCCGGCAGCGCCGCGAGGATCTTGCCCGACGTCTCGGTATCGGGATCACCCGCCGTGATGAAGGTCACGAGGCCGGGCCGGCCCTCCGCGGCGAGCGCCGCGAAGCGGGTATCGAGGCGGGTCTGGCTCACGCTCCGGCGCCCGGCTTCGGGTCGGAGGCCATCACGCCGGCGTGCGCCCAGTCGTGCTTCTCGACGTCCTGGATGATCACCTGCACCGCCGCGATCGGACAGCCGAGGCTCTCGACCATCGCGTTGGTCAGCGCCACGGCGAGCGCCTTCTTCTTCGCGGGGTCACGGCCCTTGTACATCTGCACGGTGATATTCGGCATCGTCTCGCCTCCCCAGCCCAGTCCCGGTTCGCCAGCCCTCAGAGCCCGAAGCCCAGCATGTTGCCGACGGTGAACACGTCCTTGTCGCCGCGGCCGCAGAGGTTCATCAGGATGATCTCGTCCTTGCCCATCTGCGGCGCCCGCTTCACCACCTCGGCCAGCGCATGCGCCGGCTCGAGCGCCGGCAGGATGCCCTCGAGCCGCGCCAGAAGCTGGAACGCCGCCAGCGCCTCGTCGTCGGTGATCGCCACATACTCGACCCGGCCGCTCTCCTTCAGGAAGGAGTGCTCCGGCCCGATGCCGGGATAGTCGAGGCCCGCCGAGATCGAGTGGCCCTCGAGGATCTGGCCGTCGCCGTCCTGCAGAAGATAGGTGCGGTTGCCGTGCAGCACGCCCGGCCGGCCGCGCGTCAGCGAGGCGCAGTGCTCGTCCGCCTCGAGCCCGCGACCGCCCGCCTCGACGCCGATGATCTTCACGTCGGGATCGTCGAGGAAGGGGTGGAACAGCCCGATGGCGTTGGAGCCGCCGCCGACGCAGGCGACCAGCGCGTCCGGCAGCCGACCCTCGGCCTCCAGCATCTGCGCCTTCGCCTCGGTGCCGATGACGGACTGGAAGTCGCGCACCATCGCCGGATAGGGATGGGGACCGGCGGCCGTGCCGATCAGGTAGTAGGTGTCCTCGACGTTGGCGACCCAGTCGCGCAGCGCCTCGTTCATGGCGTCCTTGAGGGTGCCGGCGCCGGAGGTCACCGGCCGCACCTCGGCGCCCAGAAGCTTCATGCGGAAGACGTTCGGCTTCTGCCGCTCGATGTCGAGCGCGCCCATGTAGACGACGCAGGGCAGGCCGAACCGCGCGCAGACGGTCGCGGTCGCCACGCCGTGCTGGCCGGCGCCGGTCTCCGCGATGATGCGCGTCTTGCCCATCCGCATGGCGAGCAGGATCTGCCCGACGGTGTTGTTGATCTTGTGCGAGCCGGTGTGGTTGAGCTCGTCGCGCTTGAAATAGACCTTGGCGCCGCCGCAGTGCTCGGTGAGGCGCGGGGCGAACGTCAGCGGGCTCGGACGGCCGATATAGGTCCGCTTCAGCTCCGAGAACTCGGCCTCGAAGGCGGGGTCGGCCTTCGCCGCCTCCCACGCCGCCTCGAGCTCGAGGATCAGCGGCATCAGCGTCTCGGCGACGAAGCGGCCGCCGAACAGGCCGAAGAAGCCCCGCTCGTCGGGTCCGAGCCGGAGGGAATTGGCACGCACGGTCGGCGGCACGGCGGTGTTCAAGCGAGTGCTCCCAGGGTCTGCGCCGCCCGGGCGGCGCGAACGAAGGCGGCGATCAGGGCCGGGTCCTTGTCGCCCGGGGCGCGCTCCACGCCGCTCGACACGTCGACGCCGAGCGGGCGGGCGATCCGCACCGCCTCTGCGACGGTGTCGGGGTCGAGCCCCCCGGAAAGCATGAACCTGAGGCGGGGGTCAAGTTTGGCAAGGAGGCGCCAGTCGAAAGCGAGCCCGTTGCCGCCCGGCCGCGTCGCATCCTTCGGCGGCTTCGCATCGAACAGCAGCCGGTCGGCGACGGCATAATCGGCGGCGGCGGCGAGGTCGGCCGCGTCGCGGATGCCGAGCGCCTTCATCACCGGGCGGCCGAAACGGCGCCGCACCTCGGTGACGCGCGCCGGCGTCTCGCGGCCGTGCAGCTGCAGCCAGTCGGGCCGGATCGCCTCGACGACAGCTGCCAGCGTCTGATCGTCGGCATCGACGGTGAGGAGCACGATCTCCGCCCGCCCGCGCGCCTGGTCGGCCAGCACGGCCGCCGCCGCGGCGTCGACGTGCCGCGGGCTCGGGGCAAAGCTGACGAGGCCGATCATGTCGGCGCCGGCCGCGAGCGCAGCCTCCATCGTCTCGGCAGTGCGAAGGCCGCAGATCTTGACGATGAGGGAGGGTTCGGCGGCGGTCATGGCGGCAAACGTCTTTGCGGCGGTTCGGATGGCGTCGGGCCCCGCGGCGGGCGCGGCGCCGCGCGTTGTATCATTGTCGCGGCTCAGAGCCTATCGCGCCAATAAGCCGCCGCCTCCTCCAGCACCGGGAAGACGCGCGGAATCTCGGCGTCCGGCGTCAGCCCCTCGGCGAGCGCCGTCATCCCGGCCGCCAGCGCCACCTGCACCGCCGGATCGCGGACCGCCTCGCAGCAACCTTCGAGATCGGAGAGGTCGGCGGCGACGAACAGAAGCGTCTCGGCGTCCACCAGCCGGTCATAGTACCACTGCGCCGCCCCGTCGCGGGACGCCACCTTCAGCAGCGGCCCGCCGAGCAGCACCTTCGAGAACAGCCCGGGCCAGGAGTTGGAATTGCCGTCGACGTCGACGTGCACACGCTTCTCGGCGAAGCTCTCGATCGGCACGAAGTCGGCCGTCAGCCCGCGCGCCACGAGTTCGGCCCACGGCGCCTTGCCGGAGCCCTCGTCGGTCGTCACCAGCCCGACGTCGATGTTCAGATCCGGCCGCGCCGCCGCGATCCGCCGCGCCTCGGCGACGAAGGCGACCCGCGGCAGCGCCGTCCACGTCTCGCCCCGCGCCAGCGTGCCAGTCGAGCGGCCGCGCCAGAAGATCGTGTCCTCCCGTGCCGCCAGCGGCCGCCCCCTTGCGGCGTATGCCTTGCGCAGGTCGGCATAGCCGTCGGTGGCGAGGAAGATCTGGTCGGGCACCAAGAAGGTGCGGTCCGGCGGCCCGGAGAAACCGACCACCCGCTCGCCCGGATCGGCGCAATCGTCGACGTCGAGGACGAAGTGGCCGCGGCCACCGCCCTCGCGACCGAACGCCTCGAACAGCCGGTGGGCGTGGACGATGCGATAGACGAGGCGCACCGCGCTGACGGCCCGCGCCGCCTCCGGCAGGCCCGCCGACAACAGCAGCCGGTAGCGGGCACCGAACGGCCCGACATCCACCCTCGCCGCCTTGGCACCGAAGCCGGAACCGCGCACGATCTCGATGCCGGTGATCACCGGCAGCGCGCGGATGTGGGAAAACGGCTCGAAGCGGCAGCCGAAGCGGGTCGGTCGGAACAGGCTCTTGTCGCGGGCGATGAAGCGCGTCACCCCGGCGGCGTCACCGTCCAGCGCCAGCCGCGCCAGCCGGTCGCGCCGCGCCTTGGTGCCGCCGATCGGCAGGCCGAGCCGCGAGGCGAGTGCGCCGAAGTCCATCAGGCCGCCGTCCCGGAAAAATGCCCCCGCCCCCCCGCGCCGGGCGATGCCCGCCGTCAGACCGGTGACCGCTCAGGCGGTGGCGACCGTCGGCAGCGGCCGCGGCTGCGCGACGCCCGCATCGTCCTCCTGCTCGCGCCGCTCCTCGTCCTGGAGGGCGTCGAGGCGCGGCATCGAGATGATGTTGTAGCCGCAGTCGACGAAGTGGATCTCGCCGGTCACGCCGCCCGAAAGGTCGGACAGCAGATAGAGCGAGGTACCGCCGATCTCCTCGATCGTCACGGTGCGGCGCAGCGGCGAGTGGCGGCGCTGGTAGTTGAACATCAGCCGCGCATCCGACACGCCGGAACCGGCGAGCGTGCGCACCGGCCCGGCCGAGATCGCGTTGACCCGGATATTGCGGCCGCCATAGTCGGCGGCGAGGTAGCGCACCGAGGATTCCAGCGCCGCCTTGGCGACGCCCATGACGTTGTAGTTCGGCATCACCCGCGTCGAGCCGCCATAGGTGAGCGTCAGCAGCGAGCCGCCGTTGGGCATCATCGCCGCCGCCCGCTTCGCCACTTCCGTGAACGAGAAGCAGGAGATCACCATCGTCCGCACGAAGTTCTCGCGCGTCGTATCGGCGTAGCGGCCACGCAGCTCGTTCTTGTCGGAGAAGGCGACGGCGTGGACGACGAAGTCGATCGAGCCCCAGCTCTCGCGCAGCCGATCGAAGGCCGCGTCGACGGTAGAGACGTCCTCGACGTCGCACGGCAGCAGGATTTCCGCCCCGACCGAGGCGGCGAGCGGCTTGACGCGCCGGCCGAAGGCCTCGCCCTGGTAGGTGAAGGCGAGCTCGGCACCCTGCTCCGACAGACGCTTGGCGATGCCCCAGGCGATCGAGTGGTCGTTGGCGACGCCCATGATCAGCCCGCGCTTGCCCGCCATCAGATCCGTCATGTCGGTCCTCGGTGTCGGCCGCGGCCGGTGCCGCGGCGAGGCATTTCTCGTCCGGGGTGGTCAGCGGCGCCGGTGCGAATCAGGCGGCATCCGGATGCTGCAGCACCAGTGTCGCATTCGTCCCGCCGAATCCGAATCCGTTCGAGAGGACACGGGCGAGGGTGACGTTGTCGTGACGCTCCCGCACGATCGGCATGTCGGCGAAAGCCGGGTCGATCGTGTCGATATGGGCGCTCTCGGCGATGAAGCCGTTCTGCATCATCAGGATCGAATAGATCGCCTCCTGCACGCCGGCCGCACCGAGCGAATGGCCCGTCAGTGACTTGGTGGCGGAGATCGGCGGGCACTTGTCGCCGAACACCACACGCATCGCCTCGATCTCCTTGAGATCGCCGATCGGCGTCGAGGTGGCGTGCGGATTGATGTAGTCGATCGGGCCCTTGACGCCCTGCATGGCGAGCTGCATCGCCCGCACCGCGCCCTCGCCGGAGGGCTGCACCATGTCGTGGCCGTCGGAGGTGGCGCCGTAGCCGACCACCTCGGCATAGATGCGGGCGCCGCGGGCCTTCGCCCGCTCCCACTCCTCGAGCACCAGCACGCCGGCACCGCCGGCGATGACGAAGCCGTCGCGGTCCTTGTCATAGGCGCGGGAGGCGACCGCCGGGCGGTCGTTGTAGCCGGCCGACATCGCCCCCATGGCGTCGAACAGCACCGACAGCGTCCAGTCGAGGTCCTCGCAGCCGCCGGCGAAGACGACGTCCTGCTTGCCCCACTGGATGAGCTCGGCGCCGTGGCCGATGCAGATGTTGGTGGTCGCGCAGGCCGCCGACATCGAATAGTTGACGCCCTTCACCTTGAACCAAGTGGCGAGCGTCGCTGACGCCGTCGACGACATCGCCTTCGGCACAGCGAACGGGCCGACGCGCTTCGGCCCCTTCTCGCGGGCGATGTCGGCGGATTCGACGATGGTGCGGGTCGACGGGCCGCCCGAGCCCATGACGAGGCCGGTGCGCTCGTGGCTGACCTCGCCCGGCTCCAGGCCGGAATCGCGGATCGCCTGGTCCATGGCGACGTGGTTCCACGCCGTGCCGCCGCCGTGGAAGCGCATGGCGCGGCGGTCGACCACCTCGGCGGGGTCGAGCTGCGGCGCGCCGTGCACCTGGCAGCGGAAGCCGAGGCGGGCATATTCGTCCGCCCGCACGATGCCCGACTTCGCCTCGCGCAACGACGCCAGCACCTCCTGGGTGCCGGTGCCGATCGACGAAACGATCCCCATGCCGGTGACGGCCACGCGTCTCATGTCGTCCTCCGTCCTCGCTCGCTCGAAAGGCGGCCGTGGCGTCTCAGGCCGCGGCGGCCGGTTCGGTCTGGAACAGGCCGACCTTGAGATCGCTCGCCTTGTAGATGGTCTCGCCGTCGGCCTTCAGCCAGCCATCGGCGACGCCGAGCACGAGCTTCGAGCGCATCACGCGCTTCAGGTCGACGCCGTACTCGACCCGCTTCACGCTCGGCACCACCATGCCGGAGAACTTCACCTCGCCGACCGACAGCGCCCGCCCCCGACCGGGGGAGCCGAGCCAGCCGAGGAAGAAGCCGAGCATCTGCCACAGCGCGTCGAGCCCGAGGCAGCCCGGCATCACCGGGTCGCCCTTGAAATGGCACGGGAAGAACCAGAGGTCCGGCCGGATCGCGAGCTCGGCCCGGACCATGCCCTTGCCGTGCGCCCCGCCGTCCTCGGAGATTTCGCCGATGCGGTCGAACATCAGCATCGGCGGCAGCGGAAGCTGGGCGTTGCCCATGCCGAACAGCTCACCGCGCGCACACGCGATCAGATCCTCGTACTCGAAGCTCGACCGACGCTCGCGCATACCGTTCTCGTGCATTCTTGTTCCGCGTCCCCGCCCTGCGGAGCGTCCCGGAGGGGGCGCCCGCCATTCATCGTTTCGAACCGCCCCGCCACCCTCGGTGTGAGCGAACGCCGCCGCGATCCGGACGAGGGAGAACACGCACCGTCTCGACGGTCGGGCCATCGGGGCGAAACCGACGCACGTCGATGTGCCGCGCGAGCGGCGCGGGTCGATGCGCGGAACCTCCCTACCATAGGCCTTCGCCGTCCGAAAGGGCACCGGTCGGCCCCGATCGGAGCCCGCGGCCACCGCCGCCGGACGCGCCCGCCGCGACACGGCCGCCACTGTCGCATGAAGATAGTAATGACTTGCAATCGCCGATCATCGCGGCTAGGGTCGTCTCGAAAGCCGGGACAGGCGTGTCCGGCGGGCCGCCACGGCCCGGCCGCAATCCCCGTCCACGGCGTGTGGAGTTTTCGAGAGCCGCGACGGCACGGCCGCGGGTTCGACGGGGATGAATGACCATGGCGGACGGCATGATGACGTCGCGGAGCACGACGATGGTGGTGGAAGCGGGCTCGATGATGGGCCAGTTGACGCGCCGCCCGGCCAACGTTCGCGGCATGCTGCGTGAGTCCGGCCTCCGCCCGACGCGCCAGCGCATCGCGCTCGCCGACATTCTGTTCGCCGACGGCAACCGCCACGTCTCGGCCGAGCAGCTGCACGAGGAGGCGCTCCGGGCCCGCGTGCCGGTGTCGCTCGCCACCGTCTACAACACGCTGCACCAGTTCACGGAAGCCGGCCTGCTGCGCGAGGTCGCGGTCGACGGGTCGAAGACCTACTTCGACACCAACACCTCCGACCACCACCACTTCTTCCTCGAGGACGAGAACCGCGTCGTCGACATCCCCGGCGAGGGCCTGTCGATCGACAACCTCCCCGAGGCGCCCGAGGGCATGGAAATCGTCCGCGTCGACGTCGTCGTCCGCATCCGCCCGATCCGCGCCGCCTGATCAACACGTCAGGCCGCCTCTGCGGCTCTTCCTTCTCCCGCTCGCGGGAGAAGGTGGCGCGAAGCGCCGGATGAGGGCGGCGCACGAAGTGCGCCGAATGTCGCGGATTTGCAGGGCGCCCGCGCGGCTCACGCCGCGCGCCCTCATCCGCCCTTCGGGCACCTTCTCCCCTTCTTCGGCCGGGCGAAGGAAAAACTCTCCCCCCTCAGTGCACCGTCTCGTCCGGGTAGACGCCCCACAGCATCGCCTGCTCGACGAAGCCGGCGAAGCTCGGCCCCTCCACTTCACACCACTGGCCGTCGCACTCGCGCACCTGCACGACGACGTTCGGCGCAAGCGTCGCCCTGACGGTGCTTGTCGCGTCGCCGCGCACATAGAGCGCCGTCGGCTCGGCGTTCTGCCACGGCGCCACCAGCGCGGTGCGGCGCCCCGACAGCAGCCCGTGGTAGACCCAGCCCTCCGCCCCGGACGAATCGCGGATGCGGCGCCAGTTCTCGAACTCCTGCACGATCTCCACCGGCAGCCCGGCGCGCACGAAGATCCACTTCACCGCGTGCTCGTTGCTCGGTCCGATGCGCACGTTGACGCGGCTCGCCTTCAGGCTGACGAAGCGCGGCAGCGGCAGGCCGGTGTTCTGCTGGGCCTCGGCCGGCGGCGCCGCCGGCGGCATCGCCACGAGCATGGCGGCCCCCAGTCCGACGGCCATCCACCTGAGCCCCGCGACCATCCCGGAAAGCACGTTCATCCCGAACACCCTCATCGCCCGCCGACCGTCCGCCCGCCCCGGCCGTTGTGTTTCCGCATCGCTCTGATACAGAAGGCCGAAGCGCACGGGGGACGCCGCCGAGCATGCAGCCTCAGGGTTAACCGGCGCTGAACCCGGCATCCGTCCAGAGCCCCGAGGCACGCGCAGCATGGCCAGGAAAAAGCCGCACGTGATGGTGACCCGGAAGCTTCCGGACGTCGTCGAGACCCGCATGCGCGAGCTCTTCGAGGCGAAGCTCAACGAGACCGACCGGCCCCTCAGCCAGGCCGAGCTCGTCGAGGCCGTCCGCCACGCGGACGTGCTGGTGCCCACCATCACCGACCGCATCGATACCGCCGTGCTCTCCCAGGCCGGTCCGAACCTCCGCCTCATCGCCAACTTCGGCAACGGCGTCGACAACATCGACGTCGAGACGGCGGTCGCCCGCGGCATCACCGTGACCAACACCCCCGGCGTCCTCACCGAGGACACCGCCGACATGACGATGGCGCTGATGCTGGCGGTGCCGCGCCGCCTCGCCGACGGCATTCGCGCCGTCCACGACAACGCCTGGGGCGGCTGGTATCCGACCTGGATGCTCGGCCGCCGCATCTCCGGCAAACGCCTCGGCATCGTCGGCATGGGCCGCATCGGCCAGGCCGTCGCCCGCCGCGCCCGAGCCTTCGGCATGTCGATCCACTATCACAACCGCCGCCGTCTCGGCGCGGGGATCGAGGACAGCCTCGAGGCGACGTGGTGGGAGAGCCTCGACCAGATGCTCGCCCGCATGGACGTGGTCTCGATCCACACGCCCCACACGCCGGCGACCTTCCATCTGCTGTCGGCGCGGCGGCTGAAGCTGATGCGGCCGGAGGCCTACATCGTCAACACCGCCCGCGGCGAGCTCATCGACGAGGCGGCGCTGATCCGTCAGCTCGAGACCGGCGCGCTCGCCGGTGCCGGCCTCGACGTCTTCGAGCACGAGCCGGCGATCAACCCGAAGCTGATGAAGCTCGCCGAGGCCGGCCGCGTCGTCCTCCTCCCCCACCTCGGCTCGGCCACCATCGAGGGCCGCATCGACATGGGCGAGAAGGTGATCATCAACATCCGCACCTTCATGGACGGCCACCGCCCGCCGGACCGCGTGCTGCCCTCGATGCTGTGAGGCGGGCGGGGAGGCCGTGTCCTCCCTGCCGCCCGCGCCTCCGCTAGAAGTACGTCCCCGAGACAACTTCCGCCGAGATTCTGACGCGCGTCCCTCCGAGGCACGTCCCTCCGATTTCCATCCCCCACCGTAGTCATTCCCGGGCTTGTCCCGGGAACCCATTCGCTGCCGCGCACGCGGCGCCTCCGCACCCGCCCCCTCGCTGGAACGTTGCATGGGTTCCCGGCACAAGGCCGGGAATGACCTCCGAGGGATGAGCCGCGCAAGGAGCCTAGAGCACCGCGCGCCACCATCGTCGCTCGCGTACGACCCGCAATCCCGGTGCAAGGCCGGGAATATGCCAGTCGGGTCGACCGTCTGCCTGTCCCCCGCCTTTGGCTCGCCGAGATTCTGGTGACGGATTTGCCCGCACTGCGGTCCTGCGGGAGACACGACTCGCAGCGATCGCGTCGGTGAGCATCTTCACCGACTAGGGCGCGGCACAGGGGAATCATTGCCAGCGTGGTCGGGTCCGTCGTCAAATTCTTGCTGATCTGCGGGGCGGTGGCCGCGTCCGCCTACGCCTTGTCCTGGATCGGCTTCATCTTGATGGTTATGATCATTTTTGATGGGCACGCCGGCTACCAAAAACTGCAGACCATAAAAGACGAGAAGACCGGCCTCTTCGTCGAGCTGGGTCGCGTGGACACCATGCTCGATGTCGACATCTTTCTGCTCGTCTTCGAAGATGATGCCGTCCGCACTCAAATCTCCTCGTCAGGATCGACGGCCATCGCGGAGATCGCAAAGGTCGGGTCGGACACCGATGTCCTGTCCTACGAGGACGACTGCTACGTCGTGAGGACGCGAGGGGGAGACCTCGAAAAACCGATCTGGCGCGACCCACACACCGGCGAGGTGCTCTGCTTCCGGCTGGCGCCTCGTCCGGGACCTCGAGGCGGCCAGAAGCCCTAGATCCTTACCGCGCCGCCACCCGAAGCAGGCACGCTACCCCCTCACCCCCGCCCGTACCCGATCGTCTCGAACCGCATGCCGAGGATGTCGACCAGCAACAGCCGGCCGATCAGCGGTTCGCCGGCACCGGTGACGAGCTTCACCACCTCGCAGGCCTCGAGCGTGCCGAGCACGCCGACCACCGCGCCGAGGATGCCGGCCTCCGCGCAGCTCGGCACGGTGCCGGCGGGCGGCGCCTCGGGGAAGAGGTCGCGCCAGCGCGGGTTCGGCCGCCCGTCCGGGCCGCTCTCGTAGGGCACCAGCGTCGTCAGCGAGCCGTCGAAGCGGCCGACCGCCGCCGTCACCAGCGGCCGTCTGGCCGCCTCGCAGGCGTCCGCCAGCGCGTAGCGGGTGGCGAAGTTGTCGGAGCCGTCGACGACCACGTCATAGGCCGCCACCAGCGCCGGCGCGCTTTCCGCCGTCAGCCGCTCCCGGTGCGTCTCCACGACAACGTGTGGGTTGAGCCGCGCCACCGTCGCTGCCGCGCTGTCGACCTTCGCCGAGCCCACCGAGCCCGTGTCGTGCACCACCTGCCGCTGCAGGTTCGACAGCTCCACGACGTCGTCGTCGACGATGCCGAGCGTGCCGACGCCGGCTGCCGCGAGATAGAGCAGCACCGGCGCGCCGAGCCCGCCGGCGCCGACCACCAGCACCCGGGCGCGCTTCAGCTTCTGCTGCCCCGGTCCGCCGATCTCCGGCAGCACCAGATGGCGGGCATAGCGGGCGATCTCGTCCGTCGTCAGCATTCCGTCGGGCCTCCCGGGCCCATTCTCACGAACCGGGCGCGAATCCGTGATCTCGATTATCCTTGAGCCCGGGTGCTTCCGGCCTCATGCTAACAAGGGCACGGCACGAAGTCCGGCCGATGCTGGTGTTCAGCTTGGCGTTGTCGCGCGTCGTGCTGAAAAGTACGAGCAAAATCTGTCTCTGGTGGCGGCCGCGCGGTGGCCGCGGAGTGCGTGGATTGACGGCCGAAACGGCCAAGGGCGAGACATCGCGAGAGGTACCCGTGCGCGACGGCGTGCAGCCGGCGAAGGCCGCCGCCCGCATCGCACTGGTCTACACCCTCCTCGGCGCGATCTGGATCGTTGGCGGTGACTATGTCTTCGCCAACGTGAACCACGACTGGCACACCTGGATCGAGATCTCGAAGGGCCTCCTCTACGTCACGCTGACGGCGACCGCGCTGTACTTCGCCGTGCGGGCCGCCCTTCATCGGGAACGCAGGCTCACGGATCGCATCTTCGAGGTGGCCGCGGCCACCCGGCTCGCCCGTATCGACGCGGAGGAACGCCAGGCCTTCTCCGCAGCGGTGCTCGACAGCATCCAGGACCGCATCTGGGTCTTCACTGCCGACTGCCGGATCCGCCGCGCGAATGCCGCTGGATGGCGGATGCTCGGTCGGTCGACGCCGCCGGAAGAGGAGCTCGACCTCGAGGAGGCCGGCTGGCCGGAAGACAACCGCGCCATGGTGCGCGCCCACGTGGCGCAGGTCGTGGAGACCGGCGAACCGTTCTATGGCCGCATCAAGCTTCGCTACGGCACCGACGATCACGTCGTCGACTATGCCAACCGCCCGCTGAGAGATCCGGCGACCGGGCAGCTCGACGTCCTCAGCATCGCCTGGGACGTGACCGAACAGGTGGTGGCGGAGGCGGCGCTTGCCCGCAAGAACCGCATCCTCACTGCCGTCGTCAACGGCATGCTGGCGATCTCGGGGCATCAGGACCGCGCATCGATCGCGCGGGCCGTGACGTGCGCGCTGGTGCAGGAGGCCGGCTTCGCGCTCGCCTGGATCGGCGAGCTGGACGACGGCAACGTCCACACGCTGCGCCTGCTCGCCGCCTGCGGAACGCTCACCGACCAGCTTCCACCGATCGTCGAATCGATCCGCACGCGCGACGACATCGCCAGCCCGACGCAGATCGCGATCCGCACCGGCGAGCCGTGCGTGTGGAATGACCTCCACACCCGCCCGGACCTCGCCTGGGCGAAGGGCATGTTCGGCCACGACCGCGAGGTCCGTTCCGCCATCGTCGTGCCGATGCGCTTTTCCGGCCGGGTCTTCGCGACGCTGTCGCTCTATGGCCACGACGCCGCATTCGATCTGGACGAGCTCCGCCCCATCGAGGCGTTCTGCGGTCAGCTCGGCCTGGCCCTCGCCACCATCGACAGCCTCGTGCGCTACGAGGAAAGCGAAACCGGCCGCCTCGCCGCCGTCTCGCGCGTCAAGGCGGCGCTGATCGAGACGGTTGGCGCCCTCGCCGCCGTCGTCGAGGTCCGCGACCCCTACACGGCCGGCCACCAGCAGCGGGTCGCAGCCTTCGCCGAGGCCATCGCCCGCGAGAAGGGGTGGTCTGAGGATCACATCGAAGGTGTCCGCGTCGGTGCGCTGCTCCACGACATCGGCAAGATCGCCGTTCCGGCCGAGGTGCTGAACAAGATCAGCAAGCTCAGCCGGGAAGAGTTCGCTCTCATCAAGACGCACACGACGCGCGGCGGCGAGCTCCTCAGCGCCATCCGCTTCGAATGGCCGATCCTGCCGATGGTGACGCAGCACCATGAGCGCCTCGACGGGTCCGGCTATCCGGCCGGCCTTCGCGGGAACGAGATTTCCCCGGAGGCGAAGCTGCTCGCCGTCGCCGACGTCGCCGAGGCGATGCTGTCGAACCGCCCCTACCGGCGCTCGGTCGGCATGGAGGCCGTGATCGCGGAATTGACGGAGGGCCGGGGACGCCTCTACGAGGCCGAATCCGTCGATATCGCCCTGCGCCTTCTGCGCGAGCACGGCGCCGCGGTGTTCGGGTCCGAGGTGCCCTGACACGCGAGACGGCAGGTCCGGCCCCAGCGGTTCCGGTCCCGCCTACTCCATCCCCTCGAACAGCATCGTCGACAGATAGCGCTCGGCGAACGACGGGATGATCAGCACGATGTTCTTGCCCGCGAACTCCGGCCGCCGGCCGAGCGCCGCCGCCGCCGTCACCGCCGCGCCCGACGAGATGCCGCCGGGGATGCCCTCGAGGCGGGCGAGCAGCCGGGCGTTCTGGAAGGCCTCGTCGTTCGAGACCTTGATCACCTCGTCAAAAGCGTGGGTGTCGAGCACCTCCGGCACGAAGCCGGCACCGATGCCCTGGATCTTGTGCGGCCCGGGCGTGCCGCCCGACAGCACCGGGCTGTCCACCGGCTCCACCGCCACCACGTGCAGCGACGGCTTGCGCGGCTTCAGCACCTGCGCCACGCCAGTAATGGTGCCGCCGGTGCCGATGCCCGCCACGAAGGCGTCGATGTCGCCGCCGGTGTCGGTCCAGATCTCCTCCGCCGTGGTGGCGCGGTGGATCGCCGGGTTGGCCGGATTGCGGAACTGCTGCGGCATCACCGCCCCGGGGATCTCGGCGAGGAGCTCCTCGGCCTTGGCGATCGCGCCCTTCATGCCCTTCGCCGCCTCGGTCAGCACCAGCTCGGCGCCGAGCAGCTTCAGCATCTTGCGGCGCTCGACCGACATCGATTCCGGCATCACCAGGATCAGCCGGTAGCCGCGCGCCGCCGCCACGAAGGCGAGGGCGATGCCGGTGTTGCCCGACGTCGGCTCGACCATCGTGCCGCCCGGCTTCAGCGTGCCGGAGGCTTCCAGCGCGTCGATCATGGCGACGCCGATGCGGTCCTTCACGCTCGCGATCGGGTTGAAGAACTCGAGCTTGCCGAGCAGCGTCGCCCCGACGCCCAGCGCCTTCGCCAGCCGGTCCATGCGCACGAGCGGCGTGTCGCCGATCGTCTCGGTGATCGACCCGTAGATGCGGCCACGACCGGGCCGACGGCCTTTGGCGCCAGCGGTCTCGGCGTGGGTGCTCTCGGCGCGGGCTGCTTCGGCCATTTCTCGTCTCCCTGTTATTCCAGTCAGCGGAGGCAAGCCTCGCGACCGTTCGGTTGGTTCAACACCCTCCCCTCGAGGGGGAGGGTCGGCGACCGCAGGTCGCCGGGGTGGGGTGGCGCCGCCGGGAGGCGGCGGGAAAAAGCTGCAACGCTTGCAGCGGTGCAGTTTGCGTGCGGGCTCCCGCCCACCCATCCCGCACCTCACCCACCGTAGTCATTCCCGGGCTTGTCCCGGGAACCCATCCCTCTCGGCAAGCGACGCGCCCGATCGCAATCTCCAATCCGCGGCGCCGTTGTATGGGTTCCCGGCACAAGGCCGGGAATGACTACGGAGAGGAGGGCGAGGCGGAGAGGAGGGCACCCTTCTGCGCACTGCCCATTGCCTACTCCCTAATGCCGACTGCCCACTGCCGACTGCCGTCCCCTACCCCCGCGCCGCCACCTTTGCCTCGATCGTGTCCCACACCATCGCCGCGATGTCCGGGCCGCCGAGGCGGCGGATGGCGCGAATGCCGGTCGGCGCCGTCACGTTGATCTCCGTCAGCCGGCCGTCGATGACGTCGATGCCGACGAGCAGGAGCCCGCGCCGCGCCAGCTCCGGGCCGATGGTGGCGCAGATCTCGCGCTCGCGGTCGGTGAGGTCGGTCTCCTTCGCCGCACCGCCGCGCACCATGTTGGAGCGCAGGTCGTCCGGTGCCGGCACGCGGTTCACCGCGCCGGCGAACTTGCCGTCGACGAGGATGATGCGCTTGTCGCCATGCTTCACGTTCGGCAGGAACTGCTGCACCACCCACTGTTCGCGGAAGGTGTTGGCGAACAGGTCGTAGAGCGAGCCGTAGTTCAGGTCCTCGGCGGTGAGGCGGAACACCGAGGCGCCGCCGTGGCCGTAGAGCGGCTTCATGACGATGTCGCCGAACTCCTTGCGGAAGGCGTCGATCTCGGCGCGATCGCGGGTGATCACCGTCGGCGGCATCAGCTCTGGGAACAGCGTGACGAAGATCTTCTCCGGCGCGTTGCGCACCTCGGCCGGGTCGTTCACCACCAGCGTCTTCGGCTGGATGCGCTCCAGCATGTGTGTCGCCGTCACATAGGCGAGGTCGAAGGGCGGGTCCTGGCGCATCAGCACGACGTCGAGGGCGTCGAGGCGCTGGCGCTCCGGCGCCCCCAGCGTGAAGTGGTCGCCGGCGGTGTCGCGCACGGTGATCGGCTCGAGAGCCGCGATGACGACGCCGTCGCGCATCGCGAGGCGGTCCGGCGTGTAGTGGAAGAGCTCGTGGCCGCGGGCCTGCGCCTCGAGCAGGAGCGCGAAGCCCGAATCGCCGGCGATCTTCACGGTCGAGACGTGGTCCATCTGGATGGCGACGCGCAGCCGCTTCTCAGGCTTCCGGGCGGCTTCGGTCATCGGCGTCTCTCCGTGGCGGCGTCGGGATGATGTGGGACGCGCGCGACAGGGTTTCCACCCGGCCGTGCCCCTCCGTCAATCCGTCGCCGCAAAGGCGTTGGCGAGGTGGCTCGGCCAGCGCCGCGGCACCACCATGACGATATCGAAGCGGATCGTGTGGCCGACATAGGCCGGATGGCGGGCGAGCCAGACGCGCGCCGCCGCCGACAGCCGTCTTTGCGTGCCCGACCCGACAGCGGACAAGGCCGTGTCCGCGTCAGCCCGAGCCTTCACCTCGACGATCGCCACGGTGTCGCGTCTCACGGCCACGAGGTCGATCTCGCCGTGCGGCGTCTTCACCCGCCGGCCGAGGATGCGGTAGCCCTTCAGGCGCAGGGCCCAGGCGGCGAGCGTCTCGGCGCCGTGGCCGCGGCGCTCGGCGGCGCGGCGGCGCGGATCGGCGGGCGAAGGCTCAGGCGCCTTCGCCATCGTCGCGGCCGTCCGCGTCGGGATCGTCGTCGTCGGCCTGCAGCGCCCCCTTCAGCTCCAGCGCCCGGCGATAGAGCTCGCGGCGGTCGAGTCCGGTGGCGCGGGCCACGTCGCCAGCGGCCGCGCTCGCCGGCATCGTCGCGAGTGCCGCGACCAGCAGCTGGTCGGCGTCGGCCTCGGACGTCTCGCGCTCCGGCGGCGGGCCGATGACCAGCACGATCTCGCCCTTCGGTGGCGCCCCGGCGAAGCGTTCGGCGAGTTCGCCGAGCGGTGCGCGCACCACCGTCTCGTAGAGCTTGGTCAGTTCGCGCGCGACCACCGCCGGCCGGTCGGCGCCGAGGATGGCGGCGAGGTCGGCGAGCGTCTCGGCGACCCGGTGCGGCGATTCGTAGAGAACCAGCGTCGCCGGCACGATCGCGAGGGTCTCGATGCGCCGCCGCCGCGGCCCGCCCTTCTGGGGCAGGAAGCCGGAAAACAGCACCGTGTCGGTCGGCAGACCGGCGACGACCAGAGCCGCGAGCAGCGCGGAGGGACCGGGAATCGGGATCACCGGCAGGCCGAGCGCGGTCACTTCGGCGACGAGGCGATAGCCGGGGTCGGAGATCAGCGGCGTGCCGGCATCGGAGACGAGCGCCACCGAGCGGCCGGCGACGAGCTCGGCCATCAGCTTCGGCAGCTGGCGGCCGGAATTGTGCTCGTGATAGGCGATCGTCGGCGTGCGGATGCCGTAGCGCTCGGTGAGCACGCGGGTGACGCGGGTGTCCTCGCAGGCGATGAGGTCGGCGGCCGCGAGCGTCGACAGCGCCCGCAGCGTCATGTCGCCGAGATGGCCGATCGGGGTCGCGACGATGTAGAGGCCGGGCGCCAGCGCCGGGGCGGTGAAGCTCCGGGCGTCGACGGCGAAGGAGCGGACGGGAGCATCGGGCACGGCCGCGGCCTCGCCGGGGCGCCGGCGGCCGTCTTTCGCGCGCGCCTCTGGAGCATTCTTTGACAGGGCGGGCCCGACCTTCCACACTCGCGGGGCGTTGCGCCGTGGTCACACGCCGTCCGCGGAGAGCCCGCCGGCCTTGCGAAGAGGACGACGGGCGACGCGCGACGTTTCGTTCCGCCGCCCCGAGTGGTAAGGGTCGCGGAGGCTCGAATTGATCTAGCAGGGAGTGCGCTTGGTGTCGCGCGTCTTGAAAGCCGCCGCGTCACGGGCGGCCGATCTTCTTCCGCGTCGTCGCGTCCTTGCGGCGGCCGTCGCCCTGTTGGCGCTCGGCGCCTGCTCGCGTGGCGACGTCACGGGTCCCGTCGTCGCCACGCCGGACGTGCCGGCGCAGCCGCGCGGCGAGGTACTCGGCAACGGCCCGGTGACCGTTGCGCTGCTCCTGCCGCTGTCCGCCGGCGGCGAGGGCGCCGGGGTCGCGCAGTCCTTCAAGAATGCCGCGGCGCTGGCGATCTCCGAGAACCCGAGCGTCGTGCGCGTCCTCGTCAAGGACGATGGCGGCTCGGAAGCCGGCGGCCGCGCCGCGGCGCAGGCGGCGATCGCCGAGGGGGCGCAGCTCATCCTCGGGCCGGTGTTCGCCCCCGCCGTCGCCGGCGCCGCCTCGGTGACGCGGCAGGCCGGCGTGCCGGTGATCGCGTTTTCGACCCGCGCCAACCTCGCGAGCCGCAACGTCTACCTGTTGAGCTTCCTGCCGCAGGGCGACATCGACCGCGTCGTCTCCTATGCCGCGAGCGTCGGCAAGCGCAACTTCGCGGCGATCGTGCCGGCCAACGACTATGGCGGCGTGGCGATCGAGGCGCTCAGCAACGCCGCCGCGCGCGCCGGCGGCCGGGTCGTCGGCTTCGCCCAGTACAACCCGAACCGTTCCGACCTCGCCGCCGCCGCCCAGACGATCGCCGGCTATGGCAGCCAGGTCGACGCCGTGCTGGTGCCGGAAGGCGGTTCCGGCGCCGGCGCGGTGGCGGCCGCCCTGCGTGGTGCCGGCATCGCGACCGGTCAGGTGCAGCTCCTCGGCACGGGCCAGTGGGACGACCCGGCGATCGCCGGCGACCCCAACCTCTCCGGCGCCCTCTATCCGGCTCCCGAGCGCGGCGCCTACGAGGCCTATCTCGGCAAGTACCAGGCGCGCTTCGGCTCGATCCCGCCGCGCACCGCCTCGCTCGCCTATGACGGCGCGACGCTGGCCGTCGGCCTCGTCAAGGCGCGCGGCAGCGGCGCCTTCAGCGAGACGGTGATCGCCAACCCGAGCGGCTTCATCGGCGTCAACGGCCTGTTCCGCTTCGATCCGAACGGCCTGTCGCAGCGCGGCCTCGCCGTCTACCAGGTGACGGGCGGTGCCGTGCGCATCATCAGCCCGGCGCCGCGGTCGTTCGGCGCGGGGTCCTGAGGCCTCAGGCCCGAGGGATGCGCGCGATGCCGCGTGGCAGGCGATGCTGACCGGAAAGCGCATCCTCCTCGTCGTCGGCGGCGGCATCGCCGCCTACAAGGCGCTCGAACTCGTCCGCCGCCTGCGCGAGCGCGGCGCGTCCGTCCGGGCGGTGATGACACCCGCGGCGAAGGAATTCGTCACGCCGCTGTCGCTCGCCGCCCTCACCGAGGACAAGGTCTACGGCGAGCTGTTCGACCTCACCTCGGAAGCCGAGATGGGGCACATCGTGCTGTCGCGCTCAGCCGACCTCGTCGTCGTCGCGCCGGCGACTGCCAACCTGCTGGCCCGCATGGCCGCCGGGATGGCGGACGACCTCGCCACCACCCTGCTGCTCGCGACCGACAAGCCGGTGCTCGTCGCCCCGGCGATGAACGTCCGCATGTGGCTGCACCCCGCCACCCAGCGCTCCGTCGCGACGCTCACCGCCGACGGCGTCACCTTCGTCGGGCCGAACGACGGGGTGATGGCCTGCAACGAGTTCGGACCCGGCCGGCTGGCCGAGCCGGACGAGATCGTTTCCGCCGTCGAGCGCCATTTCGGTCGCACTGACAGTGGTCTGCAGGGCGGACCACTCGCCGGCCGGCGCGTCGTCGTCACCTCCGGGCCGACGCACGAGCCGATCGATCCGGTGCGCTACATCGCCAACCGCTCCTCCGGCCAGCAGGGCCACGCCATCGCCGCCGCCGCTGCCAAGGCCGGAGCGGAGGTGGTGCTCGTCTCCGGTCCGGTCGCCTTACCGGATCCGCCGGGGGTCACCGTCGTGAAGGTCGAGACGGCCCGCGAGATGCTCGCGGCCGTCGAGGCGGCGCTGCCGGCCGACGTCGCGGTGATGACGGCCGCCGTCGCCGACTGGCGCGTCGACCATGATCAGAGATCAAAGATCAAGAAGGACGCCACCGGCCGCCCGCCGGCGCTGACACTGGTGGAGAACCCCGACATCCTCGCCACCGTCGCCGCGCTCGGTCCCGGCGCACGGCCGCGCGTCGTTGTCGGCTTCGCCGCCGAGACCGACGACGTCGTCGCCAACGCGCGGAAAAAGCTCGCGAAAAAGCGCTGCGACCTGATCGTCGCCAACGACGTCCGCCCCGAGACCGGCATCATGGGCGGCGGCGACAACACCGTCACCGTCGTCTCCGCCGACGGAGCGGACGCGTGGCCGTCGATGACGAAGGCGGATGTCGCCGTCAAACTGGTGCAGCGGATTGCCGCCTTGCTCGCGGACCAACCCGTTGAAACAGTTGCGGAAAAGTCTCAGCGACCGGCGCCGGTCGACGGTGCCCGCAAACGCCCGTCGAAACCGCCCCCCCGAAAGGCCTGATCTCGTTGATTTCCCTGAAACTTCTCCGCCTGCCCCACAGCGCCGGCCTGCCGCTGCCGACGGCTGCCACCGGCGCCGCCGCCGGTATCGACCTGATGGCCGCGGTCGCCGACGGTGTACCGACGGTGCTGCCGCCGGGCGGTCGCGCGCGGGTGCCGACGGGATTTTCGATCGCGATTCCAACGGGCCACGAGGGCCAGGTGCGGCCGCGCTCCGGCCTCGCCGACAAGCACGGGGTGACGGTGCTGAATGCGCCCGGCACCATCGACGCCGACTATCGCGGCGAGGTGCAGGTGATCCTGATCAACCACGGCGCCGAGCCGTTCACGGTCTCCCGCGGCCTGCGCATCGCGCAGCTCGTGGTGGCGCCCGTGACGGCGGTGGCCATCGAAGAAACCACGGAGCTCGACGACACGGCGCGCGGCGCCGGCGGGTTCGGCTCGACGGGACGGTGAGGAAACGATGCTGAAGATCTGGGGACGGGTGAATTCCACCAACGTCAAGAAGGTGACGTGGCTTGTCGGCGAACTGGGGATCGCCCACGAGCGCATCGACGCCGGCGGCCAATTCGGCGTCGTCGGCGAGCCGACCTACCGGGCGATGAACCCGAACGGCAAGGTGCCGACCATCGACGACGACGGCTTCGTGCTGTGGGAATCGAACACGATCGTCCGCTACCTCGCGGCGAAGCACGACACCGGCGGCCTCTATCCGGCGGACCTCAGGGCCCGCGCCGACGCCGAGCGCTGGATGGACTGGACGACGGCGAGTTTCGCCCCGCCGTTCACCAACGTCTTCCTGCCGCTCGTGCGCTTTCCGCCGGAGAAGCGCGACCCCGCCGCCATCGCCGCCGCCGCGGCGGACTGCGGCAAGCTGCTCGCCATCGTCGACGAGGCCCTCGCCGGCCGGCCCTTCCTCGGCGGCGACCGGCTGACGGTTGGCGACATCCCCCTCGGCTGCGCGGCCTACGGCTACTTCAACCTGCCGATCGAGCGCCCGTCGCTGCCGAACGTCGAGGCCTGGTACCAGCGCCTCACCGAGCGGAAGGCCTACCAGGACGCGGTGATGATCCCGCTGACGTGAGGGGGGTGAGGGAGGGCGTTGGAGGGAAAGGCTGCGAGCGAGCCTCGAACCGAGGACGTTCGCTCGTTCCTCAACCCCTCGATCCGTCATCACCCGGCTTGACCGGGTGATCCATCACACAACGGGCGCTTGCAGTCCGGATGGATCGCCCGGTCAAGCCGGGCGATGACGGAGAGGGAAGCGAAGGCAGAGGAAACACGCGGGCGGAGGCGGCCTTGCCGCCCCCTCAGTGCGCCTCGTCCCAATTGCCCGCCGCCCTCGCGTCGACCTTCAAGGGCACGCGCATCTGCACCGCCGGCTCGGCCGCCTCCTCCATCACCGCCGTCACGACCGGGATCGTTGCGGCGACCTCGTCCTCCGGGAGCTCGAAGACGAGTTCGTCGTGGACCTGCAGCAGCATCAGGGCCGAGAGGCCGGCCTTTTCCAGCGCGCCGTCCATGCGGACCATGGCGCGGCGGATGATGTCGGCGGCGGAGCCCTGGATCGGGGCGTTGATGGCGGCGCGCTCGAGGAAGGCGCGCATCGACGGGTTCGGGCTGTCGATCTCCGGATAGTGCGCCTTGCGGCCGAACAGCGTCGTCACGAAGCCGTTCGCCCGCACGAAGGCCCGCGTCGAATCCATGTAGTCGCGGATGCCGGGGAAGCGCTCGAAGTACTTGCGGATGTAGGCGCCCGCCTCCTCGCGGCCGATGCCGAGCTGGTTCGCCAGACCGAAGGCCGAGATGCCGTAGATGATGCCGAAATTGATCGCCTTGGCGCGGCGGCGGACCATCGGGTCCATGCCCTCGACGGGAACGCCGAACATTTCCGACGCCGTCATCGCGTGGATGTCCTGCCCGTCGGCGAAGGCCTGGCGGAGCTGCGGGATGTCGGCGATGTGGGCGAGCACGCGCAGCTCGATCTGGCTGTAGTCGGCCGAGAGCAGCTTGCGGCCGGGCGGCGCCACGAAGGCGGTGCGGATCTTGCGCCCCTCCTCGGTGCGGACCGGGATGTTCTGCAGGTTCGGCTCCGAGGAGGAGAGCCGGCCGGTGGTCGTCGCCGCCATGGCGAAGCAGGTGTGGACGCGGCCGGTCTCCGGGTTGACGTAGGTCGGCAGCGCGTCGGTGTAGGTCGACTTGAGTTTCGCCAGCTGGCGCCACTCGAGGATCTTCTTCGGCAGCGGGTGGCCCTGGTCGGCGAGCTCCTCGAGCACGTCGGCGCCGGTTCCCCAGGCGCCGGTCTTGGTCTTGCGGCCGCCCGGCAGCCCCATCTTGCCGAACAGGATGTCGCCGAGCTGCTTCGGCGAGCCGACGTTGAAGGGCTCGCCGGCGATCTCGGCGATCTCGGACTCGACCCGCGCCATCACCTGGGCAAACTCGCCGGAGAGCCGTGACAGGATCTGCCGGTCGATCGAGATGCCGCGGCGCTCCATCCGGCCGAGCACGCCTGACAGCGGCCGCTCCAGCGTCTCGTAGACGGTGGTCATGCCGTCGGCCGGCAGCCGCGCCTTGAAGATCAGCCAGAGGCGCAGCGTCACGTCGGCGTCTTCGGCCGCATAGGCGGTGGCGCGGTCGATCGGCACGGCGTCGAAGGTGACCGCCGCCTTGCCGGAACCGGTGACCTCCTTGAAGGCGATCGGCTTGTGGCCGAGGTGGCGCTCGGAGAGCTCGTCCATGCCGTGATTGCCGCGCCCGGCATCGAGGGCATAGGACATCAGCATGGTGTCGTCGGCGGGGCCCGTCTCGATGCCGTGGCGGGCGAGCATGAGGGCGTCGAACTTCAGGTTCTGCGCCACCTTGAGGACGGTGGCGTCCTCCATCAGCGGCTTCAGGCGGGCGAGCACGTCGGCGATCGGCAGCTGGCCGGGATGCAGCCCGCCGCCCTCGAAGAGGTCGGTCGCCGCGCGGTGGCCGATCGGAATGTAGCAGGCCCGGCCCGGCTCCAGCGCCAGCGACACGCCGACGAGATCGGCCTGCATCGGATCGAGCGAGGTCGTCTCGGTGTCGAAGGCGACGACGCCGCGCTGGCGAGCTTCCGTGATCCACGCGTCGAGCTGCTCGAGGGTGCCGACGGTCTCGTAGTTCGAGGTGTCGACGGCAACCGCCATGGCGCTGCCGCGCCGGCTCGCGACGAGGTCGGCCGGGGTGGCGCCGTCGGCCGGAGCGGAGGCCGACGTCTCGGGCGTGCCGCCGGCGAAGGGCGCCGCGGTGGCCGGATCGGGCTCGGGAGGGAAGCCCGGCACCATGACGATCGCCGGCTCGATGGCGCCGGCATCGACCTCGTAGAGCTCGCCGACGCGGCGCGTGATGGTGGTGAACTCGAGGCCCTTCAGGAAGGCGACGAGGTGCTTTGCATCGAGCGGCACCACCGCCAGGTCGGCGGCGGGAACGGGGAGCGGCGCGTTGTCGTCGAGCTGCACGAGCTGGCGCGACAGCCGCGCCTTGTCGGCGTTGGCGATCAGCGCCTCGCGCCGCTTCGGCTGCTTGATCTCGCCGGCGCGGGCGAGCAGCGTGTCGAGGTCGCCGTACTCGTTGATCAGTGTCGCTGCCGTCTTGATGCCGATGCCGGGCACGCCGGGGACGTTGTCGGTGGCGTCGCCGGCGAGCGACTGCACGTCGACGACCTTCTCCGGCGGCACGCCGAAATATTCCAGCACCTCCGGCACGCCGATGAAGCGCTCGGCGCGGAAGGAACCCTTCTTCGAATCGCCCGACGCCGGGTCGTACATCGACACGCCCGGGCCGATCAGCTGCATCAGGTCCTTGTCGGCGGAGACGATCAGCGTCTCGGCGCCGGCGGCGCGGGCCACCTTCGCATAGGTGGCGATGAGGTCGTCGGCCTCGTAGCCGCCCATCTCGATCGGCGAGAGGCCGAACGCCTCGACGGCGGCGCGCATCAGCGGAAACTGCGGCACGAGGTCGGCCGGCGGCTCCGGCCGGTGCGCCTTGTAGCCGTCGTAGATGTCGTTGCGGAACGTCTTCTCGGACTTGTCGAAGATGATGGCGAGGTGGGTCGGCGTGACCCCGGCCGCGCCCTCGCGCAGGAACTGCAGCAGCTTGGTGCAGAACAGGCGCACCGCCCCGGTCGGCAGGCCGTCGGAGCGGTAGTTGTACTTCCGGTCCTGGTTCATCGACTGGAAGTAGGCGCGGAAGACGAAGGAGGAGCCATCGACCAGGAACAGCCGGTCGCCGGGTCCGAGGGGCTTCGGTCCGGTATGAACGGGGGCCGGCTCGGGGCTGGCTTGGGGGGGTGCGTCCGACATGGGCGGGACCATGCCACCGCCGCGGCGGCGAGGAAAGCCGGGAGGCGGCGCCGTCCCCGCTCCGCCGCGCGTTATCCCGGGCGGACGGTCTGCGCCGGCGTCAGGAGGCGGCGGTAGCCGGCCGGATGGGCAGCGCCTTCAGCTGCTGCGCCGCGGCCGCGTAGCCGCCGCCGGCGCCGTCGACGAAATGGACGTGGTCGGGGCGCAGCGGCGACGGCACGAAGCAGGTCATCAGCGCCGAGCCCTGACGATGCGCGCCGGCACGGGCGACGCCCTCAGTGACGGCACGGTCGAGACGGGCGACGATGCGGTCGGCGACCGCCGGCGTGCAGTCGATCGTCATCATCAGCCCGTCCTCGTACTTCCGGAAGTCGGTGTTCTCGACCATCGAGCGGCGGTAGGCGTTCGGGTCGAAGGGGCCGATGCGGATGCCGAAGCGGAACAGCACGTAGGCGAACAGCGTCGCGGCGCCGAGCTTGAGGCGGTGCAGCGGCAGCGAGGCGCCGGGCGGGCGGGAGGCGCGCACCTCGAGCTCGAAGCCCGGCGGCGGCCAGCCGATGCCCGGCCCGTTCTCCGGCAGCGGCCGCCCGGCGGCGGGCTGCGTGTCGGCGAGCGCCAGGACGTCGGCGACGAGGCGGCGGAACGCACCGGTATCGGCCGCTGCATCCCCGCTCGTCACGGGCGTGGCGATCAGGGACAGCACGACGCCGTGCTGGGCGGGGATCTCGTTCCAGCGGCATGTGAGGCCCTCGAGGTTCGGGCGCGTGCCCGGGGCGGCCTCCGGCAAGGCGAGCGTGCCGTCCTTCAGCCGCCGCTCCGCCCAGGCGATGCCGCCGCCGTCGAACATGGCGTAGTCGATGTCGGGCGAGGGGGCGAAGCGGGCGACGCGGACGTCGCGGCCGCTCTCGCGGAGCTCGGCGACGGAAACGGTGGCGACGCGCAGGCCGAGCTCGAGCTCCTCGCGGCACCAGACCGCGGTGGCGGCGAGCGCCTCGGCGACGGCCGCCGCATCGTCCGGCCCGACGGCGAGCGCCGCCCCGTCACCGGCGAAGACGAAGGGGAAGGCGCGGCCGGAAAGCGCGTTGGAGACGGCGGCGATGGCGGCGGCGCCGGCGGTGTTGACCGCCTTGGCGCCCCCGGCGGCGGCGACGCCGGTGGAGTTGACGACGTCGGTGACGGCGACCGTCCAGTCGTCCGGCAAGGGCTGGTAGCGGGCGGGATCGGCGAGGTCGGCGAACCCGGAAACGACCGGGACGCCGTCATAGAAGCCGGCCGTCGCCGCGCGTTCGGGAGCCCCCGTCACCTGCATTCCCTCCCGATTTTCGGTCGCCGCAGCGTCGGCTGCAATTCCGGCGGCAGCGAGGTTCGCCGCCGGCCGGCGCCGGTTCATAGGATATACCTGCAATTGTCGGCATCGGTTTCATCGATCGTTAAATCGCCACATCGACAGTGGACTCCCCGTCCTCCCTGGAAACGGGCGAGAGGATTTGGCGGCGGATGGCGCGATCTGAAGGCGGCGGCGAGCGCCGCGAGCCGAGCTTCGGCAACGCGGGCAAGACGCGCGACGGGCTGAGCCTCGACCGGCGCGACCGCATCGGCGCGTTCGCCGAGGACGATGGCTTCGAGGAGGATGAGCCGCTGGCCCGAGCCCCCGTGAAGCGCACCGCCACGCGCGCAGCCTCGGCGAAGAAGCCGGCGCCGAAGCCGGCGGCCAGGACATCTTCCAAGACCAGCACGGCCTCGCCGCGCCGGCGGGCGCCGAAGCGCAGCCTCCTCGGCCGGCTGGTGAAGGGCGGCGTCTACTGGGGCCTGATCCTCGCGGTCTGGGGCGTCGTCGCCTTCGTCGGTCTGCTCGGCTACTACGCCGCGACGCTGCCGCCGACCTCGGAGTGGGCGGTGCCGGCCCGGCCGCCGAACGTCCGCATCGTCTCGGAGACCGGCGAGACGATCGCCAACCGCGGCGACACCGGCGGCGAATCGCTGACGCTCGCCGAGATGCCGAAGGCGCTGCCGCAGGCGGTGATGGCGATCGAGGACCGGCGCTTCTACAGCCACTTCGGCATCGACCCGATCGGGCTCGCCCGCGCGATGGTGGTGAACTTCCAGAGCGGCGCCGCCACACAGGGCGGCTCGACGCTGACGCAGCAGCTCGCCAAGAACCTCTTCCTCGAGCCGGCGCGCACCATCGAGCGCAAGATGCAGGAGGTGGTGCTGTCGCTCTGGCTTGAGGCGGAGCACTCGAAGGACGACATCCTCGAGATGTACATGAACCGCGTCTATCTCGGCGCCGGCGCCTATGGCGTCGACGCGGCGGCGCGGCGCTACTTCGCCAAGTCGGCCCGGGAGGTGACGATCGCGGAAGCCGCGATGGTCGCCGGCCTGCTGAAGGCGCCGTCGCGCTACGCGCCGACGAACGACCTGCAGGCGGCCCGCGACCGCGCGGCCCTCGTCCTCGGCGCCATGCGCGAGGAGGGCTACATCACCGACGCGCAGCTGAAGCAGGCGCTGGCCGAGCCCGCCCGCATCGTCAACCGCCAGACTGCCGCCAGCGCCGGCTATGTCGCCGACTGGGTGATGGACCTCGTGCCGGGCTTCGTCGGCCAGGTGTCCGAGGACATCGTGGTGGAGACCACCATCGACACCTCGATCCAGCGCGCCGCCGAGGACGTGCTGCAAAACGGTCTGGCGGCGGAGGGCGAGAAGCTGCGTGTCAGCCAGGGCGCCGTCGTCGTCATGGACGGCGCGGGCGCGGTGAAGGGCCTCGTCGGCGGGCGCGACTACCAGGCGAGCCAGTTCAACCGTGCCGTCACCGCGCGCCGGCAGCCGGGCTCGGCGTTCAAGCCGTTCGTCTACCTCGCGGCGCTCGAGCACGGGATGACGCCGCAGACGGTGCGCGTCGACCGGCCGGTCGCCTTCGGCAAGTGGCGGCCGGAGAACTACACGCGCAAGAACTATGGCGAGGTGACGCTGAAGCGGGCCTTGGCGAACTCGCTGAACACCGTGGCGGTGCAGCTCGGCAGCGAGGTGGGGGCGATCTCGGTGGTCGACACCGCCCACCGGCTCGGCATCACCTCGGCGCTCAACCCGAACCTGTCGATCGCGCTCGGCACCTCGGAGGTGACGCTGCTCGAGCTCACCGCCGCCTACACGCCGTTCGCCAACGGCGGCTACGGGGTGGTGCCGCACGTCATCCGCCGCATCAAGACGGAGGACGGCACGCTCCTCTACGAGAAGCGCGGCTCGGGGCCGGGGCAGGTGGTCAACCTCGCCCAGATCGGCCAGATGAACGAGATGCTGTCGGAGGCGCTGATCTCCGGAACGGCGCAGCGGGCGCGCATCCCCGGCTGGCCGGCGGGCGGCAAGACCGGCACCAGCCAGGACCTGCGCGACGCCTGGTTCGTCGGCTACACCGGCTACTTCACGGCGGGCATCTGGCTCGGCAACGACGACGGCAAGCCGACCAAGGCGACCGGCGGCGTGCTGCCGGCGGCGCTATGGGGCCAGCTGATGGCGCGCATCCACGACGGCATGCAGGTGGCCGAGCTGCCGGGCGCCCAGGCGGCGCGCGAGGCGGCGGTGGCGGCGGCGCAGATCCCGGTCGACGGCCCGTCGCCGGTGATGCCGCAGCTGCCGGCCGGCACCGCGAACGGCGAGGCGCGCGCCGGTAGCCGCGTCATTCCGCCGGCGGGTGGGGGGGACTTTCTGAAGAGCCTGTTCGGGGGGTAGGCGGTGTTCACCCTCCCCTCGTGGGAGGGTCGGACCGCGTGAGCGGTCCGGGGAGGGCCGCCGGCGGCGTCAGCCGACGGCGGTGCAACGGTTCGGCGGTCTCTGACGCCGTACCGCCGCGCCAGCGCGCGGCGGCCCCCTCCGGCCGGCTTCGCCGGCCACCTCCCCCACGAGGGGGGAGGGGGAAGATCCTCGGTTCGAGGATCCTCAGTTCACGCTGTCGCCGACGGCGTCGGCGGTCTGATTGATGTCCTTGCCGGCCCCGCGGACGGTGTTGTCGCAGGCGGCGACGCCGAAGGCGAGAAGGCATGCGGCAGCGATCGCCGCGAACGGGCGCAAGCTCATGGATGATCTCCGAAAATTGGCGAACCGGCGGGATCGCCGGTCGTGCACTGCAAACGCCGCCCGAGCCACGTAGGTTCCGCCGGGCTCGTGCAGACGGCGACACGGGCCGCCACAGTGCTGCGTCATTGACCCGTCATGGAACACGCTTCAGAAACGGCCGTCGCCGCCGCGAGGCGGCTCGGAGACTGCCAGAACAGGGGGCTCGCCATGAGCACAGACACCATCCACGGCCGCATCGACGGCCCGATCGTGATGATCGGCTTCGGCTCGATCGGCCGCGGCACGCTGCCCCTGATCGAACGGCACTTCGAATACGACCGCGGCCGCATGGTGGTGATCGACCCCGACGCCAGCCACAAGACCTTGCTCGACCGCCACGGCGTGCGCTTCGTCCAGGCCGAGGTGACGAAGGACAACTACCGCGCCTTGCTCGCACCGCTGCTGACCTCCGGCGGCGGCCGCGGCTTCTGCGTCAACCTCTCGGTCGACGTCTCGTCGGTAGCGATCCTGGAGCTCTGCCGCGAGCTCGGCGCGCTCTACATCGACACCGTCGCCGAGCCGTGGAAGGGCTTCTACTTCGACAAGTCGATGGGACCCGGCGAGCGCTCCAACTATGCGCTGCGCCAGCGCGTCCTCGACGCCCGCACGCGCTCCCCCGGCGGACCGACGGCGGTGTCGTGCTGCGGCGCCAACCCCGGCATGGTGTCGTGGTTCGTCAAGCAGGCGCTGGTGAACCTCTCCGCCGACCTCGGCCGCGACGACCCGACGCCGACCGACAAGGACGGCTGGGCCCGGCTCGCCCGCGACCTCGGGGTGAAGGGCGTCCACGTCGCCGAGCGCGACACCCAGCGGGCGCGCAATCCGAAGCCGCTCGACAAGTTCATCAACACCTGGTCGGTCGAGGGCTTCGTCTCGGAAGGCCTGCAGCCGGCCGAGCTCGGCTGGGGCACCCACGAGCGCTGGATGCCGGAGACCGGCCGCACCCACGAGACCGGCTGCGGCGCGGCGATCTACCTGATGCAGCCCGGCGCCGACACGCGCGTGCGCACCTGGTGCCCGACGCCCGGCCCGCAGTTCGGCTTCCTCGTCACCCACAACGAGGCGATCTCGATCGCCGACTACTTCACGCTGCGCGAGGGCGACGAGGTCGTCTACCGGCCGACCTGCCACTACGCCTACCACCCCTCGAACGATGCCGTGCTGTCGCTGCACGAGATGTTCGGCTCGGGCGGCAAGATGCAGTCGTCCTGGCACATCCTGACCGAGGACGAGATCGTCGACGGCCGCGACGAGCTCGGCGTGCTGCTCTACGGCCACGCCCGGAACGCCTACTGGTACGGCTCGCAGCTCACCATCGAGGAGGCGCGCGAGCTCGCCCCCTACCAGAACGCCACCGGCATGCAGGTCACGTCCGCCGTGCTCGCCGGCATGGTGTGGGCGCTCGAAAACCCCGAGGCCGGCATCGTCGAGGCCGACGAGATGGACTTCGCGCGCTGCCTCGACGTGCAGCGGCCCTATCTCGGGCCCGTCGTCGGCATCTACACCGACTGGACGCCGCTCGAGGGCCGCGGCGGCCTGTTCCCGGAAGACCTCGACCACGAGGACCCCTGGCAGTTCCGCAACATTCTGGTGCGGTGAGGCGCGACTTGGTGCGTTGAGGCGCCGTCTGTGCGCTGACACGCGGACCGCGCGGGGCTGTCGTCCCGCGCGGTCGTCTTCAGGCGTCCAGGCTGCTCAGAACTGCCGGCCGACGATGCGGTCGACCGAGAACGTGCGGGCACCGTTGACGGCGAAGAAGATCGTCACCGCCGCCCACAGGATCGACTTCTCCGATCCGGCCCAGCCCTGGTCGAGCTGGATCCAGTGGTAGTAGACGGTGACGAGCAGGATGATCGTGGCGACCACCGCGGCCGGCCGCGTCAGGAAGCCGATGATCAGGAGTACGCCGCTGCCGAGCTCGCCGACGGCGAGCAGCACCGACCACAGCCATCCCGGCCAGAAGCCGATGCTCTCGACCATGCCGGCGGCGCCGAACGGATCGAGGATCTTCGGCAATCCGTGCACCACCAGCGCGACGCCGCAGACGACGCGCAGCAGCGTCTCGGCTGGGCCCGACAGCAGCCGGTAGATCGGCCCGAGGAACGGCAGCACGAGCGTGCCGCGGGTGTTGGCGTCCTGCATTCAGGCAATCCTTCTCAAACTCGCACACGCGAACCGATCGCGCAGCCCTAGACGGCGCCGGCAGCGCCTGCAAGCTCTCCTATCGTCTCCGCAACAGGCCACAGGGCCAGGCGGCGGCGCAGGATTCTCGCGGATCGGTGCCGGGTGCGGAGTTCCGAGGCCTCTGCTTCGCATTCGCGTCAGAGGAGGCGATGCCAGAACTTCCCTTCGTCAAACAACCAATCGTATTTCTTGATACCTTCGAGTTCTCTCAGGGCTTGCAAGCCGAAGCCATACCGCGCCGCCATCGCGACTAACTCTCGGAGGTGCGTCTTGCGCAAATGCGCTCTTGGAATGCAAATCCATATTTCATCGTGGACACAATCGATGTTTATGGCGTCGCTGACTCTCCCGATCCAGGAGAAGAAGAATTCTTCGTCGATCTGAGAATAGAACTTCTGCCGCTTGACGCAGATTTCGATCAATCGCTTGGACATGGAGCGCCCCTCGTGGGGCCACCCATACTTCGTATCGACGCAACAGGGCAACAACGCCGCGCACTTGACCGCTGGCGCTGACAAATCCAAGAAGGCGAAGCCGCCCGTTCGGCTTCGCCTTCCCTTCCCCCCACCCTCACTGGATGGCGGCGAGCGCGTAGGGGCACTCCCAGGTGCTCGCGTCCGGACCGGCCCGGAAGCACAGCTCGCGGTTGGTGATGTCGACGGCGAGTTCGGTCGGGTCGGTTGTCTGGCCGCTGCCGTTCGGGGCGCGGGCGAACAGGATCCGGTCCGGCTCGACAGCCTTGATGACGTGTCGGAACTCGGCGTTGCCGTCGGGCCGCTGCTGGAACTCCCGCCACACGGTCGCGTCGATGCGGGTGATGGTGGCGTTGAGCAGACGGTAGCGGCTGGTCGCGGTGTCGAAATAGGGCGTCTTGAAGGTGATGACGCGGGCGTCGGCGAGGTCGAGGGCACGGCCCGCGCCGACATAGAGCGACACCACCGACAGCCCGAGCGTGCCGAACATCAGCAGCGCCAGCGCCGCGAGGCCGAGCCAGGGCGAGGTCTTCGGGGTCACGGCGAGATAGACGACGGTCGCGACCGCGATGACCAGGCAGACGAGGGCGACGATGCCGAACCGCGACTGGCTCGCCGCACCGATGATCGCCGGAGCATTCTCGACGATCGCTTTCAGAGCATCCATGACGGTTTCCTCCCCCAGGGCGAGGCGAGCCTCGTCCACCGCCCGACGGAGACCCCCGGCGGGGATCCAAGGCCGCAGGCGGCTGGTGGCGGGACGGGCGTCGCCGAGGTGGCGACCGGCACATCCCGCCGAACGCACGCACGTGAGCAAACGCGATAATCGAGCCCGCGGAGACCGGCGTCGACCAGCCGCCGCGGCGGCGGCCGGCCTCAGTCGAGGTCGAGATAGGTGCCGTGCACCCAGCCCTCGTTGTCGCCGGTGGCGACGAGGTACCAGCGCGCCGTCTCCTCGCCGTTGGTGAAGACGCCGGAGCGCAGCACCCTGACCCGTGTGCCCTTCGCCAGCACCTGGATGACATTGTCACCGAGGCTCGGCCAGCGGCGCAAGTTGACGCCGACGGTGGTGACGGCGTCGGTGTCGTCGCCGTGCGCCGGGACGTCCTGCCGACCCATGACGCGGGCACGGACGGCCTCGAGCGGGAACAGCGGGTTGGTGTCGACCTTGCGGCCCGGCGAGATCGCCCAGTGGGTGGTGAGCGCCGCGATCGACGGATAGGCCTCGCGGAGGGCGAGGCAGAGCGCGGCGACCGTCTCGATCTGGGCTTCCGTGTAGGGCATCCACAGGCCGGCGCCGTGCTGCGGCGTGGCGCGATGCTCGATGCCGTGCTCGCCGATCGGGAACACCTGGCCGAACCAGGCGCGGGCACCGTTGCCGACGGCGGGTTGCATGATGCCCGGATTGACGATCTCGATGCCGATCGAGAAGCCGTTGACGTTGGAGCGGCCGTTGAAGCTCGAGGCGCCGGCGTGCCAGGTCGAGATGTTGGTCGGCGCGAGCTGCACGACCTCGCCGGCACGGCCGACGACGAAATGGGCGCTGGCGCGGGCGTCCGGGTTGCACAGCCAGCCCACCGACGAGCGGTGGTCGAGGCGGCCGGCGGTGTCGTGCAGGACGATCGCCTCCGGCGTGATGGTGCCGCCCTTGTTGGGCGTGGCGGTGTAGTCGACGGCACTCGTGCCGCGCTTCACCCGATGATCCTTGACTGCGTAGTGCATGCGAGCCTCCCCGAGGAAATCGAGTGGCGCGCGGAGCCTGCGATCACGGATGTCGGCGGTCGGCCTGCCGGCCTCCCCGCCTCCGGCCTGTGCGGAGCCTCTGGCCCGATGAAGTCATCCGGCCGGCGCACGGCACCTGGCCCGTGTCGTCCCGCGCCACTGTGGGCGCTGGCGATCGGGTGCCGTCTCGCGGCGGAGCCGGGGCCGTCTGGCGTCGCGCCCGCATCGGGCGGTCAGCCGGGCCGAAGGCTCGCCGCGAGACCGCGACCGCGTCAGCGGCAGAAATGACGGCGACCGTCATAGCCGACGAAGGTGCCGGTGCGGGCGTCGAAGGAGCGGTAGCGGTTGGCGCAGTACTCGTACCAGCTGCGCGACCACGGGCGCAGGCCGGCCCGCACCGGACGGGGCGCCGGGGCGTAGTAGTAGC
The DNA here is from genome assembly GCF_046156265.1 of Pseudoxanthobacter sp. M-2. Lineage (NCBI taxonomy): Bacteria > Pseudomonadati > Pseudomonadota > Alphaproteobacteria > Hyphomicrobiales > Segnochrobactraceae > Pseudoxanthobacter > Pseudoxanthobacter sp. M-2. Next base: position 47,260 of record NZ_JAWDIR010000033.1, read on the forward strand.
GCGGCTGGGCGAGGGCGCCGCCGACGATGGCACCGGCGGCGAAGCCGAAGGCGCCGGCCGCGGCGGCGTTGCCGCCCCAGTAGTGGTGGTGGCGGTGGCCGGCCTCGGCCTCGCTGGTCGAGGCGGCGATGCCGCCGACGGCGACGGTCGCGCACAGGGCGATCGCGGCGGCGGTCTTCGTGACGAACGTCACATCGATCTTCTTCGTGAACATCTTCGTCGTCCTCTGCTGGAATTCATCTTTACTGAGGAGAGGTCCGTTCGACCCCGTTTCCTCATGTCCAGACGATGCCAGCGGGCGACGTTCCGCGGCGTGACGACGGTCACGTTTGTTCGGTTTGAAGGTTTAGAGGGGAGATAGTCTTCGGCAGGGGGGATTTGTGATGAAGATCACTTTGTGGCGCCCCACCCTCCCCTGGAGGGAGAGGGTCGGCGACCGAAGGTCGCCGGGGTGGGGTGGCGCCGCCGGGAGGCGGCGGAAAGACCTGCAGCCGTGGCTGAGAGCGAAGTCGTAGGCGGGCTCCCGCCCGCGGTCACCCCACCCCGCCGCGCTGCGCGCGTCGACCCTCCCCCTCAAGGGGAGGGTGGCTTCGTCGCGCGGTCTGGGGGCGCCGGTAGTGCCGCCACGCCCGGCTTTGCCGGGCGCCCTCACCCGCCCTTCGGGCACCCTATCCCCGCCTTCGGCCGGGAGAGGGGGAAGACGCGTCCGGCGCCGCGCCGAGCCACCCCCTCCCCACGGCCTATTGCCTACTGCCTGCTCCCCACTGCCGACTGCCGAGAATGCCCCCTCACCGGCAGCGGTAGCGCTTGCCGTCGAAGCCGAGATAGGTGCCGGAGGCGGGGTCGAAGCTGTGGTAGCGGGCGGCGCAGGCCTCGTTCCAGGCGGCGGTGCCGGGCCGCGCCATGATCACCTGCGTCGGCTGCGCCGGCGGGCGCTCGGGCGCCGGCCGCTCCTGCTGGAAGCCGAGGCCGAAGGCGGCGTTGAGCTGGGCGGAGCGCTTCTGGCCACCGCCCTCGGCAAGCGCCGACGTGGCGGCGAGCGGAGCGAGAAGCAGGACGGCGGCGAGGGCCGCGGCGGCCTGGCGGAGGGCGAGGCCAGCGGCGCGGCGAGCGGGGGGACGGCGACGCAAGACGGTCATGCGGACTACTCCCGGAAACGCAAGGGTCCCCCACCATAGGAAAACGCCACCGGAACGCGAAGCTCCGATGGCGGGAGAGTTGTGTTCCGTGCGGGCGAAACAGCCGAGCCGTGCAGCGCGAGGGCGCTTGATGCCCCCGCGGTCTGCGGCGGCTGCCGCGTGCCGGCCCTCAGGAGGCCTTCATCACCTCGGCCGGACGGCCCTTCTGGCGGCGCACCGACAGCTTGTTGAGGGCCGAGACGTAGGCCTTGGCGGAGGCGACCAGCGTGTCGACGTCGGCGCCGCGGCCGTTGACGATCTTGCCGTCCTCCTCGAGGCGGACGGAGACCTCGGCCTGCGCATCGGTGCCCTCGGTGACGGCGTGCACCTGGTAGAGCGACAGCCGCGCCGTGTGCGGGATGATCTCGCGGATGGCGTTGAAGGTGGCGTCGACCGGGCCGGAGCCCGAGGCCTCCTTCGTCACGTGGACGCCCTCGACGTCCATCGTGATGATCGCCTTCTGCGGGCCGCCGGTGCCGGCGATGACGGTGAGCGCGATGACGCGGGCGGTCTCGCTCTGCATCGAGATCTCGTCGTCGACCAGCGCCTCGATGTCCTCGTCGTAGACGAGCTTCTTGCGGTCGGCCAGGTCCTTGAAGCGGCGGAAGACGTCGGAGAAGGCGTTCTCACCCAGCTCGTAGCCGAGCTCCTTCAGCTTCTCGCGCAAGGCGTGGCGGCCGGAGTGCTTGCCCATGACGAGCGAGGTCTGCTTCACGCCGACGTGCTCGGGCCGCATGATCTCGTAGGTCTCGGCGTTCTTCAGGATGCCGTCCTGGTGGATGCCGGACTCGTGGGCGAAGGCGTTCTTGCCGACGATCGCCTTGTTGTGCTGGACGGCGAAGCTCGACACCGCCGAGACGAGCTTGGAGGCCTGCAGCAGCATCGGCGTGACGATGCCGGTCTCGTAGGGCAGCACGTCGGCGCGGGTGCGGATGGCCATCACGACCTCCTCCAGCGCGGCGTTGCCGGCGCGCTCGCCGAGGCCGTTGATGGTGCACTCGATCTGGCGGGCGCCGGCGCGCACGCCGGCGAGCGAGTTCGCCACCGCCAGCCCCAGGTCATCGTGGCAGTGGGTGGAGAACACCGCCTTGTCGGCGTTCGGCACCGTCTCGATCAGCATGCGGATGAGCGCGAAATACTCCTCCGGCGTGGCGTAGCCGACGGTGTCGGGGATGTTGATGGTGGTGGCGCCGGCCTTGATCGCCGCCTCGACGCAGCGGCACAGGAAGTCGTGCTCGGTGCGGGTGGCGTCCATCGCCGACCACTCGACGTCCTCGACGTGGTTGCGGGCGCGGGTGACGGAGGCGACGACGCGCTCGTAGACCTGCTCCTTGTCCAGCTGCAGCTGGAACTCGCGGTGCAGCGGCGAGGTGCCGATGAAGGTGTGGATGCGGCCGCGCTGGGCCGGCTTGATCGCCTCGGCGGCGCGGTCGATGTCGCCGAAGGCGGCGCGGGCGAGGCCGCAGACGACGGCCCGCTCGATGCGCTTGGCGATCTCCTGGACGGCCTCGAAGTCGCCGATCGAGGCGATCGGGAAGCCGGCCTCGATGACGTCGACGCCCATCGCGTCGAGGAGCTCGGCGACCTGGATCTTCTCTTCCAGCGTCATCGAGGCGCCCGGCGACTGCTCGCCGTCGCGCAAGGTGGTGTCGAAGATGACGACGCGGTCGCGGGTGCCGGATACGGGCGTGGAGGCTGCGGAGGGGGCGTTCATCGGGTGTCTCGTCTGCTGGTCGGTCGCGGCCGCGGCTCATGCGCGGCGGACCTCTGGTCTCTGTCGTCCTGTGGCGGTCTTCGACCCCTGAGTGCCTGCCCGTATGCGGGCCAGCCGGCTCTCAGGGGCGGCTAAGGAGGAGCGGAAGGGCGAGCAGACGCGCACGCGCGCCGAGGCGGCCACCCGGAAGGGCGGCGTTCGGCAGCAGCAGAAGGCGGGTCGTGCGCTCGGACACGGTTCCAGATCTCTGATGGGGCGACGGCAGCATCGGCGCCCACGACGACGGCAGCGAAGAAACGACAACTCGGAAGCGCCCGCAAGCCGCCACGGACGCAACCGGCGGCCGCGCGGGCGAAATGCCGCACGGCCTCCCGGAGCCATAGCCGATCGCGGTCGATCCGGCAACCGGCGCGCGCCGTAAGATTGCCGACACGGCGACGCTCAAGTATACACGCCCTTCGGGCGCCGCTCCCGCCGCCCTCAGCCGACGGTCCCGCGCGCCACCTCCGCGCCGACTGCCCCGCTGCGTCGTCCAGGAAAGTCGCCGTCGTGAGCGTCAACGCCGAAGACCCGAACGCCCCCGTGCTGCCGTCGCTGACCGCCGCCGCCCCCGCCGCCGCGGCCGAGCGGACCGCCGTCGGCGTGCTTCTGGCGATCAGCGCCGCGCATCTGCTCAACGACGCGGTGCAGTCGCTGATCCCGGCGATCTATCCGATCCTGAAGGACAACTATCAGCTCGACTTCTTCCAGATCGGCCTGATCTCGCTCGCCTTCCAGCTGACGGCGTCGCTGCTGCAGCCCTTCGTCGGCATGTTCACCGACAAGTATCCGCAGCCCTATTCGACCGCCGTCGGCATGGCCTTCACGCTGACCGGCCTCGTCTGGCTCGCCTTCGCGCACTCCTACCTGGCGCTGATCGCGGCGGTGGCGGTGATCGGCATCGGTTCGTCCGTGTTCCACCCCGATTCCGCCCGCATGGCGCGCACCGCCGGCGCCGGGCGGCACGGGCTGGCGCAGTCGGTGTTCCAGGTCGGCGGCAATGTCGGCCAGGCGCTCGGGCCGCTGCTCGCCGCCTTCATCGTTCTGCCGCTCGGCCAGGACTCGATCGCCTGGATGGCGCTGCTGCCGCTCGCCGCCATGGTGATCCTCGCCCGCATCGGCGCCTGGTATGCCGCCAAGCGCCGCGCGCTCGCCGCCCGCGGCGGCGGCAAGGCGGTGGCGAAGATGCTCTACTCATCCACCAAGGTGCGGTGGATCATCTTCGTGCTGGCGCTGCTGGTGTTCTCGAAGTTCGTCTACTCGGTGAGCCTCGGCAACTACCTGACGTTCTACCTGATGGACAAGTTCGCGCTTCCCGTGCAGGACGCGCAGCTCTACCTGTTCCTCTTCCTCGGGGCGAACGCCGCCGGCGGCCTGCTCGGCGGCCCGGCCGGCGACCGCTTCGGCCGGCGCGTGGTGATCTGGTTCTCGGTGCTCGGCGCCATCCCGTTCGCGCTGCTGCTCCCCTATGCGGACCTGTTCTGGACGGCGACCTTGATGGTGATCATCGCGCTGATCATCTCGTCCTCGTTCACCTCGATCGTCGTCTATGCCCAGGAGCTCGTGCCCGGCCGGGTCGGCGCGATCAACGGGCTGTTCTTCGGGCTGTCGTTCGGCCTGTCGGGCATCGGCGCCGCGGCGCTCGGCTGGCTCGCCGACGAGACCTCGATCCGCTTCGTCTACCAGGCCGTCGCCTTCCTGCCGCTGCTCGGCCTCGTCTGCGTGCTGCTGCCGAACATCGAGCGCGGCTACCCGGTGCGGTAGCAAGCGGCCGCGTGACGGCGGCGGCCGGGCGGCGTAGGCTTGGCCTCCACGCCACCGACGCTGAGGAGGCGCGCGATGTCCGGCGGACCGCCGATCGCGCTCAGGCGCCACGACGGGCCGGAGCACCGCTTCGAGATCGCCACGCGCGCCCCGGCCGCGGCGCTCGCCGGCCTCGTGCGCGGCTATGTCGGCTACACCGAGCACGCCGCCCACGCGGTGCGGCGCCTGCAGGTGCCGTTCACCGGGCTGCCGCTGATCATCTCCTTCGGACCCGTGATCGACGTCGCCCCCACGGGTGCGCCGGAGCGCGGGCGACGGGTGACGAGCTTCCTCGCCGGGCTGCACGACCACGCCGTCGTCACCGCCTACGCCGGCCCGCAGGCGGGCGTGCAGGCGGACCTGACGCCGCTCGGCGCCGCCGTGCTGTTCTCCGGGCAGGCAGCGGAAGCGGCCAACCACGTCGTCGATCTCGCCGACCTCCTCGGGGCCGAGGCGGGGCGGCTCGAAGAGCGGCTGGCGCTGTCGCCGGACTGGGCGGCGCGCTTCGACCTCCTCGATGGCGTGCTGACGGCGCGGCTTGCCGCCACGCGGCGGCCGGCCCCGGCGGTGAGGCACGCCCTCGCCCGCATCCTTTCGAGCCATGGCGCCGTGCCGATCGCCCGTTTGGCGGACGAGGCCGGCTGGAGCCGCAAGCATCTCGCTTCCCGCGTCCGCGCCGAGCTCGGCCTCGCCCCGAAGACGCTCGCCCGCATCGCCCGCTTCGAGCGCGCGGTCGGCCTCATCGGCGCCGCGACGTCGCTCGCCGACCTTGCGGCGGCCTGCGGCTATGCCGACCAGGCCCACCTCGGCCACGAGTTCCGGGCCCTCGCCGGAACGACCCCCGGCGCCTATGCGGCAGCACTCGGCACGGGCGGCCTCGGCGTCGCCGCCTGAAGCCCCCGGCTGATCGCGTCGCGCACTGAGGTTCCATTCCGACAAGACGGCACCGCGGGAACCGGCGACCGTCCACGCCGTTGCCCGCGCGGGCGGGCAGTCCGCCCCAGGGACGGGACCCTGCGCGGCCGAAACGGCCGCACGCAAAGGAGCCAGCCGATGACCTCCGATTCCGACCGACCGACCCCGACGATCTTTCCGGCGATGAAGTTCCGCGACGGCCACGCCGCCATCGACTGGCTGGAAACGGCCTTCGGCTTCCGACGCCACGCCGTTCACGCCGCGCCGGACGGCACCGTCGCCCATGCCGAGCTCACCCTCGGCGACGACGGCATGATCATGCTCGGCGGCGAGCCGCGCACGCCGGACCCGGACAATCCCTGGGCGAGCGCCAAACTCGGCCTCTATGTGCACGTCGACGACATCGATGCCCACTACGAGCGGGCCAAGGCGGCCGGTGCCGTCATCGTGCGCGAGCTCGCCGACACGCCCTACGGCTCGCGCGAATATTCCTGCCGGGATCCCGACGGCCACCTGTGGAGCTTCGGCACCTACCACCCGAAGCGCGCCTGACATCCCGCCAAGCGGTTGTGCGGGCGAGCGAACCGGCTAATCTCGCCGCGGTGCAGCACGGGCGGCGGGGAACGGCATGCAGACGTCGAAGACACGGCTGCCGCTGACCGTGGCGGCTCTCGGCATCGTCTTCGGCGATATCGGCACCAGTCCGCTCTACGCCTTCCGCGAGGCGGCCACGGCGGCGCCCGACCTCGCCATCGCCTCCATCCTCGGCGTGCTGTCGCTCGTCGTCTGGGCGATCGTGCTGTCGGTCGGCGTGAAATATGTCGGGCTGGTGCTGCGGCTCGACAACGACGGCGAGGGCGGCGTCCTCGCCCTCGCCAACCTGCTGAAACTCAACCGGCGCGAGGACAATCCCTCGCGCTGGCTGGTGATCGTGGCGCTGGTCGGCGCCGCCATGCTGTTCGGCGACGGCGTCATCACCCCGGCGATCTCGGTCCTGTCGGCGATCGAGGGACTGGAGTTCGCGGCACCGAGCCTGACGCCCTATGTGGTGCCGCTGACGGTGGCGGTGCTCGCCGGCTTCTTCCTGTCGCAACGCGCCGGAACGCACCGCATCGGCGCCCTGTTCGGGCCGGTGATGCTGGTGTGGTTCGCGGTTCTGGCGGTGCTCGGCCTCGTCGCCATCGCCGGCAATCCGCACGTGCTCGTGGCGCTCGACCCGCGCCACGGGCTCGCGCTGCTGTCGAGCGACCCTGCCCGGGCCGGTATCATCCTGGCCGCCGTGTTCCTCGCCATCACCGGCGGCGAGGCGCTCTATGCCGACCTCGGCCAGTTCGGCCGGCCGGTGATCGCACGCGCCTGGTTCTTCGTGGCGATGCCGGCGCTGGTGCTGAACTATTTCGGCCAGGGCGCGCTGGTGCTCGCCGACCATGACGCCCTGCGCAACCCGTTCTACCTGCTGGCGCCCGGGTGGATGCAGCTGCCGCTGCTGCTGCTCGCCACCCTCGCCACCGTGATCGCCTCGCAGGCGGTCGTGACCGGTGTCTTCAGCCTCGCCAAGCAGGCGATGGAGACGGGCTTCCTGATGCCGGTCTCCATCACCCACACCACCGACCAGAACGAGAGCCACGTCTACATCGGCAGCCTCAACGTGCTGCTCGCGGTGCTGTCGATCGCCACCGTCATCGGCTTCCGCTCCTCCGATGCGCTGGCCGATGCCTACGGGCTGGCGGTGGCGACCGCGATGATCACCACGACGATCCTGTTCGTCGCCGCCCAGATCATGCTGCGGCGGTGGTCGCGCTCTGCCGCGATCGCAGTCGGGGTGGCGCTGCTCGCTCTCGACCTCGCTTTCTTCCTGCCCAACACCAGCAAGTTCGAGACCGGCGGCTGGCTGCCCGTCTCGCTCGCCGCGGTGGTGCTTCTGGTGATGTCGGCGTGGCGCTTCGGCACCGGCCGCACGATCACGGCACTCGACGAGCGGGCCCGCGACCTCGCCGACGAGGCGGCGCTGTTCGACGCGGCCACGCCGACATTGGAGCGGCCGGTGGCGTTCCTGTCGCGCTCCGGCACGGCCGTGCCCGTCGCGCTCGCCCGCCTCAACGAGCAGATCGGTGCCGTCTTCGCGCGCGCCGTCGTCGTCTCGGTGCGGGTCATGGGCCGGCCGCGCATCCCGGCGGTCGAGCAGATCACGGTGGAGCGGCTCGGCGCCCGGGTCGCCCGCATCGAGCTCAGGTTCGGCTACATGCAGATCGTCGACCTGCCGGCGACCATCGCGCCGGCTCTTCACGATCTCGGCATCGACCCGGCGGCGGTGGTCTATGTCACCGGCACCGAGCGGCCGCTGATGCCCGTGCGCATCCGCTCGCCCGACGACGTTCTATGGGCGATCTTCGTGGTTCTGCAGCGCAACGGCGCCCGCCCCGCCGACCGCTTCGCCCTGCCGCCGGAACGCACCCTGGAGGTGGGATACCGGATCGCCCCCGGCGGGGGCTGATGCCTCCGGCAAGCAACCGATCTGTGAATCGGCCCGGCAATTGTCCTATTGTCTTCCGATAAGACGGGGCGACCGTCGACGCGTGGGCGGGGGCCCGCGTCGGCGCCTATCGGCGACCGCCTCGCGCAAGCCAGCGCGGGCAGACGGAAACAGGACGCCGGAAGGGACCAAGGGGCGGGATGGGCGTGGGGGGCGTAGGCAGGCTGAAGCATTTTCTCGGCAGCATCCATGGGCGGATGCTGTCGATGGGCGTCGTCATCATGGTGCCGTGCGCCGTGCTGATCGGCCTGATGATCGTCGACACCAACAATTCCCGTCACATGATCCGCAACGAGAACCTGAAGGCCGAGGCCCAGGTGATCGCAGTGGACCTGCAGCGCACCATCGGCTCGGTCGAGGACATGCTCTTCACCGTGGTGGCGAGCAACCAGCTGCAGGGAACCCGCCTCGGCTCCTGCCCGGAGCTGCTCTCCGTCATCGCCGGCAAGTACGACCTGTTCAGCAGCCTCTCGGTGCTGACGACGGGCGGCGATCCCATCTGCTCGATCGGCGGCAGCCAGTCCGCCAACCTCGCCGACCGCGCCTATTTCCGGGACGCCCTGCAGTCGCGCAACGTCCAGGTCGGGACCGCGGTGATCGGGCGGCTCTCCGGCAAGCCGGTCGTGCCGGTGGCGATCCAGTTCGAGGGCCCCGCCGGAGGGATCGAGGGCGTCCTGGTCGCCGGCGTCGACCTGCAGCGCTTCCTCGACACGACGACGCTGCAGGCGACCATCTCCGCCCACGACGTGACCCTGTGGGCGAGCGACGGCATGGTGCTGGCGCGGTCGCCGGTCGCCGGGGATCTCGTCGGCAAGCCGCTGCCAGACCGTGAGCGCGTGGTGTTTCTGGACGGGCTGCGCGATCCCGCAGCGATCGGCGCCGGCCAGCTGTCGAGCGACGCAGAGGTCTATGCCACGGCGTCCGTGGACGCGTTCGGCCAGACCCTGTTCGTCACCGTCGGCGACGACGCCCGGGTCCTCTATGCGGAAGCGCGGTCGATGGCGGTGCGGTCGGGCATCGGCGTCACCATCCTGCTCGCGGTGGTGCTGGCGCTGAGCTTCACGCTCGCGAGCTGGTCGGTGCGCCAGCCCGTCGGCCGCCTGGTGCGGGCGGCCGAGCGGCTGACGCGGGGCGAGACGGGCGTGCGGGTCGGCGAGGTCGGCGGCGCCGACGAACTGCGCCGCCTCGGCGAGGCCTTCGACGAGATGGCGGCGACGCTGGAGGAGCGGCAACAGGCCTCGGAGAGGGCCGAGGGTGAGCTGCGGCGTGTGCTGGATGATCTCGAGCACCGGGTCGAGGAGCGGACGCGCGAGCTCTCGGCGGTCTCGGCCGAAGCAACCGGTCGCGCCCAGGCCCTGGAGGCGCGCAAATATTTCGATGAGACGCTCGCCCGCGTCACCGAGCTCATCCAGGCCTGCCAGACGATGGACGAGGCCATGCACGTCCTCGAGACGACGATGCCGGACCTCACCCTCGGCCGGCGGGGCGCTGCCGCCCTGCTGCGCCAGAGCCGGGACGTGCTGGAGGAAGCGGCGCGCTGGGGCGAAGGCATCGCCGGCGAGACGACCTATGTTCCCGACGCCTGCTGGTCGCTGCGGCTCGGGCGCCCCTATTCCCACGTGCCCGGCTATGGCGGGCCCGGCTGCCGCCACGTGCACGAGACCGGCGATGGGCACGTTTGCCTGCCGGTGTTCGTGCAGGGCCAGACGCTCGGCGTCATCACCATCTCCACCGGCGGGATGGGTCCGGAGGCGGCCGGGCGCTTCCTCAACGACATGGAGACGGCGATCGCCTCGATCGGCCTCGCCCTCTTCAACGTGCGCCTGCGCCAGTCGCTGCGCGAGCTGTCGATCCGCGACCCGCTCACCGGCCTGCACAACCGCCGCTTCGCCGAGGAGGTGCTGGACAAGGAGTTCGCCCGCGCCCGCCGCTCCGGCGTGCCGTTCTCCGTGCTGATGATGGATGTCGACCATTTCAAGCGATTCAACGACAGTCACGGTCACGAGGCGGGTGACCGCGTGCTGAAGGAAGTGGGCCAGCTGATCGCCAGCGAGTTCCGCGAGGGCGACGTCGGCTGCCGCTTCGGAGGAGAGGAGTTCCTGGTGCTGCTGCACGAGACCGACGCCGCCGAGGCGTTCGAGCGCGCCGACCATTTCCGCAAGGCGCTGAAGGCGGCGCCGGTGGTGCACGCCGGCGAAATGCTGGGCCCCGTGACGATCTCGATCGGCGTCGCCGAGGCGCCGCGCGACGGCGCGAGCCCGCTCGCGGTGGTCGCCGCCGCCGACGCCGCCCTCTACCGGGCGAAGGCGGCCGGACGCGACCGCGTCGTCGTCACCGAGGACCCGCGGTCGAGGGCGGCCGATCTCGCCACCGGGGGCGCCCCCGCCGGCATGCTGGTGGCCTCGTGACGGGCCCCGCCGACGCCCGCACGGGCGCGCGCCTGCTCGTCGACCAGCTCGCCATCCAGGGCGTGCGCCGCGTCTTCGGCGTGCCGGGCGAGAGCTACCTCGCCGTGCTCGATGCCCTCTGCGACAGCGACATCGAGTTCGTCGTCTGCCGACAGGAGGGCGGCGCGGCGATGATGGCGGAGGCCGACGGCAAGCTCTCGGGCCGGCCGGGCATCGCCTTCTGCACGCGCGGACCGGGCGTCACCAACGCCAGCGCCGGCGTCCACATCGCCGAGCAGGACGGCACGCCGATGATCCTGTTCGTCGGCCAGATCGAAACCGGCATGCGCCACCGCGGCGCCTTCCAGGAGGTCGACTACAAGGCAGTCTTCGGCACGCTCGCCAAGTGGGCGGTGGAGATCGACGATCCGGCGCGCGTGCCGGAGCTCGTCGCCCGGGCGTTCCGCGTCGCCATGCAGGGCCGGCCGGGGCCGGTGGTGGTGGCGCTGCCGGAGGACATGCTGACGGGCGTCGCGGAGGCGGCCGACGCACCACGCGTCGAGGCGGTGGAGACGTGGCCGGGCCTCGCCGACATGGCGCGGCTGCAGAAGCGGCTGTGGGCGGCGGAGCGGCCGATGGTGGTGCTCGGCGGCGGCCGCTGGTCGGAGGCGGCGGTGGCGGCCACCGTGCGCTTCGCCGAACGCTTCGAGCTGCCGGTGGCCGTCACCTTCCGGCGGCAGATGCTGTTTCCGGCCGACCACCCGAACTACGCCGGCGACCTCGGCCTCGGCGTCAACCCGAAGCTGCTCGCCCGCATCCGCGACGCCGACCTGCTCCTTGTCGTCGGCGATCCGCTGTCGGAGGTGCCATCGCAGTCGTACACGCTGATGGCCCCCGGCGCGCCGCTGCCGGCGCTCGTGCACGTGCTGCCGGACGCCGATGGGCTCGGCAAGGTCTACCAGCCCTCGCTCGCCATCAATGCGAGCCCGCAGGCCTTCGCCGCCGCGCTCGAAGGCCTGCAGCCGCCGACGGCGATCGGCTGGGGCGAGGCGACCCGCACCGCCCGCGCCGACTATCTCGCCTGGAGCGAGACGGTGCCGGCGCACCCGGGCACCTTCCAGATGGCGGCCGTGGTGGCGGCGCTCCGGGCGCTGCCGGAGGACGCCATCCTCACCAACGGCGCCGGCAACTACGCGATCTGGCTGCACCGCTTCCACCGCTTCCGCCGCTACGGCACGCAGGTGGCGCCCACGTCCGGCTCGATGGGCTACGGCCTGCCGGCGGCGATCGCGGCGAAGCTCGCTCATCCCGACAAGGTGGTGGTGGCGCTGGCCGGCGACGGCTGTTTCCAGATGACCAGCCAGGAACTCGCCACCGCGATGCAGGCAGGGGCGGCCGTGGTGGTGGTCGTCATCGACAACGGCATCTACGGCACCATCCGCATGCACCAGGAGCGCGCCTATCCCGGCCGCGTCTCCGGCACGACGATGAAGAACCCGGACTTCGCCGCCCTCGCCCGCGCCCACGGCGCCCACGGCGCGACGGTGGAGACGGGCGAGGATTTTGCGCCGGCGCTCGCCGCCGCGATCGCCTCGCGCAGGCCGGCGCTGCTGCACGTCAAGCTCGACCCGCAGGCGATCACGCCGACGAAGTCGATCGACGACCTGCGCGCCGGGGGGTGAGCGGGCTCAGGGCCGGCCCTCGCTGCAGAGCCGCCCCGCGCCGGCGCGGCTGGCACGGCGATAGTGGCTCGTCTAGGGTCGCCACCTCCGGCCGCGCCTCCCCGCCGGCCGACGCCTCCTCGTTTCCCAAGTCCGGATGACGCCATGACCGCAGCCCTGCTGACGCCGTTCGACATCGGACCGGTGACGCTGAAGAACCGCATCGTCGTCGCGCCGATGTGCCAGTATTCCGCCGACGACGGCTCCGCGAACGACTGGCACCACCAGCACCTGATGACGCTCGCGATGTCCGGCGCCGGCCTCGTCGTCGTCGAGGCGACGGCGGTGGAGCGGCGCGGCCGCATCACCCATGGCTGCCTCGGGCTCTACAGCGACGACAACGAGGCGGCCTTGAAGCGCGTCATCGACGCGGCGAAGCGGGTGGCCCCGCCGGGCACGAAGTTCGGCATCCAGATCGGCCACGCCGGTCGCAAGGCCTCCACGGCGCGCCCCTGGGAGGGCGATCACGGCCTGAAGCCGGGCGAGGACCCATGGGCGACGGTCGCCGCCTCGGCGCTGCCGCTGACGCCCGACCGGCCGGCTCCGGAGGCGCTCGACGCGGCCGGTATCGCCCGCACCGTCGCCGCGTTCGTCCAGGCGGTGGAGCGCGCGGCGCGCATCGGCTTCGACGTCGTCGAGCTGCACTGCGCCCACGGCTACCTGATCAACTCGTTCCTCTCGCCGCTGTCGAACGTCCGCGAGGACGGCTATGGCGGCTTGTTCGAGAACCGCACCCGCTTCCTGCGCGAGGTCGTCTCGGCCGTGCGGAAGGCGCTGCCGGCGCGGATCCCGCTCGGCGCGCGCATCTCGGCGACCGACTGGACCCCCGGCGGCCTCGACGGCGACGACGCCGTGGCGATCGCCAAGGTCCTGAAGGCGGAGGGCGTCGTCTATGTCTGCGCCTCGACCGGCGGCATCAACCCGACGGCCAAGGTGCCGGCGGCGCCGCTGTTCCAGGTGCCGTTCGCCGAGCGCATCCGCAAGGAGGCCGGCGTCGCGAGCCGCGCCGTCGGCATGATCACCACGCCAGCCGAGGCCGAGGCGATCGTCGCCGACGGCCGGGCGGACCTGGTGGCGCTCGCCCGCGGCTTCCTCGCCGACCCGCGCTGGGGCCTGCGCGCCACGGCGGCGCTCGGCGGCAAGCCCGAGCTGCCGCCGCAGTATCTGCGCGCGGCGCGGCTGCTGTCGCCGCACGGCTGAGCGGGCGGGCGGAAGCCTCTGCCTTCCGGGGAGGTTCGAGCCGGCGAGCCTTGCCGGTCAGCCCGGCTTCTGGCTCTCTCGCGCCACAGCACCGAGGGTACGCCGATGAGTTCGCACGACCACCGCGACGATGACGGCAAGCCGCCGGCGGGCCACGACCACGCGGCCCACGCCGGCCACGCGCACCACGACCACGACGGGCCGGGTCACGCCGGGCATGACCATGCCGGCCACTCCCATGCCGGCCATTCGCACGGCTCCAGCGGGCACGCGGGGCATTCGCACGGCTCGTCGAGCGAGACGCGGACTGCGATCGCGGCGCTGATCACCGTGTCGTTCATGTTCGTCGAGGCGGTCGGCGGCGTGCTGTCGGGTTCGCTGGCGCTGCTCGCCGACGCCGCCCACATGCTGACCGACGCGGTGGCGCTGGCGCTCGCCTGGTGGGCCTTCCGCATGGTTCGGCGGCCGGCCTCGGCGACGATGAGCTACGGCCACCACCGCATGACGGTGCTGGTCGCCTTCGCCAACTCCGTGGCGCTGCTGCTGCTCACCGCCTGGATCGTCATCGAGGCCGTGCAGCGCTTCACCGAGCCGGTGGCGATCGACGCCGAGACGATGGGCATCGTCGCGCTCCTCGGCCTCGGCGCCAACATCGCCGCGTTCTTCGTGCTCGCCGGCGGCGAGCGCAACATGAACATCCGCGGCGCCATCCTGCACGTGCTCTCCGACCTGCTCGGCTCGGTCGGCGCGGTGATCGCGGCGCTGGTCATCTGGCTCACCGGCTGGGTGCCGATCGACCCGATCCTGTCGCTGGTGGTGGCGGGATTGCTGCTGCGCGCGACGTTCTCGCTGATGCGCGAATCCGCCCATGTGCTGCTCGAGGGCGCGCCCGCGGGGGCGGAGGGACCGGCGATCGCCGCCGATCTCGCCGCGACCGTGCCGGGGGTCGAGGAGGCCCATCACGTGCACGCCTGGACGCTCGCCGAGGGCCGCCTCAACGCGACGCTGCACGTCGTCGTCGCCGAGGGGATGGAAACGGCGCCGGTGGTGCGCAAGGTCAAGGCGCGGCTCGCAGAGCGGTTCGCTATCGCCCACGCCACCGTCGAGGCGGAGCGCCCGGGCGACTGCGCCGACGGCCACGCGGGAAAGCCGGCGACGCCCTAGCTGGACCGTTGCCTCGCGCGCCTCAGCGGCGGCGGGCGGTGTAGAGCACCGGCCAGTCGTCCGCCGGCACGCCCATGCAGGTGTCCATCGCGGCGTACGTGAGGGCGCGGAAGCGCTCGCCGTCGAACACAAACTCCGCCAACCCGCCGCAATCGCCGATGCCGCGGCCCTTCGAGAAGGCCGACAGCACCATGCCGTCGTCGGAGAGGCCGGGGTTGACGAGGGCGGCGTAATCGTCGTCCTCGCCCATCGACATGACGGCGCCGGCGCCGGGCACCTCGAAGCGCGCCGGCTGCGGCTTGCCCGCGCCGGCGACCCAGAACTCGTAGGTGAAGTTGTAGGCGCCGGCGCTGACGCAGACGCCCCACAAGGTGCGGTCGCCCGCGAGCGTCACGGCCATTTCCTTCGGGTCGATCGGGCAGTCGTCGGCGCTGGCGGCGGGGATGCCGGCCGGGCGGCGCTTCGGCGGCGGCGAGAGCTCGCTCATCGCGACCGCCGTGACGACCGGGGCGGCCGGGGCCGCCGGGACCTTGCTCGCGGCAGCGGAGCCAGTGGCGACCAGCGCCGTGACGCCGCCGGCGCGGCCCTGCTCCGCATCCATGTAGCGCAGGCTCGCCGACGAGCCGGACAGCGAGACGGGCGAGGACGACAGGCTCTTGCTGCCATCGAGCAGTTCAACGGTAAGCCCCTTCGCCGGCAGCAGGGCAGCGATCACGGCGGCCGCGTCACTGCCGGTGAGGCGGGCGCGGACGAAGTCGCCGTCGAGCTCGGCCGTGAACACGTCAGACGGCAGGCCGGGCCCCTTGCCGCCGTCGAGCCGGAGGCGCAGACGTGGCGCGGCCGGCGTCGTCTCGGCATAGACGACGACGCTCACCTCCGGCGCGGCGGCCGGTCCGGCGGCGCGGGCGATCTTGACGAAGGCGGAGCCGGCGCCGTCCGCCGGCGCCATCCCGAGGGCGGTGCAGGCGAGCGTGTTGTCGCAGCCGATCACCCAGTCGCGGAAGGTCTTCAATTCCCCGGCGCGGTCGGCGGCCAGCGCCGGACCGCCGGCCGCGAGAAGCGCCGCGATGGCGAAGGCTGCGAGGCCGTTCGACGCCCGGCCTGGCGCGTGCACGGGCTGGCCGGTGCCGGTGGTGGTGCCGATCGTGACCATGCTCGCCCTCGCGTGCTCGTCGCGCCGCCGCCCGGCGCGCCGCCGAAGGTAGCGAGCGCGGCCGGCGCGGCAAAGACCCCGCGTATCGCCGCTACTGCACCATCGCCGCTGTCGCCTCCACCGGGGCGGCGGCGCTCTTCACCGGGGTCGGGGCGGCCGTGCCGGCGCCCAGCGCCGAGATCGCCGGCCCGACCGGTGCCGTCGGGGCGGGCGTGGCCGCGGCGGCGGACGTGGCCGCCGTACCCGTGCCGGTGGCCGGCGCCGACGCCTCGCTCCAGCGGGCGGCGAGGCTGCCCGCGATCATGCCGGCGATGCACTCGTAGCCCTGGTCGTTCATGTGGAAGGCGTCGCGCCACAGCATCGACACCGGCTGCGGCCGGCCCGCCCAGTAGCGCATCGCATCATAGCGGCGCACCAGCGGCACGCCCCGGCGGGCGGCGAGGTCGGCGATCACGGTCACCGCCTGCCGGTAGCCGGCGTTGTCGGCGATGCGCGGATAGAACTGCGGGTCCATCAGCACCGCGTCGATGCCCTGGGCCTCGAGCCAGACCAGCCCGTCCTCGACGATCGCGGCCATGGTGTCGAGGCCGACGCCGCGCACGGCGTCGTTGGTGCCGACCTGCCAGATGACGAGGTCCGGCCTTACCGCGGCGACTTCGGTCCTGAGGCGCGCGGCGGTGGTGGCGACCACCTCGCCGCCGACGCCGCGGTTGACCACCCGAACGGCCGCGCCGGGAACGCGGGAGGCGAGGTGGACGGCGAGGCGGGCGGGATAGGTGTGGCCGGCATCGGACGCGCCGACGCCTTCGGTCGAGGAGGAGCCGATCGCGAGGATCGTCGCCGCGCCGCCGCTGGCGATGCGGGCGCGGGTGCGCTCGAGGCCGCCGGTGAAGCCGAGGAGCTCCTGCGGAACGGCACAGGCGTCGACGCCGTCGCCGGCGCGGGCCGGGTCGGCAAACGACAGGGCGATCACGGTCGCAAGGGAGAGGAGCGCGGCCGAGAGGCGGCCGACACGCGGACGGAACATGCAGTATCTCCGACGGCGGCGCCGAGCCAGCGCCACCGGGTACTCGAGACATCCCCGCGGGAAACCGGCTAACACGATGGCCGCCGCACCACCATGCATGGTTCCATCACGAAGGTTCACATTCCGTTTCGGCGCTGCAAGGCGGCGTGCGTGGCGCCCCCATTTCGCCGGACGCGTCCCACGCGGAACGCCATGCCCCCGGTGGCGCCCTCCGGGAAACCCCGCGGCTCGCCGCCGGGGCGCCGCTGCGATAGGCTTCCGGCCGCCTTCGAAACGAGTGAGTGCCGTAGCAGGCGGACGATGCCGGCCGCGGTTCCGACAAACGGGAGAGCCACCATGACGATCCGCCTGGGCGACATCGCGCCGGACTTCACCGCCGAGACGACCGAGGGCACCATCCACTTCCACGAGTGGCTGGGTTCCTCCTGGGGCGTGCTGTTCTCGCACCCGAAGGATTTCACGCCGGTCTGCACCACCGAGCTCGGCACCGTCGCGCGGCTGAAGCCGGAGTTCGACCGCCGCAACGTCAAGGTGATCGGGCTGTCGGTCGACCCGCTCGACGCCCATGGCCGCTGGGCCGCCGACATCGCCGAGACGCAGGGCCACGCGCCCAACTTCCCGATGATCGCCGACGCCGACCGCAAGGTCTCCGACCTCTATGGAATGATCCACCCGAACGCCAGCGACACCATGACGGTGCGCTCGGTGTTCATCATCGGGCCGGACAAGAAGCTGAAGCTGTCGCTGACCTATCCGGCCTCGACGGGGCGCAATTTCGAGGAGATCCTGCGCGTCATCGACTCGTTGCAGCTCACCGCCAAGTTCTCGGTGGCGACGCCGTCGGACTGGAAGAACGGCGAGGACGTCATCATCGTGCCGTCGGTCTCCGACGAGGCGGCGAAGGAGAAGTTCCCGGGCGGATGGAAGACGCTGAAGCCCTATCTCAGGATCGTGCCGCAGCCGCGCTCGAGCTGAGGCCGACCGAGCTCCATCCTGTGCGGGGGACCGCGGCCGACGGCGCGGTCGCTGGTGCGGCGGCGCCTGCCGTCGCCACCGGCGAGCACGTCGTGCTGCTGCACGGCATCCTGCGCTCGCCGCGGCAGATGCGACGGCTCGAGCGCCGGCTGGAGGCCGAGGGCTACACCGTCCACAACCTCGGCTACCCCTCGACCAAGCTCGGGCTTGCGGCACTCGTCGAGCACGTCCACGCGGCGCTGTCGGCACCGGCGGTGGCCGACGCCATCGCGGCCGCGCCGGCCATCCACTTCATCGGCTACTCCCTCGGCGGGCTGATCACGCGCGCCTACCTGAAGCGCCACCGGCCGGAGAAGCTCGGCCGCGTCGTCTTGCTCGCGACCCCCAACCACGGCTCCGAGGTCGCTGACGCCTTGCGCCGCCTCGCCCCCTATCGCTGGATCGCCGGACCCGTCGGCCAGGAGCTCTGCACCGACCAGGCGGCCGTGGCGGACCTGTTCGGGCCGATCGACTATCCCTGCGGCGTGCTCGCCGGCGACGTCTCCCTCGACCCGTTCGGCAACCTCGTGCTGCCTCGCCCGCACGACGGCAAGGTGTCCGTGGAGAGCACGCGGCTTGCCGGCATGGCCGACCACCGCGTCGTCCACGCCGGCCACACCTTCTTCCCCGTCGACGACCGCGTCATCGAGGAGACGGTGCGGTTTCTGCGCGAGGGGCGGTTCGGGCCGGGGTGAGGGCGGCGGGCGAAGCCTGGTGAAGGCACCGCCGGGACGTCGCGCAGACGCTGACTGGCGCCGTGCCCCCTCGAAGCACGGACTGCCCCCCTGACGCTCCCGAGACCTGTGCACCTTCGCCGCACCCACCTTTCAACCTTGGCGCGAATTTTCGACTTTTCCGGCACACGGGTGTGTGAAATGCTCCTCATACGGGTGATTTCCGAAACCTTTGGGTGCACGAGGGCCAATGGGCAGCGCAAACTTCCTCCGGCTTGTTTCCTATACCGCTGAAAACACCGTTGAACGACAAGGCGGTTCCTCCTTTACCGTTTCATGGGAAGGAGACCCCCTGGAAGTCGGCGATGCAGTGAGAACCGGGGTCACAAGCGGCAAGATCTATTTGGGATTGACCGATAATGGCGAGTTGGTCCTGCAGATCGTCGCGACCGGACAGATACAGCTCGCGACCAATTCTTCGTATTCAGTCGGTGACCCTCTGCCGAGCTACTCGGCGGTGAGCTATCCGCCCTGCTTTCTCCCGGGCACGACGATCGCGGTGCCCGGAGGGGAGTGCAGGGTCGAAGACCTGAGGGCCGGATCTCTGGTCACCACCGTGGAAGGGCGCCCACAGGTCATCCGCTGGATCGGACGGAAGTCGCAGTCATCGGCACTGTTGCCGGAGGCGGTGCGGCCTATCCGACTGTCGGCTGGGGCGCTTGGAGACGGGTTGCCGGTGCGTGACCTCCGCGTCACCGCCGATCACGCCCTTCTCATCGACGGGCTGCTCGTCCAGGCAGGCGCGCTCGTCAACGGGCGGACCATCGTCAGGATGACGGCCGAGGAACTCGGCGACACCTTCACAGTCCATCACATCGAGCTCGACGATCACGCCCTGGTGCTGGCCGAGGGCGTTCCGGCGGAGACCTTCGTCGACAACGTCACTCGCCGTCGCTTCGACAACTATGATGAGTACGAGGACCTCTACGGCAACGTCGCTCCCCTGATCCGGGAGATGGCTCTCCCCCGGGTCAAGTCAGCGCGCCAGTTGCCGGCCGCGCTGCGGCGGCGTCTCGAGGCGGCGGCGGGCGAGACCGCCCCGCCGGCGACGGACGCGGCCTAGCGTCCGTCGCTGTTCGACGGCCCGGACGACCGGCGGCGGCCGGAAACCCCGCGCTGCCGGCCTCACAGATGGCGCTTGAACCAGGCGCACTGGGCGGCAGACGAGATCTCGAAGGGCTTTCCCGTGTAGGCCTCGAAGTGGCCGCCGGGCAGCACGACGAGGTCTTTCGGCTCGAGCGCTTCCTCGAAGGCGCGGGCGGTGAGGTCGAAGGGGGTGAGGTGGTCGCCGGCCGCGACGACGACCATCAGCGGCGTCGGGGCGATGCGGGCGATGTAGGTGGCCGGCTCGTATTCGGTGAAGAGCTCGATCGAGTGCAGCGTCACCTCGTTCGTCCACGCGTCCGTGTGCTCGGCGGCGAAGCGGGTGAAGAACTCGTAGGTGTCGGCAGTCGGCAACGCGCACGGCTGGCCCTCGGGCGCCGTCACCGGCATGCGCATGCCCGGCTCGCCGCGGGCGCGTCCCGCGCGATCGGCGTCGAAGGCGGCGCGCAGGCCCGCCCAGTGGTCGCCGCGGACGAGGCGGCGGGCGGTCTCGAGCCCGTAGGTGAGCGGCACCTGCGCGACGACGCACTTCACCCGCCGGTCGATGGCGCCGACGACCAGCACATGACCGCCGGAATAGCTCGAGCCCCAGACGCCGATGCGGGCCGGATCCACCGACGGCATCGTCTGGGCGAAGGTGATCGCGTCGCGGTAGCCGTTGACCTGCGCCCACGGGTCGATGTGGCCGCGCGGCGCGCCGTCGCTGACGCCGAGATTGCGGTGGTCGTAGACGAGCACGCCGAGCCCGGCCCGCTGGAACACCTCGGCGAAGCCCGAAAGGTGGATCTCGCGCGTCGCCGAGAAGCCGTGGGCCATGATGACGATCGGAGCCGGCCCGTCGACGCCTTCGGCCGGATAGTGCCAGGCGCGCAAAGTGACGCCGTCCTCGGTGCTGAACTCGACGTCGTGGCGCATCGCCGTTTCCTCCCGCGAAGGTCTGTTGTGACCGCCGCTCTTCCATCGGCGGCGACGCCGACGAGCCTAGAGGCGCGGCGACCCCGCCGCTTGGACGGGAGGGAAGGCCGGCTTGGACATCGGGGAACACCGCCGCTGATCGGCGCCGTCGTCAGCCGGGCGGCACGGTGGTAGGCTCGCTGTTGCCGACCACCCGCAGAGGTGGCGGCGCGGGGAACGGCCGGGACGACGGCGATGCACGGTCACTGGGACACGCGGGGGCTCGCCCCGTCTGACGCCGGCGAGGGCGTGCGGGCGGAGCTGAGCCGCGTCCACCTGCCGTGGACGCTGACCGAGTGCCGGCCGGAGCCGTTCGGCGTCCGCCTCGCCTGGCAGGGCCTCGGCGACGGCACGCTCGTCGAGTATCGCGGCGCGCCCTGCGCCGGCCACCGCCGCGCGCGCGAGATCCGGCGCACGGAGCGGGCCTATGCCGGCCTGCTGCTGGTGCTGTCCGGTCGCGAGCACGTCCGCCAGGGCGAGGGCGCCGTGGAGCTCCGCGCCGGCGACCTGTTCCTCTGGGACGGCACGCGGCCGATCGACTTCTGCGTGCCGGCCCCCCTGCACAAGCTGACGCTGCTGGTGCCGCGCGAGCGGCTGGAGCGATCGCTCGGACGGGGCACGCCGCCCTGGGGGCGGATCGCGACGGACACCGGCAACGGTGCGCTGCTCGCCGGCCACCTCGCAGCGCTCGGTCGTCTCGCCGGCGGGCTCGGCGCATCGACCGCGGGGCTATCGGTCGACTTCGCCCTCGACCTCCTCGCCGGCCTGGTGGCACCCCCCGCGACCAGCGGGGCGTCCGGCCTGCGCGCGCGCGCCGGCGCCCTGATCGACCGCCACTTCGACGATCCCGGGCTGACGCCGACACGGCTCGCGAGCCTCCTCGACGTGACGCCGCGCTATCTGCACATGGCCTTTTCCGCGACCGGCGGCACGGTGGCGGAGCGCATCCGCGCCCGCCGGCTCGAGCGGCTCGCGCGCGACCTTGCCGACCCGCGGCTCGCCGGCCGCAGCGTCACGATGCTGGCGCTCGCCGCCGGTTTCGACGACCCGGCGCACGCCAGCCGCGCCTTCCGGCGGGCGACGGGAACGAGCCCGTCGGCCTTCCGGGCGACGGCACTGGGGCGGCCACACGGTCCCGGCGGCGCCGATGAGGAAGAGGCCTGAACGCGGAAGACGTCAGAGCTTGAGACTTCAGGGCCGATGACGGTGGGGTCCAACCCGGCGCCCGCCTGGTCCGGGCTCGGCGTTCCGGACGTCCCTCAGTCGAGCCGCTTGGCGGCGAAGCGCAGGCGGACGTAGTCGGCCGTCCAGCCACCCGAGCGATCCCGCAGGCTCCACGCGCAGAGCGCCTCGACGGCGGCGAGGATGTCGTTGCGCTCGTCCTCGGTGAAACCGCCGAGGAAGGGGTTGGCGAAGGTGTCGAGCCAGCCGGCGAGGCCGGTCGGCAGTGGCGTCGGCCGCGGGATGGCGGCGATCGACAGCACCTCGAAGCCGGCGTCCTCCAGCAGCTGCGAGAACTCGCCGACGGTTGGGTAGGTCCACGGCATGCGCGTGCGGGCGTCGACGCCGTGGCGCTCGAGGACGGCGATCAGCGCGGTGACGATCGCCGCGACGTTACCGTGGCCGCCGAACTCGCCGACGAAGCGGCCGCCGGGCACCAGCGCCCGGCGCACGCCGGTCGCCACCGCTGCGTGGTCGGGCATCCAGTGCAGGGCGGCGTTGGTGAACACCGCGTCGAAGGCCTGCGAGAACGGCAGCCGCTGGCCATCGCCGACGCGGGCATCGAGGCCGCGGGCGCGGGCGGCGGCGACGAGCTCGGGCGAGGCGTCGAAGCCGGTGACGATGGCGCCGCGGGCGGCGAGCTCTTCCGTCAGCACGCCGTCGCCGCAGCCGAGATCGAGGATGCGCTCGCCGGGGCGCGGATCGAGCAGGTCGACCACCGGGCCGCCGAGCGCCGGCACGAAGCCGGCGTTGCGGGCATAGTCGGCAGCGGACCAGATCTGGGCGGGCTGAGACATCCGGCGACCCTTCAGAGGCGATGGCGACCGTCATCACGGACGGCCGCCGCCTCCCCCTACAGGAAGCGGCCGGCGGGGGCCAGTGTGGCACGCGTTGCACGCCCTGCACCGGGCCTGAAAGCGCGGCCCGGCTACCCGCACGAGCACCCTGGCCGGCCCCCTCGCCGGCTCAGTGGCCGACGAAGCTCGCGCGGTCGGACTCGGCGGCGAGCAGGGCCGCCTTCAGCTTCTCGAGCGCCCGCGCCTCGATCTGGCGAACGCGCTCCTTGGAGATGCCGAGCGTCGCGCCGAGAGCCTCGAGCGTCGCGCCGTCGCCCTCTGTCAGGCGGCGCTCGCGGACGATCTGCAGCTCGCGCTCGTTCAGCACGGCGAGCGCCTTGCCGAGCCAGGCGGTGCGGCGGGCGCCATCCAGCGCCTCGCCGACCGTCTCGTCCTGCAGCGGCGCCGCATCGACGAGGAAGTCCTGGCGGTCGGAGCTGCCCTCGCCGTCCGTCACCGGGGCGTTGAGCGAGGTATCGGGCCCGGACATGCGGGCGTCCATCACCGCGACGTCGGCCTGCGAGACGCCGAGGGCGTCAGCGATGGTGCGGTGCATCTCGCTCTGGGTGATGGCGCCGGGCTCGCGCGTCAGCTTGGCGCGCAGGCGGCGCAGGTTGAAGAACAGCGCCTTCTGGGCCGAGGAGGTGCCGCCGCGGACGATCGACCAGTTGCGGAGAACGTAGTCCTGAATGGCGGCGCGGATCCACCAGGTGGCGTAGGTGGAGAAGCGCACCTGCCGCTCCGGCTCGAAGCGGGCGGCGGCCTCCAGCAGACCGACGTGGCCTTCCTGGATGAGGTCGCTCATCGACAGGCCGAAGTGGCGGAAGCGGGCGGCGATGGCGATGACGAGGCGCATGTGTGCCTGCGTCAGGCGGTGCAGGGCGACCTGGTCCTGCGCCTCGCGCCATTGCACGGCGAGCGCGTGTTCTTCCTCGCGCTCGAGATAAGGCGCGCGCGATGCGGCGCGCTCCAACCTGCTGCGGCTGCCTCCGGCGTTGACCATGGCGTCCTCGCTCGCGCCTCGCGCCCCCTTGGCAACGATACGCGCAGGCTCGCCTTACGGATCAGCGGCAACTTTCTTTCTGGACAGGCATGCGAGCCGGACCGGAGGGTCCGCTGCGGGACCGGGCCCGAATGCGAAAAGGGCGGCCCGCGGGCCGCCCTGTCTCACTGCCCACTGCCTGGCGTGCTGCCGGAAGCGACCGTCAGGCCGCCTCTTCCTGCTCGCTCGGCTCTTCGTCGAGGTCGGTCTCGGACTCGGCGTCGCCCTCGGCCTCCGCGCCGGCTTCCGCCGTGCGGGCGCCGCGGCGCGGGCTCTTGGCGAGCTGGCCCTCGATGCGGCGGACCGCCTCGGTCTCGGAGATCTGCTCGACGACGGCGATCTCGCGCGCCATGCGGTCGAGCGCCGCCTCGTAGAGCTGACGCTCGGAATAGGACTGCTCGGGCTGGCTGTCGGCACGGAACAGGTCGCGCACCACCTCGGCGATGGCGATGAGGTCGCCGGAGTTGATCTTCGCCTCGTATTCCTGGGCGCGGCGGGACCACATCGTGCGCTTGACGCGGGCGCGACCGCGCACGGTGTCGAGCGCCTTCGCCACGGTGGTCTCGTCGGCGAGCTTTCGCATGCCGACCGAGGCGACCTTGGCCACGGGCACGCGCAGCGTCATCTTGTCCTTCTGGAACGTGACGACGATCAGCTCGAGCTTGTGTCCGGCGACCTCGCGCTCCTCGATCGCGACGATCTGACCGACGCCGTGCGACGGATAGACGACGTACTCGTTCGTCCGGAAGCCCTGACGGTGGCCGGTCTTCTTCGCGGTGGTGGTAGCCATTCGCGCGCTCACTCCTGACTTCGATCGGTCCGCTCCGGGTGCACCCGCACGCCCTCGGCAAGCCGCTGTCGATGAGACGCCGCGGCCCTCGCCGGACGCTTCACGTCCGCGGCCGCCGGCCGTCCCGAATTGTCGACGATCTCGCAGGTGGTGTCCGGCACCGCACGAGCCATTCCCGGCCGCAGGACCGGGAGCGATCGCATTTACGATCGGGGGGAGCTCGTGGGGAGATCCAGATGCCGAACAGCGTCGACGTCCTGGACAATATATCCCAAGCCGCCGAAAAAACAAAGGCTTCCGCGACGATTCGGCGCGCCGCGGGGTCAGGTCGGGGGCGGCGGCATCATTCGCATGCAGCCGCGCATGGTCTTCGAGCGTGTCGTCGCCCGAGGCGTGCGCCTCAGTCGCCCTGGCCGGGCTCGGGCGACAGGAGGCCGAGCTTGTCCGGCTTGCCGTCCCAGTCGGCGGCGTCCGGCGGCGAGTCCCGCTTCACCGTGATGTTCGGCCACTTGACGGCATAGTCGGCATTGATGCCGAGCCATTTCTCGAGGCCCGCCTCGGTGTCCGGCTTGATCGCCTCGGCCGGGCACTCCGGCTCGCAGACACCGCAGTCGATGCATTCGTCTGGGTGGATGACGAGCATGTTCTCGCCCTCGTAGAAGCAATCCACGGGGCACACCTCGACGCAGTCCATGTACTTGCACTTGATGCAGTTCTCGGTGACGACATAAGTCATCCGCGGGATCCTCTCGACGGGAGCGTGCGCTCCCTCGCGCCATGCCGTTCTCCGGCCCGCACCTAGCGCGGAAGCGCTCCAAGGTGCAAGCGAGCCGCTGTCGCGGCAGGGCCGCTGCGGGAAACGGCTTTCTCCGGAACGCCCCCACCACGGCAAGGGCGGCCGATGTTCGCAGAATGTTCTTGCGCGGCCCCGCGACCTCGCCTAGCATCGCAACCATCGGATGCGGGCGGCAGGAGGGACGTCCATGGTCAGCCGCGTCACCACGGTGGCGTTCCACGGCATCGAGGCGGTGCCCGTGGACGTGCAGGTGCAGATCGGTCCCGGAACCGTCGTCTTCAACATCGTCGGCCTCGCCGACAAGGCCGTGGCCGAGAGCCGCGAGCGGGTGCGGGCGGCACTCGTCGCCTCCGGCCTGTCGCTGCCGGCCCGCCGCATCACCGTCAACCTCGCCCCGGCCGACCTTCCCAAGGAGGGCAGCCACTACGACCTGCCGATCGCGCTCGCCGTGATGGCGGCGATGGGCGCCGTTCCGGCGGCCGAGCTCGCCGAATGGGTGGTGGTGGGCGAGTTGGGGCTCGACGGCACCATCGCCCCCGTCGCCGGCGCCCTGCCGGCGGCGATCGGCGCCGGTGCCCTCGGCCGTGGCCTGATCTGCCCGGCCGCCAACGGCCCGGAGGCGGCGTGGGCCGGCCGCGACCTGCCGGTGATCGCCCCGGTCAGCCTGATCGGCCTCGTCAATCATTTCCGCGTCACGCAGGTGCTGTCGCGGCCGGAGCCGCGCGTGCGCGCCGCCGAAGGCCGCCTGCCCGATCTCGGCGACGTCCGCGGCCAGGAGAGCGCCAAGCGGGCGCTCGAGATCGCCGCCGCCGGCGGTCACCATCTGCTCTTCGTCGGTCCGCCCGGCTCGGGGAAATCGATGCTGGCGAGCCGGCTGCCGTCGCTCCTGCCGCCGCTCGAGCCGCAGGCGCTGCTCGAGGTCTCGATGATCCACTCGATCGCCGGCGCGCTCGCCGACGGCCGACTGTCCGACCGCCGGCCGTTCCGGGCGCCGCACCACTCGGCCTCGATGGCGGCCCTGATCGGCGGCGGCCTGCGCGCCCGGCCGGGCGAGGTCTCGCTCGCCCATCAGGGGGTGCTGTTCCTCGACGAGCTGCCGGAATTCCACCCACAGGCGCTCGACGCGCTGCGCCAGCCGCTCGAGAGCGGCGAGGCGGTGATCGCCCGCGCCAACCACCGCGTCGCCTACCCCGCCCGCTTCCAGCTCGTCGCCGCCATGAACCCGTGCCGCTGCGGAATGGCGGGGGAGCCCGGCCACTCCTGCCGGCGCGGCCCGCGCTGCGCAGCGGACTACCAGGCGCGCGTCTCCGGCCCGATGCTCGACCGCATCGACCTGCGCGTCGAGGTGCCGGCGGTACCGGCGAGCGACCTCGCGCTGCCGCCGCCGGCGGAGGGATCGGCCGCGGTCGCCGCCCGCGTCGCTGCCGCACGCCGACGCCAGGCGGAACGCTTCGAAGGGCTCGGCGTACCCGGCCTGCTCAACGCCGCCTGCGGCCCGCGCATGGTCGAGGAGATGGCGGTTCCGGACGCGAGCGGCCGGTCGCTCCTGGCGGACGCGGCGGCCGCCATGCGGCTCAGCGCGCGCGGCTATCACCGCGTGCTGAAGGTGGCGCGGACCATCGCCGACCTCGACGGGGCGGAGCGGATCAGCCGCTCTCACCTCGCCGAGGCCCTCGCCTTCCGCGCGAGCGCCCCGAGCCTCGCCGCCGCGGCCGCCTGATTCGGACAGTACTTCGTCGCGACCGACCGGCTGGATGCGCAGCATCACAGACTATCCGGCTGACGACCGTCGGTGAGCCGGCAAAATTCCGAGGCGATCAGCGTTCGAGGCGCGTCCGGCGCAGCGCCGCCGGGCAGACGCGGCTCGCCGGCGGGCGGGCTGATGAGGGCGGATGCTTCGCCGGGGCGGCGGCCCGGATTGTCACAGAACGGTTCGGAAAGTATGGTTTGAACGATATCCGGCGCTTCCGGCGGGTTCCGCTGGCGGCGAGCACCTGGGTCGCGGGGCGATGACGCCGATGCGGCCCGACCCCATCTGCGAAGGCGCGGCTCCCGCATCGTCGCCGCATGGGCGACCCGAGCGGCGATCCGGAGGATCCATGAAGCGAACCGGCCTGATGACTCCGTCGAGCCTGGTCCGGCGTTTTGCGCCGTTCGCAGCCACGGCGCCGTCCATCGACAGCGGCGCCGCGCCGGCGCCGCGGCGGATGTTCCCGGGCCTGTCGCTGCGCGGCCTGCCGTTCGGTGCCGGGTCCTTCGGCTCGCTTCCCTTGGCCGGCCGCGCCCTCCCCGGCCTGCCCGGGATCGGAATCCCGGCGGGCGCGCCGGCGCCGCAGACACTCGGCCGCATCGGCGACCTCGAGGTGCGTCTCGCCCGCTCGGTGGCCGAGGTGCGGCGCGCCCAGGCGATCCGCTACAACGTCTTCTACGAGGAGATGTCGGCGATCGCCGACGCGCTGACGCTGGTCAGCCGCCGCGACGCCGACGCCTTCGATGCGATCTGCGACCACGTGCTGGTTCTCGACCACGCCGCGCCGGCGCGCGCCTTCCGCCGCCGCAAGCCGGAGGTGGTCGGCACCTACCGCCTGCTGCGGCAGGCCGTCGCCGACCGTCACGCCGGCTTCTATTCCGCCGGCGAGTTCGACCTGCAGCCCCTGCTCGACCGCCACCGCGATCTCGACTTCCTCGAGCTCGGCCGCTCCTGCGTGCTGCCGCCCTACCGCACCAAGCGCACCGTCGAGCTGCTCTGGCACGGCATCTGGGCCTATGTGCTGGCCCACGGCGTCGATGTGATGATCGGCTGCGCCAGCCTCGAGGGCACCGACCCCGACCGTCTGGCCTTGCCGCTGTCCTTCCTGCACCACTACGCGCGGGCGCCGGAAGACTGGCGCGTCTCTGCCCTGCCGGAGCGGGCGGTGGCGATGAACCGGCTGGCGAAGGAAGCGGTCGATCCGCGCGCGGCGCTGCACGCCCTGCCGCCGCTGATCAAGGGCTATCTGCGGCTCGGCGCCTATATCGGCGAGCACGCCGTCGTCGACCACCAGTTCGGCACCACCGACGTGCTGATCGTCATGCCGGTGTCGGCGCTGAACCCGCGCTATGTCAGCTACTACGGCGCCGACGCCAGCCGCCACGCCAGCTGAGGACGGCGCGGCCCTGCGCCCAGCACCGGCCCCTGCGGCGGACGCGGAGGAGCGGGACTCCCGGCCAAGGGACGGCACCACCATCCTTTCGGTGGTGCCGGAAGCAGCCCTCACCGACGCCGGCCGCACAGAGCTCCGCGCCTTCCTCGTCGCCGCCTACGCCCCGCATCATGCCGACGTGTTCTCGCGCCACGATTTCTGGGGCGGCCCGCCGACCGCGCGCGTGATCGCCCGCAGCCCGGACGGTACCCTTCTCGCCCACCTCGGCTTCTCCGCCCGCACCATCGCTGTCGGCAAGGCCGAGGTTCGCGTCGCCGGCGTCGGCGCGGTCGCGACCCACCCCACCCATCGCGGCGGCGGCCTCGGCAGGTCGCTCTTCGATCGCCTGGCGGAGTATCTGGCGTCGAGCGGCGCCGCCGACTTCGCGCTGCTCGAGTGCCGCGACGCGGTGGTCGGCTTCTATGAAGCCTGCGGCTTCCGCCACAGCGTCCGCACCGTCACGGCCCTCGACCCGGCGACGGGCGAGGTCGACGTCTCGACGTCCAACCTGATGGTCCGTCCGCTCGGCCGGGAGACGTTCCCGGCCGGCGACGTCGATCTCCGCGGCGTGCGCTGGTAGCGCCGCCTCAGAACGGCAGGTCGGGTCCCACCGGCACGATGCCGGTCGGGTTGATGTGGCGGTGGCTCTCGTAATAGTGGCGCTTGATGTGGTCGAAATCGACCGTGCCGGCCACGCCCGGGTGCTCGTAGAGGCGCTTCGTGTAGGCCGACAGGTGCGGATATTCGGCGATGCGGCGGCGGTTGCACTTGAAGTGGCCGACATAGACCGGGTCGAAGCGGATGAGCGTGGTGAACAGCCGCCAGTCCGCCTCCGTCAGCGTCTCGCCGAGGAGATAGGGGCGGCCGTCGGAGAGCGTCTCCTCGAGCCAGTCGAGGGTGTCGAACAGCGGGTTCACCGCCTCCTCGTAGGCCTCCTGGGTGGTGGCGAAGCCCGACCGGTAGACGCCGTTGTTGAGCGTCGCGTAGACGCGGGCGTTGATCTCGTCGATCTCCGGCCGCAGCGCCTCCGGGTAGTAGTCGCCGGGCTTCGCACCGAGGCCGTCGAAGGCGGTATTGAACATCCGGATGATCTCGGACGACTCGTTGTTGACGATCGTTCCGCGCTCGCGGTCCCACAGCACCGGTACGGTGACGCGGCCGGTATAGCCGGGCTGCGCCTTCACATAGACCTCGTAGAGGCGCTCGGCGCCATTGACGGTGTCGGGAACGACGCCGGGGCCGTCCTCGAAGGTCCAGCCCTCGCCGCGCATCAGCCAGTGCACGACGGAGACGCCGATCATGTCGTCAAGCCCCTTGAGGCTGCGGACGATCAGCGCGCGGTGGGCCCACGGGCAGGCGAGCGAGACGTAGAGGTGGTAGCGGCCGGGCTCGGCCTTGAAGCCGCCGTCGCCGCTCGGGCCGGGCGCGCCATCGGCCGTGACCCAGTGGCGGAACTGCGATTCCTTGCGCACGAAGCGGCCGCCGCTCTCGGCGGTGTCGTACCATTTGTCGTGCCAGACGCCGTCGACGAGCAGTCCCATTCGCTTCCTCCACCTGCACAGGCCGCAAAGGTCGGCCACCGACCGCCCCGCGACAAGGCCCCGCCCCGTGCCGCACCGTTCACAGAAGTGGCGCCCATGCCACCGAAATGCAGAGCGGCCGGGAATTGCTTCCCGGCCGCTCCAACCATCGGCCAGCCGGTGAGGACCGGCCGACCCGTCGCCGCGGCCGAAGCCGCCCCGGTTCTCTCAAGCCCGGCGGCGAGCCGCCGGGCACTTCTCGTCGCGCCGCCGGCTCAGGCCGCCGGCTGCTCGGAGGCGATCTCCTGGCCGGTCGCCTGGTCGACGACCTTCATCGACAGGCGCACCTTGCCGCGCTCGTCGAAGCCCAAGAGCTTCACCCACACCTTGTCGCCTTCCTTGACGACGTCCTTGACGTTCTGGACGCGCTGGGCGGCGAGCTGGCTGACGTGCACGAGGCCATCGCGCGAGCCGAAGAAGTTCACGAAGGCGCCGAACTCGACGACCTTCACGACCGTGCCCTCGTAGATCTGACCGACTTCCGGATCGGCGGCGATGCCGCGGATCCACGCCAGCGCCGCCTTGATCGCCTTGCCGTCGGAGGAGGCGACCTTGACCGTGCCGTCGTCCTCGACGTTGATCTTGGCACCGGTCTTCTCGACGATCTCGCGGATCACCTTGCCGCCGGTGCCGATCACTTCGCGGATCTTGTCGGTCGGGATCTTGATCACCTCGATGCGCGGGGCGTGCTCGCCGAGCTCCGGACGCGCCTGGGTGATCGCCTTCGCCATCTCGCCGAGGATGTGCAGACGGCCATCCTTGGCCTGGCCGAGGGCGACCTTCATGATCTCCTCGGTGATGCCGTCGATCTTGATGTCCATCTGCAGCGCGGTGATGCCGTTCTCGGTGCCGGCCACCTTGAAGTCCATGTCGCCGAGATGGTCCTCGTCGCCGAGGATGTCGGACAGCACCGCGAAGCGCTCACCTTCCTTGATGAGGCCCATGGCGATGCCGGCCACCGGCTGCTTCAGCGGCACGCCGGCGTCCATCAGGGCGAGCGAGGAGCCGCACACCGTCGCCATCGAGGACGAGCCGTTCGACTCGGTGATCTCGGAGACGAGGCGCAGCGTGTAGGGGAACTCGTGCGGCTGCGGCAGGATCGGGTGGATGGCGCGCCAGGCGAGCTTGCCGTGGCCGATCTCGCGACGGCCGGGCGAGCCCATGCGGCCCGTCTCGCCCACCGAATAGGGCGGGAAGTTGTAGTGCAGCATGAAGTTGGACTTGTAGCTGCCCTCGAGGGCGTCGATCCACTGCTCGTCCTCGCCGGTGCCGAGCGTGGCGACGACCAGCGCCTGGGTCTCGCCGCGGGTGAACAGCGCCGAGCCGTGGGTGCGCGGAAGCACGCCGACCTCCGACAGGATCGGGCGGACCGTCTTCAGGTCGCGGCCGTCGATGCGGGTGCCCTTGTCGAGGATGGCGCCGCGGACGATGTCGGCCTCGACCTTCTTGAAGGCCTCGGAGACGGCCTGCGGCTTCGGCGCGGACGTGTCGCCCTCGACCAGGATGGCCGCCTTCACCTTCGTCTTCGCGGCCTCGATCGCGGCGCGGCGCTCGGCCTTGGCGCGGATGTCGTAGGCGCTCGCGAGCTCGCCGGCGGCGAGCGACTTCACCTTGTCGTAGAGCGCCTTGTCGGCGGCGGCCGGCAGGTCGCGCGGCTCCTTGGCGGCCTTCTCGGCGAGCTGGATGATCGCGTCGATGACCGGCTGGAAGCCCTTGTGGCCGAACATCACGGCGCCGAGCATGACCTCTTCGGAGAGCTCGCGCGCCTCGGACTCGACCATCAGCACGGCGTCGGCGGTGCCGGCGACGATCAGGTCGAGCTCGGAATCGGCGCGGCTGTCGTGCGCCGGATTGAGCACGTACTGGCCGTTCATGTAGGCGACGCGGGCGCCTCCGATCGGGCCCATGAAGGGCACGCCGGAAATCGTCAGGGCGGCGGAGGCCGCGACCATGGCGAGGATGTCGGGATCGTTCTCGAGGTCATGGGCGAGCACGGTGACCAGCACCTGCGTCTCGCACTTGAAGCCCTCGGCGAACAGCGGCCGGATCGGGCGGTCGATCAGGCGGGAGGTGAGTACCTCGTGCTCGCCCGGGCGACCCTCGCGCTTGAAGAAGCCACCGGGGATCTTGCCGGCCGCGAAGGCCTTCTCCTGATAGTGGACGGTGAGCGGGAAGAAGTCGAGGCCGGGCTTTGGCTCGCGCTCGGCGACGACGGTGGCGAGAACGGTCGTCTCGCCGTAGGTCGCGAGCACGGCGCCGTCGGCCTGGCGGGCCATGCGGCCGGTCTCGAGGACGAGCGGGCGCCCGGCCCACTCGATCTCAACGCGCTGGATGTCGAACATGTCGGTCCTTTCGTGCGGCCCGGGGCGGCACGAAAAGCCATGGGCAAGACGGCGAGACCATCGACGCGCGCCGCACCGGCGCTGCGCTTCCGATGGTCCGGCAATCCTGCCCCATGACCTCCCTGCCGAGCGGGCCTCGGTCTGCGGACGACGTCGGCCCCATGCCGTCGCCGTCCCGGGGTGTTGCCCGTCGCGCGCCGGCGGATTCCGGCCGCGCGCAGGGTGGAGGGGCGCGGCGCCGGCCGGTTGGCCCGCCGCCGCGCCGAGGCGTCAGCGGCGCAGGCCGAGGCGCTGGATGAGGCTGGTGTAGCGGGCTTCCTCGGTCTTCTTCAGGTGGTCGAGCAGGCTGCGCCGCTGGCTCACCATCTTCAGGAGGCCGCGGCGGGAGTGGTTGTCCTTGCCGTGCGACTTGAAGTGCTCGGTGAGGTTGGCGATGCGCTCGGAGAGGATCGCGACCTGCACCTCGGGCGAACCCGTATCGTTCTCGCCGCGGGCATAGTCCTTGATGAGCGCCTGCTTGCGCTCTGCCGTGATCGACATCGTGTCACCTTTCGTTGCGCGACCAAGGTCGCTCTGAAGATGCGGCATCGGCCGCCTCGGCTCCGCTTCGGCGGCCAGGCCGGGATGTCGTCCAGCAGGGTCGTTCAAAGGGAACCGCCGCTGCGCCCTGAGGGCGCGCGGCGGCGCGGACTATGGCGAAGTTTGCGGCGAAATTCCAGTGGGAATGGCGGGCGCGGTTGCCGCGGCCGGCCTCACGGCTTCGAAACTGAATCATCCAGCAGCGAAAAGTGTGGGGACCGCGATGCGGCTTGATCGAACGTCCATGTCGTTCGGCACCCCTCGGCGGCATTGACCGTACCGATCAGGTGGTCGGCGAAGTCGCCGGGGCTGGAGCGAAAGACCTGAACCGCGGCCGCGACCGACGTCGCATCCTGGACAATGACATCGGACATCTGCAGCAGCCGTTCGACCAGGCCGGCGATGATCGCATTCTCGTGCTTCACCTTGCGCCGTAGGACCCAGATCGTTTCTGCGAGGACGATCTGATTGATGAAGAAGCGCTCACCGCTGTTCTCGATCAGTTCGATTGCGAGCGCTCTCTGGCGGTCGTTCTGGGTTGCGATGAGAGGGTCGTCAACGACCAAGCGCAGCAGGACGTTGGTGTCGAGCCCGATCACATCGAGTCCGTCGCCATGGCGGCGCGCGCCTCGGCGACCCACGCGTCGATTTCCTCCGGCGTAAACGTCCCGGCGCCACGCAGCACACCCCGGAGGTCGGCGAGCCTGCCGCTTCGCACAGCCAGTTCGTATCGTCCGGCGGCGTTACGGACGAAATCGATCCTGTCACCGGAGCGGACGCCAAGGTCGCGTCTGACGTCCGCCGGGATCGTCACCTGTCCCTTCGACGTGATCTTCGCCGTCGCCGTCATGGCCTTGCTCCTTACCTCCAGAGACAAAGGTAAGGAGACCGATGGCCCCGTCAAGGCGATCTCAGCCCTCGTCGACCTCGACCCGCCGGTGCGTGTCCTGGGCGGCGAGGTGGAAGACGCGGCGGGGGACGAGGGCGCCCTGCTCGACCTCGCCGAGCGCCACCAGCCGGCCGGCGCAGGTGGCGTAGATCGTCTCGCCAAGCGGCGGCAGGTCGCGGCCGCGGACGATGATCGACTGGCCGCGCAGAAGCCGGCTCGCCTCGACGCGGTTGACGTCGAGCTCGAACATCTCGGCGAGCGCCGTGTCGACCGGGAGCATCAGCTCGGGCAGCGGCGGCGCGTCCTCGCGGCCCTCCGCGGAGGCGCGGACCTCGTCGAGGGTGACGAAGTCCTCCTCGTCGAACGGGCCGACGGCGAGGCGGCGCAGCGCCGAAACGTGGCCATAGCAGCCGAGCATGCGGCCGAGGTCGCGGGCGATCGCGCGCACATAAGTGCCCTTGCCGCACTCGGTCTCGAGCTCGAGATGGTCGGCGTCGGGGACGCCGACGACCTCCAGGCTGTCGATCTCGACGATGCGCGACTTCATCTCGATCACCTCGCCCTCGCGGGCGAGGTCGTAGGCGCGCGCGCCGTCGATCTTGATGGCCGAATAGCGCGGCGGCACCTGTTCGACGCGACCGATGAAGGCGGGCAGCGCGGCCTCGACGGCGGCGACGTCCGGCCGCGCGTCGGAGGTGGCGACCACCTTGCCCTCGGCGTCGTCGGTGTCGGTCTCCGCACCCCAGCGGACGGTGAAGCGATAGACCTTGCGGCCCTCGAAGACGTAGGGGACGGTCTTCGTCGCCTCGCCGAAGGCGAGCGGCAGGCAGCCGGAGGCGAGCGGGTCGAGGGTGCCGGCGTGGCCGGCCTTGGCGGCGCCGTAGCAGCGCTTGACGATGCCGAGCGCCTCGGTGGAGGTCAGCCCGATCGGCTTGTCGAGGATCAGCCAGCCGTCGACGATGCGCTTCGGCCGCCTGCGCTGCTCGCGCTTCGGCCGGCGACGGTTCTGTCCGTCCTGGGCGCGGCCCTCGTCAGCCTGTTCGGTCCCGCTCCCAGCGTGCGCCTGCTCGCCTTCGCCGTGGGCAACGGCGTGATCGTCGCCGCCGTCACGCCCGGTCGTGTCGACGTGAGGCTGAGCCCCGGCCGCGGGTTCCTCAACGCTCATCGTCGTCTCCGTCGGCCGGTGCGGCGTCGATGTCGCGGCGGACCGTCGGGTCGCGCAGCAGGCCATCGATGCGGTTGTCGTCGTCGTAGCGGGTGTCGAGGCGGAAGCGCAGCTCCGGCACGAAGCGCAGGCCGGCCTGGCGTCCGACCATGCCCTTCAGCCGGCCGCGCGCGCCCTCGAGCGCCGCGAGCGTCGCCTCGACGTCGCGTCCGCCGAGCGGCATCACCAGCACGGTGGCATTCTTCAGGTCCGGGCTCATGCGCACCTCCGGGATGGTCAGCATCAGCCCGTCGAGGGCCGGCTCGTGGGACGTGCCGCGGGCGAGGATGTCGGCGATCGCATGGCGCACCGCCTCGGCGACGCGCAGCTGGCGCTGGGACGGCATGCCCGCCCCCCGGTCGGAAGATGTCTTTCGCATGGATCCTGATCTCCCGGATCGGCCCCGGACTGGAACCGGGCGGATCCGAAACCTTCGCCCCCGGCGCCGAAGCGGCGGACCGGAAGGCGGCTCGGTGGACGGCGCGCGGACGGCGGACGGCGATCCGGAAGGACCGCCGTCCGAAGCCGATTACAGCGTGCGCGCGATCTGCTCGACGCGGAAGCACTCGATGACGTCGCCGGGACGCATGTCCTGGTAGCCCTCAAACGCCATGCCGCACTCCTGGCCGGCGAGAACCTCGCGGGCATCGTCCTTGAAGCGCTTCAGCTGCGAGAGCTTGCCTTCGTGGATGACGACGCCCTCGCGGATGAGGCGGACCTGGGCGCCGCGCTCGACGGTGCCCTCGGTGACGCGGCAGCCGGCGACCTTGCCCACCTTCGTGACGTCGAAGACCTGCAGGATCTCGGCGTTGCCGAGGAAGGTCTCGCGCCGCTCCGGCGACAAGAGGCCGGACATCGCCGCCTTCACGTCGTCCACGAGGTCGTAGATGACGTTGTAGTAGCGGATCTCGATGCCGTCGCGCTCGGCGAGGTCGCGCGCCTGCTTGTTGGCGCGGACGTTGAAGCCGATGATCGCCGCGTTCGAGGCGTTGGCGAGCGTCACGTCGGACTCGGTGATCGCACCGACGCCCGAGAGCAGCACGCGGGCCGCCACCTCGGAGGTGCCGAGCTTGTCGAGCGCGCCGACGATCGCCTCGACCGAGCCCTGCACGTCGCCCTTGACGAGGAGGGTGAACTCCTTGCGGCCGGTCGACTTCAGCTGGCTCATCATGTCGGCGAGCGACGAGCGCAGGCCCGGCCGCGACGAAGCCTTGTCGCGACGGACGCGCTGGCGGTAGTCGGCGACCTCGCGGGCACGCGCCTCGTTCTCGACGACGGCGAAGCGGTCGCCCGCCTCCGGCGTCGCCTGGAAGCCGAGGACCTCGACCGGCATCGACGGGCCGGCTTCCTTCACCTGCTCGCCACGATCGTTGATGAGGGCGCGCACGCGGCCCCACTCGGCGCCGGCGATCAGCACGTCGCCGGGACGCACGGTGCCACGCTGGACCAGGACGGTGGCAACGGGGCCACGGCCCTTGTCGAGCTTCGCCTCGATGACGATGCCCTCGGCCAGCACCGTCGGGTCGGCGCGCAGCTCGAGAACCTCGGTCTGCAGCAGGATCGCCTCGAGCAGCTTGTCGAGACCGGTCCCCTTCAGCGCCGAGACCTCGATTTCGAGGGTGTCGCCACCCATCGATTCGACGACGATCTCGTGCTGCAGCAGGTCGGTGCGCACCCGCTCCGGGTTGGCGCCCGGCTTGTCCATCTTGTTGATCGCCACGATGATCGGCACGTGGGCCGCCCGCGCGTGGTTGATCGCCTCGATGGTCTGAGGCTTGACGCCGTCGTCCGCCGCCACCACCAGGATGACGATGTCCGTCGCCTTGGCGCCGCGGGCGCGCATCGCCGTGAAGGCGGCGTGGCCGGGGGTGTCGATGAAGGTGATCTTGCCGCCGTTCTTCTCGACCTGGTAGGCGCCGATGTGCTGGGTGATGCCACCCGCCTCGCCGCTCACCACGCTCGTGTTGCGGATGGCGTCGAGCAGCGACGTCTTGCCGTGGTCGACGTGGCCCATGATGGTCACGACCGGCGGACGCGGCGGGCCGTCGCTGTTGTCGGCGATCTCCGAGAACAGGCCGTCCTCGACGTCGGACTCCGACACGCGCTTCACCGTGTGGCCGAGTTCCTCGGCCAGCAGCTGGGCGGTGTCGGCGTCGATGACGTCGGTGATCTTCAGCATCTGCCCCTGCTTCATCAGGAGCTTGATGACGTCGACGCCGCGCTCGGCCATGCGGTTGGCGAGCTCCTGGATGGAGATCGTCTCCGGCAGGATCACCTCGCGGCTGATCTTCTCGCGCGGGCCGGTGTTCATCGCCCGCTTCTGCTTCTCGACGCGCCGGCGCATGGCGGCGAGCGAGCGCGAGCGGCCGTCGTCACCTTCCAGCGCCTTCACGATGGTGAGGCGTGTGCGGCGGCGATCGTCGGTCTTCGGCGCGGGCTTGGCGACGACGGCGCCCTTCGGACGCTTCACCGCCGTCAGTGCCTTCGCCTTGCTCTCGGCCTCGGTCTCGTCGGGCGTCAGCGGCGCACGGCGGGCAGCGGCCACCACCTCGGGAGAGGCGGGCGTCGGCACGGCGACGGGGGCCGGCTCAGGCTCGGGCTCCGGATCCGGGTTGCGGCCGGCGGCGATGTCGGCCGCACGGCGCGCCTCGTTCTCCTGCTGGCGCAGCGCCTCTTCCTCGGCGCGGCGGCGCTCGGCCTCCTCGCGCTCGCGGCGCAGCCGCTCGAGCTCCTCGCGCTCGCGCTTCGCCTCTTCCTCGGCGCGCTTGCGGTCCTCGACCTCGCGCAGGCGGGCCTCGGCGAGCGCCTGGGTGCGGGCGCCGATCTCTTCCTGGGTGAGGGTGCGGTGGACGACGCGGCCGCGCTGGTCGGTCGGCCGCGGCCGCTCGGCCGGCGTCGTCGACATCGGCGCGCGGGTGGAGGCGGTCGGCGCGGACGGAGCCGGCCGGGCCGGGGCCGCAGTCGCCGTCACGGTGGGAGCCGGACGCGGCGCGGCTACTGGTGCAGCGGCCGGGGCAGGCTTCGCGGCGACGGTGGCGGCAGCGGGTGCCGGCGGCGCGGCGACCACCGGCTTGGCGACCGTGACCGGCTTCGGAGCGGCCACCGGGGCGGCAGCGACGGGCGCGGCCGGGCGCGGGGCCTCGACGCGCGGCTCCGGTGCCGGCGCGGCGTCCTCGGTCTGACCGGGCACGTGGCCGGGCTCGCCCGGCAGGGCGATGCGCCGCTTCTTCTTCTCGACCACCACGGCCTTGGTGCGACCGTGGCTGAAGCTCTGGCGGACTGTGCCCTGCTCGACCGACGGCCGGCGCAAGGAGAAGGTCTTCTTGCGCTCGACGCTGAGGGTCTTCTCGCCGTGGTCGTTGGTATCGTTCATGCCGTCTTCAGTCCCGTCGGCGCCCGAGGCACCATCTCGAATTCGTCTCGCGACCCGCCGGCCGCCCGGTGGACGGCCGCGGCGCGGTCGTCCGAAACTTCAGTGCGCGGGTTACTGCCGCGCCGGTACGCCCGGCCTCGCGATCGGCGACGCCCATGCACCGTCCCGGCGCGATCCGCGCCGGTGCCAAGTGGTGGGCGCGAACTGCGCCCCGCCAACGTTCTGGCGCGGGGTCTGCCGCGCCGATGCGCCCGACCGGGCGCCGGCCCCGTTTCGGGGCGCGCCACGAGCAACGCTTACGCGATGTCCGTGATGCTCGGTCCGCGGTAGCGCACAAGCGCAGACGCGCACGCCAGGAAGCCGTTGCCGGCCGGTCCCGCGAGCACCGCAGCATGTATCACATTTGTCAGACCCAATGCCAAACCCATTTGGTCAGACGAGAACAGACGTACAACCGGCAGCCCGTCGGGCGTGCCGAAGCGTCGCACGATGGCCGAGGTGAGCTTGCGGGTGCCGTCCTCGGCCGCGTCGCTCGCCTCCACCAGCATCGCCGCCTCGCCGGACCCGATCGCCGCCTCCACCTTGGTGAAGCCGGTGACGAGCGACCCGGCCTTGCGGGCGAGCGACAGCGCCGACAGTGCCGCCACCTCCATCATTGTCTCGACGCGTCCGGCGAGATCCGGCGCGACCGTGACGCTCTGCTTGAAGCCGCGCGCAAACAGGCGTTTGCGCTCGGCTTCCGCCACCGCCTCCCGCGTCGCCGTCACCCAGACGCCGCGGCCCGGCAGCACCCGCTTCAGATCGGCGACGACCGTGTCGTCGGGCCCGAGCACGAAGCGCACGAGTTCGGCTGTCGGCCGCACCTCGCGGCTGACCAGACACTGTCGCTCCGTCGGCTCGCTGCGGCGCGGCATCCGTCGTGAGGTCCCGTCCGGCTCACGCCTCCGGCTCTTCCCCGGCGGTCTCCTCGGTCTCGGCCTCCACCTCGTCGGCCTCGATCCAGCCGGCCGCCAGACGGGCCTGCATGATGATCTCCTCCGCCTCGGCGCGCGACAGCTCCTGCTCGGTCAGCACGCCGGGGTGGCGGACGACTTCGCCGAGCTTGCGCTCGGTCCAGCCAACGAGGTCGTCGGTGGCGCAGCCGGCGAGGTCCTCGACGGTTTTGATGTCGCCCTTGCCGAACGCCACCAGCATCAGGGTGGTGACGCCAGGGATCGTCTTCAGCTCGTCCTCGACGCCGAGCGCGCGGCGCTCCTCGTCGAGACCGCGCTCGATCTCCTCGAGATAGTCGCGGGCGCGGGCCTGGATCTCTTCCGCCGTGCCCTCGTCGAAGCCCTCGATGGTGGCGATTTCGTTGAGCTCGACGTAGGCGACCTCCTCCACCGAGGTGAAGCCCTCGGCGGCGAGCAGCTGGCCGACCACCTCGTCGACGTTGAGCGCCTCGACGAACAGCTGCGTGCGCTCCAGGAACTCCTTCTGGCGACGCTCGCTCTCCTCCTGCTCGGTGAGGATGTCGATGTCCCAGCCGGTCAGCTGCGAGGCGAGGCGGACGTTCTGGCCGCGACGGCCGATGGCGAGCGACAGCTGGTCGTCCGGCACCACCACCTCGATGCGCTCGGCGTCCTCGTCGAGCACCACCTTGGCGACCTCGGCCGGCTGCAGGGCGTTGACGATGAAGGTGGCGGCGTCGGGGTTCCAGGGGATGATGTCGATCTTCTCGCCCTGCAGCTCCTGCACCACCGCCTGGACGCGGCTGCCGCGCATGCCGACGCAGGCGCCGACCGGGTCGATCGAGGATTCCCGCGAGTAGACGGCGATCTTGGCGCGCGAGCCCGGATCGCGGGCGACCGACTTCACCTCGATGATGCCGTCGTAGATCTCCGGCACTTCCTGGGCGAACAGCTTCGCCATGAACTGCGGATGGGTGCGCGACAGGAAGATCTGCGGCCCGCGCTGCTCGCGGCGGACGTCGTAGACATAGGCGCGGATGCGGTCGCCGGGGCGGAAGGTCTCGCGCGGGATGAGTTCGTCGCGGCGCACGATCGCCTCGCCACGGCCGAGGTCGACGATGACGTTGCCGTACTCGGCGCGCTTGACGGTACCGGAGACGATGTCGCCGATGCGGTCCTTGAACTCGTCGAACTGGCGGTCGCGCTCGGCCTCGCGCACCTTCTGGACGATCACCTGCTTGGCCGACTGGGCGGCGATGCGGCCGAAGTCCATCGGCGGCAGCGGCTCGGCGATGTAGTCGCCGATCTGGGCGGCCGGGTTGCGGGCGCGCGCCTCGGCGAGGTCGATGTCGGTGGCCGGATTCTCGATCTGCTCCAGCACCTGCAGCAGGCGCTGCAGCCGGATCTCGCCGGTGCGCGGGTTGATCTCGGCGCGCACCTCGGTCTCGGAGCCGTAACGCGAGCGCGCCGCCTTCTGGATGGCGTCCTCCATCGCCGCGATGACGATGCCGCGGTCGATCGATTTCTCGCGGGCGACCGCGTCGGCGATCTGCAGGAGCTCGAGGCGGTTGGCGCTGACAGCCATGGCATTTCTCTCCGTGGGGACGTGTCCCTCAGGTGTCTTCTCGGGTGGTCTCAGTCGTCGTCCCGGGTCTTATCCCCGGCTTCGTCCGCCTGGTCCGCCGCCGCCTGCGCCTTGAGGGCGTCGGCGATCAGCGCGTCGGTGAGGACGAGACGTGCCTCGCCGACGTCTTCGAGGTTGAGCCAGACCGGCTCGCCGGGCTCCGCCGGCCTCTGCTTTGCCTTCGCGACGCGGGCACCGGGCTTCGGCGGCGTCTTCACTTCGGGCTCCGGCAACAGCGCGAAACGGCCGCCGTCGAGGCCGCCGAGCACGCCGCGGAAGCGCTTGCGCCCCTCCGGCGTCGCCACCGCGAGCTCGATCTTGGCGACGTGGCCGGCCCAGCGCTCGAAGTCGGAGCGGCGAACCAGCGGCCGGTCGATGCCGGGCGAGGAGACCTCGAGGTGGTAGGCGCGGTCGATCGGGTCGTCGACGTCGAGCGCCGGCGAGACCATGCGGCTCACCTCCTCGCACTCGTCGACACCCATGGTGCCGTCGGCGCGCTCGGCCATGATCTGCAGGGTGCAGCCGTTCTGGCTCGAGACGCGGACGCGAACGAGGCGGAAGCCGAGGTCGACGACGACCGGCTCGACGATCGCGGCGACGCGCGCATCGAGGCCGCGCTCCGTCACCACGCGCGGTTCGCGCAGCAGGTCCGTCAGGGAATCCTGTGTCGCGGCGGCAGTGTCGGTGATGGTGTCCGTCTCAGCCAAGTCGGGCTCCGGTACGGTCCCGTCCGGCTAAGCAAAAAAGAGCGGGTTCCGGGGGCGGAACCCACTCTCCTCCGATCCGATCCGGATCCGAACGAGATGATGGATAACGTCTGCATAGTCGCAAAGTCGTGAAAACACAAGCCGTCCGGCAAATCGGCTCAACGGCGGCTCATGCGCCGGGCATGGACTGCGCGACCGTCGCCTGCGCCTCGGCGATCAGCCAGTCGCGCAGGAAGCGGACGGCCGGCAGGTCGTCGCCGCGGTCGGGGCAGACGACGTAATAGGCGTGGCCGCTCGGCACGATGTCGTCGCACGGCGCCACCAGCCGCCCGGCCGCGAGGTCTTCGCCGATCAGGTTGATGTCGGCGGCGAGCACGCCGCGGCCCGCCTCGGCCGCCCGCAGCGCCATGTCGAGCACGTCGAAGCTCGAGCCGCGCTCGACGTCGAAGCTGCCGCCGGACCAGCCGTCGACGAACATCCGCCAGTCGGCATAGTCCGCCGCACCGTGCAGCAGCGGCAGTCGCGCGAGCGTCGCCGCGGTCCACGGACGGGGATTGGCGAGGAGCAGCGACGGCGCGCAAACCGGCGTCAGTTGCTCGACCATCAGCAGGGATGCCTCCTCCTCGGGAAACGCCCCGCGCCCGACGCGGATGCCGACGTCGTGCTCGACGTCGTCCGGCTGCATGTTGTGCCAGAGGATGTCGACGTGCAGCCGCACCTCCGGATGCGCCGCCTCGAAGCGGTGCAGCCGCGGCCACAGCCAGCGCACGCCGATCGAGGGCAGTGCGCGGAGCCTGAGCGAGTTCTTCTCGCGCGTCAGCCGCTCGATCGTCTCGCCGATGCGTTCGAACGAGGCCGACAGCGCCGCTGCGAGGGTCCGCCCGGCCGGGGTGATGGCGACGCCGCGATGGACGCGGCGCACCAGCGGCAGGCCGAGTTCGTCCTCCAGGGTGCGCAAATGGCGGCTGACGGCGCTCTGGGTGACGTGCAGCTCATCGGCCGCCCGCGTCACGCTGGCGAGCCGGGCCGTCGCTTCGAAGGCCCTGAGCGCCGTCAGCGAAGGCAGCCGTTTCGCCA
The DNA here is from genome assembly GCF_046156265.1 of Pseudoxanthobacter sp. M-2. NCBI lineage: Bacteria > Pseudomonadati > Pseudomonadota > Alphaproteobacteria > Hyphomicrobiales > Segnochrobactraceae > Pseudoxanthobacter > Pseudoxanthobacter sp. M-2. The sequence continues at coordinate 90,092 of NZ_JAWDIR010000033.1, forward strand.
TCGAAACTTCTCCGCTTTCATCATGAGTTTTCCGCACGTTTGCGGTGCGAACTACTCGTTTGTGGGAGCTCGGGCCGCCGCCTACATACAATCCGAAATCCAATCGGAACACCAATCATGATGTCAGCTCATCTTTCCAACCCCCCCGCCCGCGCCCTCGCGGACGCCGTCTCGGCCCTGCTCGACGATGTCGGCCGCCATGGCGGCGGTGTGATCTCGACGTGGTCGGAGCGCACCCGTCTGCGCCGCGAACTCGGTCGCCTGCTCGACACTGACCCCCGTCTCGTCGCGGACGCCGGCCTGGACGTCGCCTGGGCCGCCCGCGAGATCCAGAAGCCGTTCTGGCGCGCCTGAGCGGGCCGGACTGCGCTGACCCGAACGTCGCCGCCGGGCCGTCAGGCGGCGACGGGGAGCTTCTTCTCGGGGCTCTTGCAGAGATCGGCGATGCGGCAGTTGCCGCACTTCGGGCCACGCGCCACGCAGGTGTAGCGGCCGTGCAGGATCAGCCAGTGGTGGGCGTGCTGCAGGGAGGCCGGCGGCACGATCTCCATCAGCCGCGCCTCCACCTCGTCGGGCGTCCGGCCGGGCGCGAGGCCGAGGCGGTTGCCGATGCGGAAGATGTGCGTGTCGACGGCGATCGTCGGCTCGCCGAAGGCGACGTTCAGCACCACGTTGGCGGTCTTGCGGCCGACCCCCGGCAGCGCCTCGAGCGCGGCGCGGTCGTGCGGAACCTCGCCGCCGTGCTCCTCGACCAGCCGGCGTGACAGCGCGACGACGTTCTTCGCCTTGTTGCGGAAGAGCCCGATCGTCCGGATCAGCTCCGTGACCCGCTCCTCGCCCAGCGCCACCATCGCTTCCGGCGTGTCGGCGAGGGCGAACAGCCCGCGCGTCGCCTTGTTGACGCCGGCATCCGTCGCCTGCGCCGACAGCACCACCGCCACCAGCAGCGTGAACGGGTTCGAGTATTCGAGCTCCGTCTGCGGCTCCGGGTCGGCGGCGGCGAGGCGGGCGAAGATCGCCTCCACCTCGGCGGGCGAATAGAGTTTCGCAGCGCGGCGCTTGCGCGGTCCCGCCGCGCCCGGTGCGCGCTTTGTCGCTGCCTGCTTTGCAATCCCCATGGCCCCTCTATACTCGCGGCTCATGCGCAACGACAACGAGGCGATGGACATGCCGGACGGCGCTCAGCCGCAGCCGGCCGCGCGCCCGGAGTTCCATGCGGTGCTGACGCCGCACCGCTCGCTCGGGCCGAACGGCTTCCTGTTCGTCATGGCGCTCGTCGGCGCCGTCTGCTTCGTCGGCGGCGCAGCCTTCATGGCGATGGGCGCCTGGCCGGTGGTCGGCTTCTTCGGGCTCGACGTCCTGATCGTCTGGGCCGCCTTCCGCGCCAACTACCGCGCCGCCCGCGCCTATGAGGAGATCCGCCTCGGCGACGGCGCGCTGTTGATCCGCCGCGTCACCGCCAGCGGCAAGGCGAGCGAGATCCGCCTCGATCCCTACTGGGCCCGCCTCGTCGTCGACCGCGTCGAGGACGAGGGCGTCGTCGGCCTCGCGCTCACCTCCCACGGCCAGCGCCACGACATCGGCGCCTTCCTAGATCCCGAGGCGCGCGAGAGCTTCGCCAGGGCGCTCGGGGCGGCGCTCGGGGCCGTGCGCAGCGGACGCGCGCTCGCCTGAACGCGCCCCCGCCGGGTGTGCCGGGCGGGGTGTCGGGAATCGGGTGGTGGCGGGAGGGGCGCGCGAATAGCGTGCAGGCGTCGTCCGGAGGATTCGCGTCATGACCCTGTCGATCGCAGCGCCCGAGCCCGTCGCGGCAGCCGAGTTGATCCTGCCCGGCTGCGACCTCGCCGTGCCGTGCGCGCCGCCTCCGGACGACTACGCCGTGGTGCGCGCGGCGATCGCCTATCTCTCCGCGCAATGGCGCGACCAGCCGGACCTGAAGGCGATCGCCCAGGCGGTCGGCGTCACGCCGGTGAAGATCGAGCGCACCTTCCGCCGCTGGGCCGGCCTCAGCCCGAAACAGTTCCTGCAGGCGCTGACGCTCGACAACGCCCGCCGGATGCTGAAGGCCGACGCCAGCGTGCTCGACACCACCTACGAGCTCGGCCTCTCCGGCCCGGCGCGGCTGCACGACCTGTTCGTCACCCACGAGGCGATGACGCCGGGGGCCTTCCGGGTCGGCGGCGAGGGCCTCGTCATCCGCTGGGGCTGGCACGCCTCGCCGTTCGGCCGCTCGCTGGTGATGATCACCGACCGCGGCCTCTGCGGCATCGCCTTCTCCGACAACGCCGAGGGCGACCGCCGCGCCTTCGCCGACATGGCCTCGCGCTGGCCGCGGGCGGCCTATGTCGAGGACTTCGGGGCGACACTGCCCTATGCGACGCGCATCTTCGACCGCGAGCGCTGGCGGCCGGACACGCCGCTCAGGATCGTGCTGATCGGCTCGGACTTCGAGGTCTGCGTCTGGGAGACGCTCCTGAAGGTGCCGTTCGCCGCCGCCACCACCTATTCCGACGTCGCCGCCCACATCGGCCGGCCGACGGCGGCGCGCGCGGTCGGCGGCGCCGTCGGGCGAAACCCGCTCTCCTTCGTGGTCCCCTGTCACCGCGTGCTCGGCAAGAGCGGCGACCTCACCGGCTACCACTGGGGCCTCACCCGCAAGCGGGCGATCCTCGGCTGGGAGGCGGGCATCGCCGGCATCGCCGAGGAGGAGCCGGCAGCCGCCCGCCGCTGAGGCGGACGGCCTTCCAGCCAATCATCCGGCGCGCGGCAAGCGCTGCCGCCGGAACGTGCGCGCCGCACACCGACCCTTAACGGATCGCCGGCGATAGACGGCGGCGCAACCGCCGGCTGCAGCCGGCGTTTTCGTCATCGGCGCGCCGCGCCACCGCCCGGCGCCCGCCGGGCGCATCCGACGAGGGTTCTCCATGCACCGGTTCCGAACGTTCACCGCCACCGCGGCGCTCGCCGCCGTCCTCGCCACCGGACTGGCCGCCGGCGTGTCGGCTCCCGCCCTCGCCGCCGAGCCCGGCTACAAGGCGCTGGAGTTCACCCAGTATTCCAACCAGTCCGGCTTCGAGTTCGCGATCCCCAAGGACGACGTGCCGGTGCGCATCGACATCGCCGCCCGCATCGACGGCAAGCCGGTCGGCGGCAGCATGGTGTTCTCGGCGCTGGTCACCCGCGACCGCTATTCCGGCGCGATCTCCTGGGTCGGCACCGACAGCGACGGCAACGTCAAGGCCGGCAACACAACCGCCGGCGACCGCGTGCTCGCCCGCCTCAGCGGCCCGGACGGCGAGAACTACGCCATCCTGCGCATCGCCGGCGGCAGGAAGCTGAAGGTCGTGCAGCAGGGCGGCGCCAGCGGCTCGAAGGGAACGTACTTCGTCCGCATCTGGTACTGAGGCGGGACGGCTGAAGCGTCGGCGGCACCCTTGCCGCCGCACGCTCCGCCCGCTGAGCTACGGCCGCTCTTCCAGCGCGAAGCGCAGGAGGTCGATGCGCTCACCCTTCCTGCCTTTCAGCGAGATCAGCCGGCTCTTCGGATCGAGCTTGCCCGAGACGTCGAATTTCTGCTTGCCGACGAGTTGGCTGTCGAAGGTGAGCTTGCCGGAGATGCGGCAGTCCCGGCTGATGTGCAGCCGGCCGCTGACGATCTTGACGGGCAGAATGACGACGCCCGTGCAGATGCTGTTGTCGAGGCGGCCGTCGTTCTGGGCGATGTAGATCGTGCAGTGGTCGGCCAGCTTGGTGCCGAGGGTGGACGAGCCGGTCCACACGCCCCTCAGCATGCGCAGGTCGCAGCGCGCCGCCTCCGCCACGCTCACAGACGCCGTCAGCGCGATCGCAGCGATCGCGGCCGTCCTCACCAGCCATGTCATTGGGCAGACCTTTCGCGCACGCGCGTCCCGACGGGGGTCCGGCGGCGGCGGCACAGGCGTGACGGCATCAGTAGCCGATTTTCACGGGCCGCACGGAAAGATTGAGGGCGGCGGAATTGCCCGAGCGGCACCCTCGGCCCGTCCGCCCCTATCGCCGCACGAACCTGAGATACGCTGGCGGCCGGCCCTCGCGCAGCGCCTTCGCCTCGTAGCGGGTGCCGGGCCAGCCGGCCCAGGGGCGGCGCCAGTCGTCGGCCGTCTCCGCCATCCAGCGGAAGGCGCCGTGGTCGCGCACGTGCTGGAGCGTCCAGTCGACATAGGTGTCGATGTCGCTCGCGAAGCGGAACTCGGCGCCCGGCTTCGTCACCCGCGCCAGCCGGTCGAGGGTGTCGGCGGAGACGAAGCGGCGCTTCCAGTGGCGCTTCTTCGGCCACGGGTCGGGATAGAGCAGGTAGACGCGATCGAGGGAGGCGTCCGGCAGCCAGTCGAGCACGGCGACGGCGTCGTCCGGGTGGAGGCGGATCGTATCGATGCCGCGATGGCCGATCTCCGACAGCGCCTTCGCCATGCCGGTGACGAAGGGCTCGCAGCCGATGAAGCCGGTGTCGGGCTCGGTGGCGGCGAGGTTGAGCAGGTGCTCGCCGCCGCCGAAGCCGATCTCCAGGAAGACGCGGGAGACGGGGCGGGGGAACAGCGTCGCGAGGTCCGAGGGCGCGGGCGCGGCGAGGTCGAGCCTGAGCGCCGGCAGCAGCGTCTGCGTGACGTCGGCCTGGCGGGGCTTCAGGGGACGGCCCTTGCGGCGGCCATAAAAGGCGCCGGCGCGGGGGGCCGCGCCGGCGTGATCGTCGTTCATCGTCGTCTCTTTCGGCGCTCGGCGGACGGTGGGGCCGCCGGTCGCGACTGGGTCAGGCGGCGAGGGTCAGGCGATCAAGATCAGGCACCCGCGTCGCGGAGCGCGCAATCAAACAACCGCGTCGCGGAGTGCGCAATCAGGCAACTGCGTCGCGGAGCGCGCAATCAGGCGACTGCGTCGCGCAGGGCGTGGACGAGGTCCATCTTCTCCCACGAGAAGCCGCCGTCGGCTTCGGGCTGCCGGCCGAAGTGGCCATAGGCGGAGGTGCGGGCGTAGATCGGCTTGTTGAGGCCGAGGTGCTCGCGGATGCCGCGCGGCGTCAGGTTCATCACCTCGCGGGCCGCCTTCTCGATCTTCGCCTCTTCCACCTTGCCGGTGCCGTGCAGGTCGACATAGACGGCCAGCGGCTCGGCGACGCCGATGGCGTAGGCGAGCTGGATCGTGCAGCGGTCGGCGAGGTCGGCGGCGACGACGTTCTTGGCGAGGTAGCGCGCGGCGTAGGCGGCCGAGCGGTCGACCTTCGTCGGGTCCTTGCCGGAGAAGGCGCCGCCGCCATGCGGGGCGGCCCCGCCGTAGGTGTCGACGATGATCTTGCGGCCGGTCAGGCCGCAGTCGCCGTCAGGACCGCCGATGACGAACTTGCCGGTCGGGTTGACGTGCCACTTCGTCTCCTTGCCGGTCCAGCCTTCCGGCAGGGCCGCGACGATGTAGGGCTCGACGATGGCGCGCACGTCGGCCGACGAGAGGTTCTCGTCGAGGTGCTGGGTGGACAGCACGATCTGGGTGGCGCGCACCGGCCGGCCATTCTCGTAGGCGACCGTCACCTGGCTCTTGGCGTCCGGGCCGAGCGCCGGCTCGCGGCCGGACTTGCGGACCTCGGCCAGCACTTTCAGGATCTTGTGGGCGTAGTAGATCGGCGCCGGCATCAGGTCCGGCGTCTCGCGGCAGGCATAGCCGAACATGATGCCCTGGTCGCCGGCACCCTCGTCCTTGTTGCCGGCGGCATCGACGCCCTGGGCGATGTCGGCCGACTGCGCGTGCAGGTGCACGGCGATGTCGGCGGTCTTCCAGTGGAAGCCGTCCTGCTCGTAGCCGATGTCGCGGATGGCGAGCCGGGCGAGGTGGGCGAGATAGTCGCCGGTGATCGTCTCCGGCCCGCGCACTTCGCCGGCGATGACGACACGATTGGTGGTGGCGAGCGTCTCGCAGGCGACACGCGCTTCCGGCATCTCGGCGAGGAACGCGTCGACGACGGTATCCGAGATGCGGTCGCAGACCTTGTCCGGATGACCCTCGGAAACGGATTCGCTCGTAAACAGATAGTTCGGACGGGACACGGCGAGCAGCTCCCCCGCGATTGCTGACGGCGTTCGAGCCGCGCCGGTGGCGCGCCGAAACACGGGCACCACACAGACGCGGCGCCACCCGTCCAATAGATCAACCGCGGGAGGCGTTCAAGTCGGATATAAAGCTATCTTTATATCTTGAACTCCCGCCGACGTGCCGGCGGCAGGCCGGACGCGCAGGCGAGCGCCTGTCCCCGTCGCCCGCCTGGCGGCCGACGGAAGCGGAAAGACCCTATGGACGGGAGACGGGCGCCCTAGCTGGCGTCGGCGACCGACTCGACGAGGTCGACGATGCGGCGGCGCACCTGCGGGCTCTTGATGCGCACGAAGGCGCGGTTGAGCGCGAGACCCTCGGTAGAGGTGAGGAAGCTCGTGACATAGGCACCGGGCCGATCCTCGGCGAAGCCCGCGGGCGTGTCGCTCGGCGTCGTCGGGGCATCCTCGAAGAAGTAGGCGACCGGGACCTGCATCACCGTGGCGATGTGCTGGAGGCGGCTCGCCCCGATGCGGTTGGTGCCCTTCTCGTACTTCTGGATCTGCTGGAAAGTGATTCCCAGGCTTTCCCCGAGCTTTTCCTGGCTCATCCCGAGCATCATGCGGCGCATGCGGACGCGACTGCCGACGTGCGTATCGATCGGGTTGGGGGACTTCTTGCTGGCCATGTGGAACAGATCCTCAGAATACGTGCAGAGACCGCGCACGACACGTGCGCAGTCGACCCTGCCGTCCCGACGCCTATCCTAGGCCCGCAGACCCGCTCCCCCCTCGCCGAGCAGGCGCCCTTCGGTGACCCCTATCCTGTTGCGGAGCCACCGTCGTGCGGAGGGATAATGTTCCCGCTTCGCCTTGCAAGTCAATCAGAGCTTGCGGAGACGGCGGCTCGCCAGCGCCGCTGCGACGACCGCGCTCGCGAGCAGAAACGGCCAGTCACCGGTGCGCGCGTAGAGCGGCGGCGCGACGGCGACGGGCAGCCCCGCCTCCAGCACGCCCCGCGTGCCGAGCGGCAGCGACGAAACCACGCGCCCGTATGGGTCGACCACCGCCGAAATGCCGGTGTTGGCGGCGCGCACAAGCGGCAGCCCCTCCTCGACGGCGCGCAGCCGGGCCTGGCGGAAGTGCTGGTAGGGGCCGGGGGTGTCGCCGAACCAGGCGTCGTTGGTGACGTTGAGGATCCACGCCGGCCGCGCCCCCTCCCCCAGCACCTGACCGGGGAAGATCGCCTCGTAGCAGACGAGCGGCACGAAGGGCGGCACGGCGCCGCCGAGCGCCATCGAGGCCCGGCTGGTGCCGGCGGCAAAGCCCCCGGGCAGGTAGGCGACCGGCACGATGCCGAGGCGGCCGAGGGTGTCCTGGAAGGGCAGGAACTCGCCGAACGGGACGAGCTTGACCTTGTCGTAAAAGGCCCGCGTCGCGCCGGTCTCGTCGATCGCCAGAACGGAATTATAGATCGGCGGGGTCGCGTCGGGAGCGGCCCGATCGACCCCCGCCCGCCCTGCGCCGGCGATCAGCCAGCCGCCGGGCGGCAGTTCGGCCATCACCGACTGCAGGGCGAGCGGCGAGCGCTCGAGCAGAAAGGGCACGGAGGATTCCGGCCAGATCGCGAGCCGCGTCACCCCCGGGGGCGGCGGCGGCGCGCCGGTCAGCCCGAGCAGGGTGTCGAAGATCATCCAGCGGTTCTCCGGCACCCACTTCTCGCTCTGGTCGATCGCCGGCTGGACGATGCGCAGGGCGAGACCGGGGACCTCGCCGACGGCAGCGGCGGCGAGGCGCTGGTGGCCCCACAGCGCCAGACCGCCGAAGCCGGCCGCCGCGACGACCGCGAGCACCACGGCGCCGCGGCGGGTGCCGGCAGGGCCGAGGAAGGCGGCGGGGGCTGCGAAGATCGCGACCGTCAGCGGCGCGAGGCCGTAGGCACCGACGAGGGCGGCCGACTGCATCAGCGCATCGCCGGCGGCGAACGCCGTGCCGAGGCCGTTCCACGGAAAGCCGGTGAGGACGTGGCCGCGCAGCCATTCGGCGAGCCCGATCGCCACCGCGAGCGACAGCACCCGCGGCGCGCCCGGCCACCAGGCGAGCGCGGCGAGCATCGTCGCCAGCGCATAGAACAGCGCGAGCCCCGCGGGCAGCGCCGTCACGGCGAACGGCAGCGCCCAGGCGAAGGTCTCGGCCTCCACCAGGAAGGCGGCGCCGACCCACCACAGCCCGGAAAACAGCGCGCCGAAGCCGAACCACCAGCCGACCGCGGCGGCCGCTCTGAGCCGCCGGACGCCGTCGGGCGCCGCGATCAGGGCGGCGTCGAGCGCCACCACCAGAGCCGGCAGCGCCACGAAGAGGATCGCCAGCAGATCGAAGGGGGCCTGGGCCAGCGCCGTCGCGGCGCCGGCCACCGCCGCCACCGCGAAGCGGACGAAGGCTGGGCGGGCGGCGAGACGCGTCGCCAGCCGCCCGGCGCCGAACCGATCCGATGCCGCGGCCGGGTCCGGTGACGTCGGGGTCACGCCTCGGCCGGAGCCGCCACGTCGCTGCCCCGGCGGCCGCCGCGGCGGCGCGCGTCGGAGCGGCCGTCCGGCCGGCGCCGGGCGATCTTCAGGCGGCGGATGCGGCGGGTATCGGCATCGAGCACCTCGAACTCGAAGCCCGGCAGTGCCTGCGGCGAGATCAGTTCGCCGCGCACCGGGATGCGGCCGAGTATGGCGAACACCAGTCCGCCGACGGTGTCGACTTCCTCCGACATCTCGCCGGGGTCGAAGTCGGGGCCGATCGCCGCCTGCACCGCCTCGAGGTCGACGCGGGCGTCGGCGATCCAGGCGCCTTCGCCGGCCGGCGTGATCGTCGCCTCGTCGTCGTCAACGTCGTGCTCGTCCTCAATGTCGCCGACGACGGTCTCCACGAGGTCCTCCAGCGAGACGAGGCCGTCGGTACCACCGTACTCGTCGATGACGAGGGCCATCTGCACGCGCGCCGACTGCATCTTCGCCATCAGGTCGGTGGCCGGCATCGACGGCGGCACGAACAGCACCGGTCGCACCAGCTTCGTCGCCGACAGCGGGCGGGACAGGTCGACCCGCGCGAGGTCGAAGCGCGTGCCGCCGCTGGCGGCCTCCGAGGCGTCCTCGGGCGGCAGGGTCGCCAGCGCGACCATCTTCGCCGTCACGTCCTTGATCAGCACCATGCCGATCGGGTCGTCGAGCGTCTCCCGGTAGACCGGCAGGCGCGAATGGCCGGAAGCGCTGAAGGTCGTGAGTAGCTCGGCGATCGACGTGTCGGCCTCGACCGCCTGGATGTCGGCGCGCGGCACCATGACGTCGTCGACGCGAACCTCGCGCAGCCGCAGGATGTTCTGCAGCAGCACACGCTCGCGCGGCGTGAAGGTGGTGGGATCGCCGAGATCGTCGGCCAGCGCGCTGGCGAGATCCTCGCGCAGCGAACCGCCACCGCGGCGCGCCAGGGCGGACCGAAGACGCGCCAGCCAGCCGTCGCGGCGGGCCGGCTGGTCGGGGGCCGCGCCCGCCGGAGGGGCGGGCGGCGGGGGTGCGCTCGTCGCGACCGGGAGACCGGCCGCGGCGCTACTCGATGGGTCTTCCGTCATGCCTCTGTTCGATCCGCCGGGCCGTCGCAGGGTCTCGGCTCGATACCTCGCCCCCGTGCCGCCGCCGGCATCTCAATCCGCCTCCGTGCTTCCATAGGGATCGGGGACGCCGAGAGACGCCAGCACCTCGGTCTCGAGGCGCTCCATCCGCTCGGCTTCCGCGTCCGTCTCGTGATCATAACCCAAGAGATGCAGGAATCCGTGCACGACGAGATGACGGACGTGATTTTCGAGCGTCTTGCCCTCCGCGGCCGCCTCCGCGGCGACAGTCTCGCGGGCGAGAATGACGTCGCCGAGGGCGCGCGGCCCGGGACCCGGCAGGCCGTCCGGCGCCGGGAACGACAGCACGTTGGTGGCGCTGTCCTTGCCGCGGAAGTCGCGATTGAGTTCGCGCACGCGGCCATCGTCGGCGAAGGCGACGACCACCTCGGCCGATCCCTCCTCGAGCTCGGCGCGCGCTGCGGCCGCGGCGACCGCGGTCTCGACGAGGGCGACGAGATCCTCCTCCGGCGGCCAGCCGTCGGCGTCCACCACCACGTCGACGGCGATCTCTGCGGGAGCGGCCGCGCGGGCCGCCCCGATCTTGGTCGCGGCGCTCACGACGGCGACGGCGCGCCGTGGCCGCGCTCGATCGTGCGGGCGGCTCCGGCGCGGTCGTAGGCGGAGACGATGCGGGCGACGAGCGGGTGGCGGACGACGTCGGCGGCGGTGAAGCGCACCATCGCGACGCCCTCGACGCCGGTGAGCAGGTCCGCCGCCTCGGCAAGGCCCGACACCTGCCCCGGCGGCAGATCGATCTGGCTGGAGTCGCCGTTGACGATCATCTTCGAGTTCTCGCCGAGGCGCGTCAGGAACATCTTCATCTGCATCGAGGTGCAGTTCTGCGCCTCGTCGAGCAGCACGATGGCGTTCTGCAGGGTGCGGCCGCGCATGAAGGCGAGCGGCGCCACCTCGATCATGCCGGAGGCGAGGCCGCGCTCGACCTTTTCGGGCGGCATCATCTCGTAGAGGGCGTCGTAGAGGGGCCGGAGATAGGGGTCGACCTTCTCGCGCATGTCGCCGGGCAGGAAGCCGAGGCGCTCGCCCGCCTCCACCGCCGGGCGAGACAGCACCAGCCGGGCGGCGTCGCCGCGCTCGATCAGGGCGGCCGCGTAGGCGACGGCGAGGAAGGTCTTGCCGGTGCCGGCCGGGCCGAGCCCGAAGACGAGGTCGGCGCGGTCCATGGCGCGCAGGTAGGCGTCCTGGGCGGGGGTGCGGGCGACGACGGTGCGCCGGCGCGTCGACACCTGCGAGTAGGACATCCGCGTCTTCGGCTCGAGCGTCGGCAGGTTCAATTGCGCAACGTCGGCCACCGCAAGGCGGATCGCCCCCTCCACGTCTGCCGGGTGCAGCTCGGCGCCCTGCTGCAGGCGCTGGTAGAGCGTCTCCAGCACGTGGCGCGCCTGCTCGCAGGCGTCGTGCGGGCCCTTGATCGTCACCTGGTTGCCGCGCGCCACCGCCTCGACCCCGAGCCGCGCCTCGATCAGCGCGAGGTTCTGGTCGAACTGGCCGAAGAGCTCGCCGACGATGCGGTTGTCGTCGAAGGCGAGCACGGCATGGGTGATGTCGGAGGCCGGCACCAGCCGCGGCGCGGCCGGGGGAAGCGTGCGGTCTGCACTCACGCGGCATCCTCGGTCTGGCGGTCCGCCCCCACGGCCAGGCGACCCGCCAGGCTGTTGGTGCTCGTCGCGGTGATCGTCACCGGCGCGATCGCGCCGATGCGGGCGGAGGTCTCGGTGGCGTCGACGTGCACGGCCTGCAGCCACGGCGAGCGGCCGACGAGCTGGCCGGGCCGGCGGCCGGGCTTCTCGAACAGCACCGGCACGGTCAGGCCGACGGTGGCGGCGTTGAAGGCCGTGTACTGGTCGGCGATGAGCGCCTGCAGGCGGGCGAGACGGTCGGCCTTCTCGGCCTCCGGCACCTGTGCCGACAGCTCCGCCGCCGGCGTGCCGGGGCGCGGGCTGTACTTGAAGGAGAACGCCGAGGCGTAGCCGACCGCGTCGACGAGGGCGAGGGTCGCCTTGAAGTCGTCCTCGGTCTCGCCGGGGAAGCCGACGATGAAGTCGCCGGAGAGCGCAATGTCGGGCCGGGCGCGGCGGATGCGCTCGACGAGCGCGAGATACTCGGCCGCGGTGTGGCGCCGGTTCATCGCCGCCAGCACGCGGTCGGAGCCCGCCTGCACCGGCAGGTGCAGGTAGGGCATCAGCTGCGGCAGGTCGCGGTGGGCGGCGATCAGCGCGTCGTCCATGTCGCGAGGATGGCTGGTGGTGTAGCGCAGCCGGTCGAGGCCGGGGATGGCGGCGAGGCGGAACAACAGGTCGCCGAGACCCCAGTCGCGGCCGTCCGCTCCCGCGCCGTGATAGGCGTTGACGTTCTGGCCGAGCAGCGTCACCTCGCGCACGCCGGCCTCGGCGAGCCGTTCGGCCTCCGCGACGATCGCCGAAACCGGCCGCGAGGTCTCGCTGCCGCGGGTGTAGGGGACGACGCAGAACGAGCAGAACTTGTCGCAGCCCTCCTGCACGGTGAGAAAGGCGGTAACGCCGCGGGCAATCGTCTGGCGCCGCTCCGCCGCCGGCAGGTGGGCGAACTTGTCCTCGGCCGGGAACTCGGCGTCGACCGCCTTCTCGCCGCGGCGAGCGCGCGCCACGAGCTCGGGCAGGCGGTGATAGGTCTGCGGCCCGACGACGAGGTCGACGGTGGGCGCGCGCGCGATGATCTCGGCGCCCTCGGCCTGGGCGACGCAGCCGGCGACGCCGATCGTCATCGTGCGACCCTCGCGGGCGGCGCGCTCCTTGAGGACGCGCAGCCGGCCGAGCTCGGAATAGACCTTCTCGGCCGCCTTCTCGCGGATGTGGCAGGTGTTGAGGATGACGAGGTCGGCCCCGTCGGGGCTGTCCACCGACCGGTAGCCCTCGGGCGCCAGCGCATCCGCCATACGATCGGAATCGTAGACGTTCATCTGGCAACCGTAGGTCTTGACGTAGACGCTGCGCACGCCGCTCATCAACCGGGGGTCTCGGCAACGGTTCCGAGGCGGCGCCGCGGAGGCAGGCGCACCCTTGAAATCATCGCCCCGTGGCGACGTCGAGCCGTCGCCGAACTGTTCCGTGCTGTAACCGGTTTCGGCCCTTTTGAGAATAGCGGCACGGCAACACCCGGCGCCTATCGGCCGGGCACCGCAACCGCCGGCTGCGGGCGGCCGGCGAGGACGGCCGCCGTCATCGCCCGCACCGCCTCCTCCGCCGCGGCCGTGACACGCTTGCGGTCGCTGTCCGGCCCGAAGGCGATCGGTTCGCCGAAGCTGACGACGGCGTCGATCGCCCCGTCGGTGAGGACGCCCCAGAGGTGGCCGGCAATCTCCATGTCGCCGTACCAGGCGATCGCCGTTCGCCCGCGCCGCCCGAGCGGCAGCCCGTTGCGGCGCGTGTAGACGATCGAGACCGGCTGCACCATCGCCGGCAGGCCGTCGCCGGTGAGGGCGTGACGGGCCGCCCCGAGCAGCGCCGAGCGGAACGGCAGCACCTCGCCGCCGTTCGACGACGTGCCCTCGGCGAACAGCACCATCGGGTCGCCGCGCCGGAGCCGCGCCGCGATGTCGCCGGCGGCGCCGCGGGTGGCGGTGCGGCGGGTGCGATCGACGAACACCGTCCTCTGCATCCGCGCGAGGAAGCCGAACACCGGCCAGGAGGCCACCTCCGCCTTGGCGACGAAGGAGAGCGGCATCAGCGAGCCCAGCACGACGATGTCGAGCCAGGAGACGTGGTTGGCGACGATCAGCAACGGCCGCGCCGGCACCGGCGCGCCACGCGTCTCGACCCGCAGGTCGAGCAGGCGCACGGCGGCGCGGTGCCACCACCACGGCGGCGCGCCGGCCCGCAACGAGTCGCGTTTCAGCAGCACCCACTGCACGGGAAACAGCACGGCCGTCGTCAGCGCCAGGCCGGCGATCGTGCCGACGGCCCTGACGACGCCGAGCGCGCGGCTCACCGGTGTCTCTTGTCCTCGCCGAGCGGCACCGCATAGAGCTCGAGGCGGTGGCCGACGAGCTGGAAGCCGAGCTCGCGGGCGACGAGCTCCTGCAGCCGCTCGATGTCCTCGCTGCGGAACTCGATGACCTCGCCCGAGCGCACGTCGATCAGATGATCGTGATGCTCGTCATTGACCGTCTCGTAGCGGGAGCGGCCGTCGCGGAAGTCGTGGCGCTCGATGATGCCGGCATCCTCGAACAGCTTCACCGTGCGGTAGACGGTGGAGATCGAGATGCGGTTGTCGATCGCGTTGGCGCGGCGGTGCAGTTCCTCGACGTCGGGGTGGTCGATCGCCGCCTGCAGCACGCGAGCGATGACACGACGCTGGTCGGTCATCCGCATGCCCTTGGCGACGCACACCTCTTCGAGAGGCTGCTCAGCGGGGGGCTTTGAATACTGCGTATCGCTCACGTGGCGGGGTCCGTTGCGATCGTCGGGCGGCTCGAACGGGGTGGTCTGCGCCGCGATCGCTTCGCGGGCGTTTCTCCCCGCCTCGGTTCGGCCTAACGGAGATCGCAGCGCATGACAAGCGCGTGGCCGCCGCCCGATCCGGCATAGTAGCCACGCCGCTCGCCGACCTGGCGGAAGCGCAGTCGCCGGTAGAGGGCGAGCGCCGGGACGTTGCCGGCGTCGACTTCCAGGAACACCGCCGCGACGCGCTCGGCGTAGAGCCGCCGCAGCAGCGTCTCGGTGAGTTCGGTGGCGACGCCGCGGCCGCGCCAGTGTGGCGACACGGCGACCGTCAGCACCTCCGCCTCGTCACCAGCGCGGCGGCAGAGGGCGAAACCGACGGGCCGGCGGGTGCCGAACGGGCTCGCCCGTCGCGCCACCTGCGTATCGACGGCCGGATCGGCGACGAGCGCCTCGAGCTCGGCCTCGCTCCAGCCGCGGGCGAAGCAGGCGGCGTGGATCTCGGCGAGCGCCGGGGCGTCGGCGGGCGCGGCGGCATCGATCAGCGGCGGCGGCCCGGCCGGCCACCACGACATCGGCCACCACGACATCGGCCAGCCGGACGGGTCCCACCACAGGCTCGACATGCCGTCATTGCTCCCCGATCGTCGATGTGGCCGGTGCCGGCCGGATGGGCATGTCCGCGCGCGCCGGCACCGGCACCGCGAGCAGACGGCTCGGCGCCGGCGCGATGGCATCGGGCGGCGCGGCGTAGATCGGCTCCGGCGGATGCCCGGCCGGGTCCAGACTGGCGGCGTGGCGGGCGAGGGCCACGACGGACATGGCGGTGATGGCCGGCCGGCCGGGTGCCAGGCGGTTCGCCTCGGGTCCGGCGAGGATGGCATCGGGCGCGAGGGTGGCGAGCGCGGTTGCGGCGATGTCCTCGACAGGGCCGAGGGGCGCGCCGGTGCGGTCGAAGCGGCGCGCCAGAAAGTGCCCTCTCCGGCCCTGCACGAAGGCGATTACGCCCGCGTCTGGCGCTTCGGCGGACAGCGCGAGCGCCGTCAGCGTATCGACACCGACGACGGGCGTGCCGTGGACGAGGGCGAAGCCGCGCGCGAAGGCGATGCCGACGCGGACGCCGGTGAAGCCGCCGGGCCCGACGGTGACGGCAATACGATCAATTTCGGCAGGGGTGGCACGCGCCTCCGTCAGGAGGTCGGCGACGAGCTTCGGCAGCCGTTCGGCGCGGCCGTCGGCGGCGTCATCGCGGTGCGCGACGGAGTGCCCGCTCGCCGTATCGTGGACGGCGGCGGAGACCGGGCCGAGCGAGGCGTCGATCGCGAGCACGAGCATGACGACCGCGATAGCGGCTCGCGGTCGTCCTGTCGAGGGAGGCGGGCGGCGGGCGGCGAGCGCCCGCCGTCACAAGCCTCAGTTGGCGGCGCGCAGCTCCAGGCCGGCGATGCCGAGGGCGATGTCGGCGCCCTCCTGGCCGGAGACGCTGAGCGGCTGCAGCGAGAAGCTCTTGTTGAAGCCGCCGACGAGGAGGTTGGCGCCGACGCCGACGCCGGCCGTCGCCTCGGTGGAGGCGCCGACATAGGTGCCGGCGAGGCCCTTCGGGCCGGGAGGGGCCGCGGCGATGACGCCCCAGATCACTTCCGACTTGGTGGTGACGCCGATATCGATGCCGAAGCGGGAGATCGAGCCGACATAGTGGTCGTTCGGGCCGCCGTCCGAGCGCTCGAACACGCAGGTGAGGTCCTTCGAGGACCCGAAGACGAAGCCGATGCCACCGGCGACGGAGCACTTCAGAACGCCGACCTGGGCGGCGGCGGCGGGGGAGGCGGCGAAGGCGAGGCCGAGCGCGAGGCTCGCGGCAGCGGCGGCAGTGCGGAACGTCATGACATTCTCCCTGGGAATTCGGCTCTGGTCACGAACCGGCACCGCGGCCGTCCCCCGGCGACGGTGATCGGGTACCCGGCGACAACCCGCGGCCCCCGCTTCGGTTCCCCGAATCGGCGGCGCGCATCGCCGGCTGCCTCTCGATTATCCGTCTCCTGCGGCGGGAGGAAGACCGTCCGTCTCAGGTGAGATTGCCGCAGAAGCGCTGGATGCGCTTGCAGGCCTCCTCGAGGGCCTCGGTCGAGGTGGCGTAGGAGATGCGGAAGGCCGGGCCGAGACCGAAGGCCGAGCCCTGCACCACCGCGACGCCCTCGGTCTCGAGCAGCTCGCCGACGAAGTCGGTGTCGGTCTCGATCACCTTGCCCGACGGCGCCTTGCGGCCGATCGTGCCCGCACAGGACGGGAAGACGTAGAAGGCGCCTTCCGGGCGCGGGCACTCGATGCCCTTCGCCTGGTTCAGCATCGACACCACGAGGTCGCGCCGGCCCTTGAACAGCTCGGCGTTCTTCGGGATGAAGTCCTGCGGGCCGTTGAGCGCCTCGACCGCCGCCCACTGCGAGATCGACGACGGGTTCGTCGTCGACTGGCCCTGCACCTTCGCCATCGCCTTGATGAGGATTTCCGGCCCGCCGGCGTAGCCGATGCGCCAGCCCGTCATCGCGTAGGCCTTGGAGACGCCGTTGACGGTCAGCGTGCGCTCCTTCAGCGCCGGCTCGACCTCGGCCGGCGTGGTGAACTCGAAGCCGTCATAGACGAGGTGCTCGTACATGTCGTCGGTCAGCACCCAGACGTGCGGGTGGCGCATCAGCACGTCGCAGAAGGCCCGCACCTCGGCGCGCGTGTAGGCGGCGCCGGTCGGGTTCGAGGGCGAGTTGAACACCACCCACTTGGTCTTCGGGGTGATGGCAGCCTCGAGCGCCGCCGGATCAACCTTGAAGCCGCTCTCGGCCCCGGCGGTGACGATCACCGGGGTGCCGCCGCAGAGCAGCACCATTTCCGGGTAGCTCACCCAGTAGGGGGCGATGACGACAACCTCGTCACCGGGGTTCACCGTCGCCATGAAGGCGTTGAACAGCACGTGCTTGCCACCGACGCCGACGGTGATCTCGCTCGGCTTGTAGTCGAGGTGGTTCTCGCGCTTGAACTTGGCGGCGATCGCCTCCTTCAGCTCGGGGATGCCGTCGACTGCCGTGTACTTCGTCTTGCCCTCGCGGATGGCGCGGATCGCCGCCTCCTTGATGTTCTCGGGCGTGTCGAAGTCAGGCTCGCCGGCGCCAAGGCCGATGACGTCGCGGCCGGCGCGCTTCAGCTCCGCCGCCTTGGTGGTGACGACGAGCGTGGCGGACGGCTTAACGCGCGCGAGCGCGTCGGCGATGAAGCCCATGACGGTCCCCTGAGGATGTGCAGCCGGTGTCGGCGCGTGGTCGCGGTCTGGCCCCGCGGGCGGGACGGCCGACCGCGAGCGGCGCGGACCCTAGTCCGCGCGCCGCCGGCGTTCAAGCGTTCAAGGCGCGCGGCCGGAGGGCCGCCAGGCCAGAAGCGCTCCAGAGCGTCAGCCTGGAAAGGCGGGGCTCAGAACGGGATGCCGTTGCCGACGCCGCCGTGCCAGCCATCGACCCACCCGACCGGATTCTGGTCGTAGGTGAGTTCGGGCATCGGATCGACCCAGGAATAGGCCGGGGTCGGCGATCCGGGCTCGGGGCCGGTGGAGATGCCGGAACCGGTGGTCATGTAGACGCCGGGCAGGTTCTGGCCGTAGGCGCCGTAGCCGCCGGGCGGCTTGACGATGGTGATCTCGGGGACGTTGCTCGACTGTGCCGCGGCACCGTCGGCGCCCATCGCCACCAGCGCGGCGGCCGACACCGACACGGCCAGCGTCGCCACGATCCTCGCCGACCGCCCCTGCCCCTGCGACCGCAACGCGTACGCCTTCATCGGCCCGACTCCGCACCATTTGCCCGAACGATACACACGTCCGGAACGTCCACCCAGTTGCCCCGGTTCCCGGAGCAGGCGGCGGACGGCCCCTCGCGGACCTCGCCAACCCCGGCGGGATCATAGCGAATTTGTTCCGGCGCACCATGCCTTTCGGTGCGCCGGCCGTCGGCGTGGCAAGCTAGGGGCGAGCCACGACCGTGTAGCTCATGCTGTTGCCGTAGTATTGCGGCTGGTACCAGGTGTTCCCGCACTGCTGGTAGATGACGCCGTTGACCTGCACCGACGAGCAACCCGCCGGCAGGGCGTAGGCGACAGAGCCGATCGCCACCGCCGTCGCACCGACCGCCACGCCCGCCGCCACCGCCCCGGCTGTCCCCCAGCCGTAATCATAACGGTAGTTGTTGTTGTGGTGGTGATAGACGTCGTGACGGTAGTTGTAGTGATTGTTGTTGCCGTGGTGTCCGTGATTGCCGCGGTTGTCATGGCCCTTGTTGTTGTTGCCATGATTGCCCTTCGGCGGCGAGCCCTTGTTGACGGTCTTCTTGTTGGTGACCTTGACGTTCGTGGTCTTTTTGACATTGACCTTGTTATGGCCGCCGCCGTGGCCCTTGTTGACGTTGACGCGGGCGCCCTTGCCGCCACCACCGTGACCGCCGCCACCCCGTGCCTCGGCCGTGCCGTGCAGGGCGGTGGCAGCGACGAACAGCGTGGCCACCAGCACCGTCAGCGCCGCCCGCGCGCCGCGGGCGCCGGTGAGGGATCGCGATTCGATCCGATGCCTGTTTCGGAGTTCCATGTCTCGCCCTCCCTCAACCGTCCTGATCGCCGCCGGCGGCATCGCCGTCCGGCGGCACCTCCTTGAGCGGGATCTGCTGGGCACCCTCGGGCGGCGTGAACACGAAGGCCGCCTCGTCGATGGGCGGATCGAGCGTCCACGTCAGCCGGGAAACGTACTGTGGCAGCGTCTCGTCGTCGGTTGCGGTGATAACGATCTTGCAGGGCAGCGGCGTGTCGTCCGGCTCCATCCACAGCTGCCAGTCGGCGCCTTCCTGGCGGAAGGCGTAATGGTCGCAGGCAACGTCACCGATCTGCGAGACGCCGACGAAGAAGGCGGAGGTGAGGTCGGCGGTGCCGTCCTCATCGGTGCCCCAGAGGAACAGGTCGGCGAGGGGCACCTCGATGCCGTAGCGCTCGTAGGCCATCTCCAGCGTCTCGGCGATCGTCGCCGGGGCCGGCACGCTGCCGTAGTAGCCGATCTTCGGCCCGTACATCGTCAGCGTCTTGCCGTCATAGAAGAACTGCCGCTCGGACGTGTCGGTGTAGAGGGCGACGGCGAGCCGGTCCGGCAGGCGCGCGAGATAGGCCGCCGAGCCGGCGTTCATGATCTTCTGGCCGTCGTCGAGGGTTTCCTCGAGCGTGAAGTCGGAGGTGACCTCGAACGCCTTCAGCGTGCGCAGGTAGGTCCCCATCGCCTTCAGCGCGTCGATTGCCGCCTGCTCGACCACCGGCTCGGCCGGCGTGTCGGCCGCCTCGGCCGGGGTTTCCGGCACCGTCGGGACAGTCGGCGTATCGGCGGCGAGCGCCGCCTGACCGATGCCCACCGCCACGGCGACGGCCAGCACTACCGAGGTGCGCCGCATTCCATCCCTCCCGTCGGGCGCCTTCGCGCGCCTCGGGAGAGAGCGTCCCGCCGATCGCCGCGGCACGCAAGTCGATTCCGCGTGTGGGGCCTTCCGTAAGAACCCCGTCCGGTGGAGCCCCGAGGCGGGAGGTCGCGTCGACGCCTCAGCGGCGGCGGCTGGCGAGCAGGCCGACGACGTCCTTGACGTCGGCGAGGATCGGATCGGCGATCGCCGCCGCCCGCTCGGCACCGTCGCCGAGCACGCCGTCGATGTAGGCGGGATCGGCGAGGAGGCGCCGCATCTCGCCGGCGATCGGCGCGAGCTTTTCCACCGCGAGCTCGGCGAGGAGCGGCTTGAAGGCGGAGAACTGCGCGCCGCCGTGTTCGGCCAGCACCTGGTCGCGGCTCGTTCCGGCGAGCGCCGCATAGATGCCGACGAGGTTGTCGGCCTCCGGCCGGCCCTCGAGGCCCTTCGGCTCGGAGGGCAGCGGCTCCGGATCGGTCTTAGCCTTGCGCACCTTCTGGGCGATGCCGTCGGCGTCGTCGGTGAGGTTGATGCGCGAATAGTCCGAGGGGTCGGACTTCGACATCTTCTTGGTGCCGTCGCGCAGGCTCATCACCCGCGTCGCCGGGCCCTGGATCAGCGGCTCGGGCAGCGGGAAGAAGGCGTCGCCGTGGCCGAGCGCCGCGATCGTCTCGGCATAGTCGTGGTTGAACTTCGCCGCGGTGTCGCGGGCGAGCTCGAGGTGCTGCTTCTGGTCCTCGCCGACGGGCACGTGCGTCGCCTTGTAGGCGAGGATGTCGGCCGACATCAGGTTCGGATAGGCGAACAGCCCGACGGAGGCGTTCTCGCGGTCCTTGCCGGCCTTCTCCTTGAACTGCGTCATGCGGTTGAGCCAGCCCATGCGGGCGACGCAGTTGAAAATCCAGGCGAGCTCGGCGTGGGCCGAGACCTGGCTCTGGTTGAAGACGATGTGGGCCTTCGGGTCGATGCCGGCGGCAATGAAGGCGGCGGTGACCTCGCGGATCTGCCGCTTCAGCTCGGCCGGGTCCTGCCACACCGTGATCGCATGCAGGTCGACGACGCAATAGAGGCACTCGTGCGTGTCCTGCAGCGCCACGAACCGCACGATGGCGCCGAGATAGTTGCCGAGATGGAGGTTGCCGGTCGGCTGCACGCCGGAGAACACGCGGGGGGCGAAGATCGTCATGGGGCGGGCGGTCCGGAGCGGTTTGCGAGGCCGGCGGGTTATGGCGGAGGCGGCCCGGGGACGCAAGGCGGCCGGCCGCGGCTGCCAGGCGCGGCAGAGACCGGCGGGGGCTGCGACAGCGCCAGCGGGAACCAACTCGCGAGCCCGGAAGTTTTCCGACCACAACAACGGAGAATTCCCATGAAGATGCTCGCCACGTCCGCAATCGCCGTCGCTCTCGCCATCACCGGCGCCAGCTTCTCGGCCGGTTCCGCCCTGGCGGACAAGGTCGTCGTCAAGAAAGAGACCACCTACAAGACGCAGAACAACCGCAACAACGGTGTCGGCATCGTGGTGGCTCCTGGCCTCGCGATTGCTCCCGGCATCGCCGTGGTGCCGAACTATCGGAACAACAACAACGTGAACTGCAAGAAGACCGTCACGAAGGTCGACCGGCCGGGCAACCGTCCGGACACCAAGACGGTCAAGACCACCTGCTGACCTGACTGTTCCGGTGCACCGCGGCTTGAAACGCCGCGGGCTGGCGACGGTTCCGAGGCCCGGCCTGCCCCACGGCAGCCGGGCCTTTTCGTGTGCGCATGGCCGCGACGCGATCCGGGGCCGCCGGGCTCAGGCGGCTCGCAGCGACGACTGTCGGAGAGCCGCGATTTGCACCGCGGCGAAGGCAGCAACCAGCGCCGCCTGCACGAGGACGAACGCCACGCCGAGCGGCGTCGCCGTCACGAAGCCGCCGGCGACCGTCACCACGCTCTCGATCACCCACGCGACGTTGAGCGCGACGACGGTCCAGACCGCGGCGAGCGGCGGCACGGGACGGCTCGCCACCCAGCCGACGAAGGCCGCAAACGGCAGCAGCGCCAGCCCCGCCCCGTGGGTCAGCCAGGCTGGAAGGCCGAGCAGGTCGAGCAGCACCGCGGGGGCGAAGAGCAGCAACACGCCCATGGCGCCGGCGGAGACGGCATCGGCCGCCAGGACGGCGCGCAGGAAGCGGACGGGATCGCGGGAGATCGAGGCGAACATCGGTGTGGCTCCTGTCGAGGCGGCCGGCGGGGGTGCCGGCCGCGAACGACACGAGCCTCGCCCCGCCCGCGCCCCGGATCGATGACCTCGGAGGTCATGGGCGCACCGGCGCCAGGCGGCTAGGGTGCCGTCATGACGACGCTCCACACCGATCGCGACGGCGGCACCACCGCCAACCCCCGGGCCTCCGCCGAGCCCGGCTTCGGCTCGCTCCTGCGGCAATGGCGGCAGCGGCGGCGGCTGAGCCAGCTCGACCTCGCCCTCGACGCCGGCATCTCGTCGCGGCACCTGAGCTTCGTCGAGACTGGCAAGTCGCTGCCGAGCCGGGCGATGGTGCTGCGGCTCGCCGAGCGCCTCGAGGTGCCGCTGCGCGAGCAGAACCTCCTGCTGCTCGCGGCCGGCTATGCCCCCGCCTTTCCAGAGCGCCCATTCGACGCGCCGTCGCTCGCCAGCGCCCGCCGGGCGGTGGAGACGGTGCTCACCGCCCACGAACCCTTTCCGGCGCTTGCCGTCGACCGCCACTGGACGATGGTCGCGGCGAACCGCGCCGTGGCGCCGCTGATCGTGGGCGTCGATCCGGCGCTCGTCGCTGCGCCGTGCAACGTGCTGCGTCTCAGCCTGCATCCCGACGGCCTGCAGCGCCGCATCCGCAACCTTGCCGCCTGGCGCGCCCACATCCTCGCGCGCCTGCACCGGCAGGTGGAGGCGACGGCTGACGCGGGCCTCGCGGCGCTGATGGAGGAGCTGCGGGCCTACCCGATGCCGCGCGGAACGCCCGGCCGCACCACGGGGGCCGACGGGGGCGAGGTCTGCGTGCCGATGGTGCTCGACTCGGCGAATGGGCCGCTGTCGTTCATCTCGACGACGACCGTGTTCGGCACGCCGGTCGATGTGACCCTGGCGGAGATCGCCGTGGAGGCCTTCTTCCCGGCGGACACCGAGACGGCGGAGGCGCTGCGGGCGATGGCGGCCGGCGCCTGACGCACGAAAGCCGGCGGGGGTGCCGCCGGCTTTCGGTCGAACGCAGAGGTGGGCGTCAGGCCGCGCGGAAGCTGAGATCCGACGTGGTCACTGTCGGGCCGCCCGCACCGTCCTTGTCCAGAACCTGGATGCTCATGGTCCCGTCTCCCGGATTGCGGATGATCATCGTCGCCTTGTCGTCGCCGTTGATCGGCTCCGCCCAGGTGATCGTCAGCGTCAGGGTGTCGCCGTTCCGCTTCCCGGACAGCGTCGCCGGCCCCTCCGAGGCGCCGATGTAGGTACCCGAATAGACCCCTGTCGCCGGGTCGATGGTCAGCTTCGCGCCGATCCGCTTGTTGACGAACACGGCTGCGCGGCAGTTGCCGCCGATGTCGATCGCGTTCGGCCCGAGGTCCTGCGTCATCGTGCAGGTGACGTTCCACGGCCCCTCGTTGGCGCGGCGTAGCACCTTGCCGCCACCCGTCCAGTCGGTCTCGAAGCGAGAGAGGAAGTCGCCTTCATCGGCCGTCGCGGGAATCGGGGCGGTCGTCGCCACGGCGAAGAGCGCCACCGCTCCAAACGCCGCGACCTTGGTGAAGTTTCGCATGGCGGATCTCCGGTCGTTCATGAAACGGGGGTGGGCCGCATGCGGCCCACCCCCTCCTGTTTCAACAACGCGCGAGATGAGGCGAAGTTGCCTCGGCCGCCGAGGCAAGTTTCCCCTGCGATCTGCGATTTCACGGCAATGATCGAGAAAGGATTATGGCAGCTTCTTGTTCAACGGCGGCCGATATTGACTCTGGATCGCACCAGCCTACCTAGCGGCCGCGCTTCAGCACGCGGCGGAGGTCGGAGCGGCTCACCGCGCCGAAGGCGATCGCCGCCACCGCATAGGCGAGGCCGCCCACGCCGACGAAGGCGGCCAGCGCCCCGAGGCGCTGGAGGCTGCCGGCGGCGAACCAGGGCGCGAGCAGGTATTCGGCCCCATAGAGGACCGCGACCATCACCGCCACCGCCGCCAGCACCCGCACCATCGTGCGCTTCAGGCGCGCATCGGCGGCGTAGAGGTCGCCCTTGCGCAGGCCCCAGTAGAGCAGCGCGACGTTGAGCCAGCTCGCGGCAGAGGTGGCGATCGCCACGCCGACGTAGCCGATCAGCGGAAACAGCGCGAGGCTGATGACGACGTTCGCCGCCACCGTGATCGCCGAATAGACCATCGGCGTGCGGGTATTCTCGCGGGCGAAGAAGGCCGGCTGGAAGACCCGCGTCAGCACGAAGGCGGGCAGGCCGGCGCCGAAGGCGGCGAGCGCGGCGGCGGTGGCGACGCTGTCCTCGGCGGTGAAGGCGCCGCGCTGGAACAGCCCGATGGTGATCGGCAGGGCGAACAGCGTCAGCGCAGCGGCCGCCGGCAGCGTCAGCGCCATCGCGAACTCCATCGAGCGGTTCTGGCTGGCGTTGACGCTGGCGATGTCGCCGGCCCGCACGCGCTTGGCGAGATCGGGCAAAAGCACGACGCCGACGGCGATGCCGACGATGCCGAGCGGCAGCTGGTAGACGCGGTCGGCGAAATAGAGCCAGGAGACGGCGCCCGCCTGGGTGGACGCGATCATCGTGCCGACCACCGAATTGATCTGCACGACGCCGCCGGCGATGACGGCCGGACCCGCCAGCACGGCGAGGCGCTTGACCCCCTCGGTGAAGCGCGGGCGTCGGAGCGCGATCGGAAAGCCAGCGCGGGCGAGGGCGAAGAGCAAAAGGCCGAGCTGCAGGACGCCGCCGAGCGTGATGCCCCCGGCGAGCAGCACGCCGGCCATCGTCGTCCCCTCGTAGCCGAGCAGGAACACGGCCGCGAGGGCGGCGATCAGCGCGGTGTTGAGGAGGGCCGGCGAGAAGGCGGCGGCGGCGAAGCGGCCGAGCCCGTTGAGGACGCCGGAATAGAGCGACACCAGCGAGACGAGCAGCAGGTAGGGAAAGGCGATGCGGCTCAGAAGCACCGTCAGGTCGAACTTCGCCGGGTCGTCGGCGAAGCCCGGCGCCAGCACGAACACCAGTGCCGCCATTCCGAGTTCGGCCGCGACGGTGAGCACGAGGAGCGCGAGGCCGAGCGCCGACAGCGATTCCTCGGCGAAGCGCTTGGCGCTCGCCTCGCCCTCCGCCTCGAGCTTGCCGGCGAACAGCGGCACGAAGGCGGAAGAGAACGCCCCCTCCGCGAACAGTCGGCGGAACAGGTTCGGCAGGCGGAAGGCGACGACGAAGGCGTCGGCCACCGCGCCGGTGCCGATCGCCGCGGCGAGGAAACTGTCGCGGACGAAGCCGAGCACGCGGCTCGACAGCGTCAGCCCGCCGACGGTGGCGAAGTTCTTGAGGAGGCTCACGCGGCGCGGCCGGGTCTGACGGTTATTCGGCGGCGAGCGCGCGGCGCTCGCGCGGCCGCGTCTCGGCGGCCGGCGGGCGCGGCTCGAACACCGCCGTCAGCCGCCGCCGGATCGCCGCCTGGCGGTTGGCGTTGGTGACCTTATGGTTCATCAGGTCGGTGACGTAGAAGACGTCGACGGCGCGCTCGCCGAAGGTGGCGATGTGGGCCGAGGCGATGTTGAGGCTCAGGTCGGCGATGACGCGCGTCAGCTCGTAGAGCAGGCCCGGCCGGTCGAGGCCCGACACCTCCAGCATGGTGAAGCGGTCCGAGGCGGCATTGTCGACCAGCACCTCCGGCTCGACGTGGAAGGTCTTCGCCGGCGCGACCGTGCCGACACGGCGGGCGGGCCGCTCGGGCATCGGCTCCTTGCCGGCGACGACCCGCTCGATCAGCGCGGTGATGCGCTCGGCCCGCCGGAGTTCGTCCGCATCATCGGGAAACTCGCGCGACAGCGAGATCGAATCGATGGCGAGCCCGTCGGTGGTGGTGAAGATCTGGGCGTCGGCGATGTTGGCGCCGGCGGCGGTGCAGCAGCCGAACACCACCGACAAAAGCCGCGGATGGTCGGGCGCGAGCACGTTGAGGCAGACCGCGTCGCGGTCGGCGAGCATCGCGGCGGTGGCGGCGAGGCGCTGCCGGCGACGATCGGCGGAGCGGATCAGCGTGGCGTGCTCGCGCTTGCGCTCGAGATCGACGCGCAGCCAGTAGGCCGGGTAGTGGCGCTCGAGATAGGCGTCGAGTTCGGCCTTCGGCCAGTCCGGCAGCGCCCGGGCGAGCTCGGCCTTGGCGTCGTTGACGCGCTGCTCGCGCGACTGGCGGGTATGGCCGCCGGCCACCACCTGCTCGGTCTCGAAGAACAGCGTGCGCAGGAGCTGCGCCTTCCAGCCGTTCCATACCCCCGGCCCGACCGCCTTGATGTCGCAGACGGTGAGGATGTGCAGCAGCTTCAGCCGCTCCGGCGACTGCACGATGCGGGCGAAATCGGCGATCGTCTTCGGGTCGGAGAGATCGCGCGACTGCGCGGTCATGCTCATCACGAGGTGCGTCTCGATCAGCCAGGCGACCGTCTCGGTCTCCGCCGCCGTCAGCCCGAGGCGCGGGCACAGCCTTCGCGCGACCTTGGCGCCGGCCGTCGAATGGTCCTCCGGGCGGCCCTTGGCGATGTCGTGCAGGAACAGCGACACATAGAGGACGCGGCGGTTCTGGATGGCGTCGACGAGGCGGGTCGTCAGCGGATGCTCGTCGGAGCGGTCGCCGCGCTCGATCTCCGAGAGGATGCCGATGCAGCGCAGGAGATGCTCGTCCACCGTGTAGTGGTGGTACATGTTGAACTGCATCATCGCGATGACCTTGCCGAAGTCCGGCACGAAGCGGCCGAGCACGCCCGCCTCGCTCATCCGTCTCAGCACGATCTCCGGCTCGCGCCGCGAGGTCATGATCTCCAGGAACAGCCGGTTCGCCTCGGCGTCCTCGCGCAAGTCGTGGTCGATCAGCTTCAGCGAGCGGCGGATCAGCCGCATCGCATCCGGGTGGAAGGCGAGCGCGTGCTTGTCGGCCAGGTGGAAGATGCGCACGAGGTTGACCGGATCGCGCTCGAACACCCCGTCGTCGACGATGGTGATGCGGTCGTGGTCGACGACGAAGTCGGTGCTGTCGGCGAGCGCCGCCCGCCGCCGGCGCATCGAGCGCAGGAAGCGGTTGAGGCCCGTGACCTGCTTCACCTGCTCGTCTTCCAGTGCCGAGCAGAAGATGCGCGTCAGGTCACCGACGTCCTTCGCCACCAGGAAGTAGTGCTTCATGAAGCGCTCGACGTCGCGCAGGCCCGGGTGGCTGGTGTAGCCGAGGCGGACCGCGATCTCGCGCTGGATGTCGAAGGAGAGCCGCTCGTCCGCCTTGCTGGTGAGGAAGTGCATGTGGCAGCGCACCGCCCACAGGAAGTCCTCGGCCTTGCGGAAGAGGTTGTACTCGCCACGCGTGAACACGCCCTTTTCGACGAGGTCGCCGGCGCGGCGCACGCGGTAGAAGTACTTGGCGATCCAGAACAGCGTGTTGAGGTCGCGCAGGCCCCCCTTGCCCTCCTTGACGTTCGGCTCGACGAGGTAGCGCGAGCGGCCCTGGCGGCGGTGGCGCTCGTCGCGCTCGGCGAGCTTGGCCGCGATGAACTCCGCCGCCGTGCCCTTCACCACCTCTGAATCGAACCGCACCAGCAGCGAATCGGCGAGGCCGGCGTCGCCCCACAGGTGGCGTGCCTCCAGCACGGCGGTGCGGATCGTCATGTCGGTGCGGGCGAGCCGGATGCACTCGTCGACGGTGCGCGTCGCGTGGCCGACCTTCAGGCGCAGGTCCCACAGCGCATAGAGCACGAACTCGATGACGCTCTCGGTCCAGGCCGTCTGCTTGTAGGGCAGCAGGAACAGGAGATCGACGTCGGAGCCCGGCGCCAGCGTGCCTCGGCCGTAGCCGCCGACCGCCATGATGGCGATGCGCTCGCCCTTCGACGGGTTGTCGGCGCGGTAGACGCGCTCGACCGCGATGGTCGCGAGCTCGCGGATGATGACGTCCTGCAGGTGCGACAGCCGGCGGGCGCAGGCGGCGCCGCTGCCGTCGACGGCGAGCATCGCCTCGGCGCGGGCGAGCGCCTCCTTGCGCACCTCCTTGAGGCGGGCGACCAGCTTCGGCCGCACGTCGCGCTCGGCGCTCGCATCGGCGAGCGCCCTGAGCTCCCGCGACAGCGCCTCGGCGTCGACGATTTCCGACAGTCGCGGATCGACCTTCCGCATGGCGCGCTCACGTCCTTCCGGCGGCCGGACCGGGCCGGCGAACCGGCGGACGTTATATCGCCGCCGTCGCGGGCGCCACGGGATCATCGCGGCTGCCCAAAATCCGGTCAGGCCTCCCGGACGGGCCCGACGCTCAGCGGGCGCGCTTCAGCGTCAGACCGTATTCGGCCGCCCGGGCGGACACCTCGGCGGCGGGGCGGGAGAGCTTCAGGCTGATCGCCTCGGCCGGCGCACCCTCAGCGGCGAGCGCCTTCAGCCACCAGAGCTCCTCGACCGACCACGTCAACCCCATTGATACCGGCCCTGCGCCTTGCATCATCGCACCCTCCCTGTTCCGTCGAGCAGCCCCCCGGCCACTGAACGGGCCGCCTGGCCGATCGTTCCGCTTCAGGGGCAGGGCTTCAGCGTCACGGGGTCGGCCGCAGGCGGCAGGATCTCGCCGATGGGCCGGCACGCCCCCTCCACACAAAGGCGCCAGTCGCCCGCCTCCGGCGCCCGCCGCAGCGTCACCGCGGGCACGGAGAGCCCCGGCATCCATCGCCACCAGGTGCCGTCGAAGCGGGCGTCGTCCGGCGGCTCCATGCCGGCGCCGGTGCCCTTGATGCGCGCCTCGACGAGGACGAGGGCGGCGGGCTCGACGCGCCAGTCCTCCTCCCAGGCGGTGTGCTCGATGGTGTGGGTCCAGACGAGCGTGAAGGCGAGCGTCGCCACCCGCAACACCTCGCCGCCGCCGGCGAGGCAGAGCGCGCTCACGGCGTCGTCGATGGGCCGGTGGCGGTCGGGCCGGTGGCGCGGCGCACCGCCGTGCGGCTGCGCCAGACGTGCCAGACCGCGAAGGCGATGCAGCCGGCCCAGCCGATCTCGTCACTGATCGGCACGCTGACCACCAGGAACGCCGCCGCGCCGAACGCCCAGATCCGCTCCCACCACGCGACCGGTGTCATCCCGTAGCCGATTGCCGCCACCGCCCACAGCGACACCGCGACGATCGCCTTGGCGAAGACGTAGACCACCGCCGGCCAGAAGCCGATCGCCTCGGCGAGCGCACCGCCCTCCTGCAGCATCAGCACCGGCGCGTAGACCGCCATGAACGGCACGACGAAGCCGGCGATCGCCACCCGCATGGCGTTCATGCCGATCCTCATGCCGCTGACCTTGGCGATCGGTGCGGCGGCAAACGCGGCGAGCGCCACCGGCGGCGTCAGGTCGGCCATGATGCCGAAGTAGAACACGAACATGTGGCTGACGATCAGCGGCACGCCGAGCTCGAGCAGCGCGGGTCCGGCGATCGACGAGGTGATGATGTAGTTCGGGATCGTCGGGATGCCCATGCCGAGGACGAGGCAGGTGATCATCGTCAGCACCAGCGACAGGAACAGCGAGCTCTCGCCCACCGAGACGACGACGCGCACGAAGGTCGACGCCGCGCCGGTGAGGCTGAGGACACCGATGATGACGCCGACGAGCGCGCAGGCGACACCGACCGGCAGCGCGTTGCGGGCGCCGTCGGCGAGGCTGTGCACCACCGCCGACAGCGTCTCGCGGCCGCCGCGGTAGAAGGCGTTGACCGCCAGCATGGCGATGATGAGCAGCACCAGCGCATCGACGCCGAAGCGCAGGAAGGTCGAGGCGGCAAGCCCGATGACGATCCAGAACACGATCCTGAACGGCAGCGCCCCGAGCCGGGCGGCGAGCGGCAGGCCGAGGATGATCAGCGCCGTCAAGGCGAGGCCGATGGTGCCGGAGAACAGCGGCGTGTAGCCGGAGAACAACAGCCAGACCAGGGCGGCGAGCGGCAGGATCAGGAACCACTGGCGACGCAGCGCGCCCAGCGCGGACGGGCAGTCCTCCTTGGCGATGCCGCGCAGGTTCAGCCGGCCGGCCTCGAGGTGGACCATCATGAAGACGGTGAAGAAGTAGAGGAAGGCCGGCACGATCGCCGCCGTGACGATGTCGGCATAGGGGACGCCGAGCGTCTCGGCCATGATGAAGGCGACCGCCCCCATCACCGGCGGCATGATCTGGCCACCCATCGAGGCGGTCGCCTCGACGGCGCCGGCAAAGGCCGGCCGGTAGCCGAAGCGCTTCATCAAGGGAATCGTGAACTGGCCGGTGGTGACGACGTTGGCGACACCGGAGCCGTTGATCGTCCCCATCAGCGCCGACGACACCACCGACACCTTCGCCGGGCCGCCACGGGTGTGGCCGACCGTGCCCATGGCGATGTCGTTGAAGAGCTGGATCATCCCGGCGCGCTCGAGGAAGGCGCCGAACAGGATGAACAGGAAGATGTAGGTCGACGACACGTAGGTGGGCGTGCCGTAGAGGCCCTCGGTGCCGAGGAAGAGGGCATCGACGATCTGGGCGAGGTCGTAGCCGCGGTGGTCGAGCGGCGCCGGCAGGTACTGCCCGAACAGGCCGTAGGCGAGGAAGATGCCGCAGATGATCGGCAGCGCCCACCCCATCAGCCGCCAGCCGGCGATGAAGACGAGCGCGATGGCGACGAGGCCGACATAGATGTCGGCTTCCGTCGGGTCGCCGGCACGGATGATCAGGTCGTCGTGGTAGCGCCAGTGGTAGAGCCCGACGAGGAAGCCGACGATGCCGAGGGCCCACAAGAGCCAGCGCAGCGCAGGCTTCGTCGGCCAGCCCTCCGCCGCCAGCCCGAACAGGAGCAGCATCAGGAAGCCGACGTGGACCGAGCGCACCACCTGGCTCGGCAAGAGCGCGTAGGCGGCGGTCCACAGCTGGAACAGCGAGAAGGCGATGGCGATGAGGAACAGCACCCGCCCGGCGGCATTCAGCCCGAACCCCGGCAGGTGCCCCTCGACGGTCGCCTCGTCGAGCGGCGGCGCCGCGGTGGTGACGGCGGTGGCGGTGGTCATCGGCGACGCTCTCCCAAGGCCGTCCAGTCGCAACGCCCGTCCCTCCCCTGCCAGGGGGAGGGACAGACCGCGAAGCGGTCAGGGTGGGGCCTGTCGATCAGAGGCTCGACCTCGATGGGGTGGTGGGCGGGATTGACGAGCCCCACCCTGGCGACCTGCGGTCGCCTGTCCCTCCCCCTGGCAGGGGAGGGACACCTCAGCACCAACCGCCCTCCCCCTGGCAGGGGAGGGACGAGCGACTGCCCCCCTCACCTCACATCGCGCCCTTTTCCTTGTAGAAGCGCTCGGCGCCCGGGTGGAGCGGCACGGGCGAGTCCTTCGCGGCGCCCTCGATGGTGATGCCCTTCGCGGCGGAGTGCGCGGCGGCCATCTGGTCGAGGTGGTCGAACATCGACTTCGTCATCGCGTAGACGAGGTCGTCCGACAGGTCGGCGCGGGTGACGAGGAAGTTCTGCACGCCGGCCGTCGACACGTCGGCCTCCTGGCCACTGTAGGTGCCGGCGGGGATCGTCACCGCCACATAGGGCAGGCCGATCTTCTCGACGTCGGCGGCGGGCACCTCGACGACGGTGATCGGCACCGAGCTCGCGAGGTCGCGGATCGAGGCGACGCCGAGGCCGGCCGACTGCAGGGTGGCGTCGAGCTGGCGGTTCTTCATCAGTTCGACCGACTCGGCGAACGGCAGGTACTCGACCTTGCCGAGGTCGTCGTAGCTGAGGCCGGCGGCGCCGAGGATGGCGCGGGCGTTGATCTCGGTGCCGGACTTCGCCGCGCCGACGGAGACGCGCTTGCCCTTCAGGTCGGCGAGCGTCTTGATGCCGGATTCCTGCGAGGCGACCACCTGGATGTAGTTCGGATAGATCGCCGCGACCGTGCGCAGGCCCTCGAGCTTCTTCTTGAAGCCGGCGTCGGCGTCGCCCGCCCAGGCGAGGCCGAGCGAGTCACCGAGCGTGAAGGCGATCTCGCCCTTGCCGCTGTCGAGCAGGTTGAGGTTTTCGACCGAGGCCTTGGTGGCCTGCGCGGTCGGCCGCGCGTCGGGGATCGATTCCGCATAGATCTTCGTCAGCGCCACGCCGAGCGGGTAGTAGACGCCCGAGGTGCCGCCGGTCAGCACATTGATGAATTCGGCGCGGGCCGCCTGGGTGCCGGCGGCGAGCAGCGCCGCGCCGGCGACGGCGGCGAGGACGGTGGAGCGCAGTCGCGCCAGTTTCGAGGGTGTCGTCAGCATGGGGGAAGCTTCCTCCGGTGGCGGCACGCCTCGCATCGGCGCGCTCGGATGACGCCGCAGCGGCGGACCGTGCGGCGGAAGCTCGCAGGGTAGGTCGCGGGGCCGCGCCCGCGCAACCCGCCAAAGGATGGAGAGGGGTTGGGAGGCGGAGGCCGCGTAGCGCGTTCCCCTCCCCTCTCGCAGGGGAGGTGGCCGGCGAAGCCGGCCGGAGGGGTCCGCCGCGAAAAGCGCGGCGGTACGACATCTGAGACTGTCGCACCGTCGCACGCCGCCGGCTGCGCCGACGGCGCCCTCCCCGGTCCGCCTTCGGCGGCCCGACCCTCCCACGAGGGGAGGGTCGGCGTTTCAATTCGAGGCGGCCGCGAAATCGCCGGGCGCGCCACTCACATCGACGGCGGGCGCTTCGGCAGGCCGAGGGCTTCCTGGGCGGCCCAGACGTATTTCATGTCCATGTACTTGCGCCAGTCGACCCCCGCCGGCACGTCGCCGGTCAGCGCCACCTGGTCCATGAACGCCTGCATCACCTGGACGCTGTCGAAGCCGCCGTCCGGGCTGATCTGGTCGATCTCCTCCTGGTAGAGCGCCCGGAAGGCGGGCGGGATGTCGTATCCGAGGTCGATCATGATCTGGTAGGCCTTCTCCTGGTTCTCGGGCTTCATCAGCCACTGGCGGGCGCGGATGTCCTCGCGCACGAAGGCGTAGGCGGCGTCCTCGTTCTTCGCCAGCCAGTCCCCCGTCGCGCAGATCGCCTCCTGCGGCGACGGCGTCAGCTCGATCGACAGGAACTGGCCGCCGTTCTCCTCGAGGCCCTTGCGGTGGCGCGGGAACAGGATCGTGGCGTGGATGTTGCCGGCGATGATCGCCCCGAGCCTGCCGTCGGAGCCGCCCGACGTCGGCACGAACTCGACGTCCTTCTCGGGATCGAGGCCGAGCTTCTTGATGATCTGCTTCAGGACCCAGGTGTTGCGGGCGCCGAGCTGGCCACCGCTGACCTTCTTGCCCTTGAGGTCCTCGATCGTGTTGATGCCCTTGCCGACACCCATCATCCACCACTCCTGATCGCGGTAGATCTCGATGATGGTGAGCGGCACGCCGCTCGCCACGGCGGCGCCGATGAAGTTGCTGGTGTCGCCGTGCGTCAGGTCGAGGCTGCCGCCGATCAGGCCGGGGATGTACTCCTCGCTCTGGATGATCTCGAAGTCCTCGATGCCGACTTCCTTGAAGTAGCCGAGCGCCTGCGCCAGCCGGAACGGCCACTGCGCCGCGTAGTTCGGATTGTAGTTGCCGAACTTGATCTCCTTCAGGTTCGACATGACGTTCTCGACGCTGGGCGACTGCGCCCCGGCCTTGTCGAGCGTCCCGGCGGCGATGAGCGTGCCCAGGGCGCCGAGGGCGCCGAGCTTCAGCACGTCGCGGCGCGGCAACGTGATCCGGTGTTTCATCCGACGTTTCCTCGGGGTCTGTTGTTGTTTGCGAAGTCGTCGCCGACGTCTCGGCCCCGCCGAGGCGCGATGATCGCTGTTTCGACTTGAGCCCCCGAGCCCCGCGGGGGCATCGCAAGCGTAGTCGGCGGCGAACACGCTAGGAAATGATCAGAAGTGATGTATTCGAGCGCGTTTACTGATGCCGCTCGGGAAGGCAGGACGCCGGCGCTTGCAGCGGGTCGCCTGCCCTCAGATCACCGCCTGCTCGAAGTGCGGCCGACCCGCCGCCACGCGCTCGTAGCCGAACACCGAGAGGTCGATTGTCCGCCAGCCGCCGGTGGCGATGAGCTCCGCCACCGCGCGGCCGACGCCCGGCGCGTGCTGCAGGCCGTGGCCGGAGAAGCCGTTGGCGAACAGGAAGTTGCCGACCTCCGGATGGGGGCCGACGACGGCGTTCTGGTCGAGGGTGTGGTAGTCGTAGTGGCCGGCCCAGGCACGCTCGAAGCGGATCGCCTCGAAGGCCGGCACGCGGGTGGCGAGCGCCGGCCAGATCACCTCGTCGAACAGCGCGTAGTCGGGCTCGAAGTCGTCGTCGGCCGCGCGGCCGTCCTCCTCCTCCGGCGGGGAGACGCCGCAGATGAACGCCTCGCCCTCCGGCCGCACATAGACGCCCGAGGGGTCGACCAGGAGCGGCAGGCCCGGCACCTCGTCCCGGCAGCGGAAGACGAAGACCGAGCGCTTGCGCGGCTCGACGCCGAGCGTGAGGCCGGCGAGCGCCGCGACATCGCCCGCCTGCGGGCCGGCGGCGTTGACGAGACTGCCGCAGGCGATCCGGCGGCCGTCGGCGAGGCGGACGGCCGTGACGCGGGCGCCCTCGCGCTCGATCGCGGCGACGGTGCCGTGGAGGAACTCGGCGCCCGCGGCACGAGCACCGGTCCTGAGCAGCGACAACAGCATGTGGGCGTCGAACCAGCCCTCGCCGCTGCGGCCGAAGCAGCCGGCGGCGAGGTCGTCGGTGGCGAGCCAGGGGAAGCGCGCCGCGAGGCCGGCGGCATCGTAGAGCACGGTGTCGGCGCCCTCGGCGGCCTGCACGGCGTGGTTCGCCGCCAGCACCGCCGCGCCGTCGGCCGTGCCGGCGAGGATGAGGTAGCCGCCCTCGCGGAAGCCGATGTCGGCGTCCGCGCCGAAGCGCGCCTTCAGCGTCCGGATGAAGTCGACGCCGAACAGCGACAGGCGGACGTTCTCCAGCGTCGAGAACTGCTGGCGGATCGAGGCGGCCGACAGGGTCGTCGCCGAGCGCGCATAGGTCGGGTCGCGCTCGACAACAACGACGCGACCGGGGAAGCCCATCTCGGCCTTCAGGAAATAGGCGACCGCGGCGCCGACGGCGGCACCCCCGACGATGACGACGTCCGCCGTCCCGCCCCCAACCTCGACCAAAGTGCGACCTCCCTGCCTCTCGCGCCGCGGCCGGACACTGGCAGAATGGCGCCGACCCGCAAAGCGGCGCCGCCGCGACGAACCGTCCAGCCGGAGATGCCGATGACCATCCGCCCGCGCCGTAGCGTCCTTTACATGCCCGGCTCCAACGCCCGCGCCATCGAGAAGGCGCGCACCCTGCCGGCCGACGCCATCATCCTCGACCTCGAGGATTCCGTCGCCCCCGACGCCAAAGCGGCCGCGCGGGCGCAGGTGGCGGAGGCGGTGAAGGCCGGCGGCTTCGGCGGCCGCGAGGTGATCCTGCGCATCAACGCGATGTCGACCCCCTGGGGCGAGGACGACCTCGCCGCTGCCGCTGCAGCGGCGCCCGACGCCATCCTGGTGCCGAAGGTGTCGACCGCCGAGGACGTCTTCGCCGTCGACCGGGCGCTCACGGAATTCGGCGCGGCCCGATCGATCGCGCTGTGGGCGATGATCGAGACGCCGCGCGCCGCCCTCGACCCGCTGGCGGTGGCGGCGGCGCGGCGCGCACCCGAGGGGGCGCGGCTCGCCGCCTTCGTGCTCGGCACCAATGATCTTTCCAAGGACACCCGCGTCCGCCTCGTGCCCGGCCGGGCGCCGATGCTGCACTGGCTCGCCGACGCGGTGGCGGCCGGCCACGCCTTCGGCCTCGACGTGATCGACGGCGTCTACAACCGGCTCGACGATGCCGAGGGCTTCGCGGCGGAATGCCAGCAGGGCGTCGAGCTCGGCATGGACGGCAAGACGCTGATCCATCCGAACCAGATCGAGGCGGCGAACCGCGCCTTCTCGCCGGACCCGGCGGAGGTCGCGTTCGCCCGCACGCTGGTCGACGCCTTCGCGCTGCCGGAGAACGCCGGCAAGGGTGCGCTGTCGCTCGGCGGACGGATGGTGGAGCGGCTGCACGCCGAGATGGCGGCACGCACGGTCGCGCTCGCCGAGGCGATCGCGGCCCGGTCCGCCTGACGCAGCCGCCGCGGCTCAGGCCCGGAAGCCGGGGATCGCCAGCGGGTTGTTCGTCATCGCCGCCGCGTCCGGGCGGTCGGGCGCGATGACGCCGGTGAAGGCGTCGAAGAGGCCGCGCACGAAGGCTTCCGGCAGGTCGCAGGTGATGAAGACGAGGCGGGTGCGGCGGTCGCCGCCCGGCCACGACGGCAGCTGCGTCGGCGGGTGCATCGCGTGCTGCACGGCGTGGATGACGAGCGGCCGGTCCGGATCCTCGGCGATGCCGACGATGCCCTTCATCCGCAATAGCTTCGTCCCGTGTGCCGAGCGCAGCAGGTCGAGGAACATGTCGAAGGTCGCCATCGGGATCGGCCGGTCGGTGATCAGCGAGAACGACCGGATGCGCGCGTCGTGGCGGTTCACGTCGTGGACGTGATCGTGGTGCCCGTGGCCGTGGCCGTGCCCGTGGCCCTGTGATCCGTGATCATGATCGTGGCCAGCCGCAGCGACGTGACCGTCGTGGTGGTGGTCATGTGATCCGTGATCATGGTCGTGATCGTGGTGGTCGTGGCCGCCATGATCGTGCGTCCCGCCCTGCCCCGGCCGGCCATAGGCCTCCGCCGCGAGCCAGCGGGCGACGTCGGCGATCTTCGTCTTCGGGTCGTAGAGACCGCAATCGAGCAGGCGTTCGGCGGTCGCCTCGCCCCGCGCCGCCTCGAGGATCGGCGCCGCCGGGTTGAGGGCTTGGAGGCGGCGGCGGAGCGCGGCACCGGCCTCCGCGCCGCCCGCCATGTCGGTCTTCGTCAGCACCAGCCGGTCGGCCACCGCCGCCTGCTTCACCGCCTCCTCGTGGGCGTCGAGCGTCGCCGCGCCGTTCAGGGCATCGACGACGGTGACGACGCCGTCGAGGCGGAAGCGCTGCACGAGATAGGGATGCAGCATGATCGCGTGCATCACCGGCGCCGGATCGGCGAGGCCGGTGGTCTCGATGACCACCCGCGACAGCGTCGCGATGCGGCCGTTGTCGAGGCCGCGCAGGAGGTTCTCGAGCGTCGTCACCAGTTCGCCGCGCACGGTGCAGCACAGGCAGCCGGAGGAAAGCTCGATGATGCCGTCGGATGAGGCGGCGACGAGCAGGTGGTCGATGCCGACGTCGCCGAACTCGTTGACGATGACGGCAGCCTCTTTCAGCGCCGGATCGTTCAGGAGCGCATTCAGGAGCGTCGTCTTGCCGGCGCCGAGGAAGCCCGTGAGGATCGTCACCGGGATCGGCGCGCGCCGCGCCCGCGATGGCCCGGCCGCGCCCGCGTCGGTGTCCGCTACGGGGGCCGCGGGAACGCCGATGGCGTCGTCGGCGGACATCATCAGTTCTGCGGCTGCCGCGGCCCGAGCACCGGCGCGGCCGCCGGCGCCGTGGCGGCGGGCGCAGCGTCAGCCGGCGCCGTCGTCGGGATCAGCGACAGCGGCACCGACACGCCCGGCTGCGCGGCCGAGGCGATCGAGCCGAGGCCGGGGGCCTGCGGCTGCGGCACGCCCGGCAAGGGCTCGGCCAGGGGGGGCGGCGGCGGCGCGGTGGCGGCCGGCACGACCGGGGCGGGCGGAGCGGTGCTGGCGACCGGCAGGGCGGTCCCCACCTCCGTCGGCGGCACCAGCGCCATCAGGGTCGCCGGATCGGGGCCGGGGGTGGCCTCCGGGCCGCTCCGCGGGCGGACCGGCGGCATCGGCACGGCGACGGCGACGGCCGTGCCGGTGGCGCCGCCGAGCTTGATCGGCACCGGTGCCATCGTCGAGAAGCGCGCCTCGAGATAGCTCTTCGGCTTCGCCGGTGCGGCCGCGCCGGCGGCATTGGCGACGATGAGCCGGTTGCCGGCCTCGGCGATGACGCCGTCGTCATCCTCCATCTCGCCGGCGGGGGCGGGAGCAGCGGCGGTCTGCTGACGCTGCTTGCGCTTGGCGCCGCAGGTGTAGTCGCGCACGCTCACCGGCGCCGGCGTCACCGCCGGGGGGGCGAGGGTCGCCAGCGTGCCACGCCGCAGCGCCGGCTCGCCGAACGCCTTCGTCAGCAGCATGGCGGCGAACTCGTTGCGCTCGGCCGAGGTATAGGCGCCGAGGACAACGGCGATCAGCGTGCGGCCGTTGCGGGTGGTGGTGGTGACGACGTTGAAGCCGGAATTGCAGATGAAGCCGGTCTTCATGCCGTCGGTGCCGCGGAAGCGCTCCAGCAGGTGATTGTGGGTGCGGATGGTGCGCTTGCCGAGCTGCAGGGCGGTGATCCTGAAGAGGTCCCGGTGCTCGGGAAACTCCGCCAGCAGGGCCCGGGCGAGCACCGCCATGTCTCGCGCCGAGGTCACCTGCGCGTCGTCGGGCAGGCCGTGCGGGTTTTCGAAGTGGGTGGCGACCATGCCGAGGCGGCGGGCCTCGGCGTTCATCATGTCGACGAACCGGCCCTCGGAGCCGCCGCCGACGGCCTCGCCGAGCGCCACCGCGATGTCGTTCGCCGACTTGACGATGATGATCTTCAGCGCGGTGTCGACGGTCAGCACCGTGCCGACCTTGAAGCCCATCTTGCTCGGCGGCCGGGAGGCGGCGTTCTGGGTGATCTTCACCGGCGAGTCCGGCCCGATCCGTCCCTCGCGCATGGCGCGGAAGGTGACGTAGGCGGTCATCAGCTTGGTGATCGAGGCCGGATACCAGGCCTGGAACATGTTCTTCTCGGCCAGCACCGCGCCGGAGGCGGCGTCGACGACGACATAGGCGCCGATGTCGGCCCGCGCCGACGTGGAGAACAGGCCCGCAAACAGGCTGATGACTGCCGCGACGGCGATCGCCGCGATCCGTACGACGGAGATCATCGTCGGGTCGCTTCCTTCCTGCGCTCGGGACGGCCACGGCCGCCGGGGGTCGAAGACGGCATCCGGTTGGGACACCCGATCAATAGCCGATCGGCCCGGCGCTTGGCAAAGCCGCGCGCCTGCCGTGGTGAACGGCCCGACCGGAACAAGGCCCTTGGTGCGGGGCGGATGCGGCAATTCGGGGGCGACAGGACGACGATTCGACGACGCTCACGTCCCGGTTGACCACGCCGCCAGCTCCGCGCAAGGCTCGCGGCGGGTCGGCCTCGGTCGGCCCCCGAGGGCAAACGGGACAAGGAGATCGGGATGGCCAGCGTGCGCGAGACGATCGAGGCGAAGCTGAAGGCGGCGTTATCGCCCGAGGCGCTGGCGGTCGACGACGAGTCGCACCTGCACGCCGGCCACGCTGGCCACCGTCCCGGCGGCGAGAGCCATTTCCGCGTGTATGTCACGGCCGCCGAGTTCGCCGGCCTTAGCCGGCTCGACCGCCACCGCCGCGTCAACGCCATCCTCGCCCAAGAGCTCGCCGGCCCGGTGCACGCCCTCGCCGTGCACGCGAGCGCACCGGGAGAGCCGGGGCGAAGGTAGGAGCAATGGTGAACTGTCATTGGGGTTTCCCCCCACAACCACTCTCCTCTCCGTAGTCATTCCCGGCCTTGTGCCGGGAACCCATGCGAGCCGCCGCGCGGGGGAGCGCTCGCTTGGCGGCGGTGCTTGGCGAGAGGAATGGGTTCCCGGCACAAGGCCGGGAATGACTACCGATAGGGTGATGCAAGGACGAGAGGGCTGGCGCCCGCAGGGTGCCGGCGCAGGGCGCCGTGCAAGGACGCGGGCCGCTCTCACCCCATGACGCGGGCCGGCGGGGCCGGCAGGGCCGGCAGCGCCGGCGCCACCACACCCCCCGCCCCGAGCGGCGTCACCTTCAGGAGCGCGACGCGGTTGCGGTCCTTGCGCAGCACCTGGAAGCGGAAGCCGTGGAAGGTGAAGGCCTGGCGTTCCTCGGGGATCATGCGTGCCTCGTGGATGACGAGGCCGGCCACCGTCGTCGCCTCCTCGTCCGGCAGGTCCCAGTCGAGCGCCCGGTTGAGGTCGCGGATCGGCACGGTGCCGTCGACCACCACCGAGCCGTCGGCCTGCGGGCGCACGCCCTGGACGACGAGGTCGTGCTCGTCGGCGATGTCGCCGACAATCTCTTCCAGGATGTCCTCCAGCGTGACGAGGCCCTGGACCTCGCCATATTCGTCGACGACGAGGGCGAAGTGGCTCTTGCGCTTGAGGAAGGCCGCCAGCTGGTCGGCGAGGCTGGTGGTGTCCGGCACGAACCAGGGCGGCGTCGCGATGGTGGCGAGGTCGAGCCGGCCGACGTCACCGCCGACGGCGGCGAGCGCCCGCAGCAGGTCCTTGGCGTGCAGCACGCCGACGATGTTCTCCGGCTGGCCGCGCCACAGCGGCAGCCGGGTGTGCGGGCTCTTCAGGACGTTCTCGACGATCCGCTGCGGCGGCTCGTCGGCGTCGAGGGACTGGATGCCGGTGCGGTGGACCATGACGTCCGAGACGTCGAGCTCGGCGAGGTCCAACAGGCCACCGATGCGGTCGCGCTCGACCTTCACGAGGCCGCCTTCCAGGTGCTGCAGATCGACGGCGCCGCGCAGCTCCTCGTGGGCGGAGAGGATCGCCGTCTTGTCGTCGACGTTGACGCCGAAGAGGCGCAGGAGATGGCGCACGAGCAGCTCGATCGCCATCGTCACCGGGCCGAACACGGCGACGAGGATGCGGATCGGCCGCGCCACGGCCAGCGCGAAGCGCTCGGGATCGGCGATCGCCCAGGTCTTCGGCAGGACCTCGGAGAACACCACCACCATCACCGTCATGCCGATCGTCGCGTAGGCGACGCCGCTCTCGCCGAACAGGGCGAGCAGCAT
This sequence comes from Pseudoxanthobacter sp. M-2, assembly GCF_046156265.1. Lineage (NCBI taxonomy): Bacteria > Pseudomonadati > Pseudomonadota > Alphaproteobacteria > Hyphomicrobiales > Segnochrobactraceae > Pseudoxanthobacter > Pseudoxanthobacter sp. M-2. The sequence continues at coordinate 130,786 of NZ_JAWDIR010000033.1, forward strand.
CGAGGTGGCGAGCGAGGCGGCGAGGATGTTGACGATGTTGTTGCCGAGCAGCAGCGCGCCGATCAGCCGCTCCCGCGACTGGATCAGGCGCGAGACGATGCTGGCGCGGCTGTCACCGCCCTTCTCCATCTGCAGCAGGCGCGAGCGCGAGGCGGCCGTCATCGCCGTCTCGGAGCCGGAAAAGAAGAACGAGACGGCGAGCAGGGCGAGGATGCCGCCGGCGGTGAGCCAGATCTCGAGGTCGCTCACTGCTGCGGTCCCTCCATGGCCCGCTCCTGCGCCAGGAAGTCCCGCACCGCTTCCACCGGCACGTCGCGGGCGAGGAAGGCGCCGCCGATGCCGGTGACGAGCACGAAGACGAGCTTGCCGCGCACCACCTTCTTGTCCTGCGCCATCAGCGCGAGCAGCGCCTCGTCGTCGGGAAGCGCGCCGGGGACGTCGGAGAGCCGCGTCGGCAGGCCGACACCGCGCAGGTGGCGCTCGACGCGGGCGGCGTCGTCGGTGGAGCAGAGGCCACGGGCGGCGGAGAAGCGGAAGGCCTGCGCCATGCCGAGCGCCACCGCCTCGCCGTGGACGAGACGCTCGCCGTAGCCGGTGCCGGCCTCGAGCGCGTGGCCGAAGGTGTGGCCGAGATTGAGGAGGGCGCGGGCGCCGGTGGTCTCGTGCTCGTCGGCGGCGACGACGCGCGCCTTCGCCCGGCAGCTCGTCGCCACCGCGTGGGCGAGACCGTCTCCGAGCGCCACCACGTCGGCGCCGTGGTCCTCGAGCCAGGCGAAGAAGCCGGGATCGTCGATCAGTCCGTACTTGGCGATCTCGGCATAGCCGGCGCGGCGGTGGCGCTCCGGCAGGGTGGCGAGAAGGTCGAGGTCGGCGAGCACCAGGCTCGGCTGGTGGAAGACGCCGACGAGGTTCTTGCCCTGGCGGGCGTTGATGCCGGTCTTGCCGCCAACGGAGGAATCGACCTGGGCGAGCACCGTCGTCGGCACCTGCACCATGCGCATGCCGCGCCGCACGATGCCGGCCGCGAAGCCCGCGAGGTCGCCGATGACGCCGCCGCCGAGCGCCACCACGAGGTCACCGCGCTCGCGCCGCGCCTCGAGCAGCCCGTCGACGACGGTCTCGAGGCCGCGGAAGCTCTTCGAAGCCTCCCCCGGCGGCACGACGATGGCGTGCGGCTCGAGGCCGGCGGCGGCGAGGCTGTCGGAGAAGGCGGCGAGGTGGCGGTCGGCGACGGTGGCGTCGGTGACGATGCTCGCGCGCGCTCCCGGAAAGCGCGCCGCGATCTCGGCGCCGGCATCGAGGCCGCGGCCGATCAGGATGTCGTAGGCGCGGCCGCCGAGGCCGACGGTGACGGTCTCGCGGCGATCGTCGCCGGCGACAGTGTCGCGGGCGAGCGCAGGGGCGGGGCTCATCGGACGGTCTCCGCGATGCGGGGTGGTGCCGGCCGGGGCCGGCTCGGCGAGGGCGGCCAGCAGCGCCGCCACGACGTCGTCGTGCGCGACGTCGCGGGACTGCACGGTGACGTCGGCGGTGGCGTAGACCGGCTCGCGGGCGGCAAGAAGGCGGCGCAGCGCCCCTTCCGGGTCGGCGCCGGCAAGAAGCGGCCGGTTCGACTTGCGGCGGACGCGGCCGATGAGGGTCTCGACGTCCGCCTTCAGCCACGCCGAGACGGCGCGGGCGCGGACGGCGGCGCGCGTCTCCTCGGCCATGAAGGCGCCGCCGCCGGTGGCGATTACCTGCCGGCCGCCCTCGAGCAGGCGGGCGATGACGCGCTTCTCGCCCTCGCGGAATTCCGCCTCGCCGAACTTCTCGAAGATCTCCGGGATCGTCATCGCCGCGGCGCGCTCGATCTCGTGGTCGGCGTCGACGAAGGGCAGCCGGAGCAGGCTCGCGAGGCGCCGGCCGATGGTCGACTTGCCGGCGCCGGGCATGCCGACGAGCACGACGGAGCGCTCGCCGAGACGGGCGAGCACGCGCTCCACCAGGTCGGCGGGGATCGGGCGGTGGCTGGGCTGCGTGTTCAAGCGGCGGCTTCCCTCGGGCTGCGGGTCGCTGCCGCGGTTGAAGGGGAGACGGCCGTGACTGTCAAGGCGGGCGACGGTCTGGCCCCCCGCACCGCGGCCAGACGGCGCGCCCCGGCCGGTCCGCCGGCGCGCCGGCGCCGGTGCCGCCGGCTCAGCGGTGCAGTTCCTCGAGGCCATGACGCAGGAGCGACTGCCAGATCTCCTCCGCCGTCTCGGCGAAGGAAAACAGCGTGAGATCGGCGGGCTCGATCATGCCCTCCTCGATCAGCCGCGGGAAATTCACCACCGACGTCCAGTAGGCCTCGTCGAACAGCACGATCGGCAAGGGCGGCGACTTGCCGGTCTGGCGCAGCGTCAGCACCTCGAACAGCTCGTCGAGGGTGCCGAAGCCGCCGGGGAAGACGACCAGCGCGTTCGCCCGCATGGCGAGGTGCATCTTGCGCATGGCGAAGTAGTGGAAGCGGAAGGTGAGTTCCGGCGTCGTCCACGGGTTCGGCTCCTGCTCGCGCGGCAGCGCGATGTTGAAGCCGATGGTGGGGGCGCCGGCCTCGCGGGCGCCGCGGTTGGCCGCCTCCATGATGCCGGGGCCGCCGCCGGTGGCGATGACGTTGTCGCGCAGGCCATCGCGCAGGCTACCCGGCTCGACGAGCGCGCCGCCGCGCTCGGAGGCGAGGCGGCCGAAGGCACGTGCCGCCTCGTACCAGCGGGCATGGTTGCCGGGGGCGTTGTCACCGGGCGTTCCCGGCCCGACCCGGGCGCTGCCGAAGACGACGATGGTGGAGCGCACGCCCCAGGCCCGGAGCGCCTCCTCGGCCTTGGCATATTCGAGCAGGAAGCGGACGCCACGGGTGGAATCGCCGAGGAGGAAGTCCTGGTCGAGCGCCGGCAGCCGGTAGGACGGCGAGGCGAGCGACGCAGCGTTCGGCTTCAGGTCATTCGGCGTATCGGTGGCGAGGGCGGAGGGGTCGTCGGACGGCATCGGGCGGGCGGCTCCTGTCGCGGCGGGCCCCCGTCTTCGCACGATGGATCGTACCGGGCGACCCCGCGCAGCAACCGGAGGCGGGCGCCCGGGGCAATCTGGCGTTCACCGCCGAGGTATCGTATGAGGGCGGCGGCGGCCCCCCGGCAACGGCGGCGTGCCCCGATCACGATGCGGGCGTGGCGGAACTGGTAGACGCGCCGGACTCAAAATCCGGTTCTGGTGACAGAGTGTCGGTTCGATTCCGACCGCCCGCACCAACCTTCCCGCAGTCCCCATCGAACTTTCGCTCGTCCCTCGACGATCCACGCCGCCGCAGGGCGCACGCGCCGCTCAGGCGAGCGGGCGGCCGCCGTCGACGGGGATGATCGCGCCTGTCGTGAAGGGCATCAGCGTCGCCACCGCCAGCACGGCATTGGCGACGTCGTCGGGGTCGGCGAGACGGGCGAGCGGCGTCAGCTCGACCTGGCGGTTGCGCCAGGCCTCGTCGAGGCCCTTGACGAACTCGGTGTCGACGAGGCCCGGCGCCACGGAGACGACGCGGATCGCCGGGGCGAGCGCGCGCGCCAGCGACTTCGTCAGGTTGTCGACCGCCGCCTTCGAGGCGCAGTAGGCGATGTTGCTGCCCATCGCCGTGGTGCCGGCGATCGAGGAGATGTTGACGACGAGGCCCCGGCCCCCGTGCGCGAGCAGCGGCCGGAAGGCCCGTGTCGCCGCGATGACGCCGCGGACATTGACCGACAGGATGCGGTCGACGAGGTCGTCGTCGAGCCCGTCGAGGTCGGCATGGGCGACAAACTTGGTGATGCCGGCGCAGTTGACGAGGATGTCGAGGCGGCCGTGCTCCTCGTCGACGTCGGCGGCGAGCGCCGCCAGGGCGGCCGAATCCGTCACCGGCGCCGGCGCTGCGCGGTGGCCCTGCCCCGGCAGGTCGGCGGCGAGCGCGCGTGCGGTTGCACCCGACGCGTTGTAGCCGACGACGACGGTGCAGCCGGCCGCCGCCAGCGTGCGCACGATGCTGGCGCCGATGCCGCCGGCGCCGCCCGTCACCACCGCGACCTTGCCCGCGAGCGGGGTCGCGCCGGGGAGCGAGGATCGGGACGCGGTGTCCGGCGCGGCAGAGACGTGACCGCTCACCGCCGTCACGCCGGCGCCCCGCGCTTGTGGGCGACGAGGTGCATCAGCTTGCGGTCGCGCCAGGCCCGGCGGCCGGCGAGACCGTCGGCGGGAAGGGCCGCGCGGCGCTCCGCCGTCACCCGGTCGATCAGGTCCTGCGACCACGGCCGCGGCTCGGTGCGGTCCTGCGCGACCGAGTGATAGAGCGGCCCGAGCCGAGCGGCGTAGTCGGACACGCCGCCCGGCGCGTTGAGGTCGATGGTCTCGAACGGCCCCATGAACGACCAGCGGTAGCCGAGGCCGTGGGAGACCGTCTTGTCGATGTCGGCGGCGGTGGCGTAGCCCGCCTCGAACAGCGCCCACGCCTCGTTGAGGAGCGCCCCCTGCAGGCGGTTGAGGATGAAGCCCTCGACCTCGCGGTTGACCACCACCGGCTCCTGGCCGACGTGGTCCATCAGCTCCCGCACCGCCGGCACCACGTCCGGATCGGTCCACGGCGCCGGAACCAGTTCCACCACCGGCACGAGATGCGGCGGGTTCACCGGGTGGGCGATCACGAAGCGGCCGCGGTTCGTGCAGCCCTCGGTGAAGGCCGAGGCGGGAATGCCCGAGCTCGAGCTGCCGACGATCGCCTCCGGCCGCATCGCCCGGTCGATCTCGAGCGACACCGCCGTCTTCACGTCGGTGCGCTCGAACACCGATTCCTGGATGTAGTCCGCCTCCGCCAGCGCCTCGGCGAGGGTATCGGCCACCGAGATGCGCCCGAGCACAGCCGCGACGTCGTCGACGAGACCGATGTCATGGAGCTCGGCGAGGCTGTCCGCAAGATGGCCGAGCACCGAGGCGCGGATCGACGCCTCGCCGTCGAACACCCGCACGGTCATGCCGGCGCGGGCGAAGACGATCGCCCACCCCGAGCCGACGAGGCCGGCACCGACGATCGCGACCTTGCTGATGTCGGCCATGGCTCAGGCTACCCGCGAGGGTTCGCCGTCGGCGAGGCAGATCTCGGTGATCCGCAGCCCCTCCTCGGTGATGCGCGAGGGGAAGCGGTCGCGCAGGCGCTCCTCGTGGATCGGGATGACGCGGCGGGACTCGTAGCCGACCTGCTTCATCATCTCCTCGGTGGCGAGCACGAGGTTGGTCTGGCTGCCGACGGCGAGACCGACCGGCACATAGATCGGGTCGGCGACGTCGACGGCACCGCCCGGCCCCTCGATGTTCTCGAAGACGTAGACGAGGTCGCCGGCGAGCACCCAGGTGTCCGAGGAAGCGGTCTTGCCGTCGTTGCGCACCGTCACCCACATCGAGCCGTAGGTGTGGCTGTCGAAGGCGGCGTGCAGGTCGATGCCGGGCAGGACGTCGGCCTTGGCGCCGTCGACGGTGACGAGGCGGCGCTGGCGGGCGAGGTCGAGGCCGCGGACGATGTCGCCGGGGTCCACCGCCGTCATCATCCAGCGCATCCGGTCGGGCAGCGCCATCGCCCACGTCCACTTCGCGATCTCGCGCTCCTGGATGTAGAAGGTCGCCTTCGGGAAGTCCTCGACGTTACCGAAGTGGTCGAAGTGGGCGTGGGTGATGAACACCGTGTCGACATCCGCCGGATCGAGGCCGATGCTGCCGAGGACGACCTTCGGCGAGCGCCAGTTCTCGACGCCGAAGCGGTCGCCCAGCACCTTGCCGTAGTCCTTGTCGCTGTAGCCGACATCGACCATGGCGGTGCGCCCCTTGCCCTTGATCAGGGCATAGCAATAGGGGAGCTTGACGTAGCCCTGGTTGTGGGCGCCGTAGAGGACGCCACTCTTGTGGTAGTCGGTGACGTAGCTGTATTCGAGCACCCAGATCGAATAGTCGCTCATGGTCTTCCTCCCGCTACTCTTGTTGGGGCGGACGCGCACGTGCAGCACGCCTGCCTGAAATCGACCATCGTCAGTCCCGCCTCGACGTCGGAGGCGGCCCGCAGCACCTGGTAGGCGGTGGCGATCCGTTCGGACGCTTCCGCCAGCGCGGCGGCCCCGCCGGAGACCTCGCCGCAGCGGGCGAAGGCCGAGAGGCTTTCGCCGACCAGCCGCTGCGCGCGTGCGAGCCGCGCCTTGTGCGCCGCCAGCGCACCCGGCGCCGCAAGGGCGGCGATCGCCGCCTCGGCCGTGTCCAATCGTTCCCGCGCGAGCCCGAGATCGGGCAGGTCGAGGATGTCCCGGCGGCCGCTCACCTCGACGAGGATCAACAGGCCGGAGATCTGGCCGATCAGGCAGCGCAGCGTGTCGAAGACGCCGGCGGCGCCGAGCCGGTAGGCGACGAGCGCTTCGGGCGCCGCCGACGGCTCTACCGGCACGGTGGCATCGCTCGCCGCGAATCCACCGGAGCCGGCGACGGCGGCGCAATCCTCGCGGTGGATGGTGACGGCGCGCTCGAACAGCGCCCGGCCGGCGGCATCAGCGCGCATGGTGATCCCCCGTCAGCTGGTCCGCCGTCCTGCGGTCCCGCGTCGTCAGGCGCTCGACGAGCCCGGCCGGCGGAATGCGCTGCACGAACGGCTCGGCGCTCGTGTGGGTGGCGAGCTTGCGGGCGATCTCGACGGTGCTCCGCAGCATCTCGTCGACTGGCTGGCGGACCGTCGTCAAAGCGTGCGACGGCCAGGCCGCCATCGCCACGTCGTCGAAACCGACGACGGAGAGGTCTTCCGGAATGGCGAGCCCGAGCTCCCGGCGCACGCCGTCCATGAAGCCGATGGCGAGGATGTCGTTGGCGCAGAAGACGCCGTCCGGTCGCGGCGAGAGCCCGGCGAAGGTGCCGGCGGCCGCATAGCCGGCCTCGTAGGAGAACAGCCCGGCCTCGAGGCAGCGCGGCGGATCGAGGCCGCGCTCGACGGCGCGGTCGACGAAGCCCTTCTTCCGCTCGACATTCGTCGAGGCGTCCGGCCGGGCGGCGACGTAGGCGAGGCGCCGGTGACCGCGGTCGATGAGGAAGTCGGCGACCTGGGCGCCGCCGAGGACGTTGTCGCAGGTGACGCCGAAGGAATTGTCGTCGTTCGACAGCCGGTTGAAGAACACCACCGGCGTTCCCGCCTCGCCGCATTCGCGGCGCGCCTCCGACGACAGCGTCGAGGCGAGGATGATCGTCACGTCGGGCTGGTAGGTGAGCAACAGCCGCACCGCCTCGTCGAAGTCGCCGGTGGCGGAGGCCGCCACCAGCATGACGTTCATGTCGATTGCCCGGAGCGCCTCGGTCAGCCGCGTCACCACCTCCGGATAGAACGGGTTGGTGATGTCGGAGACGACGAGGCCGACGATGCTCGTCCGCTTGGTGATCAGGCTGCGGGCGAAGGGGTTCGGCCGGTAGCCGATCTCCGCCGCCCGGGCGAGAACGAGGTCGCGGGTCTGCTGGGCGATGATGGCGTGCGGATGGAAGGCCCGCGACACTGTCGACACGGACATGCCGAGGTCGCGCGCGAGGTCCTTGACCGTCAGCCGCGGCTTGCGGCCTCGTTCGCGGGCGGGCGTGTCCAGGCTCGACATCGGGTTGCGGTCCCTTCGTTGGCGGGGACTTCGAGGCGTCAGGCGGCGTTGCGGCCCCCGAAGCGGCGAACGCGGATGTTCGCCTGCTCCGCGTGGCCATGGAAGCCTTCCAGCATACACAGCCGCGAGCACACCTCGCCGACGAGCGCGCTCGCCTCGTTGGTCAGGACGCGCTGGTAGGTGCACGTCTTGATGAACTTGCCGACCCAGAGGCCGCCGGTGTAGCGCGCCGCCTTCTTCGTCGGCAGCGTGTGGTTGGTGCCGATCACCTTGTCGCCATAGGCGACGTTGGTGCGCGGGCCGAGGAACAGCGCGCCGTAGTTGGTCATGTTGGCGAGGAAGTAGTCGGGATCGCGCGTCATCACCTGCACGTGCTCGGAGGCGATGCGGTCGGCCTCGGACAGCATCTCCTCATAGCTGTCGCAGACGATCACCTCGCCATAGTCGTTCCAGGCCTGGCGGGCGGTCTCGGCGGTCGGCAGCACGGCGAGCTGGCGCTCGATCTCGGCCATCGTGTCGCGCGCGAGCTTCTCGGAATTGGTGAGCAGGACGGCCGGCGAGGTCGGCCCGTGCTCGGCCTGGCCGAGCAGGTCGGTGGCGCAGATCTCGCCGTCGACGCTGTCGTCGGCGATCACCAGCGTCTCGGTCGGGCCGGCGAACAGGTCGATGCCGATGCGGCCGTAGAGCTGGCGCTTCGCCTCTGCGACGAAGGCGTTGCCGGGGCCGACCAGCATGTCGACGGGGGCGATGGTCTCGGTGCCGATCGCCATCGCACCGATCGCCTGGACGCCGCCGAGCACGTAGATCTCGTTCGCGCCGGCGAGGTGCATGGCCGCGACGATCGCCGGATGCGGCCCGCCCTGGAACGGCGGCGCGCAGGCGATGATGCGCTCGACGCCGGCGACCCTCGCGGTGACGACGCTCATGTGGGCGGAGGCGACCATCGGGTACTTGCCGCCCGGGACGTAGCAGCCGACGGCGTTGACGGGGATGTTCCGGTGGCCGAGGACGACGCCCGGCATCGTCTCGACCTCGAGGTCGAGGATGCAGGCGCGCTGCTTCTCGGCGAAGTTGCGCACCTGCGCCTGGGCGAAGCGGATGTCGTCGAGGTCCTGCGGCGAGACCTTCGCCATCGCCGCCTCGATGTCCGCCTCGCTCAGGCGGAAGCTCTCCGGCGACCACTTGTCGAACCGCTCGGAGAGGTCACGCACCGCGGCGTCGCCGCGCTTCTCGATGTCGGCCAGTATGCCTTCGACCGTGGCGCGGACCTTTGCGTCGTTCGCCGCCACCGCATTGGAATCCAGACCGCGCTTCAGAACCTTGGGCATCGTCATTCCTCGTCTCACTAGGGGGCGGCGGACGGCCGGAGCCGTCCGCCGGTGTGCGTCAGGGCTGCACGGTCGGCTCGACGTCCGTCAGCTTGTAGAGATCGGCCGGGGGCTCGCAGCGCTGGCAGTTGATGCCCGGCTCGTTCGGCGCCTTGGTCACCTCGGCCGGCAGCGGCTGGATCGTCGCGCCGGGGGTCGGCTTGCCTTCGAGGGCGGAGGCGAGCGAGAGCTCCGGCAGGAGCTCGGGGTTGAACACCTCGGTGACGAACGACGAGGGCACCTTGCCGTCGGGGAAGGTGTTGCAGCCGTTCTCGAAGGTGTCGCCCTCGCAGAGCTTCACCTTGTCCGCCGGCACCCACGGCAGCGGGTACTGGATGTTGGTGGGCTCGAGCTCGCGCTTGCCGGTGAGGATCTCCATCATCAGCTTGAAGGCGTAGCCCGACTGCGCCGGCGGCGAGCCGGACGAGACGCCCTTCAGGCCCTTCGCCTGCATCTCCGGGTTGGCGAGCGCCAGGCGGAAGCCGTTGGAGTTCTCGCCGACCACCGGGACGAGATCGCCGCCCTTGTCGAGCAGCGCCTGGATGGCGCCGTACTCGCCAGCCTGGGCCCAGATGCCGTCGACGTCCGGATGGGCGGCGAGCGCCTTGGCCGTCTCCTGCTGGGTCGTGCGGTCGTCCCAGTAGGAGTAGTACTCGGCGGCGACCTCGATGCCGGGATACTGGTTGAAGATGTGCATGGCACCGTCGGTGTGGCGCTTGTCCACCGAGTTGCCGGGCACGCCGCGGCTGAGGAAGATCTTGCCCTTGCCGCCGAGCTCGTTGACCAGCGCCTGGGCGGTGTTCTCGCCGAAGCCGGAGGTGATGTAGCTGACGTTGTAGGCGCACGGCTCGGTGACGGTGGCGTCGTAGCTGAAGAACAGCACGCCCTCGTCGCAGCCGCGCTTGATCGTCCGGTTGAGGGCGGTCGACGAGATCGGGAACGACACGATGCCGTCGGCGCCGGCCTCGATCATGCTCTCGTAGGCGGAGATCTGCGCCTGCGGGTCGGTGCCCGAGATCACCTCGATGAGCTCGACCTGCTTGTCGTAGGGCGGCGTGGCGGCCAGCGCCTTGACGATGTTGACGGCCTCGGACTGCCAGGAATTGCCGGAATAGCTGAGGCTCAGATAGATCTTGTACTTCTTGTCGGCGTCCTGGGCGCTCGCGGCACCCGTCAGGGCGGCGATGGCGAGCAGCGCCGTCGTGCCGAGCGCCACGGCCTTGGTCGCGCTTTTCCACTTTGTCATTTTGCGTCTCCTCCTTCCGATATCCCGACCGAAGTCAGGCCTCATGGTGAGAACGTTCTCACCAGCACGCGGCGCAACCCCGCCGCGCAGATTTGTTCCCCACGCGGCAGGCTTTGCCGCGCAGATCGCGTCAGCCTCGCCCGGGTCGTCTGAGCCGGGCGAACAGCTCCTCTCTGAGGAAGAACAGGGCGGCGACGATGATCCCGCCCTCGATCACGGTGCGCCATCCCTGCTCGAGGCCGATGGCGGAGATGACGGTGCCGAGCGTCGTGAGCAGCACCGCGCCGCCGACGGTGCCAACGAAGCTGCCGCGCCCGCCGAGGATCGACGAGCCGCCGATCACCACGGCGGCGATCGACGGCAGCATGTAGTTGTCGCCCATGCGGAGCGTCGCGCCGTTGGCGTAGCCGACCAGCATCATGCCGACGAAGCCGGCGCAGGCGGCGCTGACGACGTAGGCCGTCATTGTCACCGCGCCCACCGAGACGCCGGCGACCCGCGCCGCCTCGGGATTGGCCCCGACCGCATAGAGCCGCCGCCCGAGCACGGTGCGGCTCTGCACGACCCAGCCGGCGAGCGCGAACAGGACGACGAAGAAGACGACGGTCGGGACGCCGAGCCACGTCGACTTCATCAGCGCCGTCAGCACGTCCGGCGAGGCGCCGCGCGGCGTCCCGCTCGTGTAGCCGAGGGCCACCGAGGCGAGGATGATCGAGGTCGCCATCGTCATGATGAAGGGCGGGATCTTCAGCACCGTGACGCCGAAGCCGTTGAAGGCGCCGCACAGGCAGCAGACGCCGAGGATCGCCGGCAGCAGGTACCACGCGTCGGGGTTGCCGGCCCCGACCCACGTCGCCGACAGCACGCCGCCGATGGTGATCAAAGCGGGGATCGACAGGTCGAGGCCGCCGACGAGGATCACCAGCCCCTGCCCGAAGGCGAGCACGATGAGGAAGGAGGCGAGCGTCAGCACCGTCAGCACCTGGCTCCACGAGCCGAGCGCCGGGCTGACGAAGCGCGAGCCGAGAATGAGCAGGATGCTGAGCGCGAAGACGACGATGCCGTTGATCGTCTCGCGGCCGATGCCGCCGGAACGGCGCGTATCGGCCGCCGCCTTGAAGCCGCCGGAGACGTGCGGGGAGACGCTCATCGGATCGCTCCGAGAAGCCGCGGCACGGCGCGCCCGAACAGGATGGCAGCGATCAGCACGAAGCCCTGGAAGATGCCGGTGTAGAAGGACGACACGCCGCCGGAGAACAGCACCTTCTGCAGCAGCATCAGGCTGCCGGCGCCGATGATCGAGCCGACGAGGCCGCCGCGCCCGCCCGACAGCGAGGTGCCGCCGAGCGCCACGGCCGCGAAGACCAGCATCAGGAACGGCGCGCCGGCGTTCGGATTGCCGGTCGCCGTCTGGGCGCTCAGCATGAAGCCGGCGACGCCGTAGAGCATGCCGGCGCCGACGAAGGCGACGAAGCGGATGCGCCGCACCGAGACGCCCGACAGCATCGCCGCGTGCTCGTCGGCCCCGACGGCATAGAGGCCGATGCCGGTGTTCGTGCGGGAGAAGGCGAGCCACGCCAGCGCCACCGCCAGCACCACCAGCCCGGAGACCGGCACGACGCCGAACAGCCGGTCGGTGAGCTCGTAGCTCACCCACTCCGCGACCATGCCGCCCGGCGCATCGAGCACCACGAGGGCGAGGCCCTGACAGACGATCATCGTGCCGAGCGTCGCGGCGATCGTCTGCAGGCGCAGCACGGCGACGAGCCAGCCGTTGACGGCACCCACCGCCGCGCCGATGGCGCAGCAGCCGAGGAGGCTCAGGACCGCGCCGCCCGGCCCTTCCAGCGGATAGACGGCCATGAAGACGTTGGTGAGCGAGACGACGCCGGCGACCGAGAGGTCGAAGCCGCGCGTCAGCACCACCAGCGTCTCGCCGGCGGCGGCGATCGCGAGCGGCGCGGCGTTGTTGACGAGGCTCGTGAAGGTCGAGGCCGACAGCGCCCGCGGCTCCCAGAGCGCATAGAGGGCGTAGAGCACGACATAGAGCAGGGCGACGATCGCCGCGCCGCTGGTGAGGCCGCGCACCAGGCCGGATCGCGACCCGGTGGTGGCGGGACCAGCGGCCGTGTCGGTGGCTGCGCTCATGCCGGCACCGCCTGTCCGGCGGCGGCCACTGTCGCCTCCGCGCCGCGGTGGCCGACGAGCGAGGTCACCAGCCGCTGCTCCTCGAGGTCGTCTCCGCTGTGCTCGGCGAAGATGCGCCCGCCATAGAGGACGAGGCAGCGGTCGGCGAGGTCGATGATCTCGGGCAGCTCCGACGAGTAGAACAGCACCGCGCCGCCGTCTTCGGCGAAGCGCCGGATCGCGGCATAGATCGACTGCTTGGTGCCGACGTCAACGCCGCGGGTCGGGTCGAAGAGGAGCAGGGTGCGAGCCCCCGTCAAAAGCGTGCGGGCGAGCAGCGCCTTCTGCTGGTTGCCGCCGGAGAGGTCGCCGATCGGGAAGGACAGGTAGCGCTCGGCGAGGTCGACGCTGGCGGCGACACCCGCCGCCGCCCGCTCCTCGAGCGCGCCCCAGACGAAGCCGCCGCGGGCGATCCGCCCGGCCACCGGCAGGGTGATGTTGCCGGCCGTCGTCAGGCTCGACAGGATGCCTTCGGTCTTTCGCTCCTCCGGCAGGTAGGCGACGCCGCCGCCCGCCTTCAGCGCCGCCTTCGGGCTGCGCGGGCCGACAGCCTCACCGTCGACACGGATCGTGCCGGACGATGGCGAGGCCAGGCCCGCCAGAATGCGGAAGAGGTCGCGCTGGCCCTGGCCCTCGAGTGCGGCGACAGCGAGGACCTCGCCCTTCCTGAGGGCGAAGGTCGCGTCCTTCAGGCCGCCGCCGGCGAGGCCATCTGCCTCCATCGCTAGCGGCCCGGCGGCCGCGGTGCGGCGGGCGTGGCGATCGGACCGCACGGCGCGGCCGACCATCATCTCGAAGATGTCGGCGTCCGAGGCCCCGGCGAGATCGACGGTGGCGATGCTGCGGCCGTTGCGCAGCACGGTGGCGCGGCCGCAGAGAGCACGGACCTCGGCGAGGCGGTGCGAGATGTAGAGGACGGCGACACCGCGGGCGGTGGCCTGGCGGACGAGGCCGAACAGCCAGTCGACTTCGGACAGCGCCGCCGTCGGCTCGTCCAGCACCAGAACCCGCGTCGCGTGCTCCATCGCCCGCACGATCTCGAGCCGCTGCCGGTCGGCGAGCGACAGCGCGCCGACGAGGGCGGTCGCGTCGATGCGGCCGAGGCCGTAGCGGTGGAGGATGCCGGTTGCATCGCTCCGCGCCGCGCGGCCGGAGGCGAGGCCGAACAGGCCGCGCGGCATGCGCGGCAGCATCAGGTTCTCGGCGACGGTGAGGTTGGGGAGGAGGCTCAGTTCCTGGAACGCCGTGGCGACGCCGGCAGCGCGGGACTCGAGCAGGGTGCGCGGACGGAACGGGCTGCCGGCGATCGACATCGAACCGGCGTCCGGCTGCACGACGCCGCTCAGCACCTTCACGAGGGTCGATTTGCCGGCGCCGTTCTCGCCCAGCAGCGCGTGCACCTCGCCCGCCCGCAGCGCGAGGTCCAGCCGCTCGATGGCGACGGTCGCGCCATAGGATTTGGCGACGCCTTCGACGGCGAGGGCGATCTGCCCATCCACGTTCGCGCCCTCCCCAGGGTCTGCAGTGTGTCGGCGGGTCTCTTGTGAGAACCTTCTCCGAGAACGTTCTCATGATTGTCTCGGCCTCCCGCCGTGTCAAGGGGACGGCGCGTGACGCGGGGGACGGGTCCGTCCCCGGCCAGCCATAATCGGCTGCCAACGAGACGAGCCCCCAGCGTTTCCGGCGAGGGATCGTCGAGGACATCGGCAGCGGGCGAGGCCCCGAAACGGAGCGACGCGATGGTCGAGAGCAACGTGAAGATCCCTGGACCCGACCACCCGATCGTCATCGCGCCGACCGCCTGCCACGTCGCCTTCTATCCGAACCGCGCCGGCGCCATCGAGGTGACGCGGTCGTGACCGTCCGGGCCCTGTGTCTCGCCGCGACCCTGCTGCCGGCGCTGCTGGTCGCCGCCGCCCCCGCCGTCGCCGCCGAGATCGTCGGAGCGGAGGTGGGTGGGCTCTACCGCGCGACCGTCATCGTCACCGGCCGTGAGGAGACCCGGCACGCCGGGCTGCGTCAGGCCTTCGTCGAGGTCCTGGCGAAGGTCTCGGGCGATCCCCGCCTCCTCGGCGACCCCGCCGCCGCCCTCGTGGCGGAACACGCGCTGGCGGATGCGCCGGAGACGGTCGCCGGCCTCTCCTACCGCGACCGCATGGAGGGCATTCCCGTCCACGACGAGCAGGGCTCGCGCGACCGGCCCTACGACCTGACGGGCGCCTTCGACCCGGCCCGCGTCGATGCGGCGCTTTCCGCTCTCGGCCGCAAGCCGTGGGCGCAGCCCCGGCCGGCGGTGCTCGCGGTCGTGACGGTTCGCCGGGGTGGGACCGAGTTCGTGCTCGCCGGCGACGGGCCGCGCGGCCGCGACATGGTCGAGGCGCTGACGGTGGCGGCGGAGCGCATGGCGCTGCCGACGGTCATTCCGGACGCCGCCGTCTTGAAGCGGCTCGGCTCGCTGTCGCAGGCAGCCCTGTTCACGCCCGGGCCGGAATTCGCCGACACGACCCTCCGGGTCGGCGCCGACGCGACGCTGATCGGCATCCTGATCTGGAGCGACACCGACCGCGGCTGGATCGCCGAGTGGCACCTCGAGACCGGCCAGGAACCGGGTGCTGCGCCGCCGACGCGCTGGACGGTGCGCGGGGTGAGCTTCGACGCCGCCTTCCGCAACGGCATCGGCGGCGCCGCGCAGGTGCTGTCGGGCAACGGCGCGCCGGAGTGAGCGGGCCCGACCGGCGTTGCCTTCGCCCGGCCGGACCGCTATAAGCCCCAACCTTCGAGGATCGCCCGGCTAAAAGGGCATGCCGTGGCGGTCCCGAACGCTCATGCGACACCCCTTGGCGGAGCGGCTCCCTCGCGGGACGCCCCGACCATGCGCGAGGTGTCCCAACGACTGGAGAGCCAAATGCCCAAGCTGAAGACGAAGTCGGGCGCCAAGAAGCGCTTCAAGCTCACCGCCACCGGCAAGGTGAAGGTCCAGCAGGCCGGCAAGCGCCACGGGATGATCAAGCGGACGACGAAGTTCATCCGCAACGCCCGCGGCACCACCGTGCTCAGCGATCCGGACGCGCGCATCATCAAGAAGAACTTCCTGCCGAACGGCTGAGGCCGTCCGCCGGGTTCCCTTCAAGCTGATCGATCCGCATCCGGTCGCCACGACCGACACTGACACCCTCGACGAGGAGTATCCGCCATGGCTCGCGTGAAGCGCGGCGTTGCCGCCCATGCCAAGCACAAGAAGGTCCTGAAGCAGGCTAAGGGCTTCTACGGCCGCCGCAAGAACACCATCCGCACGGCGAAGGCCGCCGTCGACAAGTCGCTGCAGTACGCCTACCGCGACCGCAAGAACCGCAAGCGCACCTTCCGCGCTTTGTGGATCCAGCGCATCAACGCCGCGGTCCGCGAGCACGGCCTGACCTATTCGCGCTTCGTCGATGGTCTCGCCAAGGCGGGCATCGAGGTCGACCGCAAGGTGCTGTCGGATCTCGCCATCCGCGAGCCCGAGGCCTTCAAGGCACTCGTCGACGCCGCCAAGGCGCACGTCGAGCCCGAGACCGCCGCGGCCTGACGCCACAGACTGCGCATCTGCCTGAAAAAAGCGCGCCGGCATCACCGGCGCGCTTTTTGTCGTGACCGTCTCCCAACCGGCCGATCGCGCCGTCAGCGCCGGCCGCCGGCGATGCGCGCCGCCTCCGGCAGGCGGCGCAGCGTCAACATCGCCGCCGCCCCGAGCAGCGGCCCGGGCACCAGCACGACGAACGCCCACTGCCAGCTGCCGAGCGCGCCCACCATCGCCGGGATCACCCAGATCGCCGCGATGGTCAGGGCGAAGCCGATGCCGAGCTGCAGCGTCAGCGCCGTGCCGACGAGATCGCGCTCCCCCGCCTCGGTGACGATCGCCGAGAACTGGGCGGAATCGCCGACGATCGTCGCCCCCCATACCGCCACGACGACGATGAACAGCCACAGCGGTCCGTCGAAGACGAGGCCGATCGACAGCGCGCAGGCAGCCGAGACCAGCATCAGGCCGCTCGTCGTGATCGTCCGGCCGATGCGATCGGCGAGCCACCCGCCGCCGACGCAGCCGATGGCACCGGCGGCGATCGCCAGGAACGTCACCAGCGACGGCGCGATCGCCACGGCCTGAGCAGCAAACGCGCTGGTGGTGAAGGCGAAGATCCACGCCCACATGGCGTAGAGTTCCCACATGTGGCCGAAGTAGCCGAGGCTCGCCAGCACGACGGCGCGGTTGCGCACGACGCGGCCGACCTGCCCCGGGTCGAAGCGCGCCACCGGGAACGGGTACGGCCCCTCGCGCACGGCGACGAGCAGGATCACCCCGCCGGCAAGCGTTGCCGCCGAGGTGGCGGCGACGACGAGCCGCCAGTCGGTCTCGACGGTGGCGCGTAGCAGGTGCGGCAGCGCCGAGCCGAGCGTCAGGGCGGCGATGGCCGCACCGAGGGCGAAGCCGCGGCCCCGGATGAACCAGGTGGCGAGCAGCTTCAGCGCCGGCGGATAGAGCCCGGCGAGGCAGATGCCGGTGAGGAAGCGGGCGGCCACGGCCGCCTCGAACTGCGGCACCAGCAGCGGCAGGGCATTCGCGGCGGCGGCGACCCCCGCGGCGGTGATCATCAGCCGCCGGGGCGGCACGATGTCCGGGAGGTTGCCGAGCCCGAGCATCAGGGCGCCGGCGACGAAGCCGGCCTGGACCGCGATCGTCAGCGCCGAGGCGGCGACCTCGCTCAGCTGCCACAGCGCGGCGAGCTCCGGCGCCACCGCGGTGGCCGAGAACCACGTCGACATCGTCAGCACGAGGGAGAGGCAGATCGCCGCCAGCGCGCGGCCTCGCCCGCTCGCTTCACCGCTTGCCGGCGTGGCCTTCATGCGGCTGGTCCTTTCGGCGCGGCGCGGCTTCCCCGACGTCGCCGAACAGGGTATCGCCGTCCCGACCCGGGCTGTCCACACCGGCGACGCCACCGCACGAGAGCGCGGATGCCGCCGGTTTGCGGCATGACTGAGGGCCGACGATGCTCGACCACAAGACGCTGTTCTTCGCCGCAACGGTGGCGATCGGCTGCGTCGGACTGCTGCTGATCGTCGCCTGGCTGCAGAACCGCAGAGACCGCACGCTTCTGTGCTGGTCGATCGGCTACGGGCTCTTCGCGAGCGGGCTCGCCCTGATCACGCTGCGCGAGGCCCTTCCCTGGTTCGTCGGCTATCCGCTCGCCAACGCCGTCCTGGTCGCCGGCTACGCCTTCAACTGGGCGGGCGTGCGGGTGTTCGACGGCCGCCGCATCCTCTGGGTCCTGACGCTGGGCGGGCCTTTGCTGTGTGGCGTCGCCTACCTGGTCCCGGGCGTGGCGGAGGACTATCGGGCGCGCGCCTTCATCGTCACGGCGCTCGCCGCCGCCTACAGCTTCGTCATCGTCGTCGATCTGCTGCGCGCCCGCGGCGACGGGCTGCGCGCCCGGCCGGCGCTCGCCGCCACCATCGGCGTGAACGGCTCCGCCAACGCAGTGCGCGCCGGCCACTCGCTGACGGTGGCACCGGACTTCGACATGCTGAGCGTGTCGGAGCCGGTGCTGTCGATCACCGGCCTCGTCTCTCTGCTCGCCGTGGTGGCGGCAAACTTGTTACTGATGGCGATGTCGAAGGAGCGCGTCGCGGCGGCGATGCAGCGTCTCGCCAACACCGACCCGCTCACCGGCGCCGCCTCGCGGGGACGCTTCTTCACGGTCGCGGCGGCAATGACGGAGGCCGCCCACACCGAGGGCAAGCCGCTGTCGATGGTCGTCTTCGACCTCGACGGCTTCAAGGCCGTCAACGACGGTGCCGGCCACGAGGCGGGCGACGCGCTCCTGCACCACTTCGCCGACATCGTCCGCACCGCGCTTCCCGTGAACGGCGTCTTCGGCCGCATCGGCGGCGAGGAATTCGCCGTTGCCATCCCCGGGGACGAGGAGGAGGCCGCGAGGTTCGCCGAGACGGTCCGCCGCCGCTATGCGGCGACGGCCACCGCGACGGTCGAGGCCGCTCCGACGGTCAGCGCCGGCCTCGCGGCGCTGGTGTTCGGTGAGAAGGCGGAGACCCTCGTCGCGCGGGCCGACAAGGCGCTCTATGCCGCCAAGGCGGCGGGCCGCGACCAGGTGAAGCGGGCTCCGGCGCTCAACCGGTGACGCGACCACGCCGTCGCAGCCGGACGTACAGCGCGCCGCCGCCGCCGTGCGGCGGGGCGGCCTCGCCGTAGCTTTCCACCAGGCTGGCCGCGTCGCGCGCGCCGAGCCAGGCCGGCACCAGGCGGCGCAGCACGCCGCGCTCGCCGTCGCTGTGGCGCTCGGCATCGCCGGGGCGGCCCTTGCCGGTGATGACCAGCACGGTCTTCAGCCCCTCCGCCTGCTTCGAGGCGAGAAAGCCGAGCAGGACCGCGTGGGCGCGCGCCTGCGTCAGGCCGTGCAGGTCGATGCGCGCCTCCACCGCCGTGTGACCGCGGGCGATGCGCAGACGGGTGCGGCGGTCGATGTCGCCCGGTGCCGGCTTCGGCGGCGGCGCGACTGGGCGGCCCCGGGCGGGCGCCGGTTTCGCGGGCGCGGCGGCTGCGTCGGGCTTCGGAGCCTCGGTCGGTGCGGGCTTCGGCGGTTCCGCCAGCGGCAGTTCCGCCGGCTTGGCGACGATGCGGCGGCGGCGCTGGCGGAGCGGCGTCACCGTGGCGGCGACGGCCTCCCACAGCGCCCGGTCGACGGGATCGAGCGGCGGCCGGCCGCGCCTAGCCGCCATCGCGCGGCACCAGCACGAACACCTCGGCCGGATGGCGCAACCGTCCGGCCACGGCACCCGCCGCGACGCCGGCCCCGACGAAGATGTCGCCGCGCCCGGCGCCCTTGATCGCCGAGCCGGTGTCGTGCGCCGCCATCAGCCGGCGGAACGGCGCCAGCGCGCCGCCGGGTCCGATCGGCAGGTCGGCGACGACGAAGACGGGCAGGCCGTAGGGCTGGACGGACGGATCGACGGCCAGACTTCGGCCGGCGATCAGCGGCACGCCGAGCGCGCCCACCGGCCCCTCGTTCGCCGGCCTGTCGAGGGGCCGGAAGAACACGAACGAGCGGTTCTCAGCCATCAGCGCACCCGCCTCGTCGGGGTGGGCCTTCAGCCAGGCGGCGAGGCGGTCGGCGGTCATGTCCTCGCGGGCGATCTCGCCGCGGTCGATGAGGATGCGGCCGATGGCGGTGTAGGGGTGGCCATTCTTGCCGTCGTAGCCGACCCGCAGCACCCGCCCGTCGGGCAGGCGGACGCGGGCCGAGCCCTGGACGTGGACGAAGAAGGCGTCGACCGGATCGGCGAGCCAAACGAGCTCGAGGCCGCGCCCCGACAGGGCGCCGGCCTCGATCGCGGCGCGGTCGTCGAAGGCCGACAGGCGGCCGGCCGCGTCGCGGCGGGCGTGGCTGAAGCCTTCGAGCGCGCCGGTGCCCTTCTTCAGGTCGACGAGATCGGGCGGGCGGCGATAGAGCGGCGTCCGGTAGGGACCGCCGGGGGCGAGGGAGCCTGCCACCTCCGGCTCGAAATAGCCGGTGACGAAGCCGTCGGACGTGACGCGGACGGGCCGAAACTCGGTCTCGAAGAAGCGGCGGGCGGTGGCGGCGTCCGGCCGCGCGGGCAGCGCGGTGGCGGCGGCGCAGGCGCGGCGGAAGGCGGCGCTGTCGACCGCCACCGCGGTCTTGGCGCGCTTGCGCCCGACCGCGGCGGGGCACCCGGCCCGGAAGGCGACCAGCGCGGCGGCGTGGTCGTCGGCGGCCCAGCCGGGGATGTCGGCGAAGCGCACCGCCTGTGCGGCGGCGGTGTTCGCGGGAAGGAGCAGGGACGCCGCGGCGAGCGCCAGGGTCCCGGCAAGGGCCAGCGCCGCCGCCGGCACGACCGGCCGGCGCACGGCCTCAGTCCGCCGATTCGGTCGCGACGAGCTTCCAGTTCGGGTCGCGGCTCGAGATGTCGCGGGCGAACGTCCAGATGTCGACGACCTCGACGACCTTGTTGGCGTCGCCCTCGACGACGGTGCCGTCGCGGCCGCGGGTGAGCGAGATCAGCTCGCTGCGGAAGCGCACGGTGACGTGGGCGGTCGGCCCCTTCAGCGAGGCGTCGACGATCTCGGCCTTCTCGATGCCGACGAAGGTGGACTCGACCTTCTCGCCACGCGACTCGCGGTCGGCGATGGCGGTGTCGAAGCCCTCGAAGACCTCCCTCGAGAGCAGCGGCTTCAGGTTCTTGCGATCGCCCTCGGCAAAGGCCGTGACGATCATCTCGTAGGCGGCGCGCGCGCCGGTGACGAAGTGCTCGGGATCGAAGCTCGGGTCGCTGGCGACGATGGCGGTGAGCTGCTCGTTCAGGCTCGACCCCGCCGGAGCGATGCGGGCGATCCGCTCGGCCGCCTCGGCGCTCTGCTCGGACGAAAGCTCGCCGGGCTGCTTGGCGGACGGCAGCGAAACGACGTTGTCGGGGCGCGTCGCGCCGGACGCATCGGCGTTGTCGCGGGCCTGATAGGGATCGACGGGCTGTCGTTCGTTGCCGGTCCGGCGGCCCAGCACGCTGCGCAGCCGCAGGAACACGGCGACCGCCAGCACCAGGAAGATGATGTTGTAGATGTCGAACAGCTCGTTCATCTTCCGCTCACCGATCGGCCGGCCCCCGGTGCCCGCCGCTTTCCAAGTCCACGTTCAGGCCCGGCTCGTGCCGCCCCGGGGATGCACCGCAGGCGCGCCCTCCCCATATGTAGGTTCCGTTCAACCAGCATAAAGGCACGCGCACAACCCTCGTCGTCGTCCCGGCCAAAATGGCGGGGCAGGAAGGGGGCGCCGACAGGACACGATGCCCCTCATTCTCGCGCTCTTGCCGTTCGTTCTCCTCATCGCCGCGGAGATCGCCGCCTTCATCCTCGTCGGCGAAGCGATCGGCGTGCTGCCGACGGTGGCGCTCGTCTTCGCGCTGTCGGTCGCCGGCGTGATCCTCACCCGCCGGCAGGGCCTCGGCGCCCTCCTGCGCATCCGCGCCGAGCTCGACGCCGGCCGCATGCCCGGCGAGGCGATGGGCCACGCGGCGATGATCGTGCTCGCCGGCACGCTGCTCATCATCCCCGGCTTCGTCACCGACGCCATCGGCCTGCTGCTGTTCGTGCCGGCGGTGCGCTCGGCGCTGTGGCGGGCGATCGGACGCCGCCTGAAGGTCAAGGTGGTGAGCACCGGCCCGCGCCGCGGCGGCCCGGTGGTCGACCTCGACCCCGATTCCTACTCTCCCGTCCCGGACCGCCCGCCGGAGCGCCTGCCGCCGGCCCCCTGAGGCACCAATCCACGTCCCGCGCCGCAGCGCCTCGGGCGCGGCGGCTTGTCCCTCGGGGTCGGCGCGTGCTAGCGAGCCCCCGTCTACCGGGACCGCGCCATCGCGGTTCCGCTTCGCACGAACCTCCCCGACAGCGAATGGAACGGCCGATCCATGAGTGACACTTCCGCCAGCGGCAACGCCCGCAGCAACCAGGGCAGCGCTCCGGCTACCGGCCCGTCCGTCAACGTCCTCGGCCAGTACCTCAAGGACCTGTCGTTCGAGAATCCGCGCGCCCCGATGTCGCTGCAGCCGCGCGACCAGAGCCCGCCGATCAACATCAACGTCAACGTCAGCGCCCGCCAGCTCGGCCAGTCCGAGATCGAGGTGACGCTGACGATGGAGGCGAAGGCCGGCACCGGCGCCGACGTGCTGTTCGCCTGCGAGATCGCCTATGCCGGCGTCTTCCGCCTGCAGAATGTGCCGCAGGAGCACCTGCAGCCGTTCGTGATGATCGAGTGCCCGCGGCTGCTGTTCCCGTTTGCGCGTCAGATTGTCGCAGACGCCACGCGCAATGGCGGCTTCCCGCCGCTGATGGTCGACCCGATCGACTTCGTCGCGCTCTACCAGCAGAACGCCGCGCGGAACCAGGCGAACCCGGCCCCCCAGCCGAACTGAGCCTGGCGCCGCGGAAAACGCGGCATTCGCACGCGACCGGGGAGGCGGGTCAGCCCGCCTTCTCGTAGACGAGCCAGACAGCCGCGTCGCCGAGGCCGGCGACGAACGCCCGGTGCGCGGCCACTTCCGCCTCCGTCAGCCGCGACGGCAACGGTACCGGCCGCTGGCGGGCGGGGCCGCGCTTCACCGATCCCGAGACGAGCCCGACCATCTCCGGCTCGCCACCCAGGATCAGCGCCGCCTGCCGGCCGCCGATCAGCTCCATGTAGACTTCGGCCAAGAGCTCGGCGTCGAGCAGCGCGCCGTGCTTGGTGCGCGTCGAGTTGTCGATCCGGTAGCGGGCGCACAGCGCGTCGAGGGAGTTCGGACCGGCCGGGTGCTTGCGGCGGGCGAGCTTCAGGCTGTCGATCACCCGCTCCGGGCCGATCGGCGGCAGGCCGCAGCGGCCAAGCTCCATGTTCAGGAAGCCGATGTCGAAGTCAGCGTTGTGGATGACGAGGATGGCGTCCTCGACGAAGGCCGTGAACGCCGCCGCCACCTCCGGGAAGCGCGGCTTGTCGCGCAGCATCTCGTCGGAGATGCCGTGCACCCGGAAGGCCTCCATCGGCATGGTGCGGTCGGGATTGACGTACTGGTGGTAGATCCGGCCGGTCGGGATGCCGTTGAGCAGCTCGACGCCGCCGATCTCGACGAGGCGATCGCCGCCCTTGGGGTCGAGGCCGGTCGTCTCGGTGTCGAGCACGATCTCGCGCACGGTTCAGGCTCCAGGCGGCAACGGGCGGAAGGCGGGGCGAATCGGCGGCTCTTCGCTCACGCCATCGCCGCCGACAAATGTCATCGCGGCGCGACGACGGGCAACCCGCCCAGCCACGTTATCCCCGCATCTGATGATGGCCCGGCAGCGCCGCCACCGCCCGCAGGATCCCCACCACCGCGCACCGCGCCGCATCGATACCGCCGCTGGTGTCGATGAGGAAATGCGCGCGCCGGCGCTTCTCGGCATCCGGCATCTGGCGGGCGAGGATGGCGGTGAGCCGCGCCTCCGTCATGCCGGGCCGTGCCATCGCCCGCTCGCGCTGTACGTCGGCCGGCGCGGTGACGACGACGACGGCATCGACGCGGGCGTCCCCGCCGGTCTCGAGCAGAAGCGGCACGTCGAGCACCACCCGGCGTGCGCCCGCCGCCGCGGCGCGGGCGAGGAAGTCGCCCTCCGCCGCGCGCACCAGCGGATGCACGATCGCCTCCAGCCGGGTGAGCGCCGCCGGATCGCCGACGACGCGGGCGGCGAGGCGCTCGCGGTCGATGCGGCCGTCGACGGTGACCCCGGGAAAGGTCGCTTCGACCGGACCCACGGCGGCACCGCCATAGAGCGCGTGCACGGCCGCGTCGGCGTCGTGGACGGGCACGCCGGCGGCGCGGAACAGGCCGGCGGTGGTCGACTTGCCCATGGCGATCGAGCCGGTGAGGCCGAGGACGAACACCGGCGCCTCCCGCTCAGCCGGCGGGAGGAACGAGCGTGGCGAGCACGGCGCGGCGGAGCGCCGGCGTCACCTCCGGCCGGTGGCCGAACCAGCGCGTGAAGCCCGGCACCGCCTGGTAGAGCAGCATGCCGAGCCCGTCGGCCGTGGGGTTGCCGCGGGCGCGCGCCGCCGTCAGTAGCCCGGTCTCCAGCGGATTGTAGACAACGTCGGTGACGACGGCCGAGCGCGACAGGGTCGAGAGGTCGATCTCGAGCGGCGGCTGGCCGACCTGGCCGAGGGTCGTCGTGTTGACGAGGATGCGGGCGTCGGCGAGGAGCTTCGGCAGCGCCTCCCAGCCGTAGGCCGTGCCGCCGACGAGGGCCGCAACCTCCGCGGCGCGGTCGGCCGTCCGGTTGACGATCGAGATCGGCGAGAACTCGCGCAGCTTCAGCCCGTAGGCGACGGCCCGGGCCGCCCCGCCGGCACCCAGCACCACGGCGGGACCGGGATAGCGCGACCAGTCCGGCAGGGCGTCGTCGAGATTGTCGAGGAAGCCGCCGACGTCGGTGTTGGCGCCCATGATGTAGCGGCCGTCGAGCCACATCGTGTTGACCGCCTTGAGGCCATCGGCGACCGGATCCAGCACGTCGCAGGCGGCGGCGGCGATCTCCTTCAGCGGCACCGTGACATTGCAGCCGGCGAGGCCCGAGTGCGGCAGGCTGCGGAAGAAGGCACGGGCGTCATCGGGCGACAGCGCCTGCGCGTCATAGGAGCCGGGCAGGCCCATCTCCTTCAGCCAGAAGCGGTGGATCGCCGGCGAGCGGACGTGCGTCACCGGCCAGCCGACGACGACGGCGCGGGGAGGGGTGTCGCTCATGAGGTCAGGGCTCCGACGTCGCGCAGGTGGGAGAGGAGGGGCAGGAGGGGCAGGCCGAGGACGGTGAAGTGGTCGCCCTCGATGCGCTCGAACAACTGGGCGCCGAGGCCTTCCAGCTGGTAGCAGCCGACGCTGCCGAGAACCCGGTCGCCCATCGCCGCGAGATAGCTCGCGAGGAAGGCCGCCGAAAAAGGCCGCACGGTGAGGCGGGCGGTGTCGAGATGGCTCCAGACGACCGCGCCTTCGCGGGCGGTGACGACGGCCGAATGAAGCGCGTGGGTGCGGCCCTGCAGCCGGCGCAGCTGCTCGCCCGCATCGGCGATCGATGCCGCCTTGGTGAAGCGCTCGCCGGCGAGGTCGAGGACCTGGTCGGCGCCGATCACCAGCGCGCCGGGCTGTGTGCGCGAGACCGCGAGCGCCTTCGCTTCGGCGAGCGCCATCGCGATCTCGGCGGGGGTGGCGCCGGCGTCGAGCATCGGTGCCTCGAGCGCCCGCTCGTCGACGTCGGCGGGGATGACGTCGAGCGTCACGCCGGCATTGCGCAGCATGTCCGCGCGGGTACGGCTGCCGGAGGCGAGCACGAGACGGACGCTCACTCCGCCGTCTCCCCGTGCTCCAGCGCCTGGCGATCGCGCACCAGCGCCATGATCGCCGCCGCCGTCTCCTCGATCGAGCGGCGCGTCACGTCGATCACCGGCCATCGGTTCTCCGCACACAGCCGCCGCGTCAGGGCGATCTCCTCGGCGATCGCCTGGCGGTCCACATAGGCCGCCGAATCGCGGACAGCATTGAGCGACAGCAAACGGTTCTCGCGGATCTGGGCGATCCGCTCCGGGCTCGCGACGAGGCCGACGATCAGCGGCCGCTTTGCCCGGAACAGTGCCGGCGGCACCTGGATACCGGGGACGATCGGCAGGTTGGTCGCGCGGATGCCGCGGTTGGCGAGGTAGATCGAGGTCGGCGTCTTCGATGTCCGGCTGACGCCGACGATGACGACGTCGGCGTCGTCGATGTTGTCCGGCAGGGCGCCGTCGTCGTGCATCAGCACGAAGTTGAGGGCGTCGATGCGGCGGAAATAGTCGGCGTCGAGCTGGTGCTGGCCGCCGACGCGCGGTGTCATCGGCACATTGAGATAGGCCTGGAACATGTGGACGACCGGGTCGAGCACGTCGGCCGAGGGGACGCCGAGCTCGCGACAGTGCCGCACCAGGCGCTGCGCCATCGCCTGGTCGACGAGGGTGAACAGCACGACGCCGGGCGTCGCCTCGATCTCCATCAGCGCCCGGTCGAGCTGCCGCTCGGCCCGCACGAGGGGATGGACGTGCTCGATCGCCCCGATGCCCTCGTAGCGGGCCATCGCCGCGCGGGCGACGGTCATCAGCGTTTCGCCGGTCGAGTCCGAGACGAGGTGCAGGTGGAAAAAGGTCGGCAAACGGCGCTCGCGATCAGGGCGGCGGCGGGTCGCGGCGGTTGTCCCCGCAGTTGTGCCGGCGCCTGTGGAGGAAACGGGAGAACGGGGCCTTTTTGCCCCGGCGTCGCGATACTGTCGCCGCTGCCGGCTTTCCGATCAACAGGCGGGCCTCGGCGGGGACGTGAAACGGCGCTGTTCGCAACGTCGGGGACACTCTAGGTTCGTCCTCGTGATGTCCACAGCCGCTCCCCAGCCCGCGGCCGACCTAGCCGGCCAGGAGAGGTCGCCGAACGGCTTGGACCGGTTGAGAAATTCGTGACGCCTCCGGCAGCGGGGACAGATCTCCTCCACTGCCGCGAGCCGCCGCCGCCGCCCGCCGCCGAGATTGTGGGAAACCGACAATCCCGGTAATCCACCGCCTAAGAGAAGCATTAAGAAATCATTAACCATGGATTCCTTTGAAGAGGGCGCCGGTGGACGGCGCGAGGACACCGCCACGCCGCCCCGGCGGCTGATGCAGGTGCTTGCGGGCGAGAGCCTCGAGACGCCGCCGATCTGGCTGATGCGCCAGGCCGGCCGATTCCTGCCGGAGTACCGGGCGGTGCGCTCGCAGGCGCCGAACTTCCTGGCGTTCTGCTACAACCCCGACCTCGCGGTCGAGGTGACGCTGCAGCCGATCCGCCGCTTCGGCTTCGATGCCTCGATCATCTTCTCCGACATCCTGGTGATCCCCGATGCGCTCGGACAGCGGGTCCGCTTCGTCGAGGGGGAAGGTCCGCGGCTCGATCCGCTGGCGCTCGCCGACGTCGGCCAGCTCAGCCTCGAGCGGCTCGAGCGCCATCTCGCGCCGGTCTACGAGGCCCTTCGCAGGGTCCGCGCCGAGCTGCCGCCGGAGGTGACGCTGCTCGGCTTTGCCGGCGCGCCGTGGACGCTCGCCACCTACATGACCGCCGGGCGCGGCAGCCCGGACCAGGCGGTGCCGCGGCGCATCGCCTACGGTGACCCCGAGGGCTTCGACCGGCTGATCGCACTGTTGGTGGAGGCCGTGTCGCGTCACCTGATCGCCCAGCTCGATGCCGGGGCCGATGCGGTGCAGATCTTCGACAGTTGGGCGGGGGCGCTCGACCAGACCGGCTTCGAGGCGTGGTCGATGGCGCCGACGGCGGCGATCGTCGAAAACGTCCGCCGGGCGCGGCCGGGTGCGCGGATCATCGGCTTCCCGCGCGGCGCCGGGGCCTATATCGGCGCCTATGCCGCCACCACCGGCGTCGACGCGGTCGGCCTCGACTGGAGCACGCCGTTCACGGCGTCGCGCCAGCTTCCCGACCGGGTGGCGGTGCAGGGCAATCTCGACCCGATGCGGCTCGTCGCCGGCGGACGGGGCCTGGACGCCGCCGTCGACCGCATCCTCGATGCTTTCGAGGGACGGCCGTTCATCTTCAATCTCGGCCACGGCGTCACGCCGGAAACGCCGATCGAGAACGTCGAGCGCGTCGTTGCCCGCGTTCGGGCGCGGGGCTGAGAGAATGGCGGATCTCTATCTCTGGGCGAAGACGCTCCACATCCTGGCGGTGATCGCCTGGATGGCGGCGCTGCTCTATCTGCCCCGCCTGATGGTCTACCACGCCGGGGTACCGGCGGGCTCGCCGACCTCCGAAACCTTCAAGGTGATGGAGCGGCGGCTGCTGAAGGGCATCGCCACGCCCTCGATGATCGCCACCTGGGTGTTCGGCCTGTGGGTCGCCTACGAGGCGGGGTTCTTCTCGTCCGGCTGGCTGCATGCCAAGCTCGCGCTCGTGCTGGTGCTGTCGGGGATGCACGGCTATCTCGCCGGTGCGGTGCGCAAGTTCGCCGCTGACCGCAACACGGTGTCGGCGCGCACCTGGCGCATCCTCAACGAGGTGCCGGCTGTGCTGCTCGTCTTCATCGTCGGGCTGGTGGTGTTCAAGCCGTTCTGACGCGGCTTGGGAAAGGCTATGACGGCTGCCGAAACCGCTGCGATTTGCTATGGTTCGGGGGTCTGCGGCGAGATCGAACAGGGACGCGGTGCGCTTGAACGAAGAGGATGAGCGGGCCGCGCGCCTCGAGCTCGCCCAGCTCAGGCTGGAACATCGCGATCTCGACGCGGCGATCGAGGCGCTGTCGCAGAAGGCGGCGGCGGATTCCCTGCAGCTGCAGCGGCTGAAGAAGCGCAAGCTCGCGCTGAAGGACCGCATCGGCTTCCTCGAGGACCAACTCCTGCCCGACATCAGCGCCTGAGCGGCACGCGCCGTGGCGAGCGCGCTTGCGCGGTCCCGGCAGTTCCGATAATGGCGCGGCTTCCCGCGGCCACCCTGGCCTGCGAGGCCAGCCGCCGGGGCGCCCCGTCATGTCCGCCGCCGTCTCCGACACGCCGCCGATCGCCATCATCATGGGCAGCGCCTCCGACTGGCCGACGATGCGCCACGCCGCCGAGACGCTGGATGCGCTGGGTGTCGCCTACGATGCCCGCATCGTCTCCGCCCACCGCACGCCGGAGCGTCTCTACGACTTCGCCCGCGGTGCCCGTGCGGCCGGCTTCAAGATCATCATCGCCGGCGCCGGTGGCGCCGCCCACCTGCCGGGCATGACGGCCGCGCTGACACCGCTGCCCGTCTTCGGCGTGCCGGTGGAATCGAAGGCGCTCTCCGGCGAGGACAGCCTGTTGTCGATCGTGCAGATGCCGGCCGGCATCCCGGTCGGCACGCTGGCCATCGGCAAGTCGGGCGCCGTCAATGCCGCGCTGCTCGCCGCCGCCGTGCTGGCGCTGACCGACGAGGGCCTTGCCGGCCGGCTCGATGCCTGGCGCGAGCGGCAGTCGTCGGCGGTCGCCGAGCGACCGGACGGGCTGTGAGCGCGGTGGCGACCGCCGGCCGCGACGACGGCCGCGTGCTGGCACCGGGCGCCACCCTCGGCATCCTCGGCGGCGGTCAGCTCGGCCGCATGATCGCACTCGCCGCCGCCCGTCTCGGGCTGCGCACCCACGTCTACTGCCCCGATCCCGACAGCCCCGCCTTCGACGTCTCGGCAGCCCATACGGTCGCCGCCTACGAGGACGAGGCGGCGCTGCGGACGTTCGCGGCCGGCGTCGACGCCGTCACCTACGAGTTCGAGAACGTGCCGCTCGCCACCGCAACCCTGCTGTCGGCCATCGTGCCGGTGCGGCCGGGGGTGCGGGCGCTCGAGGTCTCGCAGGACCGCCTCGTCGAGAAGCGCTTTCTGGAGGGGCTGGGGATCGCCGTGGCGCCGTTCCGCCCCATCGATGGCCCGGCGGACCTCGCAGACGCCGCGGCCGCCCTGGGCCTTCCTGCAGTCCTGAAGACGCGCCGGCTCGGCTACGACGGCAAGGGCCAGACCATGCTGCGCGAGGGCTTCGATGCCGCCGCGGCGTGGACGGCGATCGGCGCGGCACCGGCGATCCTCGAGGGCTTCGTGCCGTTTTCGCTCGAATGCTCGATCGTGCTCGCCCGCGGCCTCGATGGCGGCACCGCCGCCTTCGACGTCGCCGAGAACCACCACGAGCACCACATCCTGCGCCGCACCGTCGTGCCGGCGGCGATGGCGCCGGAGACGGCAGCGGCCGCCGCGGCGCTGGGGGTCCAGGTCGCCGACGCGATCGGCCACGTCGGCGTGCTGACGGTCGAGCTCTTCCTCGTCCGTGATGCGAGCGGTGAGCGGCTGGTGGCGAACGAGATCGCGCCGCGCGTCCACAATTCCGGTCATTGGACCGAGGACGCGGCGAGCGTTTCGCAGTTCGAGCAGCACGTGCGCGCCGTCGCCGGCTGGCCACTGGCCGCGCCGCGGCGGTTCTCGGCCGTCGAGATGGAGAACCTCATCGGCGCGGATGCGCAAGCCTGGCGCGAGATCGCCGGCGAGCCGGGCGCGCGGCTGCACCTCTACGGCAAGCGCGAGATCCGGGCGGGCCGCAAGATGGGCCACGTCAACCGCCTGCGATAGCGCCGGCGCGCGGAATCCGCGCCAGCGGCGTGGACAGGGCCCGCCCGTTCTGCTATCGACCCCGCCATCGAGCGACGTCAAGGCGGCGCGCGAGCGAATGTCGTTCGCGCATCATTGCGTCGAGAGCGAGCTCCAGACCGGGTTTCCCGGCGCGGCGCTCCCCCCAGAATTGAACCAAGACGGGACACGACGCGTGCAGGTTCTCGTTCGCGACAACAACGTCGACCAGGCGCTCAAGGCGCTGAAGAAGAAGATGCAGCGTGAAGGCATCTTCCGTGAGATGAAGCTCCGCGGCCACTATGAGAAGCCGTCGGAGAAGCGGGCCCGCGAGAAGGCGGAGGCCGTGCGCCGCGCCCGCAAGCTCGCCCGCAAGCGCGCCCAGCGCGAGGGCCTGATCCCCGGCAAGCCGAAGCCGGTCACGCGCTGAGCGTTCGGCACGACGCCGTCTCGCGACGACGCGACCACGGCGGCGCCTGCCCCCGGCCCGCTGACCGGGCACCTTCTGGTCGCATTTGGCTGCGAACGTGCCGCCATGCGTGACGGGGGCGAACCCTTGCCTGACCTGAACCGGCCGATCTCCTCAGTGATCGCGGATCGTCCGCGCGCCGCGCTCCGTCGCGGCGGGGCGGCCGCGGTGCTGTGCGCAATGGCGCTCGCCGGCTGCCAGGCATCCGATTCGGCCTCCGGCCCGCCCGTTTCGGTGGCGGCCCGGGCGACCGCGGCGGTCAACATCGATTCGCTCACCGCCGTCGTCGAACAGAACCCGCGCGACCCGACCGCCTACAATATCCGCGGCGCCGCCTACGCCCGCGGCGGCGACCTCAAGTCGGCGCTGGCCGACTTCGACATGGCGATCCGCCTGAAGCCGGACTATTTCCAGGCCTACGCGAACCGGGCGCTCGCCTACCGCAACCTCAACCAGCTGGACCGGGCGCTGTCGGACTATTCGCGCGCCATCCAGATCAACCCGAACTACGACGCCGCCTATGTCGGCCGCGGCAACATCTACCGCCAGAGCAACCGCTTCGACCTGGCGCTGGCCGACTTCGACGCCGCCATCCGGCTGAACTCCTTCGATCCGCGCGCCTTCCACAACCGCGGCCTGATCTACCAGGCGCAGGGGCAGCATTCGTTCGCGATCGAGGACTTCACCACCGCCATCGGCCTCGATCCGAATGCCGCCGAGCCCTACAACGGCCGCGGCCTGTCGCGGCTCGCGACGAACGACCCGAAGGCCGCCGCTGACGACTTCACGGCCGCCGTCACCATCAATCGCGCCTATACGGACGCCTGGATCAACCGCGGCCTCGCCTACGAGACGCTGGGCGACCGCGATGCCGCCATCAGCTCCTACAACCGGGCGCTCGGTCTGCGGCCGACCAGCACGCCGGCCAAGGAAGGCCTTGCGCGCATCAGTTCGGGGCAGCCGCTCGTCCGCTCCTGACGCGCCGGCCACGACCGCCTCCACCTTCGATTCCACCAGGTCAGGCGAACCGTCCCTCCGTCCGCGGACGTGACCGCGTCACGTCGCGCCGGTAAGGTCGCGCCCGGACGTCGGGGCGCGGACAGCCGCCGCCGGCGCGGAGACGAGAGGCCTCCATGCTCGAGCGCACCACCAAGCGGCAACGCCACAAGGTGCTCATTGTCGACGACAAGCTCGCCGACCCGACCGGCTTCGGCGGCCGCGCCGTGCGCGACCTCGTCGGCGAGTTCACAGAGCGCGGCGTCGCCGTGGTCGAGGCGACGAGCTTCGCCGACGGCGAGGCTGCCGTGGTCTCCGACGCCGCTCTCGACGCGGTGCTGATCGACTGGACGCGGGCGAGCGAGGCGGCGGGCGGCCATCCCGAGGGCCTGTCGCTGCTGCGGCTGATCCGCTCGCGCAACGCCGAGATGCCCGTCGTGCTGATGGCCGACCGGGCCGACGGCGAGGCCTTCACCGTCGAGGTGATGTCGCTCGCCAACGAGTTCGTCTGGATGCTGGAGGACACCGCCGCCTTCATCGCCGGGCGGGTCGTGGCAGCGATCAAGCGCTACCTCCACGACCTCTTGCCGCCGTTCACCCAGGCGCTGTTCACCTACATGGAGACGTCGGAGTACTCGTGGGCGGCGCCGGGCCACCAGGGCGGCGTCGCCTTCACCAAGACGCCGGAAGGGCGGATCTTCTACGACTTCTTCGGCGAGAACCTGTTCCGCTCCGATACCGGCATCGAGCGCAGCGCGCTTGGCTCGCTGCTCGACCACACCGGCCCGGTCGGCGAGGCGGAGGCCTATGCGGCGCGCATCTTCGGCGCCCACCGCAGCTACTCGATGCTCACCGGCACCTCCGGCGCCAACCGGGCGGTGATGTCGGCGGCGGTGCCCGACGGAGCCTTCGCGATCTGTGACCGCAACTGCCACAAGTCGGTCGAGCAAGGGCTGGTGCTGTCCGGCGGCATCCCGCTGTTCCTCCGGCCGACCCGCAACCGCTACGGCATCATCGGGCCGATCCCGCCATCCGAGTTCGAGCCGGCCGAGATCCGCGCCCGCCTCGACGCACATCCCCTGCGCGGCGAGGCCTCCGGCCCCGACGCGGCTTACGCGGTGGTGACGAACTGCACCTATGACGGCCTCTGCTACGATGCCGAGGGCGTCGAGGCGCGCCTGGCTGAGAGCGCCGACCGCATCCACTTCGATGAGGCCTGGTACGCCTACGCCCGCTTCAACCCGCTCTATGCCGGCCGCTTCGCCATGCGCGGCGATCCCGGGGAGCACGATCCGGCCGGGCCGACGGTGTTCTCCACCCAGTCGACCCACAAGCTGCTC
Source organism: Pseudoxanthobacter sp. M-2 (assembly GCF_046156265.1). Lineage (NCBI taxonomy): Bacteria > Pseudomonadati > Pseudomonadota > Alphaproteobacteria > Hyphomicrobiales > Segnochrobactraceae > Pseudoxanthobacter > Pseudoxanthobacter sp. M-2. The sequence goes on from NZ_JAWDIR010000033.1 coordinate 163,726, forward strand.
GCAGCCCTCTCGCAGGCCTCCTACGTGCACGTCCGCGACGGCCGGCGGGCGATCCCGCACTCGGTGTTCAACGAGGCCTACATGGCCCAGCAGAGCACCTCGCCGCTCTATGCGCTGATCGCCTCCAACGAGATCGGCGCGGCGATGATGGAGGGCCCGAGCGGGCTTGCGCTGACCCGCGAGGTGATCGACGAGGCGATCCGCTTCCGCCAGTCGCTGGAGCGCGCCCATGCGAGCTTCGCGGAGAAGGGCGACTGGTTCTTCCATCCCTGGAATGCCCCGACGGTGCCGGACGCGGAGACCGGCGAACCAGTGCCGTTCACCGAGGTGTCGCCCGAGCGGCTCGCCACCGACCCGTCCTGCTGGCTGCTCCGCCCCGGCGAGAGCTGGCACGGCTTCGAGGGGCTGCCGGAGGGCTGGTGCCTGCTCGATCCGATCAAGGCCGGCATCGTCTGCCCGGGCATGGGCGAGGACGGCCACCTCGAGGCGACCGGCATCCCCGCCCCGGTGCTGACGGCCTACCTGCACCGCCACGGCATCATCCCCTCGCGCACCACCGACTTCATGGTGCTCTGCCTGTTCTCGATCGGCGTGACGCGCGGCAAATGGGGCACGCTGATCAACACGCTGCTCAACTTCAAGCGCGACTACGACGCCGACATGCCCTTGAAGCACGTGCTGCCGGACCTCGTGGCGCTGTCGCCGAAGCGCTACGGCCGGCTCGGGCTGAAGGGGCTCGCCGACGAGATGTTCGAGCACATGCGGGCGGCGCGCATGGACGAGTGGCAGGCGCGCGCCTTCACGGCGCTGCCGGCGCCGGTAATGGCGCCGCGGCGGGCGAACGCGGCGCTGTTCGCCGGCGACGCCGTCCAGCTGCCGCTCGAGGACGCGGCTGGCCGGGTGGCGGGGGTCGGCATCATCCCTTACCCGCCCGGCATCCCGATCGTGCTGCCCGGCGAGAACTTCGGCCCCGCCGACGGCCCGTGGCTCGGCTACATGCGCGTGCTGGAGGCCTTCGGCCGAGCATTCCCCGGCTTCGAGAAGGAGCTCGAGGGCGCCGAGCTCACCGAGGACGGCTACCGCCTCTGGTGCCTCACCGACTGACGGCGGCCGTGCCCGAGGGGGGGCCGCCGCCGCCGGTGCCGCTACGGCGCGACGTGGATGACGAGCTTGCCGAAATTGTCGCCCTTCAGGAGGCCGATGAACGCCTCCGGCGCGTTCTCCAGCCCGTCGACGACGTCCTCGCGGTAGCGCACCTTGCCGTCGCGCACCCACGCCGTCATCTCCCGCTCGAAATCCGGGATGTCGGCCGCGAAGTCGTAGACGATGAAGCCGCGCAGCGTCAGCCGCTTCGACAGCACGGCGCGCATCAGTCCGGGCACGCGGTCCGGGCCGGGCGGCGGGGCCGTATCGTTGTAGTGGGCGACGAGGCCGCACACCGGCACCCGGGCGAAGGTGTTGAGCAGCGGCAGCACCGCGTCGAAGACCCCGCCGCCGACATTCTCGAAATAGACGTCGATGCCATCCGGGCAGGCGGCCGCGAGCTTCTCGCGGAAGTCGGGGGCGCGGTGGTCGAGGGCGGCGTCGAAGCCGAACTCTTCCGTCAGCGCCCGCACCTTGGTGGCGCCGCCGGCGATGCCGACAGCCCGCGCCCCGCGCAGCTTTGCGATCTGGCCGACGGCCGAGCCGACGGGGCCGGTGGCGGCGGCCACCACCACGGTCTCGCCCGGCTGCGGCTTGCCGATGTTGCCGAGGCCGACATAGGCGGTGAGGCCGGGCATGCCGAGCACGCCGAGCGCGGTGGAGATCGGCTCGGCGGCGTCCGGCACGCGCCGCACCGCCGACGCCGGCTGCACGGAATGCGACTGCCAGCCGGAGCGGGCGAGCACGAGGTCGCCGTCGCTGTAGTCGGCGTGGCGGGAGGCGATGACGCGCGCCACCACCTCGCCCTCCATCACCGAGCCGATCTCCACCGGGGCGGCATAGGACTTCGCCGCGCTCATCCGCCCGCGCATGTAGGGATCGAGCGAGAGCCACAGCGTCTCCAGCAGCACCTCGCCCTCGCGGGGCGCGGCGACGGGGGCGCGCTCGAGGCGGAAGTCGGAGGGCTTCGGCTCGCCCTCGGGGCGGCTCGCCAGCACGATGCGGGAGGATTGGATCTCGGCCACGGGTGCGGCTCCTGTCGTTCCAGCGGAAGAAGGGACCGGCGGGCTGGCATCGGGGGCCACCGCCGGTCAGGCGGCTCGATGGTAGGGGGTTCGCGCTGCGGCGGAAACGCAGACGGCGCCCCGAAGGGCGCCGCCGCAATTCCGCGTGTTGTCGCGGATGGAGAGAGGCCGGTTACTGGCAGTAGTGCCGCAGGCCGTCATAGCCCAGGTACGTGCCGGTGTTCGGGTCGAACGAGCGGTACTTCGACGAGCAGTAGTCGTACCAGCCCGGCGAGAACGGCGCGTACCCGCCCGCCGACGGCACCGCACCGTTGGCGCGGGTCTCGACCCGACCGGCGGCACCCTCGTAGTAGGTCACGCTCGGAGCGGCGTAGACAGGAGCGGCCACCACGGCACCCGCAACGACACCGGCCGCGAAGGCGCTCGGCGCCCACCAGCCCCAGCCGTAGCCGCGACGATAATAGTAGCGCTTGTTGTTGTTGTAGTGGCGGTGGTTGTTGTTGTAGCTGCGGTTGCGATTGTGGTTGTTCGCGTAGCGGTTGTTGTTGCGCGGGTTGCCGCGCCGCACCGACGTCTGCGTCACCTTGCGGGTGTTGGACGTCCGCACCGTCTTCGAACGATTGACGTTCTTCGAGCGGTTGGCGTTACCGCGCGGGGCGACCTTGCGGTTATTCTGCGCCTTGCGGTTACCGGCCTTGTTGCCGCCCTGCTTCTTGATCTCTTTCTGCTGGGCAGCAGCGGGCGTCGCCGTGACCGTTGCCGCGATGGGCGCCGTCGCGATCAGCGCGGCGGCCAGCATCAACATCATCTTGCGCATCACTGCGCCTCCCGTTCTTGTCAGGTTGTCGCCGTGAAACGCCGGCGAAGCACGTTTGGTTCTCAAACGCTTCGAATAATCGAGTCCTACGGCTTAGAAGATGAACCGCACCTGAACTCGGCCGACGATTGCGCGAGCCTAGGTGGACCCGTGATGCCGGCCCATCCAAATCAAGTGGCGACGGATCAGAGAGGCTTCAAGCCCGCCTCGATGTCGCGGCGATGCGGCTCGAAGGCGGGCGGCAGGGCGAGCTTCGTGCCCATCGTCTCGGCCGGCTCGTCGGCGGCGAAGCCCGGCCCGTCGGTGGCGATCTCGAACAGGATGCCGCCCGGCTCGCGGAAATAGAGGCTGCGGAAATAGAAGCGGTCGACGACGCCGCTGTTCGGCACCCCGAAGGAGGCGAGCCGCTTCACCCAGGCGCGATGCTCGCGGTCGTCCGGGGCACGGAAGGCGATGTGGTGGACCCCGCCGGCGCCGGGGCGGGCGACGGTGAGGTCCGGCCGCACGGCGACGTGGAGCTCGGCCCCCGGCCCGCCCTCGCCCATCTCGAAGACGTGGACGCGGTGGTTCGGCGATACCGGGTCGGGATAGTCGCGTACGGCCCGCATCCCCATCACCTCGGTCAGCACCGTCGCCGTCGGCGCGAGCTCCGGCACCGTCAGGGTGATCGGGCCGAGGCCGCGAATCTGCCGCTCCGCCGGCACCGGGCTCTTCTCCCACGGATGGGCCGGCCCAGTGCCGCCGTCGTCGACGAGGGCGAGGCGCTGGCCTTCCGGATCGGTGAAGTCGAGCACGCCGCGGCCGTCCCGCACCGTCGGCTCGGCGACCGAGACACCGGCGCTCGCGAGATGCGCGCGCCACCAGTCGAGCACGCCCTCGCCGGCGACCCTGAGACCGGTCAGCGTGACGGTGCGGCCACCGCGGCGCTCCGGTGGTGCCGGCCAGTCGAAGAAGGTGAGGTCGGTGCCGGGCGAGCCGTGCTTGTCGGCGTAGAACAGGTGATAGGCGGTGACGTCGTCCTGGTTCACCGTCTTCTTGACGAGGCGCATGCCGAGCACGCCCGTGTAGAAGGCGTGGTTGCCGGGCGCGTCGGCGGAGACGGCGGTGACGTGGTGGATGCCGGTCAGCTGCACGGGACGGTCTCCGGATTGGCGGCCGCGGCGATGCCGGGGCCGTCGGTCAGGCGGATGGCGCGGCGGGCTCGGCGCGCGCGGGGATCGGCGGTGGCCGCCGGCTGGCCGCCGCCTCGGCGATCAGCCGATCGGAGGCGTCCTCGATGTCGCGCTCCAGCTTGGCGAGGAACTCGCGCCGCGGCATGCCGGGGGCGATCGGCGGCAGGAACTCGACGATGATCGTGCCCGGGTAGCGCAGCCACGAGCGCCGCGGCCAGTAGAGGCCGGAATTGAGGGCGACCGGCAGGCACGGCGCGCCGCAGGCCTCGTAGATGTAGCCGACGCCCACCTTGTAGGCCGGCGGCCCCCCCGGCAGCGTGCGCGTGCCCTCCGGGAAGATGATCACCTGGCGGCCCTCGGCGATCGCCTGCTTCGCCCGCTGCGTCATCTCGATGAGGGCACGCGCCCCGGCGCTGCGGTCGATGGCGATCATCCCCATCTGGCGCGTGCCGAACCCGAAGATCGGGATGCGGCCGAGCTCGTGCTTCAGCACGAAGGCGGCCGAATCGAACATCGGGATGAGGGCGAAGGTCTCCCACATCGCCTGGTGCTTGGCGGCGACGAGGAAACCGCCCTCGGGGATGTTCTCGAGCCCCCGCCACTCGACGCGGGTGCCGCCGACGACGCGGTGCAGCCAGACGACGATCCGCCCCCACAGCTTGACCAGCGGCCAGGCACGCCGGTCGGGCAGCAGGAAGAACGGCCAGATCACCAGCAGCATCAGCCAGGTGAAGCCGTAGAGCATGACCGTGAAGGCGAGCGAGCGGAGAACGACGAGCACGAGGGAGAACCGGCAGCGAGGGATCGGCGGCGTCTGGCCCGGAGAACCGGAGCCCGCTCACAACGTCGTAGACCGGTCCGCACCGGAGGAAGGACCGCCGGCGCGCTCGACGAGGAGGCGGGCGCGGGCGAGGAGATACTTCAGATACTCGGCGCCGAGAAGCCTCGCGGCGGCGGGATTGCGCCACCAGGCGTCGAGCTCGAGCTCGCTGCGCACCACCGGATAGGGGATCAGCGTGCGGTCGGGCAGCGCCTCGGAGAATTCGGCGAGCGAGCGCGGGATGTGGTAGGCGCTGGTCACCACCATCACCGAGCGGAAGCCGTGCGCCTCCACCCATTTGCGTGCCTCGGCGGCGTTGCCGATGGTGTCGGCCGCCTCGCGCCCGAAATCGACGCAGCAGCCGTTGAAGGCGGCGAGCGAGGGCTTGTCCTTCGCCACCGCCGCTTCGCTCACCTGCGGATTGACGCCGGAGATCAGCATCCGCGAGCCGCGTCCGGCGGCCAGCAGCGCGATGCCGTTCGGGATGCGCTCGGCGCCACCGGTGAGCACGACGATGCCGTCGGCGCGGGCATCCGTGGGGGGTGCGGCGGTGGTCACCGTCCAGACGAAATGGGCGAAGTCGCCGCCGACGAGGACCACGGCGAGCCCGGCCACAGCGAGCATGGCACGCGGCACGCGGCCCCACGAGCGCACGCCCCGGACCGGCCGGTCGGCCGGAGGGGTGTCGCGTCGAGCGGGCACGTCTGGTGTCGTATCGGGCCAGCCGGTCACGGACATGACATCAAGCTAGCGCGGAAATGCGTCTGCGGCGAGGCACTTCCTGCGGCCCGGAGGCCCGGGTGGCGGGCCCGCTCAGGCGAGCGTCGCGAGGTGGCGCTGCACCGCCAGCCGCGACGTCGCGGTGGTGAGAACCGTCACCACCAGCACGATGGCGGCGACGCCGAGATAGCCGGTGAGGCTGATCGCGGTGGTGCCGAAGAGGTCGGCCGTCGGGTCGGTGCCCTCGACGCTGCCGGCGAGGCTGAGCAGCCCGAAGGTCGCCGCCGCTGCGACGGCCCCGGCGAGCGCGCCCTTCAGCCCGACAACGAGGAAGTGGCGGCCGAACTCGGCGGCGATGAAGCGGTCCTCGGCGCCGACGAAGTGCAGCACCTCGATCACCTGGCGGTTGGAGGCGATCGCCGCGCGGGTGGCGAAGACGACGGAAAGCGCCATCGCGGCCAGCACCAACGCGAGAATGGCGAGACCGCCCAGCACCGCCGTGGTGGCGAGGCCGGCGAGCCGGGCCGCCCAGGCGGTGTGGTCGTCGACGCTCGCGCCGGGGACGGCGGCGGCGAGGTCGGTCGCGAGCTTGGCGAGATCCGCCCGCTCGGCGTCGATGATCTCGACGGAGACGAGGCGGGGCACCGGCAGCGCCTCGAGGTCGACGCCGGTGCCGAGCCACGGCTCGACCAGGCCGCGCGTCTCCTCGGTCGTCAGGGCGTGCACCGTGCCGACCCCCGGCATGGCGCGCGCGAGCTCCACCGCCCGCTCCGTGGCCGCGGCAAGGTCGACGCCGTCGCGAGGGCGGACCTGGATGGTGACCTCGCGGGCGATGTCGGACTGCCAGGATGCGGCGGCGTCGGCGACCACCGAGACGGCGCCGACGGTGAGGCTGGCGAGATAGCCCATGATCGCGATGACGAGCACGAGCGCGCGGCTCGCCACTGCGCCCGGCGGCACGATCGGCGTCTGGCCGGCGTGGGCGCGCCGGTCGCTCCACGGCAGGAAGCGGGCGAGGCCCGGCGGAACGGCCGGGCGGCGGCCGGCCGCCGGCGTGCCGGCGCGGGCGAGAGGATCCGGTGCCGTCACCGCGTGATCTCGAGGCGGCCGTCGGTGATGACGAGCCGGCGGGCGTCGACCTGATCCATCAGGGCGATGTCGTGGGTGGCGATGATGACGGCGGTGCCGAGGCGGTTGAGCTCGATGAACAGGCGCAAGAGCCGGCGAGCGAGCGGCGGGTCGACGTTGCCGGTCGGCTCGTCGGCGAGCAGCATCTCCGGCTGGGTGATGAGGGCGCGGGCGATCGCCACGCGCTGCTTCTCGCCGCCCGACAGCACCGGCGGGAAGGCGTCGAGCCGCTCGCCGAGCCCGACCCAGCGCAGGAGCTCCTTGACATCGTGGCGGTAGTCGCTCTCGTCGCGCCCGAGCACGCGCAGCGGCAGCGCGACGTTCTCGTAGGTGGTCAGGTGGTCGAGCAGGCGGAAGTCCTGGAAGACGACGCCGATGCGCCGCCGCAGCGTCGGCAGCTCCGTCTTCGAGACCGTGGCGGTGTCGCGGCCGAAGACGCGGATCAGCCCCCGCGTCGGCCGCAGCGACAGGAACAGGAGGCGAATCAGCGAGGTCTTTCCGGCGCCGGACGGGCCGGTGAGGAACTGGAACGACCGTGCCGGGATGTGGAAGGAAAGGTCGCGCAGGACCTCCGGCCCCATGCCGTAGCGCAGTCCGACGTTCTCGAAGCGGATCACGCGGTGAGGACTCCCAGCGCGGGGACGGAAGGGGCAGTCACCGGCCGGTCGCCGGGGCCGCGCGCGTCGGCACCCGGCCATGACGGGCAATTGCGGCGAAAGCGGTGATCGCAGATTAACCGCGCCTTCCGCAACCCGGGAGCCCAAGGACCCGCAACCCTTCGTCTTTTCCGCTCGTTAACCGGCGGCGGCGGATGGTCCTCGTGTCGCCGCACGGGGGTCGGGTCCGGAAAGGGCTCGCACCGCGGGACGGGAGCAGTCTCTGATGGCACGCATCCTTCTGGCGGAGGACGACGAGGCGGTCCGGCGGTTCGTGCGCCGGGCGCTCGAACTCGACGGCCACGACATCGTCGAGACGGCCGACGGCTCGACGGCGCTCGAGGTGCTGGCCGGCTCGCGGGAGCCGTTCGACCTGCTCCTCAGCGACATCACCATGCCGGAGCTCGACGGCATCGCGCTCGCCCACGCCGCCCACGCTGCGAAGCCCGAACTGCCGATCGTGCTGATGACCGGCTATGCCGAGCGCCGCGAGGTGGCGGCCGGTCTCGCCTCGGTGGTGCGCGTCGTCGTGGCGAAGCCCTTCAGCCTCGTCGAGCTGCGCCGCCAGGTCGGCCGGGTGCTGGCGAGCTGCGGCAAGATCGCCGCCTGAGCAACAGCCACGCGGACGGGAGCTCCCGAGGGATGGGGAGCCCCGGCAGAGATTTGCCACGGGAGTGATGCGGCTCCGGCCGCCGCCGCTCAGTTGCGCGGCAGCAGACGATCCAGATAGTCGAGCTCGAGCTGCGGGCGGGTCGGGTCGCCGAGGCGGCGGCGCAGCTCGTCGAGGATGCGCCGGGCTCGCTGCACGTCGATCTCGTCGGGCACGCGCACGCTCGTGCCGAGGTCCGGCCCTTCGGTGCGCCGCATGCGGCCGAGCGGATCCTCGTTCATCGCCGACGGCGTCTGGCCGCCGGGGCCGGGACCCGGCTGGCCCTCGCCCATCATCTGCTCGGCCATCTGCTGGGCACCGCGGCGCAGCGCGTCGAGGGCGTCGCCCTGCGGGCCGATGGCGTTGCCGGCCTCGCCCTGGCCGAGAGCGTCACGCGCCCGGCCCATCGCCTCGCCGGCCTGGCCGAGCGAGCCGTTGCCCTGGCCTTGCCCCTGGCCTTGTCCCTGGCCCTGCGCCTGACCCTGGCCCTGTCCGGGCGACTGGCCCTCGCCCTGCTGGCCGTCCTGCCCCTGCTGGCCCTGGCCCTGCTGCTGGCCGTCACCCGGCTGCTGCCCCTGCTGCCCCATCTGGTCGAGCAGGCGCTGCAGCTGCTCGGCGAGCTGGCCCTGGCCTTCCTGCAGGCGACGCATCGCCTCGGCCATCTCCTCCGGCGTCATCGGCTGCTGCTGGCCGGGCTGCTGGCCGCGCTCGAGACCGTAGGTCTCGTCCATCAGTCGCTGCTGTTCCTGGATCATCCGGCCGAGCTCGTCGAGCGGACCCTCGCCCTGCTGGCCCTCGCCGGGCTGCATCGGGCGGGCCGCCTGCAGGTTCTCCAGCATCTGCTGGAGCTGCGAGAGCAACTGCTGCGCCGCCTCGGTGGAGCCCTGGCGCGCCAGCTCCTCGATGCGGTCGAGCATGCGGTCGAGGTCCTGCGGACGCAGCATCTGCGCGTTCGGGTTCATCGGCTGCGCCGCCTGCGGGTTCTGGCGCATCTGCTCGGCGAGCGAGGCGAGGAAGTTCTCCATCGCCCGGCGCAGGTCCTCGGTGAGCTTGGCGATCTCCTCCTCCGACGCGCCGTTCTCCAGCGCCCGCCGGAGCGCCTCCTGGGCGTCGCGCAGCTCACGGGCAGCGAGCGACAGGTCGCCGTCCTCGATGGCGAGCGCGAGGCTCCAGAGTTCGTCCAGAACCGCAGTCAGCTGCTCGTCGCTCTCGGCACGCACCAGGTGGCCGTAGGCGAGGCGCATGCCGACATAGGACGACGCGCTGTCGAACAGCCCTTCCGGTGAGATCATCAGCGCATCGAGCGCATCGATCACCCGCGTCTGCGCCTGCACGTCGAGGGCGAGGAAGCGGCGCTGCTCGACGACGGCGCGGGCGAGCGGCTTGCGGAAGGCGCGCTGCGGCAGCGTCACCGCGATCGTCTCGCTGCGGCCCTCCTGGCCGGCCTCGTCGCGCACCACCAGCGTGACGTCGACCTCGGCACCCGCCCACGGGTGGCTGGTGAGGTCCTGCATCGTCTTCGTCGAGCCCGAGCGGGCCCGGTGCGAGGGCAGCGCCAGGGCCGCCTGCGGCGCCTCGACGAGCGGCCGCACGCCGGCGGTGGTGGAATCCTTCGGCACGAACTCGGCGCGGCCGTCGACGACGCCGTAGTCGTCGCCGATCTCGTAGGTGAACTCGAGCGCGCCGCTCGCCTGGACCTTCGGCTCGCCCACCCAGGCGACCGTCGGCGGCCGGTCGGGCTCGACGGCGAAGGCCCAGCGCGCGAGCTCGGTATCGCCCCGCTGCACCGTCACGCCGCCGTCGGCATCGAGCGGCACGCGGTACTCGCGCACCGCCTGCGGGCCGGGGGTCGGAACGGTCCGGGTGGCGTCGGCACCGGCGGGCGCAGCGATCTCGACGGGGGTCGGACCCTCCGGCCCGTCGGCGATCACCACGGCGTCCTCGGCGCCGTGCAGGCGGACGACGACCTCGCTGCCCGCCGGCATGCGCAGCGGCGCGTTCGAGGCGACGCGGCCCTCGCCGGTCAGGAAGACCGGCGCGCGGCCGGTATAGGGCGGCGGCGACACCCAGGCGTCGAGGCGCATCGGCGGCTCGGCCGCGGGTACGCTCAGCGGCGCGAAGGCGGCGCCCATGCGGCCGAGATAGTCGCCGGCGCCGGCGAACAGGCCGACGAACAGCAGCGCGCCGACGACGGCGCGCGCCGCCCACGGGTCGCGGCGGAACAGCGCCGGGCGGGGCGTGCCCGCCTTCAGGCCAGTGAGCGCCGCCTCCATGCGGGCGCGGTGGGCGCGCCACAGCGCCGCCGTTGCGGGATCGTCGCCGGCGCTCGCCAGACCGTCTTCGACGGCGGTGAGCGGACGGTGGTCGGTGCCGGACACGGTCTCGATGCGGCGCACCGCCTCGTCGCGCCGCGGCGAGCGCACGCGCGCCAGCGCCACGAGCGGCACGAGCAGCATCGCGGCGAGCACGGCGAGCAGGCCGACGCGGAGCCAGCCCGGGACGACGGTCCAGACACCGAGGAAGGAGAGCGCCGCGAACAGCGCCACCACGCCAGCGACGCCGGCGACCGGCGGCCACAGACGCTCCCACCACAAGGCGAGGCCGGCGCGGCGGACGAGCCCATCGATGCGCCCGCCGGGCGCGGAAGCGGCCCTGGTCGGCGACGCGGAGCGGCGGAACGCGCGGTCGATCATCGTCAGGCAATCCCACGAAGGCCGCGTGGAGGTCCACGCGGCTGCCGTCCCCCATGCAACCCTGCAGCCAATATGCCGCGATTTTGGGGCACGACCACCCCTGCGACGATCGGTGTGTCGCAAGCGCCTCGCCGGAGCGCTCCGGGGCCGTCAGTCGGCGGGGGTCTGCAGCCAGTCGGGGACGTGGTCGAGGCCGATCAGCTCGTCGTAGGTCGGCCGCGGCCGCACCACGGCGAAGCGGTCGCCGTCGACCAGGACTTCGGGCACCAGCAGGCGGGTGTTGTAGGTGCCGGCCTGCACCGCCCCATAGGCGCCGGCGGAGAAGACCGCCAGCAGATCACCCGCGGCGACCGGCGTCATCGCCCGGGCGAGCGCCAGGAAGTCGCCGGATTCGCAGACCGGGCCGACCACGTCGACGCGCCGGAGCGGCGCGTGGCGGGCGGCCGCGCGCACCGGCCGCACCTCGTGGTGGGCGTCGTAGAGGGTCGGGCGGACGAGGTCGTTCATGCCGGCGTCGACGATGACGAAGGTCTTCGCCTCGCCCTCCTTCACGTAGACGATCTCGGTGACGAGGATGCCGGCATTGCCGGCGATCAGCCGCCCCGGCTCGAACAGCACGCGGCAGCCGAGGCGGTTGGCGTGCCTCTCAACCACCGCCGCATAGGCGGCCGGATCCGGCGGTGGCGACAGATCGTCGCGGTAGGGGATGCCGAGCCCGCCGCCGAGGTCGACGTGGTCGATGGCGTGCCCGTCGGCGCGCAGGGCGCTGATCAGTTCGCCGAGGCGCGAGAAGGCGTCGTCGAAGGGTTGCAGCTCGGTGATCTGCGAGCCGATGTGCATGTCGATGCCGTGGACGGCGAGCCCGGGGAGCGCCGCGGCGCGGGCGTAGGCGTGGCGCGCCTCCTGCCACGGGATGCCGAACTTGTTCTCCGACTTGCCGGTCGAGATCTTGGCGTGCGTACGGGCGTCGACGTCGGGGTTGATGCGCAGCGATACCGGCGCGGTGCGGCCGTGGGCCGTCGCCACCTGCGACAGCCGCTCGAGCTCGGGCAGCGATTCGACGTTGAAGCAGAAGATCTCCTCAGCCAGAGCGTACGCCATTTCGGCCGCGGTCTTGGCGACGCCGGAGAAGACGATGCGGCTGCCCGGCACGCCGGCGGCGCGCGCCCGCCGGAGCTCGCCCTCGGAGACGACGTCCATGCCGGCGCCGAGGCGGGCGAGCGTCTTCAGCACCGCCTGGTTGGAGTTCGCCTTCATGGCGTAGCAGACGAGCCCGTCGAGCCGCGCCACAGCCTTGGAGAACACCTGGTAGTGCCGGGTCAGGGTCGCCGTCGAGTAGATGTAGACGGGCGTGCCGACGGCGGCGGCGATCGCCGGCACCGGCACGTCCTCGGCGTGCAGCACGCCGTCGCGGTAGTCGAAGTGGTGCACAATACTGGCCCCGGGAGGTCGGCGGCGTCAGAGCAGCGGGTCGAGCACGAACGGCTCGAGCGGCGCGCGCGGGCCGCTCGGACGGTCGGGCCTGGCCGGCACGGTGTTCTCGCGCGGCTTCGAATCCGGCGGGAACTCGAGGCCGCCGCGGCGGCCGCAGCCGGCGGTCGACAGAAGGGCGGCGACGACGAGGCCGGTCGCGACGAGGCGCAGCGCGGTCGCGCCGGCGGTCGGTCGAAAAGTCGGCATGCCGGTGCGCGTCTCCGTCTCGGACGGCGCGATCATAGCGAAGCGGCGGCGCACCGGAAGGGGCGCGTTGGCGGTCACGGGGCCCGCCGGCCGCGACCGCGCGGCTTGCCCTCGGCTTTGAGCCGCCGTGTCCACGCGGCGGCCTGCCGGCGGACGTTCGCCGGCGCCGTGCCGCCGTAGCTGGTGCGGCTCTTCACCGAGGCGTCGACGGTGAGGACGGCGCGCACTTCCTCGCCGATGCGCGGCTCGATCGCCTGCATGTCGGACAGCGGCAGCCGGTCGAGCGACACGCCTTTCTCGGCGGCAGCCGCGACGATCGAGCCGGTGACGTGGTGGGCCTCGCGGAACGGCAGGCCGAGCACGCGCACCAGCCAGTCGGCGAGGTCGGTGGCGGTGGCGTAGGACGCGCCGGCGGCCTTGCGCATCGCCCGCGGGTCGGGCTCTAGGTCGCGCACCATGCCGGCGGTGGCGGCGAGCGCCAGCGACAGGTTGGTGAGCGCGTCGAAGGTCGGCTCCTTGTCTTCCTGCATGTCCTTCGAATAGGCGAGCGGCAGGCCCTTCATCACCACCGTGAGCGTGGTGAACGAGCCGAGGATGCGGCCGACCTTGGCGCGCACCAGCTCGGCAGCGTCCGGGTTGCGCTTCTGCGGCATGATCGACGAGCCGGTGGTGAAGCGGTCCGACAGCCGCACGAACGAGAACGGCGCCGAGCACCAGATGACGATCTCCTCGGCGAGCCGCGAGAGATGCACCGAGGCGATCGAGGCGGCGGCGAGCGATTCCAGCGCGAAGTCGCGGTCGGAGACGGCGTCGAGGGAGTTCGCCGTCGGCCGGTCGAAGCCGAGCGCCGCCGCTGTGGCGTGGCGGTCGATCGGGAAGGACGTGCCGGCGAGCGCGGCCGAGCCGAGCGGGCACTCGTTCAGCCGCTTGCGCGCGTCGGCGACGCGGCCGCGGTCGCGCGACAGCATCTCGACATAGGCGAGGAGGTGGTGGCCGAAGGTGACCGGCTGCGCCGTCTGCAGGTGGGTGAAGCCCGGCATGACGGTGCGGGCGTGTTCGGCCGCCTTCTCGACAAGCGCCGTCTGCACGTCCTTCATGCCGGCGTCGAGGGTGTCGAGGGCGTCGCGCACCCAGAGGCGGAAGTCGGTCGCCACCTGGTCGTTGCGCGAGCGCGCCGTGTGCAGGCGGCCGGCCGTCGGGCCGATCAGCTCGGCGAGGCGCGCCTCGACGTTCATGTGGATGTCTTCGAGCGCGCGGGAGAAGGCGAAATCGCCCGCCTCGATCTCGGCGAGGACGGCGTCGAGCCCGCGTGCAATCTCCAGGGCATCTTCCGCCGCGATGATGCCGCGATCGGCGAGCATGGCGACGTGCGCCTTCGAACCGGCGATGTCCTGGCGATAGAGCGCCTTGTCGAAGTCGATCGAGGCGTTGATCTCGGCCATGATGGCGTCGGGCGCGGCGGCGAAGCGCCCGCCCCACATGCGGTTGCGGCCGGCGGTCTCGGTCATCGGGCGTGGGCTCCGGGATAGCGGCGTGACGGGCGGAACGGACAGAGCGGAGACGAGTGGCGATGAGTGACGAAGACGACAGCGGCCCGGCCGAACCGACGGTGAAGCGCCGCCGCCGCCCGTCGCTCAAGGTGCTGGCGATCGCCGCCGTCGCCGGCATCGCCGCCGGGCTCGGCGCGGTATACGTGATCGGCGGCTTCGGAGGCAACGACGAGACGACCGTCGTCTCCTGCGAGGGCTCGGTGCCGACGGCGGCGGCGCTCAGGCCGGTGGCGCGCGGCGAGGTGGCCGCCTTCACGCCGGCGGAGAACCCGGTCTACGTCGGAGACCTCGCCTTCGTTCGCCCCGACGGCACGCCGGGGACGTTCGCCGACTTCGCCGGCAAGACCGTGCTCCTCAATCTCTGGGCGACCTGGTGCGCGCCGTGCCGGGAGGAGATGCCCGCCCTCGACGACCTGCAGGCCGCCCTGGGCAGCCCGGCCTTCGAGGTGGTCGCCATCAACGTCGACACCCGCGACGACGGTCGCGACGCGCGTTTCCTCGAGGAGACCGGCATCGTCAGCCTGGCGCGCTATGTCGACCGCTCGATGGCCGTCTTCAACACGCTGAAGGGGCGGGCGCTCGCGGTCGGCATGCCGACGACGCTGATCGTCGACGGTACGGGCTGCCAGCTCGGTGTGATGCACGGCCCGGCGGCGTGGGATTCGGCGGACGCGAAGGCGCTGATCGCCGTCGCCCTCGATCCGGCGCCCAAGGCCGAAGAAGAAGGCGAAGCCGCAACCGAAGACGCGGCGGAGGGCGAAGCGGAGGCCGAGGCGGCGGCGGAGAAGCCGGCGGGACATTGAAGGCCCGGCCCGGCCTCCTCAGTCCGGATAGCGGCTGGTGTCGAGCCAGCCGGAGACGTCGAGGCCGGTGAGGGCCTGGAACTCGGCGAGATCGTCGCGGAACACGTCGGCGAGGTGCACCGCGTCGGCCCGCGTTAGCACCGACGGATACTCGACGCGCTTCTTCTTGCTGTTGACGTGCAGCGCCTCGAGATCGTCGGGAAACGGTTCGACGCCGAGGAACGCCGTCACCTTGGCGAGTGCCGAGCGGTGGCTCTTGAACAGCTCCTCCGAGGTCAGCGGCAGGATCTGCTCGCGTGGATAGAGCGTGAGGAAGCGGCGCATCTGTGCGCCGTAGAAGCCCCGCTCGACATAGGAGTGGACGCGTTGCGAGTGGCCGGTGTCGCCGGCGTCGGCGACCCGCTGGCGGCCACCGCGGATCGCCTCCTCGAACAACAGACCGTCCTCGCCCCGCGCATAGGCCATCGCCCACTGCGAGAACGCCCGGTCGATCGGGTTGCGGAAGACGACGATGAAGCGGACGTCCGGGCTGTAGGCGTGGATGCGCCCGAGCGACGGTGGCCAGAAGAAATAGACCGGCGTGCATTCGCCGGCGATCGCCGCATCCGGATAGACGGGAAAGAGGCGGTGGTAGCGCCGATAGTCGGGCGCGTCCCAGTCCTGCGTCTCGTCGTCGAAGAAGTGCAGTTCCTTCGAGCCGCCGAGGCCGATCTGCCGATGCCGCTCGAGATAGGCGTGCAGGGTGGAGGTGCCGCCCTTCTGGACGCCGGCGACGAGGAAGCCGACCTTGAAATCCGGCTGCTCGTCGGCCCGCGGCAGGGCCTGCTTCTCGGCCTGCTTCTGCTTCTTGAACGCCCGCTTCTTGATCTGCTCGGGCGTCAGCTCGCCGCGCCGCTTTCGGCGCTCTTCCGGCGTCAGCTGCTGGCGCTGCTGCCGCCGTTCTTCCTTCCGAGCCTTCTTGGCGGCCTTGAGCGCCGCCTCGTCGCTGGCCGTCATCGCGTCGGCACAGCCTTTTCACCGCGGTAGTCGTAGAAGCCGCGCTGCGTCTTGCGGCCGAGCCAGCCGGCCTCGACATACTTCACGAGCAGCGGACAGGGCCGGTACTTGGTGTCGGCGAGGCCCTCATAGAGCACCTGCATGATCGACAGGCAGGTGTCGAGGCCGATGAAGTCGGCGAGCTGCAGGGGGCCCATCGGGTGGTTGGCGCCGAGCCGGAGCGCCGTGTCGATCGCCTCCACCGAGCCGACGCCCTCGTAGAGGGTGTAGATCGCCTCGTTGATCATCGGCAGCAGGATGCGGTTGACCATGAAGCCGGGGAAGTCCTCGGCCACCGCGATCGTCTTGCCGAGGCGGGCGCAGAACACCTTCGAGGTCTCGAAGGTCTCGTCCTCGGTGGCGATGCCGCGGACGAGCTCGATCAGCTCCATCAGCGGCACGGGGTTCATGAAGTGGATGCCGATGAAGCGCTCCGGCCGGTCCGTCGAGGCGGCGAGCCGGGTGATCGACAGCGACGAGGTGTTGGTGGCGAGGATCGCCTCGGGCTTCAGGAGCGGGCAGAGCTGGGCGAAGATCTTGCGCTTCACCTGCTCGTTCTCGGTCGCCGACTCGATGACGAGATCGGCCTCGCCGAGGTCGTCGAGGTTGTTGGCGGGGCCGATGGCGCCGAGCGCCGCGACCTTCGCCTCCTCGCTGATCAGGCCCTTGGCGTGCTGGCGCGTCAGGTTGCCGTTGATGGTGGCGAGGCCGGACTGGATGCGATCCGGCGAGACGTCGTTCAACAGCACGGTGTAACCGGCCAGCGCGCAGACGTGGGCGATGCCATTGCCCATCTGGCCGGCGCCGATCACGCCGATGGTCTTCAATTCGCCTGCCATGATGCCGTTCGATCCCGCCGCGGGCGCGTTCGCGCCTCTCCGTCCTGTCACGTCGTCCGTCTTTCGCGTCTTCATTCGGGGCTCATTGTCGATGGACGCGCGGCGGTCGGCAAGCCGCCGCGCGAACATCGCATCACACGACTAACGCTTCACCTTGGCGACTTCCGACGCGAATTCCGGCACCGCGGTGAACAGGTCGGCGACGAGGCCGTAGTCGGCGACCTGGAAGATCGGTGCCTCCTCGTCCTTGTTGATCGCCACGATCACCTTGGAATCCTTCATGCCGGCGAGATGCTGGATGGCGCCGGAGATGCCGCAGGCGACGTAGAGGTCGGGCGCCACCACCTTGCCGGTCTGGCCGACCTGCCAGTCGTTCGGGGCGTAGCCGGCGTCGACGGCGGCGCGGCTCGCGCCGATCGCCGCACCGAGCGCATCGGCGAGCGGCGCGATCACCGACTGGAACTTCTCCGACGAGCCGAGCGCCCGGCCGCCGGAGACGATGACCTTGGCCGAGGCGAGCTCGGGCCGGTCGGAGGCGGACAGCTCGGCCCCGACATAGCGCGACACGCCCGGGTCGGCTGCGGCGGAAACCGCTTCGACCGGAGCCGACGCGCCGCCCTCGCCGGTCGACTGGAACGAGGCGGTCCGCACGGTGACGACCTTCTTGGCGTCGGTGGCCGTCACCGTCTGGATGGCGTTGCCGGCATAGATCGGCCGCTTGAAGGTGTCGGGCGCGAGCACCGCGATCACCTCGGAGACCTGCATGACGTCGAGGAGGGCCGCGACGCGCGGCATGACGTTCTTCGCCGACGCGGTGGCCGGGGCGACGATCGCGTCATAGGCCGGCGCCAGCTGGACGATGAGGGCGGCGAGCGGCTCGGCAAGCGCATGGGCAAGAGCCGCGTCGTCGGCCAGCAGGACCTTGGTCACGCCGTCGAGCTTGGCGGCAGCGTCCGCTGCGGCCTGGCAGCCCTGGCCTGCGACCAGCACGTGGACGTCGCCGCCCATCGCCCTGGCGGCGGTCAGCGCCTTGCCGGTGGCGTCCTTCAGGGTGGCGCCGTCGTGCTCGGCGAGAAGCAGCGTCGTCATCAGAGAACTCCCGCCTCGTCCTTGAGCTTCGCTACGAGCTCGGCCACCGAGCCGACCTTGACGCCGGCCTTGCGGCCGCCCGGCTCCTCGGTCTTGACCACTTTCAGGCGCGGCGCCGGATCGACGCCGAAATCGGCCGGCGACTTCTCGTCGATCGGCTTCTTCTTCGCCTTCATGATGTTGGGCAGCGACGCGTAGCGTGGCTCGTTCAGGCGCAGGTCGGTGGTGACGATCGCCGGCATCGTCAGCGACACCGTCTCGAGGCCGCCGTCGATCTCACGGGTTACGTCGACCTTGCCGTCGCCGATCACCACCTTCGAGGCGAAGGTGCCCTGGGCCCAGCCGAGGAGGGCTGCGAGCATCTGGCCGGTCTGGTTGCTGTCGTCGTCGATCGCCTGCTTGCCGAGGATGACGAGGCCGGGAGCCTCGGCATCGACCACCGCCTTCAGGATCTTGGCGACCGCCAAGGGCTCCACCTCGACGTCGGTCTTCACGTGGATGCCGCGATCGGCACCCATCGCGAGTCCGGTGCGGATCGTCTCGGCCGCCTTGTCGGCGCCGATCGAGACGATCACCACCTCGGTCGCCTTGCCGGCTTCCTTCTGGCGCAGCGCCTCCTCGACGGCGATCTCGTCGAAGGGGTTCATCGACATCTTGACGTTGGCGAGGTCGACCCCGGAGCCGTCGGGCTTCACGCGGACCTTGACGTTGTAGTCGATAACCCGCTTCACGGGCACGAGGATCTTCATGTCCTGCTCAACCTTCTCCCAGGGAGGTCGCGGCCGGCGGGGCGGCCTGCGCCGCGGCGCCTGTGGCAGCCGGGGCGGATCGAAGCGGGCCGGACCCTACTGTTGCGGTGCAACGGGTGTCAACGCGGCGGGCTTGCGGAGACGCTGGATTCCCTTGCGCGATTCTCCGGCGCGACTCACTTCGGCACCGGTCGGTCGAGCAGCGGCACGCCGCGGCGGCGCAGCGGTACCACCAGCGCGGCGCCGGCAATGAATCCGCCGATGTGCGACCACCAGGCGACCGCCCCTTCCGTGTCGGTGGCGGCGTTCCAGACCTGGAATGCCGCCCAGGCGAGGATGAGCCAGGCGGCCGGCAGCCGGATCGGGATCGGCCCGAGCACCAGCACCCAGGCGCGGACGTGCGGGTGCAGCACGAGATAGGCGCCGACGATCCCCGCCACGGCCCCGGAGGCGCCGATCATCGGTGCCTGCGAGGCGGGGTCGACGAGCACGTGGGTCAGTCCCGCGGCCGCCGCGCAGGCGAGATAGAAGAGGGCGAAGCGGGCATGCCCGAGCGCGTCCTCGACATTGTCGGCGAACACCCAGACGAACGCCAGGTTGCCGAGGAGGTGCGCCCAGCCGGCGTGCAGGAAGGCGTAGGTGACGAGCGTCGCCCACGCCGGCACGATCTCGAGACCCGGCGCCAGCGCCGCGTCGCCGGTCAGCACCGCCGGCACCAGCCCGAGGGCGAGCACCGCGCGGTCGACGACCTCCGGGCTCGCCGCGAGCGTCGCCAGGAAGGCGATCACCGTCACCCCGAGGATGCCGTAGACGACCACCGGCGCGGCGATGTGGCGGTGCGGGTTGTCGTCGTGGATGGGGATGAACACCGGCGCCGACCCGTTTCGTCCGCCGCCCTCAGCGGTTCTGGCCGGGAACCCACAGCACGTCGTCGGCGCCGTCGGCATTGGCGACGCGGCCGGCGACGAACAGGAGATCCGACAGCCGGTTGAGGTAGCGCATCGCGGCCGGGTTGACCTCCTCCGCATCGGCGAGCGCCACCGCGAGGCGTTCGGCGCGGCGGACGACGGTGCGGCAGACGTGCAGTTCCGTGGCGAGCGCCGTGCCGCCCGGCAGCACGAACGAGCGCAGCGGCTGCAGGCGCGCGTTGAGGGCGTCGATCTCGGCCTCGAGCCGGTCCACCTGCGCCTCGACGATGCGCAGCGCCTCGTGGCGCGGCGGCGGGTCGTGCGGGGTCGCGAGGTCGGCGCCGAGGTCGAAGAGGTCGTTCTGGATGCGCGCCAGCAGGGCGTCGCAGGCGGTGTCGCCGGCGGCGACGGCGGCGATGCGGGCGCGGCCGAGGAAGGCGTTCGCCTCGTCGACGGTGCCGTAGGCCTCGACGCGCGGATCGGCCTTCGAGCGGCGCGGTCCGGAGGCGAGGCCGGTGGTGCCGTCGTCGCCGGTGCGGGTGTAGATGCGGTTGAGCGCGACCATCGGCCAGTTCCCCGTCGTCGTGTGCGTCAGCGGCTCGTGAGGTACACCGTCACCATGATGATGACGATGGCCACGAACTGCAGGATCACCCGCCAGCGCATCAGTTTCTGCGACAGGTCGGCGCTGCCGCCGCGCAGCATGTTGAAGAGGCCGAGCACCAGCACCACCGCGACGGCGGCGACCGCGAACGGCACGAGATTGTAGAAGAAGGTCGCCATCGCGGTCTCCTCGACTGCCCGGTTGCGGCTCCGGCCGCCCGGGCGTGCGAGGGTCGAGCATATAGCGCGGGTTGGCCGCGACTTCAGGGGCGCTCACGCCGCAGGGGCGAGAAAGCCGGCCGGCGGAGCCGCCGGACGGAGCTACGCGGCGACGTCGTCGCTTCGCGTCGTCTCGACGGGCTCCGCCGATGTCGCGGTGAGACCCTGCTTGCGCACCTTGCGCTCGACGGCATCGAGGTGGTCGACGGCTTCCTCGCTGTCCGGCCAGAGCGCCGCCGCCGCGGTCGCCGCAGCCACCGCCTCGGCGCGCCGGTCTTCCCGCCACAGCGCCTGCGCCAGCAACCGCCAGAGCGGGAAGAAGGCCGGATCGGGGCTGGTGCCGCTTGCCGACGCGCGGGCGGCGACCGCCTCGGCGAGGGCTTTGAGCCGTGGCGAGACGATCCCCTCGCGCGCCGCCCGCTTCGCCTGATGGGCGATCTCGACGACGGCTTCGGCCGTTGCACCGGCGTCGAGGGCGGCGCCGAGCGTCATGGCGATGGCGGCTGGGTCACCGCCTTCGAAGGCAGTGGCGAGGATGTCGAGCGGCGTCGGTGCGGCCACCACCGGCGACTTGACCTCGGCGGTCGGCGCATCCCGCAGGCCGGCGCGGCGGGCCCGCCGCTTCGCCATCGTGGCGAACTCGGCGAATCCCTCGTCGTCCGGCCAGCGCCGGCTGGCGTCGGCGATGGCGACGGTGGCCTCGGGGATGCGGTCCTCCCGCAGCAGCGCCTGGATCCAAAGCCGCCAGACGTCGGCGAGGGTGGGGGCCGCCGCGATGTCGCCGCCGGCCTCGGCCGCTCCCCGGGCGATCGCCCCGATGACCGCCGCGGGGTCCTCGATGTCGCGCTTGGCCGTCCGGGCGACGCGCGCGACGTGCTCGGGCTTCGGGCCGCCCTTGAGGTAGCGCGCCACCGCGAGGGTTAGCTCGTCGGGACGGGTCGTCAGGGCGTTCAGGTAGTGGACGAAGGCGCGCACGTCCTGCGGTGCCGCGTCCGAGAGCGCGCGCAGGGCGCCTGCGTCCGTGGCTTCTCCCGCCAGCGAGGCCATGTAGGCGGCGTGCGCGGCGCGGCGCTCGGCGGGCGCCTCGCGGAAATAGGTGTCGACGAGCCGCTGCACGATCTTGCCGACGAAGGCATCGGAGACGTGACGGCGGTCGCTCTGGAAGACCGACCAGTCCCGCGTCAGCATGACGCTCTCGTAGCTCGGGAAGTAGTCGACCCCCTCGTTCGCCGCGACGATCTCGCCGCAGACGGCGCGCAGCACCGACTTGCCGTACATCGTCGCGGTGATGACGTCCTCGTCGGTGAACGTGCGGTCGAGGGGCACCGGCGAAGTGGTGATCAGGAACGTCGCCGCCGGGTTGAGGGCGCGGACCGCGTCGATCGCCGCCTGCACGTCGGCGAGGCAGGTGGCGAAATCGAGCCGGCGGAACGTGAAGCGCGACAGCGCGCGCCGGAACGCCGCCTGCACCGGCGCCTGCTGGATGGCGAGGCCGCTGGTCTCGTCGACCCATGCCTCGACGAGGCCGAGGGTGAGCACGACGCAATCGGCCGTGAAGGCGTGGCGAAAGACGTCGAAGAGTTCCTGGCGCCGCGCCAGAAGGCGCTCCGGCGTCACCGGGCGGAACCCGCCGAGCTGCAGGTCGATCTGGCTGCCGTCGTTGCAGGTGTACGCGAGCGACGCGACGTCGTCCGCCGTGACGGTTCCGCCCGCCTCGAGGACCCGCCGGGTCCACTCGAACTCCTGCCGGATGGCGGCCGGCGTGTACTTGTTCAGCACCGCGTTGCCGCGCCCGGCCACCCGCTCGGCCTCCGGCGCCGCGAACGCCAGGGTCGGCACGTTGAAGCCGAGCCGGGCGACGTGTTCCTCGATGTTGCGGGCGAAGCACGAGCCGATGGTGAAGACCGTCCCGGACGCCGGAACGACGAAGCGCGGCGTGAACGCCGGCCAGGCCTGCGGAGCGAGCCGCGGCCCGGCGTCTGACCAGTCGGCGTTGGCGTTGGACTTGTCGCGGAGGCGGAGGGCGGCGGGTTCGGCAGGGGGCATCTGGGGGGCGATCACGCAGGGATTCTGTTGGTGACAGAGCACGCAGCAATTGAAGCCGCCGTTCACATTCCCGTGATAGGAGGCGCCTTCCCCCGCTCTTTCGAGGGGTTCCGCTCACGACCCCATTTGGAGACGACCGTTTGCTCGAGGCGGGTCCACCGGAGACCGGCCGGGGCCTCAGGCTTCCCGCGAGCCGTGGTTCTCGAGAGGGTATCCGAGACGGACCAGAACCTCGTCGCAGAAGGCGATGTCGTCGTCGCTGAGATGCTTGCGGAAGCCGCCGACGATCCCCTCGCGCACCTTGTAGGAGTTCGGGTCTTTGCTGTTGGCGGGGGCGAGGATGCGCCCGTAGCGCTCCGCCAACTCGCCGGAGCGCTCGCGGGCCTGCATCTTCTCGAACGAAGCCTCATCGACGGTCGTGACGATCTCCTGGGGGGTGCGCTCCGCCCCGACGAAGCCGACGATTGCCGTGAGCGCCCCCGCCGTGTCGGCCTTCAGGTCCTCGTAGGTGACGGCGTGGAACTTGCCGAGATCGGCGCCGCGCGCCAGCCACTCCATGTTGAAGCGGACGATCTTTTCGATGCCGTGACGCGGGTCGCGGATGAAGTCGGATATAGTGCCCTCGTATCCGCCGAGGCGCTTGGCGGTCTGGAAGTAGCCGGACACGACGGTATCCCGCGGGTCTCGGTAGAGGAAGACGATCGTCTTGCCGGCGAAGGCCTCGGATGCTGGCTGCAGCTCTTCCACGTGGCCAGTCTTCGAGTGGCCGCTGCCGTCGTGGGTGTATTTCGCGTCGAGCTTCAGGCCGTCGAGCATGACGCGCAGCCACGTCCGCCCGGACTTGGGAAACGAGACGACGTTGAATGTCCGGCCCGCCCGCCGGGCGGCCGCCTTGGCCGCCTGCTTCGCCTGGCGCTCCGCCGTTCGCCCGGCGAGTTCGCGCGCTGCCAGTCTCTTACCGGCGCGGCCCTTGCGATCCTGCTCATCTGATGGATCGCCTTTGCCAGTTGCAAAGTCCTTCCGACGGCGCGGAGGAGCCCCGCCTGCAGACCTGCGCGCGGCGCGCCTCTTCTGCCTCTCGGTGCGGAAAGGCGAGAGCAGGCGGTCGAACAGGCGACTGAACGTATTGGCCAAGGAAGCGTCCGTCGGGAGGATGCGCGGCCGGAACACCGGTGGGTGCGGGCCACCTGAGTCGGCGCGGCAAAGAGGCGATCATTCAAGCGCCCCAGATGGGCGAAGTTTGCTGCAGTGGCAACAGCAAATGTCCGCGATCGAAAACCGGTCTCAAGCAAGTGAAACCCAAGGTTGCGATGCGACGTACTTCAGCTGCAGCAAGCGTCGGTTCAGATCGCCTCGCCCTTCATCAGTCGCGGCAGCACGCCGCCGAGGCCGGCGGCTTCGCGGATGAAGGCGCCCTTGGCGGCGGGCAGCCGTTCGACGAGGCCGAGGCCGATGCCGCGGACGAAGCGCACGGGGTCGAAGCCGGTGCGGAACAGCGTGTTGAGCGCATCGGTGACGAGCCCCATCTGCACCGTGTCGAAGCGGCGCCAGCGCTCGTACTGCTCCAGCACGTCGAGCCCGCCCGGATCGAGCCCGAGCCGGCGCGCGTCGACGATCACTTCGGCGAGAGCGGCGGCGTCGCGGAAGCCGAGGTTGAGGCCCTGGCCGGCGATCGGGTGGATGCCGTGCGCCGCATCGCCGGCGAGCGCGAAGCGCGGCTTGACGAACGCGCGCGCCAGCACGAGCTGCAGCGGCCAGGCCCGGCGCGGCCCGACCGGCTCGAGCGCGCCGAGCTGGCGGCCGAAGCGGCGCTCGAGCTCGAGGGCGAAGGTGAAGTCGTCGAGGGCGATGATGCGCTCGGCCTCGTGGGTCGGCTCGGTCCAGACGAGCGACGAGCGGTTGCCGCGCAAAGGCAGGATGGCGAACGGCCCGCCCGGAAGGAAGTGCTCGACGGCCCGGCCCTCGTGCGGGCGCTCGTGCGCCACCGTCGTGACGATGCCGGACTGCTTGTAGTCGTGGCGCACCGTGCCGATGCCGGCAAGGTCGCGCAGCCGCGAGCGCACGCCGTCGGCGGCCACCAGCAGGCGGGCGTCGAGGCGCCGCCCGTCGGCGAGCGTCACCGCGACGCCCTCGGCCGAGACGGTGAAGTCGTCGACGCTCGCCGGCGCGAGCAGCGTCACGCCGGCCGCCTCCGCCGCCCCGGTCAGCGCGGCCGTCAGCGGCCCGTTCGGCACCATGTGGGCGAACGGCTCGCCGGGCTCGACCTCGCCGCCGAAGCCGAGCAGCACCGGCCGCACCACGTCGGCGAGGCGGCTGTCGGTGACGATCATCTCGCGGATCGGCTCGGCGTCGGCCGAGACCGCGCCCCAGACGCCGAGGCGGGTCAGCATCCGCCGCGCCGCCGCGGCGATCGCCGAGGCGCGGGTGTCGCCGCGGCCGCCGGGCGGCGTCGCGTCGACGATGGCGACGCGGGCGTGGCGGTCGGCGCGCGCCACGGCCAGTGCCAGCGACAGGCCGACCGTGCCGCCGCCGGCGATGACGACGTCGAACGGGCCGCTCTCTGCCCCGTCCGCTGCGCGGGGGAGACGGGCGAGGCTGGTGACGCTCACGGGACGAGACCTTCCTGCTGGCTGGACCGGGGTCCCGAGGAACCCCGGGCGAGAACCCCAGATATCTTTCCAACAGTCTAGGGCAGCGCCGCCGCCTTGACACCGGGCACGATGCCGCCGCATGCGGCAGCTCCCGCCCGCGGTCCGACCCCGGCCCGCCGGGTGGGTGTCCCCGGAGCGCCGCCGATGCCCGATGCCGTCGCCAACCTTCTGTCGATCCTCGATCTCGAGCGGCTGGAGCGCAATCTCTTCCGCGGCGTCAGCCCGAAGGACAACTGGCAGCGCGTCTTCGGCGGCCAGGTGATCGGCCAGGCGCTGGTCGCCGCCACCCGCACGGTGGACGGCCGCCAGGCGCACTCGCTGCACGGCTACTTCCTGCGCCCCGGTGACCCGAAGGTGCCGATCGTCTACGAGGTCGACCGCATCCGCGACGGCGGCAGCTTCACCACGCGGCGCGTCGTCGGCATCCAGCACGGCCACGCGATCTTCTCGATGTCGGCCTCCTTCCAGGTGGAGGAGCCCGGCCTCGACCACCAGATGGACGCCGAGCCGGTGCCCGACCCGGAGACGCTGCCGGCGGAGAAGGCGCTGGTCGACAGCCTGATCGACGGCATGGCGCCGGAGGTGCGCGCCTATTTCGAGCGCGAGCGGCTGATCGAGCTGCGCCCCGTCGACATCCGCCACTACACGTCCCGCGAGCCGCTGCCGGCGCGGCAGGTGGTGTGGGTGCGGGCGAGTGCCGAGCTGCCCGACGATCCGGCGATCCACCGCTGCGTGCTCGCCTACGTGTCGGACTACACGCTGCTCGACACGGCGCTGTTCCCGCACGGCCGCATTGTCTTCGACCCGGCGATGCAGGTGGCGAGCCTCGACCACGCCATGTGGTTCCACCGCCCGTTCCGCGCCGACGAGTGGCTGCTCTATGTGCAGGACTCGCCCTCGGCCAGCGGCGCGCGCGGCTTCAATCGCGGCTCGATCTACGACCGATCCGGCCGCCTGATCGCCTCGGTGGCGCAGGAAGGCCTCATCCGTGTGCGCACGCGCTGAGCGACGGAGAGCGTCGATCCAGATGCGCTGCCTGGAAAACACTCAATCGCCTACAGACTAGGCATTTCATGTTGCGCCGCACGCGGTTGGCGGCGCGATCGGGAGCCTGGGAGTCAAATCGACGGGTCGTGCGGCCTGCCGTGGCAAACTGGCACGGCGCTTGATTGTGGTGGAGGGACAGCCGCCGGCATCGTCCGGCCGGCCCAGACCGGGACCGCCGCATGAAGCTCGTCTCTGCCGTCATCCAGCCCTTCAAGCTCGAGGCCGTCCGCGATGCGCTGATCGGGCTCGGCGTGCACGGGCTGACGGTGTCGGAGGCGCGCGGTTTCGGTCGCCAGAAGGGCCACACCGAGATCTACCGCGGCACGGAATACACCGTCGCCTTCCTGCCGAAGCTGATGGTCGAGGTGGCCGTCGACACCGCCATCGTCGACGCGGTGGTGGCGGCGATCACCACCAGCGCGCGCAGCGGCGGCATCGGCGACGGCAAGATCTTCGTCCGCACGCTCGAGCAGGTGGTGCGCATCCGCACCGGCGAAACCGACGCGGAGGCGCTGTGACCATGCACATTCCGACCGTTCCACCGCTGCCGCTGCGCCACCCCGCCGCCGTCGGGCGGGTCGGTGCGATCGGCCGGCCGGCGACCATTCTGCCCGGCTCCCCACAGCAGGGCAGCGGAGGCCGTCGCTCCCTCCTTGCGGCAATTGCCGCGCTGGTCCGTCCGCTCCTGCGCCCGCTCGCGGCGCGCTCCGTTTCCGGGTGAGCCGCGACAGGCGCCCCACCCCCCGTTTCGGTCGCCGCACGCCGGCGACCCGTCCGTCTCCCGTCGCGACCGAACTGGCTCCGGTCGCACCTGGCCCGGGGAACTCAGGTTCCCCGGGCCTCTTTTTTTGGCGGAAAGGCGGCGGCCGCGAGTCGATTTCGCAGCACTGCCTTCCGGTTTGGCACGGTGTTTGATTCTGTTGCGGCGCGGAGCTCGTCGGGTAGGCCGGGACAGGGTCGGTCGGCAGAGCTTGTTCCCCGCCCGATCCCGGGTCCCGCCCCGGGTGAAGGCCAATGATACGGGCAGTCTCATGAAAATCGTGATGGCGATCATCAAGCCATTCAAGCTCGACGAGGTGCGTGACGCGCTCACGGGCATCGGCATCCAGGGCCTGACGGTGACGGAGGTGAAGGGCTACGGCCGACAGAAGGGGCACACCGAAATCTACCGCGGCACCGAATACGCCGTGAGCTTCCTGCCGAAGCTGAAGATCGAGATCGCCGTCTCCTCCGACGCCGTCGACAAGACGGTCGAGGCGATCGCCAGCGCGGCCAAGACCGGCCAGATCGGCGACGGCAAGATTTTCGTCTACTCGATCGACCAGGCCGTCCGCATCCGTACCGGCGAGACCGACGTCGATGCGCTCTGATCCCGCCGCTTCCACTCTCGCCGGCACGAATAGGGGAATTGCCACAATGACAACGAGTTCGATCCTCCGCCGAGCGGTGTCGACGGCGGCGTTTTCGCTGCTCGCCGCCGGCGCCGCCTTCGCCCAGGACACGGCCGCGCCCGCGGTGGAAGCCGTCGTCGAGGCCGTCGCCGTCACGCCGGTGCCCGACAAGGGCGACACCACCTGGATGATGGTCGCCACCATCATCGTGCTGCTGATGACCATCCCCGGCCTCGCCCTGTTCTACGGCGGCCTGGTCCGCGCCAAGAACATGCTGTCGGTGCTGATGCAGGTGTTCATGATCACCGCGGTCGTGATCATCATCTGGGTCACCTACGGCTACAGCCTGGCGCTGACCGACGGCGGCAGCCTCAACACCTACATCGGCGGCTTCTCCAAGCTGTTCCTCGCCGGTGTCACGACGGACTCGGTGTCGGCCACCTTCTCCGAAGGCGTCGTCATCCCCGAGTACGTGTTCATCTGCTTCCAGATGACGTTCGCGTGCATCACCCCCGCCCTGATCGTCGGCGCCTTCGCCGAGCGCATCAAGTTCTCGGCGGTGATGCTGTTCTCCATCCTGTGGGTGACGTTCGTCTACTTTCCGATCTGCCACATGGTGTGGTTCGGTGAGGGCGCGCTGATCTTCGACTGGGGCGCGCTCGACTTCGCCGGCGGCACGGTGGTGCACATCAACGCGGGCATCGCCGCCCTCGTCGGCTGCATCATGCTCGGCAAGCGCACGGGTCTCGGCAAGGACATGATGGCCCCGCACTCGATGACGCTGACGATGGTCGGCGCCGCCCTGCTGTGGGTCGGCTGGTTCGGCTTCAACGCCGGCTCCAACCTCGAGGCCAACGGCGGCACGACGCTCGCGATGATCAACACCTTCACCGCGACGGCGGGTGCCATCGTGGCGTGGTCGATCGTCGAGACCTTCGCCCGCGGCAAGGCGAGCATGCTCGGCGCGGTGTCGGGTGCGGTCGCCGGTCTCGTGGCGGTCACCCCGGCGGCCGGCATCGCCGGTCCGATGGCGGCGATCGTCCTCGGCGCGGTTGCCTCGCTCGGCTGCTACTTCTTCGTGGCGGTCGTGAAGAACGCGCTCGGCTATGACGACAGCCTCGATGTCTTCGGCATCCACGGCATCGGCGGCATCATCGGCGCCATCGGCACCGGCATCGTCGCCTCCGACTCGCTCGGCGGCATCGGCTATGCCGACGGCGTGACGATGGCCGCGCAGGTGTGGATCCAGATCAAGGCGGTGGTGTTCACCATCCTGTGGTGCGGCATCATCTCGGCGATCCTCTTCAAGATCGTCGACCTGATCGTCGGGCTGCGGGTCACGCCGGAGCAGGAGCGCGAGGGCCTCGACCTCGTCTCCCACGGCGAAGCCGCCTACCACAACGGCTGAGGGCGCGCCCGGCTCTGGCCGGGCGGCACTCGCCTTCGACGACGGCGCGGCCCGGGAGGCATCCTCCCGGGCCGTCGCGTTTTTAGGCTTCCCGGCCCGGCGGCGCTTGACGGCACGGGCCAGCCGGGGCTCCCTCGGCGGCCGGTGCGTCGGCTCGGAGTGACAGGGAGACGAGAGTGCGCGCGTTCTTCGCCAGGCATCCCGGTGCGTCGGTGTTCGGCCTGCTCGCGGCGCTGCTGCTCGTCTACGAGATCGTCTCCTCCTTCGTCGCCTACACCACCGATGCCTTCGTGGTCACCGACGTCGTCGTCGTCGCCCCGCAGGTGGCCGGGCCGGTCGCCGCCGTGGCGGTGGCGCGCAACCAGACGATCGCCGCCGGCGACCTCCTGTTCTCGATCGACCCGACGCCGTTCAGGTTCCGCGTCGAAGAGCTCAAGGCTGAGCTGACGCTCGCCCAGGCGAACCACGCCAAGGCCGTCGACCAGGCGTCCGCCGCCGCCTCCGTCGTCAAGTCGGCGCAGTCGACGCTCGACGACGCGCAGATGCGCTTCCAGCGCCTCGCCGCCATCCAGACCTCCGGCGCCGTCACGGTGCAGGCCGTCGACGACGCCAAGCGCGACTTCGACACCGCCGCCGCCCGCGTCGCCGAGCTCACCGCCCTCGAGCAGACGGCGCAGCAGGACATCGCCGTGCAGCTCGCCGCCATCGGCGCGGCGCAGGCGTCGCTGGCGAAGGCGGAGTACGACCTCGCCCAGACCCGCGTCGTCTCCTCGGTCGCCGGCTCGGTCGCCCCCTACGAGATCAAGGAGGGCGACTTCGTCAACATCGGCACGCCGGTGATGGCGGTCGTCGCCGACCGCGGCTGGCGGATCGTCGCCAACCTTCCGGACTACTATCTGGGCGCACTGACGGTCGGCCAGACGGTCTGGGTGCACGTCTCGTCGGACCCGTGGCGACTGCACCGCGCCACCATCCGCTCGATCCCGCGCGGCATCTCGCGCCAGCCCGATCCGCTCGGCGTGCTGCCCTACGTGTCGCCGACGACGGAGTGGATCCGCCTGCCGCGGCGCTTTCCCGTCGAGGTGGACATCGAGGGCTTCGTCGGCCGGGTGCCGCTGTTTTCCGGCGCCGACGCGCGCGTGCTGATGTGGGCGAACACCTTTGCCACCGACGCAGCGCCCGCGGCCGGCTCGCAGGAGCCGGCGACGCAATGATCGGCGGCGAGCGCCAGGCGCTGGTGGCGGCGGCGGGCTGCTGGCTCGCGGCGGTGCTGGCGTTCTGGACCGGCACGTCCGACCCGTGGTGGGCGTGCATCTCGGCCTGGGTCGTCGCCAACCCGAACCGCGATGCGCTGGTGCTGAAGTCGGGCATGCGCGTCGCCGGCACGCTGATCGCCTGCATCATCGGCTACAATCTCGCCCTCGTGCTCGAGGGCCAGCCGGTGGCCCAGGCGCTGGTGCTCGCCATGGTCTGCATGGTGGGCATCATCATGCGCTACCGCAGCCGCTTCGATTATGCGTGGCTGCTCGGCGCCATCACGATCGCGATGGCCCTCGTCGGCTCGATGACGGACCCGGCGACCCTCTACGAGTTCGTCGTCTACCGCGGCCTGGAAATCTGCATCGGCGTCTTCGCGGCGATGGTCGCCTCGCTCGTCCTCGGCGAGAGCCTGCCTGAGAAGCCGAAGGGCTTCGAGCCCGGCGCGGCGGAGGAGAGGCTCAAGGCGCTGCACGCCGCCATCATCGCCGGAGCGGCCCTGCTCACCGCCATGGCGCTGTGGTCCTGGTACGACCTGCCGAGCATCCTGCAGATCGTTGTCAGCATCCTCGCCGTGCTCGACCGCGACATCGCCGTGATGCGCGCGAAGAGCCTGCAGCGCGTCATGGGCTGCCTCGTCGGCGGCAGTGCCGGCCTCGTCATCACCGCGACCGGCGTGTCGTCGTTCTTCGTCTGGTCGATCCTGTTCGTCGGCGGGCTGATGGCGCTCGCCCACCTCTACCACGGCCGCGGCGGCTACTCGTATGTCGGCCTGCAGGGCGGCTTCGCCTTCATCCTGGCGATGGTGACGGGGCTCGGTCCGCCGGACACCATCGATCCGATCGTCGAGCGTGTCGCCGGCATGCTGATCGGCGTCGTCATCCTGCTCGCCGTCGTCGCGATCCTGCGGCCGGCCCTGACGGCGCACCGCGCTGCCGTTCTCGCGCCGTCGCCGCCCGGCTGAGCCGGACGGCGTGGGTCCGTGCGGTCAGGTTCAGCCGACGGTGGCCGCGGCGACCGCCTTCTCGAGCTCGATCTTCAGGCCCGGATCGAGCCCGAGGCGGGCGGCCAGCAGCTGCAGATAGGCCTGCTCCGCCGGATGGTCCGGCGTGATGACGAGCAGCGAGGCGGCGTAGATCTCGGCCGCCACCGCCGGCGTCGACGCCTCCCGCACCAGCCGGTCGATGTCGATCGGCGCGGCGAGTTCGGCCTCCAGGAAGTCGCGGTCCTCGGCCGACAGGCCGATGTCGTCGAGGCGGCCGACGATGCGGGCGCGCTCGTCGGCGTCGACGTGGCCGTCGGCCTTCGCCGCTGCGATCATCGCGTGCAGCAGCGTCAGTGCCAGCGTGCCCTCGCCACCGGGGGCGTGGGCGGGATGGAAGGGGGTCTCGGGCGGCGGCAGCGCCAGCGGCTGGCCGGGCTGCACGGGGGCGGGGGCCGGCTGGCCGGACTGCTGCGCCTGCCAGTTGCGATAGGCCGAATAGGCGAGCGCGCCGACGACCGCGAGGCCGCCATAGGTCAGAGCCTTGCCGCCGAGCTTGCGGGCACCCTTGGAGCCGAGCAGGACCGAGACGAGGCCACCGGCGAGGGCGCCACCGGCGAGCCCGCCCATGCCGCCGCCGAGGGCGCCGCCGAGGCCGCCGCCGCCGCCCTTGCCGCCACC
The DNA here is from genome assembly GCF_046156265.1 of Pseudoxanthobacter sp. M-2. Taxonomy (NCBI): domain Bacteria; kingdom Pseudomonadati; phylum Pseudomonadota; class Alphaproteobacteria; order Hyphomicrobiales; family Segnochrobactraceae; genus Pseudoxanthobacter; species Pseudoxanthobacter sp. M-2. Next base: position 195,487 of record NZ_JAWDIR010000033.1, read on the forward strand.
GAGGACGCCGCCCAGCATGTCGCCGAGCCCGCCGAGCCCACCGGCCTGGCCGCCACCGGCTCCGGGCTGACCGCCACCCTGGGCGCCGGGGCGCCCGCCGCCGAGCATGCCGCCCAGCGCGCCACCCAATCCGCCGCCGAGTCCCCCGCCCTGCCCACCGGCACCGGCGCCGAGAAACTGGTCGAGGAGCTTTTTCGTGTCGATCATCGTGCGGGCCCTTCCCTCATGTCGCAGCGCAGGTATGGCGCCGCCCGAGGCGCCGCAAGGGCGACGCCTCCCGGACATGCGGGAATTCCGACGATCTCGGCGACGATCTCAGCCCGGGATGCGCGCCCTGGCCCGCAATCCGCCGAGCGGTGATTCCTCGAGGCTGATGTCGCCGCCGTGACCGCGCACGATGTCGCGGGCGATGGCGAGGCCGAGGCCGGTGCCGGCCTGATCCTGGTTGCGCGCCTCGTCGAGGCGGACGAACGGCTTGAACACCTCCTCGCGCATCTCCGGCGGCACCCCCGGCCCGTCGTCGTCGACGAGCACGGTGATCCAGCCGTCGGCGTGGCGGCCGGAGACCTCGACGGTTCCCGCATGGCGACAGGCGTTGCCGACGAGATTGACGATCACCCGCCGGAAGGCGCTCGCCTTGACGGTCACCTGCGGCTCGCCTTCGAAGCGGGCCGTCACCGCGCAGCCCTCGGACGCCTCCTTGGCGGCGATCTCGGACAGCATCGCCGAGAGGTCGACTGGCGCCGCCTGCTCGTCGCCGTCGCCGCGCACGAAGGCGATGTAGCCCTCGAGCATCGCCTGCATCTCGTCGACGTCCTTCTTGAGCTCCGCCACCTCCTCGCCGTCGCCGAGGAAGGCGAGCTCGAGGCGGAAGCGGGTGAGCATCGTGCGGAGGTCGTGCGAGACGCCGGCGAGCATCGTCGTGCGCTGCTCGATTTGGCGCTCGATGCGGCGGCGCATCTCGAGGAAGGCGTAGGCGGCCTGCCGCACCTCCAGCGCGCCGCGCGGCCGGAAGCCCTCCACCGGGCGACCACGGCCGAAGTCCTCGGCGGCGGCGGCGAGCGTCTGGATCGGCCGGATCTGGTTGCGCAGGAAGGGGATGGCGATGGCGAGCAGCACGAGCGCGGTGCCGACCATCCAGACGAGGAAGATGTGGGCGTTGGCGGCGTAGGTCTGGCTGCGGCGGGCATAGACCTTGAGCTGCCGGTCGCCGAGGTCGATGCGGATCTCGACGAAGTCGGAGCGGCCGACCGTGTCGATCCAGAACGGCTTGCCGATCGATTCGGAGATCAGCCGCGACAACGTGCGGTCGAGCAGCGAGAAGAACGGCTTCTCCGCCGGCGGCGGCAGCGGCTGCTTCGGCAGCACCTCGATCGAGAGCTTGAGGTCGTCGCGGGCGATGCGCTTCAGGGTCGCGTAGTCCGGGTCCTGCGGGTAGGACTGCAGCACGTTGATGACGGCGGTGATATCGCGCACGGTCGCTTCCGACAGCCGCCGCGTCACGAGCTCCCAATGCCGCTCTAGGAAGACGTAGGCGGCGACCGACTGCAGCAGAATCATCGGCAGCACGATGATCAGGAGCGAGCGCGGGAACAGCCTCTTCGGCAGCGTGCGGTGCAGGAAGCGGCCGAGGGTCGGCAACAGCAGGAAACGCCTGGCGCGGTCGCGGACGCGCGCCCAGTCCATTCCCGTGCCGGTCTCGGCCAAGGTCTGTTCGCTCCGTCTTCTCAGCTCGTCGCCAGCCGGTAGCCGATGCCGCGCACCGTCTGCAGGTGCACCGGATTGGCCGGATCGACCTCGAGCTTGCGGCGCAGGCGGTTGATCTGCACGTCCACCGTCCGTTCGCCGAGACTGCCCTCGCCCTCGACCAGGAGGTGACGGGCGATGGTGTCGCCCGGCCGCTCGGCGAAGGCCTTGAGCAGCCGCTTCTCGCGGTCGGTGAGCCGGACGGCGACGTCGCCGCGCATCAGCTCCATCTTCTGCAGGTGGAAGGTGAACGGCCCGAAGCGCACCTCCGCCGGCCCGGTCGAGCGCGGCGCGCGGCGGCGCAGGATGCTCTGGACGCGCAGCAGGAGTTCGCGCGGCTCGAAGGGCTTGGTCAGGTAGTCGTCGACGCCGGCTTCCAGGCCGGCAATGCGGTCGCCCGCCTCGGCGCGCGCCGTCAGCATCAGGATCGGCACGTCCGATTCCGTGCGCAGCGATGCGGCGAGATCGACGCCGCTCTCGCCCGGCATCATCACGTCGAGAATCAGCAGATCGAACTCGAGCTGCGCCATCGAGCGTCGGGCGGCGGCGGCGTCCTCGGCCATCGTCGCGCGGTAGCCGTTCTCGACGAGATAGCGGCGCAGCAGCGTGCGGATGCGCTGGTCGTCGTCGACGACGAGAAGATGCGGTGCGTCGTCCGGCAGGGCCGCGGGGACGGCGACGGCGGACTTCATCGCGGGCTCTCCTTGCGGGCGAGCGCCAGCACGGCGGGACGCTCCTCCTCGTTGACGACGAGGGCGAGGAAGCGCTTCGCCGCCTCGGTGCCGGCAGGGCCGAGGCCGGCGGCCGCCGCCTCGAGCCGCGCCGACTGCAATCGCGCCAGCCGGAGCGCCAGCGCCCGGCCCGCCTCCGTCGGATAGAGCAGGCGCTCGCGCCGGTCGGCGGCGCCGGTGCGGCTGTCGATGAAGCCGGTGTCGACCAGCTGCTTCAGCACCCGCGCCAGGCTCTGCTTGGTGATCTTCAGGATGTCCAGGAGGTCGGTGACGCGCATGCCGGGGTTGCGGTTGACGAAGTGCAGGACCCGGTGGTGCGCCCGCCCGAAATCATACTCGGCGAGGATGCGGTCGGGGCCGCCGACGAAGTCGCGATAGGCAAAGAACAGGAGCTCGATCAGCTCGTAGAGCGGCTCGGCCGCGGCGGCCGCGCTCCGGCCGGGCGGCTCGCGCACGGTCCGCTCCAGATCCTCACCCGAAATTACGTCAGCCATGTTGACTTATTCACGTACGATTGTTACTGAGATGGCCGTCCGGACGAAAGGATCGGACGTTCTCCCGGCCGGCGCGGCCGCGCGGGAGGATACCGGCAACTTTGCCGCGGCGCAAAAAAGGCGGGCGCGCGGACGAGCCGGAGCCGGTGGCTGCGAACCACGCCGCCGACATGCTAGACCGGACACGGACGGACCGAACGAGGCCGCCGGGGCCGGGCGCCGAGGACCGGGAGACAGAGAACAATGGCGGGACAATCCTTCGACAAACGCGACGGCGTCATCTGGATGGACGGCAAGTTCGTGCCGTGGTCGGAGGCGACCGTTCACGTGCTCACCCACGGGCTGCACTACGCCTCCTCGGTGTTCGAGGGCGAGCGGGCCTATGGCGGCGAGATCTTCAAGCTCGCCGAGCACACCGAGCGGCTCCTGTTCTCCGCCAAGGTGCTGGGCTTCACCATTCCCTACACCGCCGAGGAGATCAACGCGGCGAGCCGCGAGCTTCTGCGTCGCCAGAAGCTGACGGACGCCTATCTGCGCCCGGTCGCCTGGCGCGGCAGCGAGATGATGGGCGTCTCGGCGCAGCAGAACACCATCCACCTCGCCATCGCGGCGTGGGAGTGGCCGAGCTACTTCGCCCCCGAGCAGCGCCTGAAGGGCATCCGCCTCGACATGGCCGAGTGGCGTCGCCCGGATCCGCGGACGATCCCGTCGAAGGCGAAGGCGGCCGGCCTCTACATGATCTGCACGCTGTCGAAGCACGCTGCCGAGAACAAGGGCTACGCCGACGCGCTGATGCTCGACTACGAGGGCAACGTCGCCGAGGCGACGGGCGCCAACGTGTTCTTCGTCAAGGACGGCCGCATCCACACGCCGGAGCCGCACTGCTTCCTCGACGGCATCACCCGCCGTACCGTCATCGAGCTCGCGAAGCGCCGCGGCCTCGAGGTGATCGAGCGGCGGATCGCGCCGGAGGAGATGGCGGGCTTCGCGGAGTGCTTCCTCACCGGCACCGCCGCCGAGGTGACGCCGGTGTCCGAGATCGGCCCCTACACCTTCACGCCGGGCGAGATCACCCGCACGCTGATGGACGACTACGCCACCGCCGTGCAGCCGGCCAAGCTCGCCGCCGCCGGCTGAGAGGGCGAGGGCGCTCGCCCACACGGGCCACGGCCGCAAGGCTCCTTCGAAAGCCCGGTGCGGGAGACCGCGCCGGGCTTTCGCGTCTGCGACATCCCGGCGGCTTGTTGCGACGCACAATAAAGCAGTTCGGCAGCAGACGCGGCGGCCGTCAAGCAAGCCTCGGGAAAGCCTGGCGCCGGGCCTTGCATAGGGTGCATGGCGGAGCTGCGAATCCCGCACTTCTATTGCAGCGCAGCATGACCGATATGGGGTGCAACGGTTTCAGAGGAGATCACCCCATGAGCGCCACCCATTACACCGCCGGTCTCGAGGCGCGGCCGCGCAACAGCTTCTTCGGCGGCATCGGCACGATGTTCGCGATCCTCGGCGCTGCCCGCAACGCCTCCGCCGCCGCCCAGGCCGGCCGCCGGCCCGCCGCGTCCGATCTCCGCGTCCTCGGGATCGATCCGAAGTCCTTCGACGGCGTGCGCCTCTGAGACGCTCCGGGCGGGTCCTCCCCCCGCCCGTCGAGTGCTCGGTGCACCGTCGCGAAGCGGGCCCCGGTCGCAAGACCGGGGCCCGTTTTCATTGATACCTCTCGCTTCAAAGCGCACGTCGCTTCAGAGGCGACGTCACGTCACCCGGGCGGGGTCGCGGCCGCCGGAGCGGCCGCGCCGCGATCAGGTCCCCATGTAGGCCTGCACGTAGGGCCACACCTCGAGACTGCCGCGGTAGATCATCTCGAGCGACACGTAGAGGATGATCAGCAGGCCGACATAGGCGATCCAGCGGTAGCGGTGCAGCAGCTTGGCGATGAAGGTCGCCGCGAGGCCCATCAGCGCGATCGACACCGCGAGGCCGGTCACCAGCACCCACGGATGCTCGCGGGCCGCGCCCGCCACCGCCAGCACGTTGTCGAGCGACATCGACACGTCGGCGACGACGATCTGCCAGGCCGCCTGGGCGAAGGTCTTGCGCGGCGCACCGGCGGCGATCTTGTTGTCGCCGGTGAGATCCTCCTCGGTCAGCGCCTCCTGGCCTTCCGCCGCCTCGCGGGCCGAGATGCGCAGCTCGCGCCACATCTTCCACGACACCCACAACAGCAGGATGCCGCCGGCGAGAAGCAGGCCGATGATGGCGAGCAGCTGCGCGGTGATCGCCGCGAAGAAGATGCGCAGCACGGTCGCGGCGATGATGCCGATCAGGATCGCCTTGGCGCGCTGGTCCTTCGGCAGGCCGGCGGCGGCCAGGCCGATGACGATCGCGTTGTCGCCGGCCAGCACGATGTCGATCATGATCACCTGGCCGAGCGCGGTGAGCGCGTCGGGTGTCAGGTGCTCGGCGAAGAATTCCATCATGCGGGACTGTCTCCTTGCAGGGGGCAAGGGCGGAGCAGGACGAGAACGCGCGAAAGGCCGGCAATGTTGCCGCCGGCCGAGGTCTACCGCCGTAGGGCGGGCGCGCCCGTCTGCTGCGCCCGAGAGATCTCGGAAAAAATCCAGTCCGACATCGCAGTCCCGAAGGGCTGCCAGAGGGGCCCGGCCTGGTACCAGGGTGGGGAGAGGAGCTCGGGGTCTCCGAATGGATGGTCGCCGACCCGCCGGGGGAGGCCGGGCGGCATTCTCATGGCCTCAATCCTCGTTCGCCGCAAGGGCCGAGAGCACCTTGCCGCGACCGCGCCAGCGCAGCACCAGCGGCACGATCACGGCGGCGGCTGCGAGCGCCAGCAGCACGGCGGCGACCGGCGAGGTGACGAGCACCGTCGGGTCGCCCTGGCTGATGGCGAGCGCCCGCCGCAGCTGCTGCTCGGCGAGCGGCCCGAGGATCAGCCCGACCACCACCGGGGCGATCGGATAGCCGAACAGGCGGAGCAGGAAGCCGAGGATGCCGAAGGCGAGCAGCATGGCGAGCTCGGCCACCGACGGGTTGGCGCCGATGGTGCCGAGCGTCGCGAAGACGAGGATGCCGCCATAGAGCCACGGCCGCGGGATCGACAGGAGCTTCACCCACAGCCCGATCAGCGGCAGGTTCAGCACCAGCAGCATCAGGTTGGCGACGAGCAGGCTGGCGATCAGGCCCCAGACGAGGTCGGCGTTGTTGATGAACAACAGCGGCCCCGGCTGCAGCCCGAACTGCTGGAAGCCGGCGAGCATGATCGCCGCCGTCGCGGTCGTCGGCAGGCCGAGGGTGAGCAACGGCACCAGCGTGCCGGCGGCCGACGCGTTGTTGGCGGCCTCCGGCCCGGCGACGCCCTCGATGGCGCCGTGGCCGAACTCCTCCGGGTGCTTGGTCAGCCGCTTCTCGGCTGCATAGGACAGGAACGTGCCGATCTCGGCGCCGCCGGCCGGCATCGCCCCGATCGGAAAGCCGATGACGGTGCCGCGCAGCCACGGCTTCCACGAGCGCGCCCAGTCGAGCTTGCTCATCCACACCGAGCCGCGCACCGGCTCGATCGTCTCGGGCGTGCGCGAGCGCGAGGCCGCCACCGACAGCGCCTCGCCGACGGCGAACAGCGCGACGGCCACCGTCGTCACCTCGATGCCGTCGAGCAGGTCCGGCATGCCGAAGGTGAGGCGCGCCTGGCCGGTCTGCAGGTCGATGCCGACGAGGCCGATCGCGAGCCCGAGTGCGAGCGCGGTGAGGCCGCGCAGCGTCGAATCGCCGAAGGCGGCCGACACCGTCATGAAGGCGAGCACCATCAGCGCGAAATATTCCGCCGGCCCGAAGGCGAGCGCGAACTTCACCACCCACGGCGCAATCAGCGCCAGTCCGAGGGTGGCGATCAGTCCGGCGACGAAGGAGCCGATGGCGGCGGTGGCGAGCGCCGGTCCGCCGCGCCCGGCCCGCGCCATCTTGTTGCCCTCGAGCGCCGTGACGATCGAGGCGCTCTCGCCCGGCGTGTTGAGCAGGATCGACGTCGTCGAGCCGCCATACATGCCGCCGTAGTAGATGCCGGCGAACATGATCAGCGAGCCCGCCGGGTCGAGCTTGTATGTGACCGGCAGCAAGAGCGCGACGGTCAGCGCCGGCCCGATGCCCGGCAGCACGCCGACGGCGGTGCCGAGCGTCACGCCGATGAGCGCGTAGAGCAGGTTCATCGGCTCGAGGGCGACGAGCAGGCCCTGGCCGAGCAGCGCGAAGGTGTCCATGGATCGCCCCAGACAGCTCAGGTGATGTGAGGATCAGACGAAGAGGCGCTCGAACGGCCCCGCCGGCAGCGACAGCTGCAGGAGCTTCGTGAAGGTCAGCCAGACGAGGAAGCCGAAGACGGCCCCGCCCGGTATCGTCAGCCACAACGGCCCGCGGCCGAGCCCCTTCGCCGTGAAGGCGAACAGGACGCCCGTGGCGATCGAGAAGCCGGCATAGGGGAGCAGCGCCATCTGGCCGACGAGGCCGGCGACGATCCAGGCGACAGGCCCGAACTCGACGCTCTCGCGCTGCGGGAAGGCGCCGCGCCAGCCGGCGATCGCCGTCCAGATGGCGAGGCCGACGAGCGCGGCGGCCACCGTGTAGGGAAACGCTGCCGGCCCGACCCGCGCATAGGCGGCGGCGACCGCGAGGCGCTGGGTGTCCCAGACGATCACCGCGGCGAGCCCGGCGAGCAGCACCGCGATGACCAGCACCGCCCGGTCGGGGCGATGCTGCCGGGCGTCGAGGCCGTCGCTCATTTGACGAGCCCGATGTCCTTCAGGATCGCCGCGGTCGCCGCGGTGTCTTCGGCGAGCTGTGCCTTGAAGGCGTCACCGGCGAGGAAGGTGTTCTGCCAGCCCTTGGTCTTCAGCGTCTCCTGCCAGGTGGCGGAGTTCACCATCGTCTCGATGTCGGCGGTGATCGCCGCCGCCTGCTCGGGCGTGATGTCGGGAGCGGCCGCGACCATGCGCCAGTTCTGGATCTCCACGTCGACGCCGGCCTCCTTCAGCGTCGGGGCGTCGACACCCGGCAGTCGCTCGCCGCTCGACACCGCCAGGAGCCGGAGCGTGCCGGCCTGCACCTGGCTCTCGAATTCGCCGTAGCCGGAGATGCCGGCCGTCACCTGGCTGCCGAGGATCGCCGCGAGCGCCTCGCCACCGCCGGAAAAGGCGATGTAGTTGATCTTGGTCGGGTCGACGCCGACCGCCTTGGCGATCAGGCCCGCGGTGATGTGGTCGGTGCCGCCGGCCGAGCCGCCGCCCCACGACACCGCGCCCGGGTCGGCCTTCAGCGCCGCGACGAGGTCCTGCATCGTCTGGATCGGCGAGGAGGCCGGCACCACGACAGCCTCGTATTCGCCGGTGAGGCGCGCGATCGGCGTCACCTGCTCGAGCGTCACCGGCGCGTTGTTGGTCAGGATGGCGCCGACCATGACGTAGCCGCCGACGATCAGCGCCGACGGATCGCCCTTCGACTGGGTGGCGAACTGGGCGAGGCCGATGGTGCCGCCGGCGCCGGGAACGTTCAGCACCTGGACGCTGTCGGCGATCTTCTCGTCCTGCAGGGCCGCCTGCATGGAACGCGCGGTCTGGTCCCAGCCGCCGCCGGGGGCCGCCGGGGCCATGATCTTGTAGTCGGTGGCGGAGGCCGACAGCGGCGCGGCGATGAGGCCGGCGCAGAGCGCGGCGGCGAACAACGGCTTCAACATTGGGGACCTCCCGTGACGTCGCGCGGCGGTGCCTCGCCGCAGGCCTTCGCATGGGAGGAGAGCGCGCGGCCGAGGGCCGTCGCGGGATGCCGCATCCTCTCGACACCACGCCTCTGGCGAGACGCGGCTCCTCCCGGTTCTCCCGGGCTTGTCGTCGCCCGGCGGGCGCCACTGTAGCAAATGCGGCTGTCGAGAACCTGTCGTCTGCGCGGTGGTTTCGCCGCTTGGCGCAACGCCACCCTCCCCTTGAGGGGGAGGGTCGGCGACCGCAGGTCGCCGGGGTGGGGTGGCGCCGCCGGGAGGCGGCGGGAAAGAACTGCGACGCTTGCGGCGTGAGGGTCATGCGCGGGCTCCCGCCCGCGGTCACCCCGCCCCGCCGCGCTGCGCGCGTCGACCCGCCCCCTCGAGGGGCGGGTGGCTTGCCGTCTCTGATGGCCCCGAAGTCACGCGTAGACGCTACGGCTCTGTGACGAGCCGTCTCCACGTTTCCAGCCCGCGGGCCTTGCGCTGCTGGTCGAGCGCCACCAGCAACGCCGGGCCGAGCGCCACCGGGTGGACGACGCCGCGGGCGGCCCGTGCGATCCGTTCGCTGGTGAACTCGCCCGGCGTGCCGGGAATGACGGCACCGAGCGCCGACGGTCCGGCGGCGATCGCCTGGCCGCGCGGCGACAGCGCGTAGTCGATGAAGGCGCCGCCGAGCGCGATGTCGTCGGCGCTCTTCGGGATCAGCATCGTCCGCGTCAGCACCAGCGTGTAGTCCTCCGGCACGACGACGCCGAGCCGCCCGCCCTCGACAACGCGGCCGAAGGCGTAGGAACCGAGGACGTTGTAGCCGAGGGCGAGCTCTCCCTCCTCGACGAGGTCGAGGATCTGCGGGCTCGAATCGCCGAGCTCGGCGTCGACCCGGCCGAAGGCGCGGGCGAGCCGCCAGAAGTTCGAGGAGATCTGGGCGTCCTGCATGGCGAGCAGGTGGCCGACGCCCGACTGCGCGATGTCGTAGGTGCCGACGCGACCGCGGAAGCGCTCCGGCTCGCGCTCCAGAAGCTCCGTCAGGGCGAGGTGCGAGCGCGGCCGCTCCGCCTCCGGCACCAGCGCCGTGTTGTAGACGATGACGGCGGGCTCGTAGGTGAAGCCGAACACCTCCGAGCGCCAGCGCGCCCACGCCGGCAGGCGCCGGGTCGCCTCGCTCTCGTGGGCGCGGGCGAAGCCGTCGTTGGCGAGCTTCACCTGCAGGTCGGCGGCGGAGGAGACGATGACGTCCGTCGACGGCGGCAGCGTGCCGGCGACGACGGCGTCGTAGAGGCGGATCGTGTCCATCTCGACGTAGACCACCGTCACCTCCGGCCGCATCGCCTGGAAGTCGCGGATGAAGTGGGCGAAATGGCCGGTGTCGGTGGCGCCGGCGACGGTGAGCACGGGACCGCCGCGATCCACCCCCTCCGGTGCCGGGTAGGTGGTCTGGCGGGCCAGGCTGTCGCTCCCGGCGGCGAGCGACAGCAGCGCGGCGAGCACCAGCGTCGCCATGGCGGCGGTCGCCGACCGGGTCGCGGGCGTCGGCTCGCACGGCAGCTCGACGCGGGCGACGAGGCCGCCGCCGGGGCGGTCGAGGAGCATGATCTTGCCGCCGTGCGCCTCGGCGACGCTCTTGGCCACCGCCAGCCCGAGGCCGGTGCCGGGCGCGTCGGCGCCGGCGCGGCCGCGGCGGAAACGCTGCAGCACCAGCGCCTTCTCGTCGTCGGCGATGCCGTCGCCACGGTCGGCCACCGACACCGCCACCCGGCCGGAGCTGGCCAGCGTCACGTCGATCTCGACGTCGTCGTCGGAATAGGCGAGCGCGTTCTCGACGAGGTTGCGCAGCATCTCGCGCAGCGCCAGCCGGTCACCCCAGATCGTCACGCCGCGCGCCGCCGGCGCCACCGACACCGCCAGCCGCCCCTCGTCGTCGTCGTCCAGCCGCGCGCGCACCTCGTCGACGATGACGGCGGGCGTCAGCGGCGCCACCTCGCGCGTCTCCAGCCGGTGCGCCACGATCGCCTCCATCAGGAGCTGGTTGACGAGATCGCTGGTGGCGGTGGCGTTGCGGTGGATGCGGACGAGGCGCTCGCGCACCTTCGCCGGGTCGCGCTCCTCGAGCGCCACCTCGGCCTGGGCACGCAGCGCGGCGAGCGGCGTGCGCACCTGGTGGGCGGCGTCGGCGACGAGGCCGGAGAGCGTCTTCAGGGACGAATCGAGCCGGCGCATGAAGTCGTTCAGCGCCGAGACCAGCGCCATCACCTCGATCGGCACCGGCAGCCGCAGCGGCGACAGGTCGTCGGGTGCGCGCTCGCGCAGTTCCTGCTCGATGCCGGCGAGCGGCACGAAGGCCCGCCGCACGCCGAACCAAACCACCGCGAGCGCCACCAAGAGCAGCGCCACCAGCGGCAGCACGGCGCGCGCCAGGATCTCGTTCGCCAGCGCCTCGCGGCCGTGCCGCGTCTCGGCGACGCGGATCGAGACGAAGCCGGCGCCGCCACCGACCGATGAGAGCCGCCCGATGGTGGCGACGCGCACGCGCTCGCCGCGGTAGCTCAGGTCCTCGAAATTGGGCTCGGAGCGCGCCGCCCGCGGCCGGCCGGCGGCAAGGTCGGGGTAGCCGGTGACGAAGGCGCCGTCGGGCGCCTCGACGAGATAGAAGACGCGGTCGCCGCCGGCCCCCAGCATCGCCAGCGACGCGAGCGGCAGCTCCACCGTGACGCGGCCGTCCTCCACCTGCACGGCGCCGGCGATCGACAGCGCCGAGGCGGCGAGCAGGCGGTCGAAGGCGCGGTCGGCGGCGCGGTTGGCGTAGTCGCGCAGGAACACCGCGAACACCATCGCCGAGATCGCCAGCACCAGGAAGGCGAGGCCGAGCACGCGCCGGCGGATCGACAGCACCGCCCGCACCGGCGTGTCGGCGAAGGCCTCAGTCCGCCGCATCGGGCCGCCCCGCCGCATCCGGCGCCGCCGCGCGCATCAGGTAGCCGCTGCCGCGCACCGTGACGATCTCGACGCCGGCGCCTTCGAGCTTGCGCCTGAGCCGCGACACCAGCAGCTCGAGGGCGTTGATGCCGACGTCCTCCTCCGCCCCGAACACCTGCGACATCAGCCGCTCCTTCGCCACCACCTGGCCGAGGCGGGCGATCAGCACCTCCAGCACGCGGAATTCCCGCCGGCCGCAATCGACCGGCCGCTCGCCGATGACCACCGTCCGGCTCGCCGCGTCGACGCCGAGAGTGCCGACGCGCACCAGGCTCGCCCGCGCCGACGTGGGACGTCGCATCACGGCCCGCAGCCGCGCCTCGAACTCGCGGAGGTCGAAGGGCTTGACGATGTAGTCGTCGGCGCCGAGGTCGAGCAGGCTCACCTTGTCGTCGACCTCCGCGCGGGCCGTCACCACCAGCACCGGCGTCGTCACGCCGGCGCGGCGCAGCTCGGCGAGCACGGCGAAGCCGTCGCGGCCGGGCAGGTTGACGTCGAGGACGAGGGCATCGAACGGCTCCTCGCGGGCGCGCGCCGCGACATCGGTGCCGGAGCGGTGCCATTCGACGGCGTGGCCGGACGCGCGCAGCCGCGCCGCGACGGCGTCCCCCAGATCCTCGGCGTCCTCGGCGAGCAGAATGCGCAAACGGGCGGCCCGATCTCGGCGGGGCGGGCCGGCCCCCGGTGCCCCCCGAATCCTTCCCGCTTGTCGCGCGCGCCTCGCGCGCCCGTCAAGCAGGGGTGCCCGGCGGGGCCGTGGCCGGTGCGGCGACGCCGGCCGGGCGACCATCGCTCGCCTTGCAAAGGGCCGCCCTATCGGCCATACGCTCGCGGGTGCAGCCGCCCCGCGTGCGCCGGGTCGCCTCGCCCGCGCCATCCATCGGGCGCCACCCCCGGAGCGACCGCCGAGCGATGCTCTCCGACGACAGCAGCGAGCTCTCCCGCCGCCTCTGGCGCGGCTGGATCGCGCCGCACTGGCCGAAGATCCTGATGATCCTCGCGGTCATCGCGGTCTCCGCCGGCACCACCGGCCTCTATCCGATCCTCATCAACGAGGCCTACGACGCCTTCGGCGCCAAGGACGCCTCGATGATCGCGCTCCTGCCGGTGCTGGTGTTCGGCGTCGTCGTGGTCAAGGCGCTGACGCTCTACGCCCAGGTGACGATGACCAACCGTCTCGCCACCCGGATCGAGACCGACCTGCAGATCGCCCTCTACGACCACCTGGTCGACGCCGACGTGGCGCAGCTCGCCAACGAGACGCCGGCGGCGCTGACGCAGCGCTTCACCACCGACCTCGCCTACATCCGCGACGCGCTGACCCGCGCCACGACGAACCTCGTGCGCGACGCGCTGACGCTCGTCTCCGTCTTCGCCGCGATGGTCTGGCTCGACTGGTTCCTGTCCCTCTTCGCGATCGTCGTGCTGCCGCTCGCCGTCATCCCGATCAGCCGCATCGGCAAGCGCATCCGCCGCGTCTCCACCACCACCCAGGAACAGACGGGCGTGATGGCGCAGCTCGTCTCCGAGAGCTTCGGGGCGCTCCGCATCGTCAAGACCTACGGCCTCGAGGGCTACCTCAAGGGCCGGGCCGGGGCGGCGTTCGAGCGGGTGCGCGTGCTCAAGGTGAAGGCGGCCGACCAGCGCGGCCGCGTCGAGCCGACGCTCGAGCTCCTCGGCGGGCTCGCCGTCGTCGGCGTGCTGCTCGTCATCGGCTGGCGCATCTCGTCGGGGGCCTCGACCGTCGGCGAGTTCACCGGCTTCGTCTCGGCGCTCCTCATCGCCGCCCAGCCGCTCAGGGCGCTCGGCAGCCTCAACGCCGTGCTGCAGCAGGGCTTCTCGGCGCTCCGCCGCGTCTTCGACGTGCTCGACCGCCCGCCGACGGTCGCCGACAGCCCGGGCGCCCGCCCGCTCGTCGTCACCAACGGCGAGGTGCGCTTCGACGACGTCGTCTTCCGCTATGATTTCGCGGATGGCACGCGCGCCCTCGATGGCGTCGACTTCACCGCCCCCGGCGGCAAGGTGACGGCGATCGTCGGCCGCTCCGGCGCCGGCAAGTCGACGCTGTTCTCGCTGGTCGGGCGCCTGTTCGATCCGGAATCCGGCCGGGTGCTGATCGACGGCATCGACGTGCGCGACGTCACCCTCAAGAGCCTCCGCCGCCAGGTGGCGGTGGTGGCGCAGGAAGCGGTGCTGTTCAACGACACCATCCGCCAGAACATCCGCTTCGGCCGCCCGAACGCCAGCGACGACGAGATCGAGGCCGCCGCCCGCCAGGCGGCCGCCCACGGCTTCATCATGGCGATGCCGGAGGGCTACGACACCGTCGTCGGCGACCGCGGCGCCCGCCTGTCCGGCGGCGAGCGCCAGCGCGTCACGCTCGCCCGCGCGTTCCTCAAGGACGCGCCCATCCTGCTCCTCGACGAGGCGACGAGCGCGCTCGATTCGGAATCCGAGCACCTCATCCGCGAGGCGATCGCCCGGCTCGCTTCGGGCCGCACGACGCTCGTCATCGCCCACCGGCTGTCGACCATCCGCGCCGCCGACCGCATCGTGGTGATGGAGGCGGGCCGGGTCGTCGAGACCGGTACCCACGACGAGCTCATTGCCGCCGGCGGGCTCTATGCGCGCTTCTACCGGCTGCAGTTCCAGGAGGTTTTCACGCCGGAGCCAGAGGACGGCGGCGTCCGCCCGGCCTGACGGCGGGCTCGCAGCGGGGCGTCAGACGAACGACCTCACTCGCGGCGGAGAATCTTGTCGACCAGCAGGTCCGTCCACAGCGACGAGCGGTAGGACGCCTTCAGCTCCGCCGGATCGTAGACGGTGTCGACCCAGTCGAGGAAGCCGAGCCCCTTCGCCGCGCCCTCGTCGCGGTACTTCTGCAGGAAGACGTCGAGGATGCCGGTCTTCGCCGAGCGCACATGGCCGTAGCGCAGGTGCAGCTGGTCGATCGCCTCCTCGACGGGGGCGTTCTTGTGCAGGAGCAGGTAGAGAGCGCTCGCCAGCCCCGCCCGGTCGGCGCCCGACTTGCAGTGCATCAGCGCCGGATACTCGATCGAATCGAACACCCGCTTCGCCAGGTGCACCGCCTCGCGGGTCGGCGCGGCGCGCGAATAGAGCGGCAGCTCGACGAGCGCCAGCCCCTCCGCCTCGCAGGCCTCGCGCTGCAGCGGCCAGCCGCCGTGGGCGCGGCCGGCGCGCAGCGTCACGATGGTGCGGACGCCGTTGCGCTTCGCCCAGGCGATGTCGTGCGGCGTCGGCTGCGCCGAGCGCCAGAGCTTGCCGTCGACGCGGTGGCGGTTGCCGTAGAGGAGGCGGAAGATGCCGTGGTCGGCGATCAGCATGTGCGACCACGCCGCCAGCCGCTTCCCCGGCCCACCGATCGGCGCCGACCAGTAGGCGATCGCCTTGGCGCGCTTCAGCGGCCGGCCCTTGGCGTCCACGAGCACGGCCGCGCCCGGCGCGGTGCCGGCGGGCTTGGAAGCGGTCAGGTCCTTGAGGTCGTCGAGTGACATGCGCGGGTCTATACCGGGTGCGTTCGCCAGGAGGCAACTAGCGGCGCGGACGAGGATTTCGCCGCACGCTCGCGTAGAGTAGCGAGGAGCCGGGCGTTCGTCGGGCAGGAATGCGGTGCTTTTTCGGCGCCGCGGGAGGAGACGCGTGAGTTCGGGCAAGCGCAACCGGGCGGCCGCCGCGGCGGTCGCAGTCGAGGAGCCGGTCCGGGAGATGGTCTGGATCCCCGGCGGCAGCTTCCGCATGGGCTCCGACGACCATTATCCCGAGGAGAAGCCGACCCACACCGTCACCGTCGACGGCTTCTTCATCGACCCCACCCCGGTGACCAACCGCCAGTTCCGCGCCTTCGTCGAGGCGACCGGCTACGTCACCGTGGCCGAGACCCCGCCGGACCCGAAGATGTATCCGGGCGCCCAGCCGCACATGCTGAAGGCCGGCTCCCTCGTCTTCACGCCGCCCGACCACCCCGTCGACACGCGCGACTGGAGCCAGTGGTGGCGCTTCGTCTTCCGCGCCTGCTGGCGCCGGCCGCTCGGCCCGGGCAGCTCCACCAAGGGCCTCGACGACCACCCCGTCGTCCACGTCGCCTATGCCGACGCCGAGGCCTACGCCGCCTGGGCCGGCAAGGCGCTGCCGACCGAGGCCGAGTGGGAGTTCGCCGCCCGCGGTGGCCTCGAGGGTGCCGAATATGCCTGGGGCGACGAACTGGTGCCGGACGGCGTCCACCGCGCCAACACCTGGCAGGGCGTGTTCCCGGCCGAGAACCTCCTGGAGGACGGCTACGAGCGCACCTCGCCGGTGACGGCGTTCCCGCCGAACCCCTACGGCGTCTTCGACATGATCGGCAACACCTGGGAGTGGACGACCGACTTCTGGTCGACCCGCCACCCGGCCGACGCGCCGAAGGCGTGCTGCGTGCCGGTCAACCCGCGCGGCGGCCCGGAGGCAGCGAGCTTCGACCCGCGCCAGCCGGAGATCCGCATCCCCCGCAAGGTGCTGAAGGGCGGCTCGCACCTTTGCGCGCCGAGCTACTGCCGCCGCTACCGCCCCGCCGCCCGCCACGCCGAACCGGTCGACACCTCGACCAGCCACGTCGGGTTTCGGTGTGTGCGGCGGGTGGCGGTGGCGGGATGACGGGGGGGACGACCTCTCCTCCCCCCGTGCCCTTGCGCTTCGCCGCACCCTCTCCGTAGTCATTCCCGGGCTTGTCCCGGGAACCCATGCAACGGTGCCGCAAGGGAGAGTGCGCGTGGGGCGTTTTGCTCGCGGCGAGGGGTAGGTTCCCGGCACAAGGCCGGGAAGGACCCCAATGGGTTTTGTGGGCGTCAAGAGAGAACGGTCGCCGCTCTGCTCCCCCTCCGTCGTCATTCCCGGGCTTGTCTCGGGAACCCATTCGCTTCAGCAACCGCCAGCCTTGAGATCGGCGGGACGGTTGCATGGGTTCCCGGGACAAGCCCGGGAATGACGACGGAGGGGTGGAGACCAACGAAGAATGGTCGCCGACCCTCACGCACCCCCCGCCTCGCTTCCCTCGACCTCACGCGATCGTCGTGACGAGCCCGCCTTCCACCCGCAGCGCGGCGCCGTTCGTCGCCGCCGACAGCGGGCTTGCGAGATAGGCGACGAGGCTCGCGATCTCTTTGGGCTCGATCATCCGCTGCAAGAGCGACGCCGCGCGCGACTTCGCGAAGAACTCCGCCTCGATCTCGGCGAGCGGCGCGTCCGGGTCGCTCGCCTGGCCGCGCAGGAAGCTCTCGATCCCGTCGGCGCGGGTCGGCCCCGGCAGCACGGAGTTGACGGTGACCTTCGTCCCCTTGGTCAGCTCCGCGAGCCCCCGCGCGATCGTCAGCTGGGCAGTCTTGGTGACGGCGTAGTGGATCATGTCCTTCGGGATCGACAGCGCCGATTCGCTCGAGACGAAGATGATCCGCCCGCGATCGCGCTCCAGCATCCCCGGGAACACCGCGCGTGCGAGCCGCGCCCCGCTCACCACGTTGACCTCGAAGAAGCGCATCCAGTCGGCGTCGGTGATGTCAGTGAAGGCCTTGCTCTCGTAGATGCCGAGGTTGTTGACCAGGATGTCCACCTGACCCACCGCCGACAGCAGGGCGTCGGCGCCATCGGCCGTCGTCACGTCCGCTACGACGCCCCGGACGGAGCCGCCGCCCGCGTCCTTGATCCTGGCCACCGCCGCATCGACCTTCTCCTGCCCCCGCCCGGAGACGACGACGCTCGCGCCTTCCGTCGCCAGCCGGTGCGCGATCGCGAAGCCGATGCCGGCGGTTGAGCCGGTGACGAGGGCCGTCTGGCCGTCCAGTTTCAGGTCCATGGGCATTCTCCGCATCGGCCGCCGCGGTGCCGTGAGGAGCAGCCTCAGGGGAACGCTCGGCGCGCGATCACAGATGGGGATGCCGGCCGGCCGCGCAACCGCGGGCGCTGGCGGGATGCCCCTTCCTCCGCCGCTCCGACGGGTCGCTGACCGGGACTCCGGCCCGCACCCCTACCCCTGCAAGAACGGGTTCTTCGCCTTCTCGCGGGCGATGGTCGTCGCCGGGCCGTGGCCGGGCAGCACGGTGAAGTCGTCGCCGAGCGGCAGCAGCTTCGCCACGATGCCCGCGATGAGCAGTTCGCCGTCGCCGTAGCTCATGTCGGTGCGGCCGACCGAGCCCGCGAACAGCGTGTCGCCGGCGATGACCAGCCGCGCGCCGTCGTGGACGAAGACGACGTGGCCGGGCGAGTGGCCGGGCACGTCGAGCACGCGGAAGACCTGTTCGCCGACCGTCACGGTGTCGCCCTCGGCGAGCCAGCGGTCGGGCGTCAGCGGGTCGGCGGGAAAGCCGTATTCGCGGCCCTTCTCCGACAGTTCGGCGAGCAGGAAGGCGTCGGCCTCGCCGGGGCCCTCTACGGGCACGCCCAGCCGGAGCGCGAGTTCTGCAGCACCCGCGGCGTGGTCGACGTGGCCATGGGTGATCAGGATCTTCTCGACCGTCACGCCGGCCTGGTCGATCACCTCGAGAATGCGGTCGAGGTCGCCGCCGGGATCGACCACGGCGGCGCGGCCGGTCTTGGCGCAGGCGACGAGCGAGGCGTTCTGCTGGAAGGGCGTGACGCGGACGACGGCGACCTTGATCGGCGGCGAGGCGGCGGTTTCGGCTTGGTTTGCGAGGCTCACGGCTCACCCAGTTTGCGACAGAGGTCGTCGAGTTGCTCGAGCGTGGAATAGGAAATCGTGATGGCGCCGCCGCCGTCGGGGCGGTGGGCGATGTCGACCGCGAGCCCGATCCGGTCGGCGACGAGCTTTTCCAGCGCCCGGGTGTCGGCATCCTTCGCCGGCGCCGCGGCGGCCGCCTTGGCGCGGGCCTTCACCGCCGCGGCGACGGGCTCGGCGGCCAGCCGCTCGGCGTCGCGGACGGTGAGGCCCTCGGTGATGATGCGGGCGGCGAGCCCCTCCGGGTCGGCGGCGCCGAGCAGCGCGCGGGCGTGGCCGGCGCTGAGCCGGCCCTCGGCGACGTGCGCCTGGACGCCCTCCGGCAGCTTCAGGAGGCGGACGGTGTTGGCGACATGGCTGCGGCTCTTGCCGATCGCCACCGCGATCTCGGCATGGCTGTGGCCGTGCTCGGTCGCGAGCAGCTCGTAACCGGCGGCCTCGTCGATCGGGTTGAGGTCGGCGCGCTGGACGTTCTCGATGATGGCGATCTCGAGCGCCTCGCGGTCGTCGACCTCGCGCACCACCACCGGCAGCTCGTGCAGGCCGGCGAGCTGGGCCGCCCGCCAGCGCCGCTCGCCGGCGACGATCTCGTAGGCGTCCGCCCCGGTCTCGCGCACGAGCAGCGGCTGCACCAGCCCGTGCGACTTCAGGGAGACCGCGAGCTGGGCGAGTTCGCCGCTGTCGAAGTGGCGGCGCGGATTGCGCGGATTGCGGTGGATCGAGCCCGTCGGCACGCGGCGGAAGCCGCGCGGCGGCTCGCGGCCGGCGGGCTGCTCGCTCGGGATGTCGCCGATCAGCGCCGCCAGCCCGCGACCGAGCCGGCGACGGGCGCCCTCGTCGGCCATGCCGCCCTCCCCGCTCACGCCGCCGCGGCGGCGAGACGCCGCTCGCGCTGGATCACCTCGGAGGCGAGCCGGATATAGGCCTGGCTGCCCGAGCAGCGGACGTCGTAGAGCAGTGCCGGCTTGCCGTGCGACGGCGCCTCCGACAGGCGGACATTGCGCGGGATCACCGTCTCGTAGACGGCCTCGCCCATCGTCTCGCGGACGTCGGCGACGACCTGGGCGGCGAGGTTGTTGCGGCCGTCATACATGGTCAGCACGATGCCATGGATGCGCAACTCAGGATTGAGCGAACGCTTCACCTGATCGACCGTGGAGAGCAGCTGGCTGAGGCCTTCGAGCGCGAAGAACTCGCACTGCAGCGGCACCAGGATCGCCTGCGCGGCGACCAAGGCATTGATCGTCAACAGGTTCAGCGACGGCGGGCAGTCGATCAGGATGTAGGAATAGGCGCCGGCCGGCAGCGCCGCGATCGCCGCGCGCAGCCGGTGCACCCGGTCTGCCTCGCCGGCGATCTCGAGCTCGACTCCGAGCAGGTCCATCGTCGACGGCGCCACCGCGAGGCCCGGCACGGCGGTGGCCATCACGACATCGGCAAGCGGGCGCTCGCCGGTCATCACGTCGTAGGTGGAGAGATCGCGCTTGCGGCGGTCGATGCCGAGGCCGGTCGAGGCGTTGCCCTGCGGATCGAGATCGATGACGAGCACGCGCTCGCCGATCGCCGCCAGCGCGGTGGCGAGGTTGATCGCCGTCGTCGTCTTGCCGACGCCGCCCTTCTGGTTGGCGACCGTCAGCACCCGCGGCCCGCCGTGGCCGCCCGGCCGCGCGAGGCCGTTCCTGTCGCTCATCGTTCCGTCCCGATCCGCGCGCTGGTGGGTCATCCGAGCCGGCGCAGTCCGCGGATGTCCACGAGCCGTCCGGCCGGGTCCGTCCGCGAGGGATGTTCTACCAGATCGAAGCCCCAATGGTCTCGCGCCGCAGCAATCTCCTCGCCGAGCTCGCGCCCTTTGTGGAAAAGCCCGGTGGCGCCCTTCGACAGAAGCGGCTCAGAAAGCCTCAGCAGCTGATCGAGCGGCGCCAGCGCGCGGGCGGTGACGAGGTCGGGGGTGAGCGTGCGCGCCAGCACCGGCACCACCTCCTCGATGCGGCCGATGTGGACGGTGGCGGGCGCGCCGGTCTCTCGCGCGACGGTGCGCAGGAACGAGCCCTTGCGGGCGTTCGCCTCGACGAGGTGGACGGCCGCCCCCGGCGTCCCGGCCAGCATCACCGCCACGACCATGCCGGGGAAGCCGGCACCGGAACCGAGGTCGACCACCGTGCGGGCCTCCGGCGCAATGTCGAGGATCGCGGCGCTGTCCAGCATGTGGCGCGTCCAGACGTGCTCCAGCGTGCCCGGCCCGACGAGATTCTTGATCTTCTGCCAGCGCCCGAGGAGCTCGACATAGCGGGCGAGCTTCGCCCGTGTTTCACGTGAAACAGGCCGGGCCAGCGCATTCAGCGCGCCGGGACCCTCCACGAGGGCTTCAGGCGGCATCGGCGGTGCGCTCGCGACGGCTGCCCCTGGCGCGCGCCAGCACCAGCGTCAGTGCCGCCGGTGTCATCCCTTCGAGGCGGGAGGCCTGGCCGAGGGTCGCCGGCCGGACGGCGGCGAGCTTCTGGCGCAGCTCCATCGAGAGCCCCGGCAAGGCGAGGTAATCGAGGTCGGCCGGCAGGGCCACGCCCTCGTCGCGCTTCAGCGCGGCGACGTCGCTCGCCTGGCGGTCGAGATAGACGGCGTAGCGGGCATCGGTCTCGACCGTCTCGCGCAAGCCCGGCGGGATCGCCGCGAGCTGCGGCCACACCGCCGTCAGCCGGTCGAGGTCGAGCTCGGGCCGCGACAGCAGATCGAAGGCGGTGCGGCGGACGCCGTCGCGGTTGAGCGCGATGCCGTGGCGGTCCGCCTCGCTCGGCGACAGCGCCACCGCGTGCAGCAGCGCCCGCGCCGCCTCCAGCGCCGCGCGGCGGCGGGCGAAGGCGGCGCTGCGGGTGGAGCCGACAAGACCGAGGGTCTCGCCGAGAGGCGTCAGGCGTTCGTCGGCGTTGTCGGCGCGCAGCGACAGCCGGAACTCGGCGCGCGAGGTGAACATCCGGTAGGGCTCGCTGACGCCGCGGGTGACGAGGTCGTCGACCATGACGCCGAGATAGGCGGCGTCGCGCCCGATCGTCACCGGCTCCGCCCCGCCGGCGCGGCGCGCCGCGTTGAGGCCGGCGAGCAGCCCCTGCCCCGCCGCCTCCTCGTAGCCGGTGGTGCCGTTGATCTGGCCGGCGAGGAACAGGCCGCGCGCAGCCTTCACCTCCAGCGTCGGGGCGAGCTCTGTCGGGTCGACGTGGTCGTACTCGATGGCGTAGCCCGGCCGCAGGATCGCCACCCGCTCGAGGCCGGGGATGGTGCGCAGAAGCGCCTGCTGAACGTCCTCCGGCAGAGAGGTGGAGAGGCCATTCGGATAGATGGTCGGGTCGTCGAGGCCCTCCGGCTCCAGGAAGATCTGGTGGCCGTCGCGCTCGCCGAAGCGGACGATCTTGTCCTCGATCGACGGGCAGTAGCGCGGGCCGCGGCTGCCGATCTCGCCGGAATACATCGCCGATCGATGCAGGTTGTCGCGGACGACGCGGTGCGTCGCCTCGGTCGTGCGGGTGATGTGGCAGGCGACCTGGGGCGTCGTGATCGCCGTGGTCAGCGCCGAGAAAGGCTGCGGCGGGTCGTCGCCCGGCTGGGCGTCGAGGCCGGAGAAGTCGATGGTGCGGCCGTCGAGGCGCGCAGGCGTGCCGGTCTTGAGCCGCCCCATCCGCAGGCCTAGGGCCTTGAGGCTGTCGGCGAGACCCACCGACGGTGCCTCCCCGGCGCGACCGGCCGGGATCTTGCGCTCGCCGATGTGGATCAGGCCGTTGAGGAAGGTGCCGGTGGTGAGCACGACCGCGCCGGCGGTGAGGCGACGGCCATCGGCGAGCGTGACGCCGCCGATGCGGCGCGGCTGCGGATCGTCGGCAGCGGCGTCGAGGATCAGCGACGCCGCCTCGCCCTCGACGATCGTCAGGCCGTCGACCGCGGCGAGCGCCGCCTGCATCGCCGCCTTGTAGAGGGCGCGGTCGGCCTGGGCGCGCGGGCCCTGCACGGCGGGGCCCTTGCGGCGATTGAGGACGCGGAACTGGATGCCGGCGGCATCGGCGACTCGCGCCATCAGGCCATCGAGCGCATCGATCTCGCGGACGAGATGGCCCTTGCCGAGCCCGCCGATCGCCGGATTGCACGACATCGTGCCGATGGTGTCGGCGCGGTGGGTCAGCAGCGCCGTGCGCGCGCCGGCGCGCGCGGCGGCCGCCGCGGCCTCGCAGCCGGCGTGCCCGCCCCCGACGACGACGACGTCGTAGTGCGCATTCGTGTCCGCAACCCGATCCATGCCGTTGCTGTAGCGGAGGCCGATCGGGTCGTCAAAAATCGTGGGGCAGCGACGGGTGTTTCTCGTGAAACATCCCCCTGAAGCCCGGGAGTACGTGTTTCACGTGAAACAGGCCCGGGCGCGGGGCGGGACGTGTTTCACGTGAAACACATCGGTGCCCAGGGGCAGTCGAGCGTGGCCGGCAACTCGGCGCCGTCGCTCACTTGCCGATGCAGAAAGCCGAGAAGATCTGGCCGAGCACGTCTTCCACGCCGACGGCGCCGACGATCCGCCCGAGTGCCTCGCTGGCGAGCCGCAGGTCCTCGGCGACGAGCTCCGGCGAGACTCCGGGGACCAACGCCCGCTCGAGCGCCCCGAGCGCCACCTCCGCCGCCTCGCGGTGACGCGCCCGCACCAGCACCGCCGCCTCCCCACCTTGGAGGCACGCCGCAGCCCGATGGGAGATGAAGGCGACAAGTTCGGCGAGGCCCGCACCGGTGTGGGTGGAGATCGAGAAGGGTGCGGAGCGCGCGGAGAGATCCGCCTTGGTCCATACGACCTGCAGCGGCGCCTCCGACAGGTCGGCAGGTGGCGGGGTGGGCGCATCCGCCGGCGAAAGCCACAAGACCAGATCGGCGTCCTCAGCCCGCGCCCGCGCGCGGCGGATGCCTTCGGCTTCGACCAGGCCCGCGGCCTCGCGCA
Source organism: Pseudoxanthobacter sp. M-2 (assembly GCF_046156265.1). NCBI lineage: Bacteria > Pseudomonadati > Pseudomonadota > Alphaproteobacteria > Hyphomicrobiales > Segnochrobactraceae > Pseudoxanthobacter > Pseudoxanthobacter sp. M-2. Next base: position 218,876 of record NZ_JAWDIR010000033.1, read on the forward strand.
GGCCGGCGGTGTCGGTGACGATCGCCGGAAAGCCGCCGAGGTCGAGGTGGACCTCGATGAGGTCGCGCGTCGTGCCGGCCTCCGCGGTGACGATCGCCACCTCGCGGCGGGCGAGCGCGTTGACGAGGCTCGACTTGCCGGCGTTCGGCGGGCCGAGCACGACGACGCGGAAGCCCTCGCGCAGGCGCTCGCCGCCTCTGCTCTTGTCCAGCGCCGCGGCGATCTCCTCGCGCAGCGCCGCAGCGCCCGCCCTCGCCTGCTCCAGCGCGTCGGCGGCGACGTCGTCCTCGTCGGCGAAGTCGAGGCTTGCCTCGGCGAGCGCCCGCGCCTCGAGAATCTGGCTCCGCCAGAGCGCGACGCGCGCGCCGAGCACGCCGCTCGCCTGGGCCAGAGCCTGCCGGCGCTGGGCGTCGGTGTCGGCGGCGACGAGGTCGGCGAGGCCCTCGACGGCGGCGAGGTCCATGCGGCCGGCGAAAAAGGCGCGGCGGGTGAACTCGCCCGACTCTGCCAGCCGCACGCCCGGCAGTGCCGTCAGCGCGTCGAGCATGGCGGCGACGACGGCGCGGCCGCCGTGCACGTGAAACTCGGCGACGTCCTCGCCGGTCGGCGAGCCCGGACCCGGCAGGTACAGCGCCAGCCCCTCGTCGATGACCTCGCTGCTGCGCGGGTCGCGGAAGCGGGCGAGGCTGGCGCGTCGCGGCGGCGGCAGGCGGCCGCAGAGCGCCCGGACCGTCTCCGCCGCGCGCGAGCCCGAGAGCCGGATCACCGCAATCGCCGCCGGCGGACGACCGCTGGCGAGCGCCACGATGGTGTCGATCTGCGCCTCCGGCCGGTCGATCATGGCGATGTCCGGGTGGGCACCGCCGGCCCCGATGGACTCGCAACGGGACGGTTGCAATGACCTTCCTGGCTTCCGTGCGTTAAGGTCGAGACCGTCGACACGGGAGCGCAAAGATGCAGAGACATGAGGCCTCCGGGGCCGCCGGCGGGCGCAACCGCCTCGCCGAAGAGACCAGCCCCTATCTGCTGCAGCATGCCGGCAATCCCGTCGATTGGTGGCCCTGGGGGGCCGCTGCCTTCGCCGAGGCGCGCGCCCGCAATGTGCCGGTGCTGCTCTCGGTCGGCTACGCCGCGTGCCACTGGTGCCACGTGATGGCGCACGAGAGCTTCGAGAACCCCGCCATCGCGGCGGTGATGAACCGGCTGTTCGTCAACATCAAGGTCGATCGCGAGGAGCGGCCGGACGTCGACCAGATCTACATGGCGGCACTGCATGCGCTCGGCGAACAGGGTGGCTGGCCGCTGACGATGTTCCTGACGCCCGACGGCGCGCCGTTCTGGGGCGGCACCTACTTCCCGCCCGAGCCGCGCTATGGCCGGCCGGGCTTCGTGCAGATGCTGGAGGCGGTGGCCGAGACCTTCCACAACAAGGGCGAGGCGGTGGCGCAGAACACCGGCGCCCTGCTCGCGGTGCTCAGGCAGCGGCGGCGCGGCGACCCGGTGGCGCTCGATGCGGGCGTGCTCGACCAGGCGTCGGAGCGGCTGTTCACCGTCATGGACCCGCGAAATGGTGGCCTGCAGGGGGCGCCGAAGTTTCCGAATGCCTCGGTGATGGAGCTGCTCTGGCGGGCGGCGCGGCGCACCGGGCGGAGCGACTACCGGGCGATCGTCGTCTCCTCGCTGGAGCGCATCTCCAACGGCGGCATCTACGACCACCTCGGCGGCGGCTATGCGCGCTACGCGGTCGACCACCGCTGGCTCGTGCCCCACTTCGAGAAGATGCTCTACGACAACGCCCAGCTCGTCTCGCTGCTGACGCTCGCCTTCATCGCCATCGGCGAGGACGGCTTCCGCCGCCGCATCGAGGAGACGATCGGCTGGCTGGTGCGCGAGATGATCGCCGAGGACGGAGCGTTCGCCGCCAGCCTGGATGCCGATTCCGAGGGCGAGGAAGGCAAGTTCTACGTCTGGACGCCAGCCGAGATCGCCGAGGTGTTGGGAGACGACGACGCGGCCCTGCTGTGCGCGGCCTATGACGTCACCGAGGGCGGTAATTTCGAGGGCCGGTCGATCCTCAACCGGCTGGCGACGGGCTTCCCGAGTGCTGCCGAGGAGGCCGCGCTGGCGCCGCTGAGGGCGCGCCTGCTCGCGGCCCGGGCCGAGCGCGTGCCGCCGGGCCGCGATGACAAGGTGCTCGCCGACTGGAACGGTCTGATGATCGCGGCGCTGGCCGAGGCCGGCGCGGCGCTCGACCGGCCGGACTGGATTGCGCTGGCGGAGCGGGCGTTTGGGCGCATCGTCGCGCTGCTCGGTCGCGGTGACCGCCTCGGCCACGCGGCACGGGCCGGCCGCAGCACGTTTCCGGGGCTCTCGACCGACTATGGCGCGATGATCCGGGCCGCCCTGGCGCTCCGCCAGGCGACCGGCGATGAGAGCTATCTCACGAAGGCAACCGCGTGGATGGCGGCGCTGGAGGCCCATCACTGGGTGGAGGCCGAGGGCTCCTATGCGCTGGCGGCGGATGATGCCGACGACCTCATCGTCCGCATGGCGACGGCCGTCGACGAGGCGACGCCGAGCGGCAATGCACTCGCCGCCGACGCGCTGGTGCGGCTGTGGCTGATCACCGGCGACGACGCCTACCGGGCCCGCGTCGACCAGCTGTTCGCCGGCTTTGCATCGGAGGTGATGGGCAACGCCTTCGGTCACGCGGCACTGATGAACGCACTGGACGGCCGACTGGCGGCCGAGCAGATCGTCGTAGTGGCGCCGACCCACGAGGCCGCCGCGCCGCTCGCCGACGTCGTGCGTCATGTCCCCTTCCCCGGTCGCGTCCTCACCGTCACCGACGGCCGTGACCTGCCGGAGGGTCACCCCGCGGCGGGCAAGACGACGGTCGAGGGACGCGCCGCGGCGTATGTGTGCCGTGGGGCGACGTGCTCGCTGCCGATTCTGGATGCGGAAGAGCTTATCGAAGCGCTTCGATGACGCTCAGGACGGAAAGCGCACGAAGTGCAGTTCCTTCACGCTGGAAAGGAAGCCGGGAGGCGTGATAGCCCCGTAAATCGAATAGGAGACTCGCTGGCGCGCGTTCTCGCCGGAAGGTCCGGACATAGCGGCGGGTCGCGAAATCGCGATCCTGAGTCATTTGTAGGGGTCGCGTTTTGCGCGTCTGGCAGCTCAGTTGCAACCAAAGGGCGTCACTCGCGGCCGCTCTGGGAGTGAGGCGCGGGAGCGCCCGCCCATCCGGCCGCGACGTCATCCCGGACGCGAAGCAACGCGGAGCGATCCGGGACCCAGCGCAAGAATGGTCGCGCGGGACGCGCGACGCTCTAGCCGCGCCTCCGGCGCGAAATCTTCCGCTGGGTCCCGGCTCAGCGCTCGGCTGCGCCTCGCTTGGCCGGGATGACGCGGATGGGGATGTGGTCCCGGCGGACGACCAGCGGCGCGTCCGCTCGCCGACCGTCCTGACCGTCAGGTGTTCATCGAGTCGAAGAAGTCCTGGTTGGTCTTCGTCTGGCGCAGCTTGTCGAGGAGGAACTCGATCGCGTCGACGACGCCCATCGGGTTGAGGATGCGGCGCAGGACGTAGGTCTTCTTGAGCTGGTCCGGCGGAACGAGCAGCTCTTCCTTGCGGGTGCCGGAGCGCTGGATGTCGATCGCGGGAAAGACGCGCTTGTCGGAAACCTTGCGGTCGAGAATGATCTCCGAGTTGCCGGTGCCCTTGAACTCCTCGAAGATCACCTCGTCCATGCGGCTGCCGGTGTCGACCAGCGCGGTCGCGATGATCGTCAGCGAGCCGCCCTCCTCGATGTTGCGCGCCGCGCCGAAGAAGCGCTTCGGGCGCTGCAGGGCGTTGGCGTCCACACCGCCGGTCAGCACCTTGCCCGACGATGGCACGACGGTGTTGTAGGCGCGGCCGAGGCGGGTGATCGAATCGAGCAGGATGACGACGTCGCGGCCGTGCTCGACGAGGCGCTTGGCCTTCTCGATGACCATCTCGGCGACCTGCACGTGGCGCGTCGCCGGCTCGTCGAAGGTCGAGGAGATCACCTCGCCGCGCACAGAGCGCTGCATGTCGGTGACTTCTTCCGGCCGCTCGTCGATCAGGAGTACGATCAGGTAGCACTCGGGGTGGTTGCCCGTGATCGAGTGGGCGATGTTCTGCATCAGCACCGTCTTGCCGGTGCGCGGCGGCGCGACGATCAAGGCGCGCTGGCCCTTGCCGAGCGGCGAGACGAGATCGATGATGCGCGCCGACATGTCCTTCTTGCTGCCGTCCTCGAGCTCCATCTTGAAGCGCTCGTCGGGATAGAGCGGCGTCAGATTGTCGAAGTGGACCTTGTGGCGCGCCTTGTCGGGGTCCTCGAAGTTGATCGTGTTGACCTTGAGGAGAGCGAAGTAGCGCTCGCCCTCCTTCGGGCTGCGGATCATGCCCTCGACGGTGTCGCCGGTCCGGAGCGAGAAGCGGCGGATCTGCGACGGCGAGACGTAGATGTCGTCCGGCCCGGGCAGGTAGTTGGCGTCCGGCGAGCGCAGGAAGCCGAAACCGTCCTGCAGCACCTCGACGACGCCCTCGCCGATGATCTCGACTTCCTGGGCCGCGAGGTTCTTCAGGATGGCGAACATCAGCTCCTGTTTGCGCATGGTCGAAGCGTTCTCGACCGCGAGCTCCTCGGCAACAGCGAGCAGCTCGGTCGGCGTCTTCGCCTTGAGCTCCTGGAGCTTCATCTCCCGCATGGAAAAGTCCTTGGGTGGGGACCGGCCGCGGATGGGCAGCCGGGACTTGGAAGGGATGGGATGTCTGCGACTCTTGGCGGGGACGACGTCACGCCCCGCACGGCGGCACCACGTTCACCGGACTTGTTACCGATCCGGTCCGCGGGCGCCCGTTCGCCTTTGGTGAGATAGTCGGAAGATAGAGGCTTCGCGCCGGATCGGCAAGGCCGCCCGGCGCGTCGGCGCGCCGCAGTGCGCCGAAATCCGGATCGTTCAGCGCGGCGGCCAGAGCGGGTCGTTGTCGCCGCCGAGGAAGGTCGCCGACCACGGCGCCTCGATCTTCTCCACGACGTCCGCCGGCGGGGCCACGTAGCCGAGCGCCTCGGCGTCGGCGGCGCCGGCCTTCAGGCCGTAGTCGAGGAAGCGCAGTGCCGCCACCGTCGGGCGATTGTCGTCGGGCACTTTCGCCATGGCGGCATAGGTGACGGTCGGGATCGGCCAGGCGCCGGGGGGCGGCGCGGCGGCAAGCGCCGCTTCCATCGCGCCGACGTCGGGGACGGCCTGGAAGGCGGAGGTGAGCGCGGCCTGCAGGGCGGGCGCGTCGGCGGCGATCGGCCGGGTGCCGCCGACGACGAGCCGCGGCACCGCCAGTTTGGCGATGCGGGCGTCGGCGAGCGCCGCGTAGCCGATGGCGCCGGGCGTCGCCGCGACGGCACCGGCGACGCCCTCGCTGCCACGGTAGCCTTTGCCGACTTGCCAGGCGACCTGCTCGCCATGGCCGAGGGCGGCGGCGAAGTCGGGGCTCTCGCGCTCGAGAAAGCGGGTGAAGCGCAGCGTCGCGCCGGAGGGGTCCGAGCGCGTGACGATGGTGACGGCGGTTGCCGGCAGCTTCGCCTCGGGGTTGAGGATCGCGATCGACGGATCAGACCAGGTGGTGATCTGACCGCGGAAGAGGCCCGAGAGGATCGCCGCATCGAGGACGAGGCTGTCGACGCCGGGCAGGTTCACCACCGGCACGATGGCGCCGAAGGCGACCGGAAACTGCGCGTAGTCCTGCTTCTGGGCGTCTGTGGCTGCGAAGGGGACGTCGGTGAGGGCGAAGGCGACGGTCTCGTCGTCGAGGGCCTCGCGGCCGGCGGGCGAGCCGGTCGGCTGATAGGTGACGATGTCGCCACCGGGCTTCTGGAAGCCCTCGATCCACTGCTCGACGAGCGGGAAGACGGTGGTGGAGCCGGCGCCGGTGGCGACCGTCTGGGCGGCTGTGGGGAGGGTGAGGGCGGCGGTGATCGCGATGGTTCCGGCGATCGTTCCGGCCGAGGCGAGCGCGCGAAACATCTGATGTTCTCCCTGCCCCGACCGGGCGGCTCGATGGTTTGCAAATTCGCACGGCGGCGGCAAGCGAGAGATTCCCCTCCCCCCTCGTGGGGGAGGGTTAGGTCGCTGCTACCGTCCCCGTCGCCGACCGCCCGGCCGCGTGTTCGTCACGGCGAGGTCCGGGCGGCCTTTCGGGCGCTCGTCGCCCTCGCGCAGGGGGACGGTCCTGTCGGTGCCGGGACCCATGTCGTCGAGGGAGGGCTTGGCCGCCTTGCCGCGACCGAGGGCTTCCTTCGACGGCATGTTGCCGGTGGCGCCGTACTTGCGCTCGCCCTTGAAGCGGCCGGCGGTGCCCTCGACGTCGGACTGGCGGGCGAGCGGGTCGTCGGCGACGGCGAGCTCGGTCGCCTGCAGGCGCTTCAGCTCGTCGCGCAGGCGGGCCGCCTCCTCGAACTCGAGGTTGGCGGCGGCGTCGCGCATCCGCTTCTCGAGGTCGCCCATGTGGGCCTTGAGGTTGTGGCCGACGAGCGTGCCCGGCGCCGCCAGGCCCGCCTCGACGGTGACGTGGTCGCGCTCGTAGACCGAATCGAGGATGTCGCCGATCGAGCGCTTCACCGATTCCGGCGTGATGCCGTGTTCCTCGTTCCAGGCGAGCTGCTTGGTGCGGCGCCGCCCGGTCTCCGCCATCGCCCGCTCCATCGAACCGGTCATGCGGTCGGCATAGAGGATGACGCGGCCGTCGACATTGCGGGCGGCGCGGCCGATCGTCTGCACCAGCGACGTCTCGGAGCGCAGGAAGCCCTCCTTGTCGGCGTCGAGGATGGCGACCAGGGCGCACTCGGGAATGTCGAGGCCCTCGCGCAGGAGGTTGATGCCGACGAGGGCATCGAAGGCGCCGAGGCGGAGGTCGCGGATGATCTCGATGCGCTCCAGCGTGTCGATGTCGGAGTGCATGTAGCGCACCCGCACCCCGCGTTCGTGCAGGTACTCGGTAAGATCTTCGGCCATGCGCTTGGTCAGCACGGTGACGAGCGAGCGGTAGCCTTTCGCTGCCACCGCCTTGACCTCGCCGAGCAGGTCGTCGACCTGGCTCTTGGCCGGCCGTATGTCGATCGGCGGGTCGACGAGGCCGGTCGGGCGGATCACCTGCTCGACGAAGACGCCGCCGGACTGGTCGAGCTCCCACTGGGCCGGCGTCGCCGAGACGGCGATCGTCTGCGGCCGCATGGCGTCCCATTCCTCGAAGCGCAGCGGCCGGTTGTCCATGCAGGACGGCAGGCGGAAGCCGAACTCTGCGAGCGTCGCCTTGCGGCGGAAGTCGCCGCGGTACATGCCGCCGATCTGCGGCACGGTGACGTGGCTCTCGTCGACGAAGACGAGGGCATTGTCGGGCAGGTACTCGAACAGCGTCGGCGGCGGCTCGCCGGGCAGGCGGCCGGTGAGGTAGCGCGAGTAGTTCTCGATGCCGGCGCAGGAGCCGGTCGCCTCCATCATTTCCAGATCGAAGCGGGTGCGCTGCTCGAGCCGCTGCGCCTCGAGGAGCCGGCCGGCGCGGGTGAGCTCGACCAAGCGGCCCTTCAGCTCTTCCTTGATCGAGCGGATCGCCTGGGCGAGCGTCGGCCGCGGCGTGACGTAGTGGGAATTGGCGTAGATCTTCACCGACTTCAGGCTGTCGGTCTTCTGGCCGGCGAGCGGGTCGAACTCGACGATCGATTCGATCTCGTCGCCGAACAGCGTGACGCGCCAGGCGCGGTCCTCGTAGTGGGCGGGGAAGATCTCGATGGTGTCGCCGCGCACCCGGAAGGTGCCGCGGGCGAAGCCGATGTCGGCGCGCTTGTATTGCAGGGCAACGAGGTCGGCGAGGAGCTGGCGCTGGTCGACCGCCTCGCCGACCTCCACCGCGAAGGTCATCGCCGTGTAGGTCTCGACCGAGCCGATACCGTAGATGCACGACACCGACGCGACGATGATGACGTCGTCGCGCTCGAGCAGCGAGCGGGTGGCCGAATGGCGCATCCGGTCGATCTGCTCGTTGATCGAGGATTCCTTCTCGATATAGGTGTCCGTGCGCGGGACGTAGGCCTCGGGCTGGTAGTAGTCGTAGTAGGAGACGAAGTACTCCACCGCGTTGTCGGGGAAAAAGCTCTTGAACTCGCCGTAGAGCTGCGCCGCCAGCGTTTTGTTCGGCGCGAGCACGAGGGCGGGCCGCTGGGTGCGGGAGATCACCTGAGCGGCGGTGTAGGTCTTGCCGGAGCCGGTGACGCCGAGGAGCACCTGCATGCGCTCCTTCTGGTCGACACCGGCGACGAGCTCCTCGATCGCCTGCGGCTGGTCGCCCTTCGGCTCGAACGGCGAGACGAGCCGGAACGGGATGCCGCCTTCCGACTTCTCCGGCCGGACCGGCCGGTGCGGCGCCCACGAGCCGTCGCGGAATTCCGGGCGGCCCTTCTGGATGAGCTCTTCGAGCGCGGCGACGGTGGCGGTGACGGCGTTCGCCGGCAGGGTCCCGGCATCCTCGAGCGAGATGTCGAGGCCGGCGACGGGGTTGAGGCCGCCGGCGACGCGCTCCTTGGCCGTCTTGCCGCTGCCGCCCGTCGAGGTACCGCGGGCCGTGCGCGACGGGCCGGCCTTCGATGGCTTGGCCTTGCCGGCGGGTGTGGGCACCGCCGGTTCCGCCGGCAGCCGGTCGGCGTCGGCGATCTCGGCCGCCCAGTCGGCGATCGAGCCGCCGAGGGGGACGCCGGACAGTGGCGCCTGCGGCGCTTCGCCGAAGCCGTCGGGGCCGCGGTCGAGGATCGTCTCGGGGGTGCGGGGCCGGACCGAGGAGCGGGGGAGGGAGGGGCGCGCCATGGATCAAAAGTAGAACGCCGGCGCCCCCGGGAAAAGGGCGCCGGCGCGATTTTGTTCGGTGCGGGGTCCGCGGACGACCCCCGCGCTCACGCCGCGAGGCAGGTGCGGGCGATCGCCGCCACGTGGCGGTCGTCGGTGCCGCAGCAGCCGCCGAGGATGGTGAAGCGGCGGTGACGGGCGCGCAGCGCCGCGTAGTCTCGGCCGAGCGTGTCGGGATCGCCGGCGTCGAGATCGGTCGAGGAGTCGAGCTCGGCATGGCTGCGGGTCGAGGCGTTGGCCCGCACGCCGCGCAGCCGGGCGAGCCACGGCTCTCCGGCCTCCACCGCGGCGTCGATCATCGCGGCGAAGTGGGTCGGGTGGGCGCAGTTCACCATGTAGTAGGCCGGCGCGCCGTCGCTCTCGCGCTCGACGAAGCCGATCGCCTCGCCGAGGCTCTCGCCGCTCGGCAGGCGCGCGTCGGTCTCCAGGGTGAAGGAGATGCACGAGGGCAGCCCGGCCGCAGCGGCGGCGCGGGCGTAGCCGGCGGCCTCGGCGGCGTTGGTCATCGTCATCGCCGCCACCATGTCGGCGCCGGCCTCTGCGAAGAGCTCGGCCTGGAAGCGTCCGTAGGCCTCCGCCTCGGCCACGGACATCGCCGCCCCGGCGACATAGCCGTCGCCGCGCGGGCCGACGCAGCCGCCGACCACGACGGGCGTTGCTTCGGTCTCGAATTCCTGCCGCAGCGGGTGCAGCATCGCCACGGCGGCGCGGTTGAGATCGGCGAGCGTGGCGCGGTCGTAGCCGAGCTTTGCGCCCCAGTCGGGACTGGCCCGCCAGGTGACACTGTCGAGGACGAAGCCGACGCCATGGGCGCGGGCGATCTCGAGGTAGCGGCGATAGTAGGCCTCGAGGATCTCGCGCCCGCCGGGACGGTCGAGCATCGTCACCGAGGCGAAGTGCGGCAGCTCGAGGCCGTCGTGAAAGATCAGCGTCGTCTCGAGCCCGCCATCGGACAGGAAGGGCTTGTCGGCGAGCTGCGGCAGCGCGTGGCGCCAGCGGGGAGCGGCGGCGGCTCGGGCGGCGCCGGCCGCGTCGTCGTAGATTTTCATCAGCATTGGCTTCATCCAGCAATATCGCACAGTCATGGAGCCGCCGGCACCTCGCCCGGCGGCTGGAACACCGCCGAAACTGCCCGACGGCCGTCTCTCCGACCAGTCGACCCGTGGTACAGGTCGCAGAGATGCTTTTCGCCATGGCCACGATGCGCGAGCATGGTGGTGATCCGGTTCACATCCTCGTCCACTGCACCCGCGGTACACTGACACGATCGTGAAGGGACGCGAAGATGCACAGGGAGCCACGCCGCGGAGCCGAGACCCGCGAGAAGATCCTCGAGACAGCGGAGGCCGCCGTGCTGGCGAAGGGATTCGCCGCCACCTCGATCGAAGAACTGATCGCCGCCGTCGGCATCACCAAGAGCGGTTTCTTCTATCATTTCAGGGACAAGAACGCCCTCGCCCGGGCGATGATGCAGCGCTATCTCGAGCACGACAACGCCGTCCTCGACGAGCTCCTGCGCCGTGCCGACGAACTCGACGAAGACCCGCTGCACGGCATGCTGGTCGCCCTGAAGCTGTTCGCCGAGACGATGGCGAACCTGAAGGAGGCGCATCCCGGGTGCCTCGCCGCCTCCTTCTGCTACCAGGAACAGCTGTTCGACCGCGAGGTGCGCGATCTCAACGCCGCCGGCGTGCTCGCCTGGAGGAAGCGCTTTCGCGAGCGCTTCGCCGTCATCGCCGAGCGCTATCCGCCGCGACGCCCCGTCGACCTCGACGCGCTCGCGGACATGGCCGCCTCGACGGTGGAGGGTGGGCTTCTGCTCGGCAAGATGCTGCACGACCCGAAGATCCTGCCGGCGCAGATCCTGCTCTTCCGCGAGCTCGTCAAGGCGACGTTCGCGCCGGACTGAACGGCGCGGCGGCTCACAGCGTCGTCGCGGCGTTCCCCTTGAACAGGATCGGGCCGGTCGGGCGTCCGGTGGGCGAGCCGGTGGCAGGCTCGAGCGTGATCTCGAAGAGCTGCTCGGGTCGTGTCTCCGGCAGGCCGCCGGTGGAGAGCCGGACGGTGCGCGGGCGGTCGAGCAGGCCGATCGAGACGGGGCCGCGCTCGTCGCTCCACTTCGTCCACACCTCCAGCGCCCGGCCGCTCGGCACCGGGACGTTCTCGAGCGGCAGCAGCTCGGCCGTGCCGTCGGCGAAGACGTTGACGACGGCGCCGATCTCGCCGGTCTCAGCGACGAGCACGGCGATGTAGGTCGGCGGCGGCGGGGCCAGAGCCATGCGGCCGAGGCCGACGGCGAGCACGATCGCCGCGGCGGTGGCGACGGCGGCGAAGCCGCGCCACAGCGTCAGGCTGTGCCACCATTCGGCGAGGCCGCCGGTGCGCGGCGGAGGGGGCGCGGTCGGGGGCGCAGTGACCGGTCGCGGAGCCACGGCGGGGGTGCTCGTGACGGCGACGGTCGCCGCGGCAGCCTGCGGCGGCAGGTCGGGGGCGGTGGCGAGGGCCGTCTCGATGCGATGCCAGAAGGCCGCGTCGGGTACGACCGGGGCGGCGCTCGCGTCGATCTCGGCGAAGCGGGCGCGCCAGCGGGCGACGGCTTCCGCGAGCGCCGGTTCGGCGGCGAGCCGGGCCTCGAACGCGGTCTCGGCAGGCCCTTCCAGCAGGCCGGCGACGTACTCGCCGGCCAGCATGTCGTCCTCGGGGCCGATCGGGGTGCCGGCCGGGGGTGCGGGAGTGCTCATCCCATGCACTCCCTGAGCGCCAGCAGCGAGCGGCGGATCCACGTCTTCGTCGTGCCGAGCGGCACGCCGAGCTTTCCGGCGATCTCGCCGTGCGTCAGCCCGTGGGCGTAGGCGAGCAGGAGGACGCCGCGGCGGCGCTCGTCGAGGGTCTCGAGGCAGCGGCGCAGCAGGCTGGTGTCGGAGAGCAGCGAGACGACGGCCTCGGGATCGGGGGCGTCGTCGGCGACATCCGGCAGGTCGTCGTCGGGCGAGACCTCGCGGCCGGAGGTGCGCAGCAGCGTCAGGCAGCGGTTGCGCAGTATCACGTAGACCCAGGTGCGGCCGCCGCCGAGCTCCGGCCGGTAGCTCGCGGCACCCCGCCAGATGCGCAGGAAGGCGTCCTGGACGGCCTCCTCGGCAAGGTCGCGCCGGCGCAGCATGCGGGTCGCGACGCCGAGCATCGTCGCCGCCTCGACGTCGTAGAGCCGGCGCAGCGCCGTCCTGTCGCCGCCGGCACACAGCACGATCAGGCTGGCGTGTTCGTCCGCGTCTGATGCGCGCGCGGTCGTCCGCGTCTTGTCGGCCACGATCACGTCTCCCGTCCGGCGCCACGCGGGCACACCGATCCGCCTCGGACTACGCACCATCCGACGGTGTGGATGCAAGCGGACGAAAAAATCAGCCTCTCCCGCATCCGCCGGCGCCGCCGCCGGGTAGCCGCTTCAGGACGACCAAGGAGCGGTCGGCCGGATCGGGCGCGGCGGCATCGTCGCCGGGCCTCCCCCTCGCGGCGCACTGGCAGGCCGGAGCGCCGGCGACGACAAAATCCTGGAGGTGACCCATGTCTCATCGCAACGACAGCCCGGCCGCTCGGACCGCGACCCGCCCCGGCCGCCTGCACCCGCTCGTGCTCGGCGGCGTCGCCGCCACCGTCGCGGCCCTCGCCGCCTCCGCTGCGCCGGCCGGCGCCGCGACCGTGTTCGCGCTCGTCGGCGACGACCGGCTGGCGATGGTCGACCCGTCGACGCGCGTCGTCGCCGCCCCGGTGGCGATCGAGGGTGTCAAGGGCCGCATCCTCGGCATCGACGTCCGCCCGGCGGATGGCAAGCTCTATGCGCTCTATGCCGACGGCACGATCGCCGTCGTCGATCCGAAGCGCGGCCGCGCCGAAGCGAAGGCGAAGCTCGAGACGATGCTGCCCGACGGCGTGATGGCGACCGTCGACTTCAACCCGGCCGCCGACCGGCTGCGGGTGATCGGCTCGGACGGCACCAACCTCCGCGTCAACGTCGACGACGGCAAGGTCGTCACCGACGGCACGCTCGCCTTCGCCGAGGGCGACATGCACAAGGGCGAGGCGCCGATGATCGTCGCCGGCGCCTACACCAACTCGGTCGCCGGCACCAAGGAGACCGCCCTCTACGACATCGACGGCACCATCGGCGCGCTGGTGAAGCAGGCGCCGCCGAACGACGGCGTGTTGAACGCCGTCGGCAAGCTCGGCATCATGCCGAAGGCGGTGGCGTTCGACATCGTCTCGGACGGCAAGGGCGGCAACACCGCCTGGATGGTCGCCGACGGCCGGCTCTACACGGTCGACCTCGCCAGCGGCCGCGCCACCGAGACGGGGGCGCTGCAGGGCGTCGAGGCGGACGTGCGCGACATCGCCGTGATGCCTTGAACTCAGGCTGAAAGCGGTCGCGACCGCCTGCAAAAACGGCTTACGAATCACATCGATCGCACGTAAGCTTCGATTGTCGTCAACGAACTGAAAGGAGGTGATCCGGTGTCTCATTGTCACAAGCTGCGGTCGTCGGATCGCGCGGTCACGGTTCTCTCCTTCGGAGGTCCGGTCGCGTAAGTCGACGTTCGTCCGGCTCCGCCGGACCGCAGTTCGACAATGGAAGGGTCGTCCCTCGGGGCGGCCCTTCTTTGTTTCTGCGACGTAGCCCGGCCCGCTCCTGACGGCTGCGAGCCACCGCCGCAGGAACGCCGCATTGACAGCCGAGCGTCGGCCGTCACACACACGTGTCGCCGGTGGCGCCTCCCCCGCCTCCCGCTCTCAGGGCTCGTTCCATGTCGTTAGAGGTCGTCGAGGCGATCGGCTTCGTCGCCGCCTTGCTCACCACGCTGTGCTGGCTGCCGCAGGCCTTCAAGATCCTGCGCGAGCGCCAGACGGCGGGGATTTCGCTGCCGACGCAGATCGCCTTCACCTCCGGCGTCGCCTGCTGGCTCGTCTACGGCATCGCCCTCGGCAGCCCGTCGGTGACGATCGCCAACGCCGTCACCCTGATGACGTCGGGGGCGATCCTGGCCTTGAAGCTGCGCTACGGCTGATCGCCCGCGTGCCGCCACATCGGCGGCGTAGGGAACGATCGTCCCGGGCGTTGCTCGTCCGCCGGACCGCATGGGTCCTCGCGGCCCGGCGCCCGTGGAGACCGCCATGCCGTCCGATTCAGCCATCCGGGACGCCCACACCGCCCTCACCCGCTTCGGCCTCGGGCCGCGGCCGGGGGAGTGTGCGGCCATCGCCTCAGATCCGCGCGGCTTCGTGCTCGCCCAGTGCGACCGCCCCCAGGCGGCGCTGATCACCGCCGCCGGTCTGCGGTCGACGCCGGAAAACATGGCGCTCAACCTCAAGGATCGCCGTGAACGCCGGGTGGCGCGCAAGCTCGAGAACGAGCAGATCGAGGCGGCGAAGGCGGCCGCGAAGGCCTCCGGTGGCGGTGACATGGCGGGTGCCGGGATGGCCAGCGGAGATATGACTGGTGACATGGCAGCGGGCGACATGGCCGATGGTGGCATGGCCGGCGACCTCGCTGCCGTCGACGACGGCACCGTCAAGCGTGACGACGCCGCCCGGCCGGAGCGGCTTCGCCAGCCCGGATTTTCCCCGACGACGGTGCGGATGGAGGCGGCGGTCCGCTTCGATCACGGCCTCGCTGCGACCGACGGGCTGACGGAACGGCTGGTGCTGTTCTGGTCGAACCATTTCGCCGTTTCCACCGCCAAGGGCGGCACCGTGCCCTCGATCGTCGGCTCCTACGAGCGCGAGGCGATCCGCCCGCACGTCTATGGCCGCTTCCGCGACATGCTCGAGGCGACGGTCAAGCATCCGGCGATGCTCGTCTATCTCGACAACTTCAAGTCCGTCGGGCCGAACAGCCGGATCGGCGAGCGCAAGTCCATCGGCCTCAACGAGAACCTCGCCCGCGAGGTGCTGGAGCTGCACACGCTCGGCGTCGACGGCGGCTACACCCAGGCCGACGTGACGAGCTTCGCCAAGGTGCTGACCGGCTGGACGATCGACCGCAACGGCGGCCGCGTCGAGGGCACCGGGGCGATCTTCCTGCCGCGCCGCCACGAGCCCGGCGACTTCACGGTGCTCGGCAAGGTCTATGGCCAGAAGGGGCCGAAGCAGCTCGACGCGGTGCTCGACGATCTCGCCCGGCATCCGGCCACCGCCCGCCACATCGCCCGCAAGCTCGCCCGCCATTTCGTCGGCGACGCCGCGCCGCCCGAGATCGCCGAGGCGACGGCGCGCGCCTACCTCGACAGCGACGGCGACCTCGCCGTGACGACGCGGGCGCTGCTGTCGTCGGACGCCGCCTGGGCGGCACCGCCGGCGAAGCTCCGCGATCCCTACCTGTTCACGATGGCGAGCTTCCGGGTGCTTCGGATGACCACCGACAGCGAGAACGAGAAGGCGGCGTTCAACATGATGAACGCCCTCGGCCAGAAGATCTGGACACCGCCCTCGCCGGCCGGCTGGCCGGACGCCGACGACGCCTGGCTCGCCGGCGACGCGCTGCTGGAACGTCTCGACTTCGCCACCGTCATCGCCCGCCGCATCGATCCCGAGCTCGACGTGCCCGGTCTCGCCGCCGACGTGCTCGGCCCGCGCTACGACCAGCCGACGCGCGAGGCGGTGACGCGTGCCGAGAGCCGCGAGCAGGCGGTGTCGCTGATGCTGCTCAGCCCCGGTTTCCAGAGGATCTGATCATGGACCGTTCCTCCGCCGGCCTTCTCGTCCCGCACGCCGTCACCCGCCGCGGGCTGCTCGGCATCACCGCCACCTTCACCGCCTGGGCGGCGCTGCCGCGCTTCGCCCACGCCGGCGGCCGCGACCCGCGCCTCGTCGTGCTGGTGCTGCGCGGTGCCATGGACGGGCTGTCGACCGTCGCCCCGGTTGGCGATCCCGATCACGAGCGGGCGCGCGGCGGTCCGGTGCTCGGCTCCAGCGACCAGGCGCCGGGACTGGCGCTCGACTCCTTCTTCGCGATGTCGCCGCGCCTGCCGACGCTGGGGGCGATGTACCAGTCCGGCGAGGCGCTCGTCGTCCACGCAGTGGCGAGCCCCTACCGCGAGCGCTCGCACTTCGACGGCCAGGACGTGCTGGAGAGCGGCCTGCCGGCCGTCGGCGTCGCCGACACCGGCTGGCTCGGCCGCACGCTCGCCCTTTTGCCCGAAGGCGAGATGGTGCAGTTCACCAACGGCGAGGGCTTCGCCGCCGGCGCGCAGGTGCCGCTGATCATGCGCGGCCGCTCGAAGGTCGTCTCCTGGATGCCGGCCGGCTATCCGGAGGCGAGCGAGGACACCCGCGCCCGCCTCCTCTCGCTCTACCGCCACACCGGCGACGAGCGGCTGGCGATGACGCTCGAGGAGGGCCTGCAGCTCGGCATGGTGGCGGGCAGCGAGAAGGAGGCCAGAGCCGCCTCCCGCAGCGCCGCCGACGCCGACATCAAGGGCCGCAGCCGGCCCGCCGTGCAGGCGGCGCGGGTCGCCGGCCGGGTGCTCTCGAAGGAGGACGGGCCGCGCATCGGCACGCTCGACCTCTCGGGCTTCGACAACCACTCGCGCGGCGATCCCGTCGACGGCCAGCTCGGCGACAGCCTGGCGGTACTCGACGCGACGCTGGCAGCGCTGAAGGAATCGCTCGGCCCGGCCTGGCGCGACACGGTGGTGATGGTGGTCACCGAGTTCGGCCGCACGGTCGCCTTCAACGGCTCCGGCGGCACCGATCACGGCACCGGCACGGCGCTGTTCCTGCTCGGCGGCGGTGTCGCCGGCGGCCGCGTCGTCGCCGACTGGCCCGGCCTGTCGCCGGCGGCGCTGCTCGAGGGCCGCGACCTCCGCCCGACGACGGATCTGCGCAGCGTCGCCAAAGGCGTCCTGCGCGACCATCTCGGCGTCAGCGAGCGGGCGCTGGCGGAGAGCGTGTTCCCCGGCAGCGCCGACCTCAAGCCGGTGTCCGACCTGCTGCGCAGCTGAGCCTCCCGCGCCGTCCGACTCCTGCTGCGCGACGGATCGGCGGCGTCATCGTGCGATGCTGCCGATCACGTTATGGTGCGGCGTCTTCCGCAAGGCCGCGCGCGGTTTAGGGTCGACGCGGCAGGGCGACGAGGCGTTGGCGGGGAGGGTGCGATGGCGGTGACACGGGCGACGGCGTGGCGGGGATCGGCGCTCGCCGCGATCGTCGTGACGGGACTGGCGGCGCCGGCCGTGGCGATGAACGACGGGCCGATCACGCCTGCCCCGACGCCGGCGAGCTGCCCGCGCGGCCAGGCGCTCGATCCGCAGACGAAGACCTGCGTCAAGATCCAGGCGCTGCAGACCGCTCCGACGGAGCGCTTCGCCATGGCCTTCGCCTTCAACCGGGCGGGGCGCCATGCGGATGCGGTTGCGGTGCTCGACCCGATCGCCCACCGCCGCGACCCGCTGGTGCTGACGGAGCTCGGCTTCGCCTTCCGCAAGCTCGGCCGCTTCGACACCGCCGTCGGTTACTACCGCGCCGCGCTCGCCGTCGATCCCGCTGCGGCGCGGACGCGCTCCTATCTCGGCGAAGGCTACGTCGCGATAGGGCGCCTCGACCTCGCCCGGGTGGAACTCGCGGAGATCGAGCGTGAGGTCGGGACGGACGCGGCGCCGTATCTCGTGCTGGCCCGCGCGATCGCGGCGGCGGAGGGGCGGGGGTAGAGGCGCTCGCCGTTCTTCCTTCTCCCGCGGCGCGGAAGAAGGTGCCCGCAGGGCGGATGAGGCGCGCCGCGCAGCGGCGCGGCGTTGCCGCAAGCCGCAGCCTCCGGCGCACTTCGTGCGCCGGCCCTCATCCGGCGCTGCGCGCCACCTTCTCCCACCTCGCGGTGGGAGAAGGGTTAGACGCCGCGCGCCCCACCCGCCGATTGCGGCGGCGCCCCCGCCTCCCCACTTGACGGCGGTCCGATCTCTGCGCCGTCCGGCGCCGCATCCCCGGAGCCCCGATGCTCGCCGCCGCCAGCCAAGCCTTCGCCGACATCCTGACGCCGCCGTTCCGCTCCGTGCTGCTGAAGTCGCTGGCGCTGACCATCGGCCTGCTGGTGGTGATCTGGCTCGGACTGCAGGGGGCATCGGTCTACTTCATCGACGTCACCACCTACCCGTGGGTCGAGACGATCCTGGTGATCCTCACCGGCATCGGCTTCTTCATCGGCCTCGGCTTCCTCGTCGCGCCGATCACCTCGCTGCTCGCCGGCCTGTTCGCCGACGAGGTGGCGGAAGTCGTTGAGCGGACGCACTACCCGGACGATCCGCCCGGACGCGCCCTGCCGTTCGGCGAGCAGCTTGTGACGACGCTGAAGTTCACCGGCGTCGTCATCCTCGGCAACCTCGTGGCGCTGCTGCTACTGCTGGTGCCGGGCGTCAACATCGCCGCCTTCTTCGTGGTCAACGGCTATCTGCTGGGACGGGAGTATTTCGAGGGCGCGGCGATGCGCTTCCGGACGCCGGAGGAGGCGCGCACCCTGCGCAAGCGCCACGCCGGCACGGTGTTCGTCGCCGGGCTCTTGATCGCGCTGGTGCTGGCGGTGCCGATCCTGAACCTCGTGACGCCGCTGTTCGCCACCGCCTTCATGGCGCATTTGAACAAGCGGCTGTCGGCGCGCCCCGCCTGAAGGGCGCGCCGAAGCACGGGCGGGTGGGTCTCAGCCGATCGAGGCTGCCCGCCGCGGGGCGAACCCGCGCCGCAGCACGACGATGAGGAAGACCGCCATCGCGGAGATGGCACAGAGCGCGCCGGCGATCGTCACCGGCATGAGCGCTTCGTTGCCCTGCAGCATCAGGGTGAGGCCGCCGGTCATCAGCACGAGGCCCGAGACCGCGAGCGCGAAGTGGATGACGGCGAGAGCCGTTCCCTCGGCGGACGGCTCGACCCGGTAGTAGAGGCCATACAGAAACAGCGAGGCCCAGCCGAGCAGGTTCACGTGGGCGTGTACCGGCATCAGCGTGAAGTCGTGGGCGATCCCCATTTGGATGCCAAGCCCCATGCCAGCGAGGCCGGCGAGGATGGCGACGATGAAGAACCAGTAGGCGAGACGCATCATTTTCCTCGGGTTGCACGAGAGCGTCGGGGGCGTGCAACGGCACGGGTGCTCTCGGGCGTCCGGAGCGGTACCAGCCGGCGAGGACGAAGGCTGTGATCGTGGTCACAGGCGAAAATGGCGCGGCGCGGCTCCGGAAATGGCCCTTGTCGGACCCTGGCGGCGTCCTACCCTATACGTCAGCAGCTCGTATAATCGGATGCTGCACCTTACGTTTACGTCACTTTGACGAGGGGCGGTCGAGGGGCTAGAAGCCTTCCAGTGACGATCCCGGGCGCCTCGGCGCCGGCCCCGTCCCCATCGGAAGCGCGCTCCGAAGGCCGAAGGAAGATCATGACGCCGAACGCCAAGGCCAACCGGCCGCTCTCCCCGCACATCCAGATCTATCGCTGGACGCTGACGATGGCGATGTCGATCGTCCATCGCGCCACCGGGATCGCCCTCTATGCCGGCACGGTCCTGCTGGCGTGGTGGCTGGTGGCGGCGGCGATGGGGCCGGAGGCGTTCTCGTGGGTGGATGCCTTCTTCGGCTCGCTGATCGGCCGGCTGATCCTGTTCGGCTACACCTGGGCGCTGATCCAGCACATGCTGAGCGGCATCAAGCACTTCCTCTGGGACTTCGGCGCCGCCACCGATGCCGTCGGCCGCGAGCTCGTGACCCGCATCACCGTCATCGGCGCGGTGGCCCTGACGATGATCGTCTGGGTCGTCGCCCTCGTCGTCCGCTGAGCCGGGAGGACAAGATCATGATGCGCACCCCGCTCGGCCGCGTCCGCGGCCTCGGCTCCGCCAAGTCCGGCACGGACCATTTCTGGCGCCAGCGCCTCACCGGCCTCGCCATGGTGCCGCTCACCGTCTTCATGGTGCTGCTGATCGTCGGCGTGCAGGGCGACAGCTACGAGGCGACGCGCTCCGTGCTCGAGAGCCCCTTCGTCGCGGTGCCGCTGCTCGCTGTCGTGCTGGTCTCGTGCTGGCACATGAAGCTCGGCATGCAGGTGATCATCGAGGACTACGTGCACGGGGAGGGGACGAAGCTCGCCGCCCTGATCGCCAGCACCTTCTTCTGCGCCCTGGTGGCGCTCGCCGCCGCCTGGGCGGTGCTCAAGATCAGCTTCGGAGGCTGACGCAATGGCCGGAAACAATGGCACTGGCAACGGCGCCGCCAACGGGGCTGCGGCGCCCGGGGTGAACGGCCGCGCCTATCCCTTCACCGACCACACCTTCGACGTCATCGTCGTGGGCGCCGGCGGTGCCGGCCTGCGCGCCGTCGTCGGCTGCTCGGAAGCGGGCCTGCGCACCGCCTGCATCACCAAGGTGTTCCCGACCCGCTCGCACACGGTGGCGGCGCAGGGCGGCATCTCGGCGGCGCTCGGCAACATGGGGCCGGACGACTGGCGCTGGCACATGTACGACACCGTCAAGGGCTCCGACTGGCTCGGCGACCAGGACGCCATCGAGTACCTCGTCCGCGAGGCACCCGCCGCCGTCTACGAGCTCGAGCACTGGGGCGTGCCGTTCTCGCGCACCGAGGAAGGCAAGATCTACCAGCGGCCGTTCGGCGGCATGACCACCGACTTCGGCAAGGGCCGCGCCCAGCGCACCTGCGCCGCCGCCGACCGCACCGGCCACGCCATCCTGCACACCCTCTACGGCCAGGCGCTGCGCCACTCGGCGGAGTTCTTCATCGAATACTTCGCCATCGACCTGATCATGGAGGAGGGGGCCTGCCGCGGCGTCGTGGCGCTCTGTCTCGACGACGGCACGCTGCACCGCTTCCGCGCCCACAAGACGATCATCGCCACCGGCGGCTACGGCCGCGCCTATTTCTCGGCGACCTCCGCTCACACCTGCACCGGCGACGGCAACGCCATGGTGCTGCGCGCCGGCCTGCCGCTGCAGGACATGGAGTTCGTGCAGTTCCACCCGACCGGTATCTACGGCGCCGGCTGCCTGATCACCGAGGGCGCCCGCGGCGAGGGCGGCTACCTGACCAACTCCGCCGGCGAGCGCTTCATGGAGCGCTACGCCCCGTCGGCGAAGGACCTCGCCTCGCGCGACGTCGTCTCGCGCGCCATGACCATCGAGATCCGCGAAGGCCGCGGCGTCGGCAAGAACGCCGACCACATCTTCCTGCACCTCGACCATCTCGACCCGGCGATCCTGCACGAGCGCCTGCCGGGCATCTCCGAGAGCGCCAAGATCTTCGCCGGCGTCGAGGTGACGAAGCAGCCGATCCCGGTGCTGCCGACCGTCCACTACAACATGGGCGGCATCCCGACGAACTTCCACGGCGAGGTGCTGTCGAAGGTCGACGGCGATCCCGACCGCGTCGTCCCCGGCCTGATGGCGCTCGGCGAGGCGGCGTGCGTCTCCGTCCACGGCGCCAACCGGCTCGGCTCCAACTCGCTGATCGACCTCGTGGTCTTCGGCCGGGCCGCTGGCCTGCGCTGCGCCGAGACGGTGACGGCGGGCGAGAAGCAGCCGGAGTTCGCCAAGGGCGCCGGCGACTACGCCGTCCACCGCCTCGACAAGGCGCGCCATGCCAGCGGCTCGACGCCGACGGCGGAGCTGCGGCTCAGGATGCAGCGCACCATGCAGGCGAACTGCGCGGTCTTCCGCACCGGCGAGGTGCTGGAGGAGGGCCACAAGCTCATCCACGAGGTGTGGGGCGGCTCCGACGACGTGCGCGTCACCGACCGCTCGCTGATCTGGAACTCCGACCTCGTCGAGACGCTGGAGTTCGAGAACCTGATCTCCCAGGCCGTGGTGACGATGGATTCGGCGCGCAACCGCCAGGAGAGCCGCGGCGCCCACGCCCGCGAGGACTTCCCCGACCGCGACGACCGCGAGTGGATGAAGCACACGCTGGCCTTCGCCGACGAGGAGAAGCGGACGGTGTCGCTCGACTACCGCCCGGTGCACACCTACACGCTGTCGAACGAGATCGAGTATATTGCTCCGCAGAAGCGGGTGTACTGAGGTCTCTCTCCCTTCTCCCGCGCGAGCGGGAGAAGGTGGCGCGTAGCGCCGGATGAGGGCCCGCTCCGCGCAGCGGGGCGGGGGCGGCCTCACCCATAAATCTGCCCGTTACGCTTCAACATGTGGCACCGGCGCGCTGCGCGCCGGCCCTCATCCGCCCTTCGGGCACCTTCTCCCAGCAGGCTGGGAGAAGGGAGTAGAGACACAGCTGTCCCTGCTCGCGAAGCGGGAATCGCTCTTGCCGCACGTAGCGCTCCCCTGCAGAACTCTTCGGACCGAGTTCGGAGCACGAGCATGCGGCTCTTCCTTGTTGCAGTCCTTGCCGCGGCAGCCGTGCCGGCGTTCGCCACCGATCAGCCGTCTCAGCTGGCCGGGGATCCGCTGATGGGATGCTGGCTCGAGCGCCGCTTTGTCGATTCCGATTCACCGGGATGGACCAGCCTCTGCTTCAGCGGCGACGGCGTCGGCACGTACGCCGATTTCGACGGAGGGCATGGCGTCGAGGGGTCGTTCGGTTACGAGGCGAAGGACGGCGAATTGCGGCACTGGGAGCCGGATACTGCACAGGATTCCGCAACCTGTGCCTTCAGCATCTCCGGTAGCAGCCTGACCGTGAAGGGATGCGGCGTTCGCGGGACCTACCAACTGAAATGCACGGACGTCAGGGTCTCCGACGGCTACGTGTCGTGCCCACCCGTGGCGAAGTGAAAGCGGCAACCATGCCACTGAGGTCGATCATTTGTTCGATTGTTCACCTTCGGGCACCTCGATCCATGCTGCGCCGTCGCTCTGCCCTCAGAAGCTCGCTCCTCCCCGGCCTCGTGGTCATGGCGACGGGCGTCGGGCACGCCGGTGACGCCCCGGCCCCATCCGCCGCCGATCCGTTCATCGGCTGCTGGCAGGTCCACCCCTCCGGTTCCTCCGATCCCTCGGCCTTGATCAAGTACTGCTTCGGCGGCAATGGCGTCGGGACCTACATGGCTTTCGAGCACGGCGACGGATGGGACGGATACTTCGGATACGAGCCGCAGGGTGGCCGGCTGCGAATCTGGTTCCCCGGGTCCACGGATCTGCAGGACGCCGGAGACACCTGCGATGCGCGCTTCGACAGGACGAGCATGACCCTGTCAGAGTGCGGCCGGGAGGGGGTGTACGAGCTTCAGTGCAGGGACGTCCGGATCGGTGAAGTGGGTGACGTCTACTGCACGCCGCGGCCGCAGTAGTGGCGACGCATTGGTACCTGCGGGCGCGTTTCCCTTCTCCCGCGTTCGCGGGAGAAGGTGGCGCGCAGCGCCGGATGAGGGCCGCACCGCGGAGCGGGGCGGGGGCGGCGATCATGGCCTCCGCTCTCGGTCTTCCGGGCGCAACGCCGGCGCGCTACGCCCGCCGGCCCTCATCCGCCCTTCGGGCACCTTCTCCCAGCAGGGCTGGGAGAAGGGAAAACTCGGCGTCGCAGTCGCCGTTCTCCCTCGCCCCGAAAAGCCCCGCTTCTGCCGTCGCGCGTCCGCAAACCCGACCTTCGTCCGCCGCAACCCGCGCCTAGCGTCGCCTCCCGTCGTGCCCGCGTCCGCGGGGCGGCCGGTGCTTCTCGTGGCCTGCGGCGGTGGCTTCGGCCCGCCGGGGTGCGGAGACTTCCCCATGACGCCATCCGATCTGCCCGTCGCCGGCGAGCCCGCCCGGCCACCGAAACGCCTGTTCTCCATCGCCTCGCCGGCGGCGAAGTTCTTCCTCGTCGGCGGCCTGATCGTGCTCCTGCTCGTGCCGCTGATGCTGGTGAAGGGCCTCGTCGACGAGCGCGCCGCCTACGCCGACGGTGCGCGCGCCGAGATCGCCCAGGGCTGGGGCGGCACGCAGACCCTGATTGGCCCCTTCCTCGTCGTGCCCTACACCGTCGCCGAGACCGTCACCGTCGACGGGCGCGAGACGCGCCGCGAGGTGCCGCGCACCCTCGTCGCCCTGCCGCACCGCTTCGCGGCGACCGCCACCGCCGGCACCGAGGTGCTGAAGCGGGCGATCTACGCCGTCACCGGATATCGCGCCGAGGTGGCGCTCACCGGCGGCTTCGACGCGCTGACGCGGGCCGACTTCCCCGGCGATGTCGTCCGCATCGACTGGAACCGGGCGGTGCTGTCGCTGTCGCTGTCGGATCCCTCGGGACTGCGCGACGGCGTCGACCTCGAGCGGCCGGGCGCCGCCCCGCTCGCCTTCGAGCCCGGACTCGGCACCGGCGGTGGCAGCGGAATCCACGTCCGGCCCTTCCCCGGCCTCGATGCCACGGTCGAGGGCGTGCCGCCGCTGCCGTTCACCATTCCGCTGAAGCTCTCGGGCACGGACTGGCTGGCGATGGCCCCGGTCGGCCGCGACAGCACGGTGTCGATCGCCTCGGACTGGCCGCACCCGAGCTTCTTCGGCTCGTTCCTGCCCGAGAGCCGCACCGTCGAGAAGACCGGCTTCACCGCCGCCTGGACGGTGCCCGATCTCGCCCGGCCGGTGCCGCAGACGCTGTCCAGCGTCGAGGCCGTCCTCGACGGTTTCTCCGGGGCGACGCTCGGCGTCCGCTTCCTCGATCCCGTCGACTTCTACGCCCTGGTCGACCGGGCGGTGAAGTACGGCATCCTGTTCCTCGCCGTCGCCTTCGGCGGCGTCTTCGCCATGGAGCTCGCGAGCCGCGGGCGCTTCCATCCCGTCCAGTACGTCTTCGTCGGCGTCGCCTCGGTGCTGTTCTACGTGCTGCTTCTGGCGCTCGCCGAGGTGATCGGCTTCACACCGGCCTATGTGGTCGCCTCGACCGCCCTGGTGGCGCAGCTTGCGACCTATGTGGGCGTGGCGCTGGCGAGCCGCCGGGCGGGGCTGGCGATGGCGGTGATCCTTGCTGTCGCGCTCGCGCTCCTCTACGCGCTCCTGCAGACGCAGGCCTATGCGCTGCTCGTCGGCACCGTCGCCGCCTTCGTCGTGCTGACGGCTGCGATGTTCCTGACGCTCAGGGTCGACTGGTCGGGCGCACGGCTGGCGGTACCGGCTCCGCCGCCGCCGGACCCCTCTGAGGCGTCACGGGCGATGGCGCCACTCTAGCCTTCGCATCTGCGAAGACAGTGCGTCGCGCCGCATCGACGACGCGGCCCGAATGACCTAGAACCATTCCTGTCCGGCGCCTCTTCCAAGGGGCGCCGGGCGGTCCGAACCGCCCGTCGGAACATGCCGAGGAAGACGCGTTTCCATGGTTGAGCTCGCCCTGCCGAAGAACTCGCAGATGAAGCCCGGGAAGACCTGGGAGCGTCCCGCCGGCGCCAAAACGGTGCGCGAGTACCGCATCTACCGCTTCGATCCCGACACCGGTGAAAATCCCCGCATCGACACCTTCCAGGTGGACGTCGAGGATTGCGGGCCGATGGTGCTCGACGCCCTCATCTGGATCAAGAACAAGGTCGATCCGACGCTGACCTTCCGCCGCTCCTGCCGCGAGGGCATCTGCGGCTCGTGCGCGATGAACATCGACGGCGTCAACACGCTCGCCTGCACGCGCGGCATGGACGAGATCGACGGGGCGGTGAAGATCTACCCGCTGCCGCACCTGCCGGTGATCAAGGACCTCGTCCCCGACCTCACCAATTTTTACGCCCAGCACCGCTCGATCGAGCCGTGGCTGCAGACGGTGACGCCGACGCCGCAGAAGGAGTGGCGCCAGAGCCACGACGATCGCGCCAAGCTCGACGGCCTCTACGAGTGCATCCTCTGCGCCTGCTGCTCGACATCGTGCCCGAGCTACTGGTGGAACGGCGACCGCTATCTCGGCCCGGCGGTGCTCCTGCAGGCCTATCGCTGGCTGATCGACAGCCGCGACGAGGCGACCGGCGAGCGCCTCGACAACCTCGAGGACCCGTTCCGCCTCTACCGCTGCCACACCATCATGAACTGCGCCAAGACCTGCCCGAAGGGCCTCAATCCGGCAAAGGCCATCGCCGAGATCAAGAAGATGATGGTCGAGCGGCGGGTGTGAGCATCTTTCCTCCCCCCTTGGGGGGGAGAGCCTGCCCCGGACTTGATCCGGGGTGGCGGGCGAAGCACGCCGGAGGGGGCGCCGCGCGCAAGCGCGGCGTCTTTGCGTTTTGGGGGGTGAACGCGTCCCTCCCCTGCCAGGGGAGGGACAGCCGGCGAAGCCGGCAGGGTGGGGCCTGTCAATCCGAACACAGGTTCGCGTCGGGATTGACTGGCCCCCACCTGCCGCGCCTGACGGCGCGGCTGTCCTCCCCCCTGGCAGGGGGAGGACGCGTCAGCGCAGGGGTTGGGCTCTAACTCACGCCGCCTGTGACGCGATCTGGACACGCGCCGGCAGCGCCACGCGCCGCCCCGTCGCCGTCACCCGCCCTTCGGCGCCGTCCAGCGCACCGGCCGCGAACTCCCGCGCCAGGAATCGCCGGCGCTCGGTCGGGCCGGGCATGACGAGCCCGGTCGTGGCCTCGCCCGAGAAGCCGAAGCGAGCGTAGTACTCCGGGTCGCCGACGAGGATTACCGCCGCGTGGCCGGCCACCTCGGCCCGCGCCAGCGCGAGCCGCATCAGCGCCGCGCCGACACCGGCGCCGCGGCAGGCCTCGTCGACCGCGAGCGGCCCCAGCAGCAGCGCCGGCCGGCCGCCGGCCGAGACGTTCCACAGCCGCACGGTGCCGACGAGGCGGCCGTCGCCGTCCTCGGCGATCAGCGCAAGGCCCTCGGCCGGCGCACGGCCGGTGCGCAGCCGCTCCGACGACTTCAGGGTGCGCGCCGGACCGAGCGCGGCGTCGAGCAGCGCCTCGCGCGCCGGCACGTCGCTGGCCCGCTCGTCGCGCAGGACGATCGGCTGGCGGGTGTCGGAGACGGAAACCGAAACGGAAACGGCCGCGAGGCCGGCATCGGACAGTGCGTGAAACATGACGCAAACCCCCGCCGTCGGCCGCGCAAAGGCGGCGACGGGCATGCAGAACAGGTCGGGAGGGGGTGCCGCCCGGTCGCCCGGGCGGCGGTTTCTCAGAAGCCGTCGGCCTGGATGGCGCAGGCCCCGAAAACCGGGGCCTTTCCGCCGTCGGCCTGTCGACGGTCCGCCTAGATCACGTAGGCCTTGAGCGGCGGGAAGCCGTTGAAGGCCACCGACGCGTAGGTCGTCGTGTAGGCGCCGGTGCCCTCGATCAGCACCTCGTCGCCGATGGCGAGCGAGATCGGCAGCGCGTAGGGCGCCTTCTCGTAGAGCACGTCGGCCGAATCGCAGGTCGGGCCGGCGAGCACGCACGGGGCGGTCTCGTCGCCGTCGTGCAGGGTGCGGATCGGGTAGCGGATCGCCTCGTCCATCGTCTCGGCGAGGCCACCGAACTTGCCGATGTCGAGATAGACCCAGCGCGTGTCGTCGTCGGCGTGCTTCTTCGAGATCAGCACCACCTCCGCCTTGATGACGCCGGCACCGCCGACCATGCCGCGGCCGGGCTCGATGATCGTCTCGGGCAGGCGGTTGCCGAAGTGGCGACGCACCGAATCGAGGATGGCGCGGCCGTAGGCGTTCACCTGCGGCACGTCCTTCAGGTACTTCGCCGGGAAGCCGCCGCCGAGGTTGACCATCTTCAGGCCGATGCCGCGCTCGCCGAGCTCGCGGAACAGCGACGCCGCCGAGGCGAGCGCCTGGTCCCACGCCCCCGTGTTGCCCTGCTGCGAGCCGACATGGAACGACACGCCATAGGCCTCGAGGCCCGAGCGGTGCGCGTGCTCGAGCACGGTGGGCGCCATCGACGGGTCGCAGCCGAACTTGCGCGACAGCGGCCACTCGGCGCCGGCGCCGTCGCAGAGGATGCGGCAGAACACACGGCTGCCGGGGGCGGCGCGGGCGATCTTGTCGACCTCGGCCTCGCAATCGACCGCGAACAGGCGGATGCCGAGCTGGAAGGCGCGCGCCACGTCGCGCTCCTTCTTGATGGTGTTGCCGAAGGAGATGCGGTCGGCGGTGGCGCCGGCATCCATCGCCATCTCGATCTCGGCGACCGACGCGCAGTCGAAGCACGAGCCGAGCTCGGCCAGCATGCGCAGGATTTCAGGCGCCGGGTTCGCCTTCACGGCATAGAACACGCGGCTGTCGGGGAGCGCGCGGCGGAAGGTGGTGAAGTTCTCGCGCACGACGTCGAGGTCGACCACCAGGCAGGGGCCGTCGGGGCGTCGGGTGCGGAGGAACTCGGCGATACGGTCCGTCATGGTCGGAACTCCCGTACAGAGACGGTTGACCGTCCGGAGCGTCGCCCTCGACCGCCGCTGTGGAGACGGTGGCCGATTGCCGAGTCGATCCGGACCGCCGACGCCAAGAGCGTCGACGAGCGATAGGCGCCGTAGGCGAACGCGTGAACCTCAACGGGACAGATCCCGCAAAGGTTTCGTGTGAACGCCATCGCTTGGAACGGGAATTCCCGATCCGCACAGCCGGCAAGGATGTAGTCGCCTCTTTAGTAACGCCGACCTTTGGAGGGCCGACAGAGACCAAAAAAGCCCGCTACGTCGTTGCTTCAAGTCGCGTCCGCTGATGGAGGATCAGCTTAGACCCGGTTAATCCGGTCACCGGTCTGCCCAGTCGGGGTTTCCGACTGACCGGCACGCGACCACAGGCACGTGCGAAATTGGGCAATCGCGATTTAGTACCCTTCGCCCCCCTGCACAAGGGCTTTGCGACCCCCAGCGAAAATTTCATCGGATCGCCACATTTGGTCGTGCTGTCAGGGCTTCCGGTCTCTATAGCTAAAGCGCGGAAAAAACAGGGAAAACTACATCATGGAGACGCTCGTTTCCGAGACCGGCATGGTGGTGTCGCCGCACCGCGCAGCGACGCGCGCCGGCGAGGAGGTGCTGGCCGCCGGCGGCTCGGCGATCGAGGCGATGATCGCCGCCGCCGCGACGATCGCCGTCGTCTATCCGCACATGAACGCCATCGGCGGCGACGGCTTCTGGCTGATCGCCGAGCCCGGCCGGGCGCCGCTCGCCATCCTCGCCGCCGGCCGCGCCGGCTCGGGCGCCCACCACGACCGCTATGGCAAGCTCGGCCACGACGTCATGCCGACGCGCGGGCCGCTTGCCGCCGCCACCACCGCCGGCACCGTCGCCGGCTGGGCAATGGCCCACGAGATCTCGGCCGCCACCACCCGCCGCCGCCTTCCGCCGGCGGACCTGCTGGCGGCGGCGGTCCGCCATGCCCGCGAGGGCATCGTCGTGCCGGCGAACTTCGCTCGCGACGTCGCCGCCAAGCGCGGCGAACTTGCCGACGTGCCTGGCTTCGCGGCGACCTTCATGCCGGGCGGCGAGCCGCCCAAGGCCGGGTCGAAACTGGTCTTCGAGCGGCTGGCCGACACGCTGGAGCACCTCGGCCGGGCGGGCTTCGAGGACTTCTACCGCGGCGACGTGGGTGCTGCGCTCGCCTCCGACCTCGAGCGCCTCGGCAGCCCGGTGACGCGCGCCGACCTCGAGGCGACGCGGGCTGTCACGGCGGCGCCCCTGTCGGTGCGGCTGCGGCAGGCGACGCTCTACAACACGCCGCTGCCGACCCAGGGCTTCGCCTCGCTGATCATCCTCGGCCTGTTCGAGCGGCTGGGTGTCACGCGAGCCGAAAGCTTCGAGCACGTGCACGGCCTCGTCGAGGCGACGAAGCAGGCGTTCCTGCTGCGCGAGAAGGTGTGGACCGACCCGCTGCACGCGCCCGCCGACGTGGCGGCGGCGCTGGAGCCGGCGGCGCTGGAGCGGATGGCCGAGCGCATCGACCGCCGCCGCGCAGCACCCTGGCCGGCGAAGGCGAACCCCGGCGACACCGTCTGGCTCGGCGCCATCGACCGCACCGGCCTCGCCGTGTCGTTCATCCAGTCGATCTACTTCGAGTTCGGCTCGGGCTGCGTGCTGCCGCAGACGGGTGTGCTCTGGCAGAACCGCGCCAGCGCCTTCTCACTCGATCCACGACACCGGGCGCCGCTCTTGCCCGGTCGGCTGCCGCCGCACACGCTCAACCCGGCCCTCGCCCGCCTCGACAACGGCCGCGTGCTCGTCTACGGCACAATGGGGGGCGAAGGCCAGCCGCAGACGCAGGCGGCGGTGCTGACGCGCCACCTCGACTACGGCATGGACGCCGGTGCCGCCATCGCCGCGCCGCGCTGGCTGCTCGGCCGCACCTGGGGAGCGGAGTCCGTCAGCCTGAAGCTCGAGCCGCGCTTCGATCCGGACCTCGTGGCGGCGCTGGAGCGCGCCGGCCACGAGATCGAGATGCTGCCGGACGCCTATTCGGACACCGTCGGCCACGCCGGCCTGATCACCCGGCGACCCGACGGGCGGATGGAGGGGGCGCACGACCCGCGCGGGGACGGGGCGAGCGAGGAGGGGTAGCGGGCGCGAGCGGGCGGCGGGCCAGCACGACAGCTCTACCATCTCGTGCTGCTGAAGATCCCGTATAGTCTTCCATTATCGTCGGAGAAGCGGGACTTGCGAATCGGCGCCCCGATGAACACGTCGCCAAGATCGTCCTTGTCGAAGCTTCCGACGCCGGCAATCGAGTAGCCGGTTTCCTCGTAGAGAGCGGCTACGATGCGGAAACCCTCGCCGCGCTTCAAGGCGACAAGGTGAAGAAATGGGACCCATGGTTTCTTTCGGCCGAAAACGATGAAAGCTGTTGAACGGCCGTTCCCCCCAAATCCAGTACGCGCCAGGTAGCCCGGTGTGCCGACGACGAGGTCGTCGATGCCGTCGCTGTTGAGATCAGGGGCAATGCTCGCCTCGTCCATGCTGACGAGAGACGGGGAGAGCATCGGGGCCACGCCCTTTCTCGTGAGCTCGATACCGAATCCGTCGTCCACGCCAAGGTCGGCCAGCGCGAGATCGCCACTGCGCCGCTTGTTGGTCCCGAAAATGACGTGACCGATGCTCGAGCGCGCTTCGATGCCGAGGAAGGCTGTCGACAGCACGAGGTCGTCAATCTTGTCGCCGTTGACGTCGCCTCCCGTCGACACGCCCCCGATCGACGAACTGATCCCCGGCTCATGCTGAAGCCCCGAAATCGCAAAGCCCTCCGCGCGTTCCAACTTGCGCAAGTTGATCGTCTCGCCGAACTGCTCGCGGCCGTAGATCACGAAGGCCTCACCCGCCACCCGGCCGTCGCTTTTGGAGAAGGCCGGCGCCGTGACCACGACGTCTTCGAACCCGTCGCCATCCAAGTCCGACGCGTTCGACACAGAGAAGCCGAAGTGCGGTCCATCGCCGAGCAACTTCACCCCGTCCTGCGAACCAAGAAGGGCGAGATCAATCACGGGTGG
This sequence comes from Pseudoxanthobacter sp. M-2, assembly GCF_046156265.1. NCBI lineage: Bacteria > Pseudomonadati > Pseudomonadota > Alphaproteobacteria > Hyphomicrobiales > Segnochrobactraceae > Pseudoxanthobacter > Pseudoxanthobacter sp. M-2. The sequence continues at coordinate 250,139 of NZ_JAWDIR010000033.1, forward strand.
AAATCCGCTTTCGCGGCCGAATATGACGAAGACCTGCTGCCGGCCGTTCAACCGGCCGAGATCGCCGGGCGCGATGACGATGTCATCATATCCGTCGCCATTGACGTCACCGCCGCCAGCCAGCGCACCGCCGATTCGCCGATCGGTGTCGCCCGTCAGTCGGAAGCCGTCTGTGCCATCGAGCTTCGAAACATCGACAATCCCTGGATTCTTGCGTCGACCGAAGACGACATATGCGTTTCCGCCTGTCGAATTTGGTTCTCCAACCAGAATGTCAGACAGGCCGTCACCATTCATGTCCCCCGCCGACGAGACCGCTGCTCCGAGCGTGCGCGATGTCGATCCACCGAAGATATGCAAGCTAAATCGTGGGTCGTCATAGGGCATCGGGAATTCTGAAGGGAAAAACCGCTTCGTCAGTCCCAGCAAAACGAAGGCAGATCCCGTTTCTGCTTTCTTTATCCGATCAGAGATTGGTGCTCCGACAATGACATCAGCGACATCATCGCCATTGAAGTCGCCAGCTGCAGCCACGTCGTAGCCGAAAAGACCGCCGGTCGTCATTCCCATGTAATCGAACGACGCGACACCTCCAGCCGGCAGATCGAGTTCTGGCGCCCTCGCGGAGACTATCAGCGTCACCGTATTCGATAGTTCGCTCTTGTTTCCGGCCAGATCGGTCAAAATGGCGGAAACCTGGAAGATGCCCGTCGTGGGATCGATCCCAGTCGACCAGCGGCTACCGTCGCCGCGGGCGACGGCCCGGTATCGCGGCTTTCCATCGAAGTAGACGGCAACCTCGCCGGCATCCTCCGTCACGCCGTGGATGGACACAAACTTGTCGATGAGCTCAGGGGGTTGGTCCACGGTCGGGGGGGACGGTGCCTGCGTGTCGATCGTGACTTTGATTTCCTCGTCAGCGAAGAGCCCAACTCCGGGCTCGAGGACTTGCGCTGCCTCGAAGCGGTAAAGGCCGTCCCGAAGCTTCGGCAACTTGATGCTGAATTTCCCGGACGAGGATGCCTTGCCTTGCGCGATGATCTGGCGATCCCGAGTGATCACGACGGTCGATCCTCGACCTGCCCGCCCCTCGAAGGTGGGCGTCGTGTCGCGCGTGTAGCCGTCATCTCGAAACGGACCCGTATCGGACGATTTCGAGAGTGCGACGGTCGGCCGTTGCGGTTGCGCTCCAACCCGATCCGCCGCCCCCGTCGCTGGCCCATCTGCCGCTGTAGCCTCGGGCGACCAGACACGCACTTCGCTCGAGGCCGCCGCCATTGCCAACTCAGGCTTAGGCATCAGCAACGATGCGGACAGAAGCGCTACCGCGACTGCGGGTACCGTCAAAAAAACGCGAGACATCTGAAAACAATAGCCCCGGAAGCCAGCTCAGTCCGAAAGGCTACACGCGAAGGTAGTGCCGATCAACAGGGTTGAATTGTCCCGCCGGCCCCTCCCGCCTCAGTGCACCCTTCGCCCGCCCCGGCCGCCCCCGCCCGCCTTCTCCTCGAACAGCGAGGCGAGCTGCTCCGTCATGGCCCCCGCCAGCTCGTCGGCGTCGACGATCGTCACGGCGCGGCGGTAGTAGCGGGTCACGTCGTGGCCAATGCCGATGGCGATGAGCTCAACGGGCGAGCGCGTCTCGATCTCCTCGATGACGGCGCGCAGGTGCCGCTCGAGATAGTTGCCGGCGTTCACCGACAGGGTGGAATCGTCGACCGGGGCGCCGTCGGAGATCATCATCAGGATGCGCCGCGCCTCGGGGCGGGCGAGCAGGCGATTGTGCGCCCAGGCGAGCGCCTCGCCGTCGATGTTCTCCTTGAGGAGCCCCTCGCGCATCATCAGGCCGAGGTTGCGGCGGGCGCGGCGCCACGGCGCGTCGGCGGCCTTGTAGACGATGTGGCGGAGGTCGTTGAGGCGGCCGGGGCCGGCCGGCTTGCCGGCCTGCAGCCAGGCCTCGCGCGACTGCCCGCCCTTCCAGGCGCGCGTCGTGAAGCCGAGGATCTCGACCTTGACGCCGCAGCGCTCGAGCGTGCGGGCGAGGATGTCGGCGCAGGTGGCGGCGACCGTGATCGGCCGGCCGCGCATCGAGCCGGAATTGTCGAGGAGCAGCGTCACGACGGTGTCGCGGAACGAGGTGTCGCGCTCGCGCTTGTAGGCGAGCGGCTGCATCGGGTCGGTGATGATGCGGGTAAGGCGGGCGCTGTCGAGCCAGCCCTCCTCCTGGTCGAACTCCCAACTGCGGTTCTGCTGCGCCATCAGGCGGCGCTGCAGGCGGTTGGCGAGCCGGGCCACGACGCCCTGCAGGTGGGCGATCTGCTTGTCGAGGAAGCCGCGCAGCCGGTCGAGCTCGGGGGCGTCGCAGAGGTCCTCGGCGCGCACCGTCTCGTCGAACTTCGCCGTGTAGACCTTGTAGTCGATCTCCGGGCGGCGGTTGGAGAAGGGCGTGTCGTTGCGCGGCGTCTCGCCGGCCTCGCGTGGATCGGCGCCATCGTCCTCCTGCGCCTCGCGCTCGACCGCCTCGGCGCCCTCGCTCTCGCCCTCCTGCTCCTCGACCTCGCCGGCCTCGCTCTCCTCGGCCGCGGCGGCTTCCGAGGATTCGCTCTCGCCGGACTGCGCCTCGCTCTCGTCGGCGTTGGTGTCAGAGTTGTCGTCGCTCTCGCCGTCGTCCTCGTCGTCCTCGCTCTGGTCGCCGAGCTCCTCGCCCATGTCGAGCGAGGTTAGGAGGTCGCGGATGACGCTCGCGAAGGCGCGCTGGTCCTCGAGCGAGCGCGGCAGCCGGTCGAGCACGCCGCCGCCCTTGTCCTCGATGAAGTCGCGCCACAGCTCGACGAGCTTGCTGGCGGCCGCCGGCGGCGCCATGCCGGTCAGCCGCTCGCGGACGATGAGGGCGACAGCGTCCTCAAGCGGCGCGTCGGCGCGGTCGGTGACCTCGGCATAGTTGCCGCGGTGGTAGCGGTCCTCGACCATCGCATCGAGGTTCTGGGCGACGCCAGCCATGCGCCTCGCGCCGACGGCCTCGCAGCGCGCCTGCTCCACCGCGTCGTAGACGGCGCGGGCGGCGCGGCCTTCCGGTGACAGCGTCCGGTGCAGCTTGGCGTCGTGGCAGGCAAGCCGCAGCGCGATCGAATCGCCGAGACCGCGCAGCACCGCGACGTCGCGCGCCGTCGGCCGGCGCGGCGGTTCGGGCAGCCGCGCACGGCCGCCCGACAGGCCCGGCCGGTCGGTGGCGAAGGTGACGTCGAGCTCCGGCGCGCGGGCGATCGCCCGCATGGTGGCCGTCACCGCCCGCTTGAAGGGCTCCGTCGGCGACTGGTCGCGTGAGGATGCCATCGCTTCAGACCTTCTCCTCGACAGTCACGTCCGTGCGCAGCCGGCAGGGCACGGAGAGCGCCGTGAGCTGCGCCACCGTCGGCGCGAGCCCGAGGTCCTCGCCGACGACGTCGCGCAGCAGGGGTGCCAGCAGCCCCGTCTTGCGCAGCACCGCCGCTGCGTTGTGGCCCGACGAACTCATGACCAGCATCTCGTCCCCCGGCTTCAGCCGTTCCTCGAAGCGGGCGATGTGCCAGGCGTCGGCGTCGCCGCCGAACACCAGGTGATGTTTCGCCGTCCCGACCCCGAAGTGCAGCGCATGATCGAGGGTGAATGCCTCGATCCGGCTGGTGAAGCGCTCGAAGCGCGTCTCGTTGCCGAGGGTGATCCGCGGCGTGACGGAAAACTGCGGCACGAAGGCGATGGTCGCCCGCACCCGCGGCAGCAGCCCGGCAAACAACAGGGCGCCGAAGCCGCCCATGCTGTTGCCGATGAGGCAGACGTCGTCGTGCTCGGCGAGCAGCGGCGCCAGCACGCGCACCACCTGTTCGTGGGTGCGCTCGTACCAGGTGCGCTGCTTGTCGATGACGAAGAGGCGCGTGCCGCCGTCGTCGATCTCGGCGAGCGTGCGGGCGAACTCCTCCACCGGCTGGCCGTGCATCTGCAGGCCGATGCCGGTGAAGGAGACGGTGGCGCGCCCGGTGGACCCGGGCACGACCGTCACCTTCAGGTGCTCGTCCTCGAAGATCGCCTGCATCGCCATCCCGGCGCCGAGCGTCCCGCGTGGGCCGGGGCTCAGCTCATCACGACGTTGGCGGACGACTCCGGCAGCTCGGTGCCGAAGCAGCGCTGGTAGAACTCCGCCACCAGCGGCCGCTCGAGCTCGTCGCACTTGTTGAGGAAGGTGAGCCGGAACGCGAAGCCGAGGTCGCCGAAGATCTCGGCGTTCTCCGCCCAGGTGATCACCGTGCGCGGGCTCATGACGGTGGAGATGTCGCCGTTCATGAAGGCGTTGCGGGTCATGTCGGCGAGGCGGACCATGCGCGAAGCCGTCTCGCGGCCGGGGCCGGTGCGCAGCTTCGGCGCCTTCGCCAGCACGATGTCGACCTCCTTGTCGTGCGGCAGGTAGTTCAGCGTCACGACGATCGACCAGCGGTCCATCTGGCCCTGGTTGATCTGCTGAGTGCCGTGATAGAGGCCCGAGGTGTCGCCGAGGCCGACCGTATTCGCCGTCGCGAACAGGCGGAACGCCGGGTGCGGGCGGATGACGCGGTTCTGGTCGAGCAGCGTCAGCCGGCCCTGCAGCTCGAGCACGCGCTGGATGACGAACATCACGTCCGGCCGGCCGGCGTCGTACTCGTCGAAGACCAGCGCGGTGTTGGTCTGCAGCGCCCACGGCAGGATGCCGTCGCGGAATTCCGTCACCTGCTGGCCGTCGCGGACGACGATGGCGTCCTTGCCGACGAGGTCGATGCGGCTGATGTGGCTGTCGAGGTTGACGCGCACGCACGGCCAGTTGAGGCGGGCGGCGACCTGCTCGATGTGGGTCGACTTGCCGGTGCCGTGGTAGCCGGTGACCATGACACGGCGGTTGTGGGCGAAGCCGGCGAGGATCGCGAGCGTCGTCTGGCGGTCGAACAGATAGTCCGGATCGAGGTCCGGAACGTGCCCGGCGGGCTCGGAATAGGCCGGCACTTCCAGGTCGGAATCGATGCCGAACACCTGGCGCACCGAGATCTTCATGTCCGGCAGGGTGGCGCTGTCGTGGGCGGTCGCGGTCGTCATCGGTCCTCCGTCGCGCCCGTCGCGAGGCGCGGGGGCTCGTCTTCCGTTTGCTGGCGGGCAGGGAGGTGCCCGACGGTTCAGCCTCTTAGCAGAATCCCGCGCCCTTGAGCACGCCGTAAGCCTGAATCACCTGTCGCAGCCGCTCCTCGGATGCACGGTCGCCGCCGTTCGCGTCCGGGTGGTGGCGCTTCACCAGGAGCTTGTAGCGCGCCTTGATCTCGACCGCCGTCGCCGACGCCTCGATGTCGAAGGTGTCGAGGGCGCGGCGAACGATGGCGCTGACCGGACGGGCGGCCTCCGCCTGCTCGGGCGGCGGCGCGCGGCCGCCACCGAACAGGTCGAACGGGTCCCGCGCCGCCGTTGCCGTCGCCCGTTTGGAGGCGGCCTCGCGGGAGCCGGCCTGGTCGACGCCGACCTTCCAGGTCGGCCGGTGACCCGTCAGGGCGTCGCGCTGGAAGGCCGCGACCGAGGCGTCGCTCATGCCGGCGAAGTAGTTGTAGGACTGATTATATTGCTTCACGTGCTCGAGGCAGAAGCGGTGGTACTCGCCCTCGCGGTGGCGGCCCACGGGCGCCCGGTGGGGCGCGCGCTCGCCGCAGCCCGGCCACTCGCACGGCGGCAGCCCGTCGCGCTCGAGGCGCGCCCGGTCCGGCTTGATGCGGATGCGGTCGAAGAGTTTTGAATCGAGCTTCATCGCGACGGCATTATGGGGAGACGGAGGGGGCCGAACAAGCGCGCCGCGGAGCCGCGTTCACGGTTTCGTGAGCTCTCACCGAGCCCCCGCCGCCAGCCGCGCGTCGAGGCGCTCGCGCACCGACGGCCACTCTTCCGCGAGGATGGAGAAGAACACCGAGTCCCGCCAGCGGCCGTCCGGCAGGCGCAACTGGTGTCGCAGCACCCCCTCACGTGTTGCACCGAGCTTCGTCATCGCCGCCTGCGACTGCTTGTTGCGCAGGTCGGTCTTGAGCTGCACCCGCTCGAAGCCGAGGTCGAAGGCATAGCCGAGCATGAGCCGCTTCGCCGCCGGGTTGACGAGCGTGCCGTGGGCCTCCGGCACGTACCACGTGTAGCCGATCTCCAGCGCGCCGTGCTCGGGGCGGATGTCGAACATGCGCGACATGCCGATCACGGCCTCGTCGCTGCGGCGGACGACGACGAACGGCACGTGCACGTTCGGAGCGGAAAGCGCGTAGGCGATGTCGAGATAGGCCGGCAGGCCGCCGGCCGGCAGTTGCACGATCCCCCACACCCGCTCGTCCTCGCCGAGCGCGAGCAGCGGAGCGCGGTGACGCTCCTCGAGCGGCTCGAGGCGCACGACGGCGTTCTCCAGCACGACGGGCAGCACGGGGCGGACGTCGAGGGGCGGGGGAGAGGCAGGGGAGGGGGCGGGCGTGGCGGAGGGCATGGTCGGGCAATCCGGTGACGGGATGGGCGGCGACGGCCGCGGTTAGGGTTCCTAGCCGCGCGAGCGGGGGGCGGACTTCAGGCGGCGCGGCTGAAGTGGGGCATCTCGAAGGGTTGCACAGCCGGGGCGAACTTGTCCGCCATTCTGGCGAGATCGATCTCGTCGGCGGCATAATAATAGTTGGTGAGCGCGTAGCGATGGCCGACCCGGATCGGCAGCCCGCTGTGGATCAGCGACGAATCGAACAGGACCAGCGTGCCGGCTGCGCCCTCGATCGGCACCACCTCGTCGCCGAGCCGCGCCAGGAAGGGCTCGATCTCGTCGTCGTCCCAGCGCACGTCGGGAAAGGCGAAGCTGGTCGCGGCGATGGCGTCGGTGAACGGCTCAGGCCGCGCGGACCGCCGGACGATGCAGAACGCACCGTTCCGGCGCACGCAGTCAGTGAGGTAGACGAGGCTCTTGAACTGGCGCCCTTTGCGATCCCGGTGCCAGCGGCCCCCCGATCGCGTCTTCTTGCCCGGAGTGGCGCGAAGCCGATTTGCGAGCGTGAACAGCGCCTTCTGCTCGCTGCCCATGTAGGCGGCGGCGATCCCCTCCAGGGCAGCGTCGTGCTTGAAGGCGGCGATGGCGGGCGAGATGTGTTCCGCGCCGAAGACGCGGTCGTCGCCCTTGTGCTGCACGCGGTCGCCGTGCCCATCGATCCACGTGTCCAGCAACGGCTGCAGGGCCTCGGCCTCCGCCCGGTCGAGCCAGTTCGGAACGACGGCAAACCCGTCGCGCTGCAGGTCTGCGAGAGCGTTCGCCGCGCGTGAGTTGCCCGCCAGTGTGGTCGGCATCGGCGTCATGGTGCCTCCAGTTCCTCAACGGCGCCACCGCCGAGGAGTCGACCCGCAAGCCTTCAAATCTGCGTGAGACTGTTGACCGGTCGGTGAGGTGTGGCAAGCGCCAACGAGCGGCTCAACTGAGCGCGAATGTGAAATTCGGTCCAAGGTTCGACGGTCGCGATGGCTGTCGCACGGATCGCCGGCCGTGACAACATCGTCCGTGTCGCGTGAATTCGAGGGAAACGTGGCCTGCGCGAGCGAGTGCGTGATACTCGGAGGGCTATCCCCCGCCCTTCCATTCGCCTCCGGGATGTTGCACCCTCTGCCCGCTTCCGGGTACAGCTTCTCTCTCTTCATGTTGCTCATGACGTCCACGTTGTTTCGCGGCCGTCGCGGAGATATTTCGTATGGCCAAGCCAAAGAGTGACGTTTCCAAGAAGGTCCCGACGATATTCAAGCACGTCGAGGCGCGGCTGCCGGGCTTCAAATTTCATACGGTTCTGGATGTGGGCGCAAACATTGGGCAGAGTTGCCTTTCGTTTGTTGAGCACTTGCCGGACGCGACGATATATTCGGTGGAGCCGGTGCCGGAGACGTATGCCGCGCTGTGCACGGCGGTTGCTTCGCATCCCCGAATTCGCACCTTCAACATCGCCCTCGGAGATGAACCCGGCGAGGCCCAGATGGCAGTTGCGGGCACATCGGCAGGCAACCGCATCGACGGCGGTACATCTCCGGCGGAATCGCATCTCGACGTCAAGGTCGATACCGGCGATGCGTTCTGTAGTCGGGAGCAGATCGACCACGTGTCGTTCTTGAAGATCGATACCGAAGGCTATGATCTCAAGGTATTACGCGGATTTGGCGATAAGATTCGGGATATTGATTTTATCCAGATCGAAGTCGCCATGAACGACTACAACAAGCTGCATGTTCCATTTTTCGAGGCGGATCAGTTCCTGCGATCCAAAGGGTTCTTGCTGTTCCACATCTATGCGCAGGCGTTCGAGTTCCACGGAGGAGGACGACCCGTCGTGCGTCGCGCCAACCCCGTCTACATCAATGAGAAGCTGGCGAGCGTCGAAACTCTGCCCCTCTAGGAGTTATAGTCCTAGGTAGCCACGATCGAAGTTCTCCTCCAGCTTCGCCGCTGAGAAAATCTCGTCCATCTTACCCCTGACACGCTCAATGTGCTCCTTGGAGACAGGGTCATGCACGTCTCTGTTGTCAAATTTTCTGAAGTACTCATCTGTGTGCCGCGGCAAGTCTTTTGAGGCCGACATCGCCCCTCTTCCCCGCAAGCGCTTTCCAGAGAATTCCTCGTAACTCTTGATACCGTAGTGATTGATGCAGGCGGGTCGGAAGTGCACTTCCGACCAGTCCTGATGCGGCTTGGTCTGCGTCAGTCGAGCGGGATAGGGCGTGCCGTCGGCGTATTGATAGTTGATCGCCTCGAGGTTCTTGTGCGTCGGAAAATGCGCCGAGAAGCCTTCGAGATCCTCATCGAATCGGAACATGGACTTCAGGGTTCTGTGTTCGCGCAGCCGGTCCTCCGCCCTGTGCTGGTAGTTCTCCATCACAAGGCCGCGCGGCCTCGTCTCGTGCCCATCGGAGCCGAAGAATTTCCAGTTGAACGAAATCGCCGGGACCCGGTCGAATCGTTCAATGTAATCTGAAACAGACGAGTCCTCGTGCAGGATCAAAAACTCGTCAGCGTCTGCAACATACACGTAATGGCCGGGCGAATTCGCTTCCAGCCATACTCTCGCAAGCCGGAAGGCATTGCGCTGCGGTACATTTTTGTCGGGAACCGTGTGTCCGATATAGTCAATGATGCCCGCAGCCTTCAAGTGGGAAAGCAGCAATATGCTCTCGTCACTATTATCGTTCGTGACGATCAGAACTTTGTCAAAACCAATTGCGATATAATGCGCTACGAACTCCAGGATGTACGGGCATTCATTCTTCATCGAGGAGATGATCGTGGAACGTGTCATGCGGAGCTCGCAACCCTTTCGCGAAACCGACTGCCCTCAGGCAGTCGGTAGATCGCCGCCGGGAACTTGCGCGGCGGGCGCTTCCCGTGTCAAGCCTAGCGGGCCGTACGCGAAGGCGCGCTACAGTCGTAAAAGCAGTCGGTTGGCGTCAGTTTTCTGAGGATGTCGGGACAATAAACGTGTTGCTGAAAGAACGCGACTGCGAGAACGTCTTGCTGAAGCCAGGTCGCAAGCCCGCTGGTCGCCTTCTGGTGGTCTTTGCTGCGGCGAACGCAGCCAAGTTTACTTTCTACAACAGTTGCCGAGACCTGGAGTCGGACGTCCTTTTCATCCGGGATCCAAACCTGAATCACTGGTTTCAAGGCGGCATATTCCCGGGCCGCGACCTTCTCGAATCGGTGGACGACCTGAAGGCGCTGTTCACGTCCTATGACTACGTGGCGACGTTCGGATCGTCGATGGGCGGGTACGCCGCGCTGGCTGTCGGTGCCTTGGCCGGGGTGCAGAGGATCGTGGCGATCGGCCCGCAGACGCTGCTCGACCCGGCGTTCTCCCGATCTCCCAAGTCCAGGGTGAAACTCGTCCTGCCGGACATCAGCGACATTCTCGTGGGAGTGGAGAGCACCGAGGCGACCGTGCTCGTCGGAATGCTCGACGGCGTCGACCTGTTCAATTCCGCGAGAATGGCCGACAGCCGAAATCTGCGCACCTGTCTCTTCCGCCGGGGTGACCACTTTCTGCCGAAGCAGCTGTCTCGATCGGGGGCGCTGGCGGAGATCCTGCACTTCGCGACCGAGCCTCGACTGCAGAAGCTCACCCTCGCGGCCGGCGGCTACGACGAGGGGCACGACGTCCAGAGTGAAGCGATGCAGGCGCTCATGAGCGCCCTCGAAAGGCTTCACCGGCGGCAGGATTATCACGGTGCACGGGTCGTATTGCGGCCACTGCTGAAGAAGCGGCCGGTCGCTCCGGTTTTGCGCTATACGTGGGCTGCAGCCGCCTTCAAGGACGAACTCTTCGATGCCGCGCTGCGGGAACTGACGCCGATCGCCCGGCGATATGATCACTGCATCGAGTACAATGCGCTGTGCGCCGAGGCGGCCCTGCGCTGCGGCGACCCCGAGCTGGCGGTGGAATGCGCCCGTCGCGTGCTGGCGGTGCGATCGAGCAACGAGAGGGCCCGGCAGATCGTGCTCGGTGCCGGCAACCTCGCGATCAACGCCTCGGACGTGCAGATCTCGGTTGGCCTGCCGCCGGTCGGATAGCCCCGTCGTCGCTCAGGCCGGGTGGCCGACGGGTCCGGCCGGGTCTGCCGGGCGCCGGCTTCTCGCCGCCGTCGTCGCTTTCGTGCTAGCTTCGCGCCAGGGTGCATCGGGGGATGCGCCTTCAAGAGACAGGCTCCGGTCGAGAGCCTGCGTCGGTCTTGGGGGAGACTGCCATTCGCCCGACACGGGGGAGCAGGGGGAGCACGAGGCCGCCGGCCTCGGGTCGCTCCCTCGGGGGTGGAGCGGAGAGCGTCGGCGCGCCGGGGGGTGACGAGCCGGCGGGCGCGGGAGGGGCCGGCGTCGACCGGCCGCGGACGGCGTCCGTGCAACCCGCCGAAGCGCCTTCGCTTCGGCCCCCGCGGATTTTCCGCATTGTCGATGTCGCCCGGACGGAGGTCGCCCAACCGGTCCGCAGGGACGACGAGGACGAGGATCCGACGCTGACGATTGAAGAAGAGGCCGAGGAAGACGCATTCGCATTTCTCGACGAGGACGACGACGAGGACGCGGTGCGCCCGCCGAGTCCCGCGCCCGCGCCGCCGGCGTCGAGGGCAGGCCCGTCGGAAAAGCCGCGCCGGGGCACGCCGCCGCCCGTGGTCGCGTCGGCAGCGCGTCCGTCGTCAGACCCGTCTGATGACCGGAAGGAGGCGGCGTCGCCACCGGAGGCCCCCCGCCGCAGCTTCCGGCGCGCCGCGCGGCTGGAGGACGAGCCGCCGGCCGTGGCGCCTTCTCCAGTAACGCCGTCTCCCCTGGCGGACCGTGAAGCCGAAGCGACGTCGCGCGCTCCGCGCGGCGAGATGGCACGGCGCGCCGAGGCGGGGCCGGCCGCGGGACTGCGGGCGCTGCGCGCCAGTGCGACCGAAGCTGCCGAACGGGGCGACGGTGAACGGCTGGCGGCGATCGTCGCCGACTACCTCGCTAGCCCCGGTCTCGACCTTGCCGATCGCGTCGAGCTCTCCCGCTCCCTCGCCGCGGCTGCCCTGACGACGGCGGCCGTGCGCAAGGTCTGGCTGAAGCTCCTGCGCGATCTCGACAAGCAGGTCGGCGGCAGCGAGGAGCAGGGGAAGGCGGCGGTGCCGGCGCTGTCGCCGGTGCTGCGGGCGCCGAACCTGTGGTCGCTCCCCGAGCCGCAGCGGCGCGAGGCCGTTCGGCTGCTCCTCGCCATCAACCCCTACACGGCGATCGCCAAGGCCCTGAGCGAGGACGATCGCGACCGGCTGGCGCTGTTCCCCCTCGTCCACGGCGAGGGCGAGAGCCTCGATCGGACCATCCGCTTCGCCCTGAAGCGCCGCCGGATCGGCCGCATCGCCGCCCTTGCGGTCCAGAAGGTCGCCGACGGCACGCTCACCGTCGAGGACGTGTTCGCCGTCGATGGCCGGCTGGGCGGCGACGAGCGCTTCCTCAAGGGCGTCGTCGCGGCGATCGTCTCGTCCGGCGCCTTCGAGGTCGCCATGCGGATGTTCGTCGATCCGGATGCCCCGGCATCGACGCCCAGGGTGCTGCGCAGCCTGGTGGAGCAGCTCTATGCCGCCGGCGAGCTGCCCCTGATCGAACGTGTTCTCGTGCGCTCCGCCGCCATGGGTGGCTCCGAAGCCGCTGCCGTGACGGCGGCCGCCGCGCGCCGCCTCGGCCTGCCGACACTCGCGCTCGCCCGGACGGTCGCGCGCAGCGGCGCCGCCCTCGATGCCGCCACCTGCGTCGCCCTGCATCACGATCTGCTGGCGGCCGGCCATGCCCGCGAGGCGCAGGCGGTGCTGGCCGCCCACGCCGGCACCGATGCCGACGCGGCCCACCGTGCCTGCAAGATGGCGGAGCGCCTCGACACCGCCGACGTCGCCCTCGCCCGCTGGTGCCAGGCCGAGGAACAGTGGCCGCAGCCGCGTTTCAAGGCGGGCGTCGGGCGCTGCCTCGCCTCCGCCCTGCGCCTGTCCGAAGCGGAGGACGTGCTGTGGGGGCTCGCCGACACCCAGCCCGGCCGTGCCGGCCACTGGCGCGACCTCGCGCGCGCCTTTCAGGAGATCGGCGACTGGGAAGCCTGGGGAGACTGCCTCGCCGAGGCGCGCCGGGCCAATCCCGACGACCCCTGGCTCGCCCACGCCGAGCGCTGGGCGGAGAGCGAGCGCGGCCGCGCGGTGGCGATCACCGACGACCCCGCCACCGCTCTCGACGACATCCACTCGGCCCGCATGCTCGCCGGCCGGCTGATGATCGAGGGCCGGACGGCCGACGCGGTGGCGCTGCGGCGCGCCGTGCTCGAGCGCACGCAGGACCGCCGGGATCACCACCACTACGCGCTCGCCCTGTTCCAGTCCGGCCGCTTCGACGACGCCGCGGCGGAGGTGGAGCGCTGCATCGCCCGCTTTCCCGGCGAGGCCGGCCTCTACGTCAAGCGCGGCCAGGTGCGCGAGCGCCGTCTCGACTGGGCCGCGGCCCTCGATGCCTATGTGCAGGCGCAGGCACTCGATCCCGCCAACGCCGAAGCCGCGCCGGGCGTGGCGCGCTGCCTCGCCTATCTCGGGCGGACGGACGCGCTCGAGACGTGGCTGCGCCGCTTTCCGAGCGGCGAGCCCCGCTTTGGCTGGATCCACGCCTTGCGGGCCTTCGGGGCGGCGATGGCCGGCCGCGCGGCCGACGCCCGGGCCGCGCTGGAGCCGCTCTACGCGTCGTTCCGCTCGCTCAGGACGGAGATCGAGGCGGCGATGCGCCAGCGCCCCGCCACCGTCTGGACCCCGGACGGACTGCGGGTGCATCCGCTGCGGCGGGCGGCCGACTGCAACGCCCGCTTCCTCGACATCCTCGCCCTCGTCGAGCGCGCGGCGAGCGTCGCCCTGGTCGGCAACGCGCCCACCGTGCTGGGCGCGAAGCTCGGGCGGAGGATCGACGCGCACGACTGCGTCATCCGCCTCAACGATTTCCGCACCACCGGCTTCGAGGCGGACGTTGGGCGCAAGACGTCGCTCTGGTACACGCGCGCGCACCGCCTGGCGCGGCCGGACCCCGGCAGCCTCGGCAGCGCCCACATCCTCGCCCAGAACGACACGCTCAACCAGTATCCGCCCGTCGACGAATATCTGAAGGGTCGCCTGCGCGTCGACGTGCCCTTCGCGCGCGCCACCTTCCTGCCGTCCTACGTCCTGATGGCCACCGACGGTGCTACCTATACCAAGCCGACGACGGGCTTCCGGATCATCCAGTTCCTCGAGTTCTTCTGCCAGCGCGAGTACGACATCGCCGGCTTCGCGTTCTTCAAGGGCTCGGGGATGCACTATTTCGACGTCGGGGAGGACCGCCTGCAGGTCGGCGAGATGCACGCGGTCGACTTCGAGCGCGACTTCGTCGAACGAGTGCTGTGCGAGGGGCGCTTCCTGAAGCGACTCTGACGCAGTGGCGGCCGGTTGGCCGCGAGGGCCTTCCCTCCGGCATGCCCGCTGTGGCAAGCCGCTTGCGTGGCCGGCTTCATCGCGGCCGGATGCGAAGGGTGTGACGGTTCATGCAGGGCGTGCCTCGGGGGGTCGTCGACCCCATGCCGACGTCTGACGGCGCCCGTGAGCCCGGTGCCGCCGTCGCCGCCGACCTTCGACGCTTCATCATCGAGGAGGCGCTGCCCCTGTGGGCGGGGCCCGGCCGGGACCGGCGCCATGGCGGCGTCCACGAGCGGCTGCATCTCGACGGAACGCCGGATCTCCTCGCCGCCAAGCGGCTGCGGGTGCAGGCGCGGCAGATCTACGTCTATGCCCACGCCGACGCCCTCGGCTGGTATCCGGGCGGACAGGCTGTCGCCTTCGACATCCTCGAGTTCATGCTGGCGGCGGGCCGGGCGCCCGACGGGCGGCCGGGCTACGTCCACCTGCTGACGCCCGACGGCTCCGTCGCCGATGCCCGCCGGGACGCCTACGATCACATGTTCGTGCTGCTTTCGCTCACCTGGCTCGCCCGGGCGAGCGGCGATGCCCAGGTCCACCGGCTCGTTGAGGAGACGCTGGGCCTGATCGAGGCGCTCTTCGACGACGGCGCCGGCGGGTTGATCGAGAGCGTGCCGCCGACGCTGCCGCGGCGGCAGAACCCCCACATGCACGCCTTCGAGGCGATGCTCGCGCTCCACGAGACCTTGTCCCATGAGGCGGCCCCGCCTCGGATCGCGCGGCTGCGCGAGCTGCTGGAGCACCACTTCCTGTGCGCCGAGACCGGGTTGCTGCTCGAGCACTTCGACGCGGCGCTCGGCCGTCTCGCGACGCCGGAGGGCGACGTGGTCGAACCCGGCCACATGGTCGAGTGGGCGTGGCTGCTCCGGCGCCACGAGGCGATGTTCGGCCTGCCGCGTGGCTCGCTGGCGAGCCGGATGCTCGACGATGGCCTGCGCTTCGCCGACCCCGCCACCGGCTTCCTGCCCGACGAGGCGCGGCGGGACGGCGCCACGCACCGCGCGACCCGCCGGTGCTGGCCGCAGACAGAACTCGCCAAGGCCTGGCTCGCCGAGGCGGAGGCCGGCCGCGATGGTGCCGCAGCGGCCGCCTGCGCGGCGCTCGAGCGACTGCGCGACGGCTATCTGGCCTCGCCCGTCGCCGGTGGCTGGATCGACCAGTTCGACGGCGCGGGCCGTCCCATTGCCGAGCACGTGCCGGCGAGCACGCTCTACCATGTGTTCGGCGCGGTGGTGGAAGCCGACCGTGTGATCGGCCGCGGGCCGTAGCGGCCGCCTACTCGGGAGGCGCCTCGTCCAGGGCGACGGCGCCGCTCTCGACGGCCGGCATCTGGCCCTCGACGATGGCGCGGGCCCGCGTGTTGTTCGACCGGACCGCGAGCACGCGCCGCGCGAAGGCCTGCGCCCTCGTCTGGTCGCCGGTATGCAGGGCCGCCTCCGCCGCGAGCATGTTGTAGTCGACGGAGTTGGGGAACATGTTCGCCGCCGTCTTCAGCTCCCGCATCGCCGGGCCGAAGAGGTCGTCCTTGAAGGCGGAGGCGCCCCAGAGATAGTGCGCGAGCGCCCACGGTGGCTCGGCTGCCAGGAAGGGCCGCACCAGGGCCCGGGCCGACCGATAGTCCCGCTTCTCGAACATCAGCGGGACGACGGCGCGGATCATCTCGCAGCGTGCCTGGTCGAGGCCGGCCCGTGTCACGTAGGCGTGCGGTGCCGGATCGAGAGCGGCGCCCGCCACCGCGGCGGCGAACAGCCGCGTCAGCGCCTCCGACTTCGCCAGCGACTTCGGCAGGAAATGGTCTTCGCCCTCGAAGCAGTAGACCTCGGCCCCGCCGAGATCGGCGAGGCGGATGACGTTGAAATAGTCGACAGCGTCGAGGACGCCCACCATCATGTGGATCTGTCCGGGCGGCGAGGCGGCGACCACGGCGGAGAGGTCCGGCTCGCGCAGGGTCACGTCGCGGCGCGGCGAGCGGCTGTAGCTGTGGTTGAGCTGCGTCTGCGGGCCGAGCGCGAGGATCAGCGAGGCGCCGATGCGGCTTCCGAACAGGATTGCGGCATAGCCGCCCATCGACGCACCGGAGACGACGACGCGCTCATAGGGCGCCGCCAGTTTGCGCAGGAACTCGACCGAGGCTTCGATCCCCGGCGGCTCCAGGAAGCCGTCCTGGAACCATGCGTTCTTCCGTGGATCGCGCACATACAGCACGTCGCACGGCAGCCCGTGCGTCGTGTTGTAGAAGGTGAAGGACCGGGCGTTGGCGGCGGCGAAGACGACCAGGAGCGTCGCTGACCCTCCGCTGCAGCGCTCCAGAAGGACGCACTCGGAGATTGCTTCTTGTGACTTTTCGGCGGCATCCATCGGCAGTCGAAAACCCTCTGGTCGGCGTGCGAGCAGGCTGCGCGGTCGGGGGATCCTCGAGGCCGTGTCTTGGGCGAGCACCGCGGTCGAACGGCGGTCATCGCCTGGGCTGACCGTGTCCGCACGATCGGGGGGCCCCCACCTCCCGTCGATGCGGATCGGCGCCACATCCGACGGGCACCGAGCGAGTGTCGATGCGCCGCCACAAGGCTGAACGCGCGCCCCGCGCGCGGGCCTTCCGCCGCATTGTCGTCAGTGCGCGCAACGCGCGCAAGCACCCGCGTGGCGAAGCGCGCGGCCGACCCGACGGCCGCCCGCCCGGCGGCTGCTCCGGTTGGCATGCTGCGTCGCGAAGAGCACCGCGGCGCTGCAATCAGTGATAGCGGCGAGGAGAGTCATGCCAAATCGCGAGCAATTCGGGGCTGCGCTCGCAAACACCTGATCGCGCGCCCTCTTGTCCCCCCGGCGCCTTCGTGGCAACGTCTCGCATCCGCGAAATGACTTCGTAGCGAACTGTGGATTTTTCAGATGGCCAAGCTCATTGCCGAAATTGGTTGTAATCACAAGGGCGATATGGACATCGCCAAGGAGATGATCAGCGTCGCGGCGAAGATCTGCCGAGTGGACGCTGTCAAATTCCAGAAGCGCAACAACCGTGAACTGCTGTCGCCGGCGGAATACGACACGCCGCATCCGGTGCCGTCGAACGCCTACGGACGAACCTATGGCGAGCACCGGGAATTTCTGGAGCTCTCCGTCGACCAGCACGCCGAGCTGAAGCGCTATTGCGAGGCCGAGGGCATCGTCTACTCCACCTCGGTCTGGGACCTCACCTCGGCGATCCAGATCGCGGAGCTGAAGCCCGACTTCATCAAGATCCCCTCGGCGACGAACCTGAATTTCGAGCTCCAGGGCTGGCTCTGCCGCAACTACCCCGGCGAGATCCACGTCTCCACCGGCATGACGACGCTCGCCGAGATCGAGAACGTCGTCGCCTTCTTCGAGGCCGAGGGCCGCGCCAAGGACGTGGTGCTCTATGCCTGCACGTCCGGCTATCCGGTCGCCTTCGAGGATCTGTGCCTGCTGGAGGTGAAGCGCCTCAGCGAGCTCTATGCCGATCGCGTCAAGACCATCGGCTTCTCCGGCCACCATCTCGGCATCGCCGCCGACGTCGCCGCCATGACGCTGGGTGCCACCTGGGTGGAGCGCCACTTCACTCTCGATCGCACCTGGAAGGGCACCGATCACGCCGCGAGCCTGGAACCGGATGGGCTGCGCCGGCTGAAGCGCGACCTCACCAACGTCGCCAAGGCCCTGCAGTTCAAGCACAAGGAAATCCTCGACGTCGAGGCGGTGCAGCGCGCCAAGCTGAAGCGCGAGCGGTCGCAGCCCACACGCAACGTCGCCTGACGGCCCGCGCCGTCGGGGAGAGCCGGTGAGCGTCGTCTGCATCGTTCCCGCGCGGGGTGGCTCCAAAGGCATCCCGCGCAAGAACCTTCGCCCTGTCGGAG
Organism: Pseudoxanthobacter sp. M-2; assembly: GCF_046156265.1. Taxonomy (NCBI): domain Bacteria; kingdom Pseudomonadati; phylum Pseudomonadota; class Alphaproteobacteria; order Hyphomicrobiales; family Segnochrobactraceae; genus Pseudoxanthobacter; species Pseudoxanthobacter sp. M-2. Next base: position 268,018 of record NZ_JAWDIR010000033.1, read on the forward strand.
GTGTTCCGCTCGTCGCGCGCAGCGTGGCGGCGGCGCGCGCGGCTGCGCGCGTCGACGATGTCGTCGTCTCGACGGACGATGCCGAGATCGCCGCCGTCGCCGAAGCCTACGGCGCCCGTGCCGTGATGCGTCCCGACGCACTGGCGACGGATACGGCGAGCTCGGAGGCAGCCCTCCTGCACGTGCTCGAGGTGCTCGCCGGCGAGGGCGCCCACCCCGATCTCGTCGTCTTCCTGCAGTGCACCTCGCCTTTCACGACCGCGGCCGAGATCGACCGCTGCGTGGCCGCCCTCGACGATCCCCGCGCGGCGGCGGCATTTTCCGTCACCGCCGATCACGGCTTCCTCTGGACACCGGGTCCGGACGGCTTCTTGGTCGGCATCAACCACGTCTGGACGGAGCCCCGGAAGCGGCGTCAGGACCTGCCGCCGCAGTTCCGCGAGACGGGCAGCATCTACGTGATGCGGACGGCGGCCTTCCTCGAGCGGCGCACCCGCTTCTGCGGCCCCGTCGTCGCCGTGCCGATCGACGTGCCGTGTGCCGAGATCGACAGTCCGCTCGATCTGCAGGTCGCCGAGGCCGTCGCGCGCGTCGTCGAGGCGGGGGACGACAAGCCGCCGGCTGCCGAGCGTGCCGCCGGCATCCGGGCTCTCATCATGGACTTCGACGGCGTCCACACCGACGACCGTGTCATGGTCGGTGTCGACGGCGACGAGTACGTGACCTGCAGCCGCTCTGACGGCATGGGCGTCGAGATGCTCCGCAAGAGCGGGCTGCACCTCCTCATCCTCTCCAAGGAGGTCTCGAGCGTCGTCGCGGCGCGCGGGCGCAAGCTCAAGGTCGAGGTGCGCCACGGCATCGAGGACAAGTTGCCCGAAATGACCCGCTGGCTCGCGGAAAAGGGCGTACCGTCTGCGCAGGCCTGCTATATCGGCAACGACATCAACGACGCCGCCTGCCTCGAGGCGGCCGGCCTCGCTGTGGTGCCGGCCGATGCCCACCCGGACGTCGTCGCGCTCGCCGACATCGTCACGCGCAAGCGTGGCGGGCGCGGCGCGATCCGGGAACTGGCGGAGCTGCTGCTGGCGTCGCGACCCGGTGCGCCGGGCCCATGAGGACCCGCCGCACGGCGGGCGCATAACAAGCCGCCCGCCAGGCGGATGAGGGGGAATGCACGTGGGTGGTCGGTCGACTGCGGCGGGTTCTCGCCGCGGGGCGGCTTCGGACGACAGGGATTTGGCTTCGGAGACGGCGATGAAGTCCGAGACGACGGCTGGCGAAGAGTTCTACCGCAAGGAACTGGCTGCGGAGTTCGCCCGCAACCAGGCGCTCGAGCACCAGGTCGAGCGGCTCCTCGCCGAGATCTCGAAGCTGAAGGACGAACTGGCGGCGCTGACGCGCGACGGCAAGGGCCGTTCGGCCGGTCCGAAGGACGCCGCCCGGGCGGCTCCGGAGATCACTGCAGCGCCGCCCCGGGCTGCGGACGCCGCACCCGCAGCCGCGCCGGCGCCGAAGACCCGCACGCGGACGGCCGCGGTGCCGCCCGCCCCGCCGGTGCCGCCCGAGGCCCCGCCTGCGGTTGCCGCGCCTGCTGCGGTCACGAAGGACGTCGACAAGACGAAGAAGGCGCGTCCCGACCGCGTCCTGGTGAGCAAGCTCGGCCGCTCGCACGTCAAGGAAAGCCGAAGCCCGGAGAAGCCGCCCTGCCGTCCCGCCGCGGACGGCGAGCCGCTGTTCCAGGGGACGCGGGAGTTCGCGCCGACCGAGGAACTCGCCCAGCACTCCTGGACAGTGGCGCTCGGGGCGCAGCCCACCGGCACAGCGTTCCGGCTGCGCTTCGCGGCCCGTGCGGTGGACGTCCCGGTGGTCTCGGTGCGCCTGCGCTACGCCGACGACGTGCAGCGCACGCTGCGCTTCCAGATCGACTTCCAGGCGGGCACGATCCGGCGCGCCGGCGGCCGCCTCGATGCCGAAGTCCGGGTCGCCGGGGTCAAGGCGCTCGAGGGTGGCTGGCTCCTCTGCGAGTTCGACTTCGTCGTCGGCCGCGACGAGCCGATCGGCTTCGTGCTGGTGTTCGTGGATCAGGCCAACAAGTCGCCCTGGCAGATGCAGGGCAAGCCCGGCCAGCGCTTGCTGATCGGTGCCGCCACAGTGTCGGCGCAGGCACCGGGCGGGGCCGCGGCGGATCCTTCCCCAACCGAAGACGACACCACTCCCCGCGCGCGCGTCGTCCGCCGCAAGTCGGCCGCCGCCGAGGCCGCCACGCCGGCCGGGCTGCAGATGTCCGAGCGCGACCGCACGATGACGCCGGAGACGCTCGGCGGCCGCGCGGTGACGCCCGCGCGCTGGCAGAAGCTCGCCGAGCAGCGCCTCGCCCACGAGCGCGACTTCGCCGCCTCCGGCGAGTGGGACAAGATCCTCGCGATGAAGGACATCTACAAGGGCAAGCGCGCCTTCATCCTCGGCAACGGGCCCTCGATCAACCAGCAGGACCTCACGCTGCTGCGCGACGAGATCACCTTCGTCGCCAACTGGTTCATCAACCACAAGCGGTTCCGGCGCATCAACCCGAAGTTCTACTGCGTGTCGTCGCACGAGATGTTCGGCGGATGGGGCAAGACGCCGGACCTGAACGCCGATTTCGCCCGTCTCGTGTCGGAGAAGCAGACGGAGCAGACGTTCTTCTTCTCCAATCGCTTCGCCTCCTACATGCGGGAGCTCGGTCTCGTCCCGGAGAACCGCCTGCGCAGCCTGATCTTCGATCGCCCGAAGTTCGTGATCGACGAGATCAAAACGCAGAACTACGAGCTCAACCGCTGCATGGACGACGGCTATACCGTCCTGCTGACGTTCTGCGTGCCGCTGTGCGTGCATTTCGGCATCACCGACATCTACCTTCTCGGCTGCGATTGCGACTACGGCCTGACGGCGCCGTCGGATCCGAAGGCCTACTTCTACCGCCCGGAGCAGCACACCAGCGCGACGACCTCGTTCGACAGCCTGGTGCGGATCTGGACCCCCGGCGGGCCGATCTTCCAGACCTACGAGATCGTCGCGAGAGAGGCCGAGATGCGCGGCACGCGGATGTGGAACGCCACGCGCGGCGGCCGGCTCGAGCTGCTGCCGCGCGTCGAGTACGAATCGCTGGTGTCGGGCTGATGCCGGGTCTGCGTCAGGGGTGGCGTCGGAGATGAGCACGACCGGCTCCCGCAAGGCGTCGCGCGGCCAGCGAAGCTGCGTCGCGACCGTCGTTTCAGATCCGTTCGTCTACGGCGCCATCGTCATGCTGGCGAGCTTCCGGCGCGAGAACCCGTGGTTCGACGGCGACTTCGTCATCCTGCACGACGACACCTATTCGCCGCTCTCCGCGAAGAATCGCGAGCTGATCAGCCGGGCAGCCGCCAACGTGACGTTCCACGCGGTCGATTCCAGCCGCTTCGAGCGCATCTTCCGCTTCGCCGAGGAGGTCGTGCACACGCCGAAGCGCCTGCGGGCGGCCTTCCTGATTTTGGAGGCGTTCACCCTCAGCGACTACGAGCGTGTCGTGACGCTCGACAGCGACATGATCGTGCTGGGTAGCCTGCAGCTGCTCTTCCAGCTCGAGCACGAGTTCTGCGTCGTCCGCGCCTATGACAACGTCCTCGACCTGCCGCTGCCCTACTTCAACACCGGCACGATGATGATCCGCGGCAACATGCTCGATGGCGACATGCTGGAGACGATCTCGCACTCGCTCGAAGGCGTCACCGTCAACCGCGACCACGGCAAGGCGGACCAGGCCGTCCTCAACGTCTTCTTCCGCGACAAGATCAAGACCTACCTCGACTCCCGCTACAACTTCAGCAAGCGGCTCGTGCCGACGAGCGACGTCGACGTGATGAAGTTCCTGCGCGAGCGCGACGTTCGCGTCCTGCACTTCCTCGGTGAGAAGCCTTGGAACCTGAAGATCAAGGACAGCGAGCGCGACTATCGTCGCCTCGAGGACGTCTGGCTGAAGTATTTCTTCAGCGTCGCCTCCGCCGATGCGCGATTCCGGTTCGCACGCGAGCTGATCTATCAGGAGCGGCTGCTGCGCGACCATCTCATCCAGAGCTTCGCGGCGGACAAGCCGAAGAAGGCCCTGTGGCGCGACCTCGAAGAGCAGCTCGTCCGGCGGACCTACGAGAAGCGGAGCTGATCTCTCGAGCCTGAGGGGTCGCGCCGGCCGCGCCGCTACGTCACGCTTTCGTCCCGGCGCCGCTACAGGGCGAAGGCGGTGGCGAAGGGGTGGAAGCGCACCGTCGCACCGACCTCGGCGTCGCCATCGTCGGCCGCAAGCTCCGCCAGCCCGTCGGCGGCGGCGAGCGGCAGGAGGCGCGCCGAGCCGCCGCGCCCGAGGCTCACGATACGCGGCCGTCCGTCCCCAGTGCGGCCGACGATCGCCGCCGGCAGGAATTCCGTCCGCCCCGGCCGGTGGCGGATCGGCTCGGCCGCCTCGGCCGGAAAGCCGCCACGCGACGGTGCCGCCGCCCCGGCGAGCCGGGCCACCAGCGGCCGTCCGAACAGCAGCAGCCCCACCATCGCCGCCACCGGATTGCCGGCCAGCGCCAGCACGGCGGTCTCGCCGAGGCGGCCGACGGCGATCGGCTTGCCGGGGCGGAGCGCCAGCTTGAGCGAGCGGCACGTGCCGCCGGCCTGCCGGATGGCGTCGGCGACCGCGTCCGCCTCGCTGCCGGCGACGCCGCCGGAGCTCACCACGAGGTCGAGATGGCGGGCGGCGCCGGTGAGAACGCCCGCCACCGCCTCGACGCGGTCCGCCACGGCGCCGAGATCGACGACCTCGAAGGCCGGGCCGGCGATCAGCGCCGTCAGCATCGGCCGGTTGCTGTCGACGATGCCGTTCGGTCCCGGCTCGACACCGGGCTCGACGAGCTCGTCGCCGGTCGACAGCACGCCGACGCGCAGGCGCCGCCGCACGGTCAGCCGTCCGATGCCGGCGGCGGCGAGGATGGCGAGATGCCGGGCGTCGAGCACGGTGCCGGCCCGCAGGATGACGGTGCCGGGGGCGACGTCCTCGCCGCGGCGGCGGATGTTGGCGCCGGGCTCCGGCGGCTGCGGCACCGTCAGCCGGTCACCGGTGCGGACGGTGCGTTCCTGCGCGATGACGGCGGCGACGCCCTCCGGTACCCGTGCGCCGGTCAGCACGCGGACCGCGGCGCCCGGTGCGGCGGCCACCTCGGCGGCGTGGCCGGCGGCGGCTCGGCCGATGACCCGCAGCGTTGCCGCGCCGCTGCCGAGGTCGGCGGCGTGCAGGCCGTAGCCGTCGACGGCGGCGTTGTCGAACCGTGGCAACGGCACCGTGGCAGTGATGTCGCCGGCGGCGACGCGGCCGCGGGCGGCGGCGAGCGGCACGTCGTAGACGCCGTCGACCGGCGCAACGCCGTCGAGGACGATCGCCGCGGCCGCCTCCGGCGACAGAAGCTCCGTGGCGGGAGTGAGAACACGGTGATCGTCGGCGCCGGCCGAAGGGGCGGGCGAGGCGTCGGGCGAGGCAGCGGACATCGGCGGGCTCCGGCGCACCGGCGAGACGGGGCGTCGCTCCGCTATAGTCCGGGCTTCGTGCTCGCGTCGAATCGGCTCGGCCGGGGGTGCCGCACGACCGGTCGGCGGGTGCGATTGACGAGCCTCGGCTGCCGGTGCCTGATGCCGCCGAACTCTCGATTCTACGGTGCCCGATGCCGACCCCGACCAGACAGAACCGCGTGCGGCTGCGCCGTATCCGGCACATGGACTACGACCTCGTCCGCAACGTCTCCTTCCAGTCGCTGTCGTTCTTCGGCACCATCGCGCTGCTCGTCGCCGTCGCCTTCAACATGGGCATGTTCGCCCGCTTCGGCATGCTGTTCATCTCCGTCCTCAACCCGCGGGACATGGTGATGACGGCGTTCGTGGTGATCGCCTTCCTGTCGATCTTCTACGGGGCCTCGCTCGCGCTCGTCTCCCAGGCGACGCTTGCCTACGAGATCCTGACGGTGCTGCGCCGCCGCCGGCCGAAAGGCATGATGTGGCACTTCCTCGTCGCCGCCGGGGCGAGCCTGATCATCGCCGTCCTGCTGATCGGCTTCTTCTACCGCTTCGCCACCTATCGCGGCATGACGGTACCGCCGGCCTTGCTGATCGTGCTGGCCCTCTCGCTGGTCGTCCTCGTGCTCTCGTCGGCCTTCATCACCGCGGCGAGCCGGCGGACGGTGATCGCGCTCGGTGCCCTGCACGTCGCCTCGCTCGCCTTCACCAGCGTGGTGTTCGGCAACATCGTCACCGTGATGCGCGAGAACTTCCCGAGCACCATCGTCTTCAACGACGGCAAGGAGGTGGTGGCCGGTGTAGTGCTCGTCACCAGCGACGCCGTGTTCTACCGGCTGCCGCTGGAGGGCGGCGGCTTCACCTCGCACTATGCCCGGTCGGCCGTCGTCGCCAACATTCGTCAGTGACGACCGTCTGCCGGCGGGCCGGTCCGTGGCGCAGCCGTGTTATGGCAGGCTGATGTGTAAGGCAGCGATTCGCTGCGGGCGGCCATGACCGAGCCGGCCCGCCTCATCTCGCCGGAGCGGCGCGGCGATGACGTCGACACGGCCCTGCGGCCGCAGCGTCTCGCCGACTTCGTCGGCCAGCGACGGGTCTGCGACAATCTCTCGGTGTTCGTCGAGGCGGCGCGATCGCGTGGCGAGGCGCTCGATCATGTGCTGCTGGTCGGACCGCCCGGGCTCGGCAAGACGACGCTCGCGCAGATCGTCGCGCGCGAGCTCGGCGCCTCCTTCAAGGCGACCGCCGGCCCGGTGATCGCCAAGGCGGGCGACCTCGCGGCGCTCCTGACCAATCTCGAGGACCGCGACGTCCTGTTCATCGACGAGATCCACCGGCTGTCGCCGGCCGTCGAGGAGATCCTCTATCCGGCGATGGAGGACTTCGTCCTCGACCTCATCATCGGCGAGGGGCCGGCGGCGCGTTCGGTGCGCATCGACCTCGCCCGCTTCACGCTGGTCGGCGCGACGACGCGGCTCGGCCTCTTGACGAACCCGCTGCGCGACCGCTTCGGCATCCCGCTCAGGCTCGAGTTTTACGGGATCGACGAGCTCGAATCGATCGTCCGGCGCGGCGCCGGGCTGCTCGGCATCGGCCTGTCGGACGATGGCGCCACCGAGATCGCCCGCCGCGCCCGCGGTACGCCGCGTATCGCCGGCCGGCTCTTGCGCCGCGTCCGCGACTTCGCCGCCGTCGCCGGCAGCACCGTCATCGACCGGCGGGTCGCCGATGACGCGCTGCTGCGGCTGGAGGTCGACGCCGCCGGCCTCGACACCCTCGATCGGCGCTATCTCAGGGTGATCGCCGAGAGTTTTTCCGGCGGGCCGGTCGGCATCGAGACGATCGCCGCGGCACTGTCCGAGCCGCGCGATGCGCTGGAAGAGATCGTCGAGCCGTTCCTGATCCAGCTCGGCCACGTGCAGCGGACGCCACGCGGGCGGCTGCTGACGCCTGCGGCGTTCCGCCATCTCGGGCTGACGCCGCCGGCGACCCTGCCGGCGGACCAGATGGGGCTGTTCGGCGCCGACGACTGAGGCGCGCACTTCGGCCGGGCCGGCGGCGCTGAAAGGTCCCAGGCGCGGCGCGCAACAATGGCGCGACCGCCGGCCTCAGTTGGCCGGCTCGGCCGCCCAGGCGGTGATCGCCTCGTCGATGGCGGCGGCGCCCGCCGAGCCCTTTTCGACCGTCAGGATGGCGCGGCGGCCGTTGTCGTAGAGCATCGGCAGGTCGATCCAGCCGCGGTCCTTCAGGAGCTCGAGATTGTGCGTGACGTCGGTCTCCGACGCCGACAGCGCGATCCAGAACAGACCGTCTGAGACGCGCGCCGAGGCGCCGATGAGGGCGTCGCCACGGGCGTTCTCCGTCACCTTCATGATCAGGCCGGGCAGGTTGGAGATGCCGCCGCCGGGGAACTCAACCGGCAGCTCGAAGGCGACCTCTATCAGGTGGCTCGCCGGCAGCGCGTCGTCGCGGTTGCGGCGGAAGATGATCGTCGTCGTCGCATCCCGCTCGGGCACGGCGATGGTCGCCCGCACGATCGGCTCGGGCGGCGCGCCGCCGATCGATTCGCGCACCATCTCCCACTTCACGTCGCCGTTGAGCGCCGCGCCCTTGGCACCGGCGGTCTCGCCCTCCTCGTAGAGGATGCCGCGCGACGGGCCGGTCATGCCGGCGGCCTCGGGTGTGGGCGCCGTCTCCGGCGCGTCGGCGGGTGGTGCGGTGCCGTCCGCGGGCGGGGTGCCGGCAGCGGGATCGCCAGCCGCCGAGGCCGCGGGATCGGAGGTCGGGGTCGTCTGCGGCGTGACGATGCGGGTGGTGGGAACGGCCCGGGTGTCGGCGGGGGTGTCGGTGGGCGTGCCCGCCGGGGTGCCGTTCTGGCCGTTCGCCGGCGGCAGGCGGTCCTCGTCCTTGGCGACGAGGGGCTCGCCGTTCGGCTGGGCCGGCGTCGTGGTGCGCCGCTGCACCGGCGGCTCCTCGGCGACCAGAGCCTCGACCTGGGCGAGCAGCGCGTCGCGGTAGACGTAGGCCAGCGCCGCGCCGCCGGCGACCAGCACCAGCACGACGAGGGCGGCGATCAGCGGGCCGTAGTTGCGGCGGCGCCGCTTCGGCAGCCGCAGCGGCGGCGTGTCGGCGGCGACCGGCGTCGGCCAGGCGCCATCATCGGGGTCGGTGTCCGTCGCCGGCACGACCGCGTCGCCGGTCGCTTCGTCGTCGCGATCCGCAGCCGCCTCGTCGGTGCGGCCGAGCCGCGCCAGCCGGCGCTTCTCCTTGCGGGCCTGACGCTCCTCGCGGCTGCGGCCGCGATCGTCGCCCTCGCCATCATCGGCATCGTCGCCCGTGAGCGGCGCCGCGGGTGCGAGCGGGGCTGCCGATGCGAGCGGCGGCACCGGTCGGGTCACGTCGAGGCGCGGGGCCGGCACGGCGGGGTCCGGCTCGCCGGCGCGGCGCACCGCGATGCGGGGCGCGTCGGAGCGCGTCGCGTCGTCGTCGCCGGTCGGCTCGCGGCGCATCGCCTCCAGCGGCGGTGCGCTCCTGGCGCTTGCCGGGACGTCGGCGCGAGGGGCGACAACCGGGGCGTCGCCGCGGGCTGGAACGTCGATGCGCGGCGCCGGACGGACCGGGTCGGCGCGCCGCGGCGGCGCCGGGACGCCGGCCTCGGTGGCCGGGGACTCCGATCGCGGCGGTGCCGGGGGACGGACGGGGTCCGGGCGCGGGGCAGGATCGGGGCGCGGGGCGGCGGACCGCACCGGCTCGCCGGCGTCGGCACCCGGCGCGTCGGCGCGGGGCGGCTCGGGACGATCCGGCTCGGGACGGGTGGGTTCCGGACGTGCGGGTTCCGGACGTGCGGGTTCCGGGCGGGGTGCCTCGGCGCGCGCCACGGGCGGGCGCGGCGGCTCGCGGCGCGGCTCTAGCGGAGCGGCCGGGGCCGTGGGACGCGGCGTGGCGGTGCGGGCGACGTCCGCCTCGATGCGGCGCACCGCTTCCTCGAGCGACAGGCGCTGCTTGGCGATCTCGGCCGCCGGCAACGGCGGCTGAATGGTCTCGAGCTGGCGGACGAGAGCCGCGCGCGCCTTGTCGTAGATCGCGCGCCGGCCAGCGCCGGTATTCTCGGGGAGCGCGGCCACGGCCCGCTGCAGCACGGTGTAGTAGTCTGCCATGCCCTGTCCGGTCGGTGCCCTATCGGTATCGTCCGTGCGCCGTGCCGCCTACGCGTGCCCGCCGGCTTTTTCGAGGCGGACCCATGTGAAGCGGACGACGGGTGAGGATGGTCCCGCGGCGACGGGCGCGATGCCCGGCCGAAGCAGTAACGCAGCCTAGCTCTTAGCTTTGAAACGGGTCCGCGACAAGGATGGTGTCCTCGCGCTCGGGGCTGGTCGACAGCATGGCCACCGGCGCGCCGATCAGTTCCTCGACGTGGCGGACGTACTTGATCGCCTGGGCCGGAAGTTCCGCCCAGGTGCGGGCGCCCTTCGTCGTCTCCTTCCAGCCGGCCATCGTCTCGTAGACGGGCTCGACGCGCGCCTGCGCCGACTGTTCGGCCGGCAGGAAATCGAGCTCGCGGCCGTCGAGGCGGTAGCCGACGCAGATCTTCAGCTCGTCGAGGCCGTCGAGCACGTCGAGCTTGGTCAGCGCGATGCCGTCGATGCCGGCGGTGCGCACGGTCTGGCGGACGAGGGCCGCGTCGAACCAGCCGCAGCGCCGCTTGCGGCCGGTGACGGTGCCGAACTCGTGGCCACGCTCGCCGAGGAAGTCGCCGATCGCGTCCTTCAGCTCGGTCGGGAACGGTCCCTCGCCGACGCGCGTCGTGTAGGCCTTGGTGATGCCGAGCACGTAGTCGAGCGCGCCGGGGCCGATGCCGGCGCCGGCGGCGGCCTGGCCGGCCACCGTGTTCGACGACGTCACGAACGGGTAGGTGCCATGATCGATGTCGAGGAGCGCCCCCTGGGCGCCCTCGAACAGGATGCGCCGGCCCTCGCGCCGGGCCTGGTCGAGGATGCGCCAGGTGGCGTCCATGAACGGCAGCACCTGGTCGGCGACGCTCGCGAGCTCGTCATAGAGAACGGCGGCCTCCACCTCGGGCTCGCCGAGCCCGCGCCGGAGCGCGTTGTGGTGGGCGAGCAGGCGGTCGATCTTGGCGGGCAGCGTCGAGAGGTCGGCGAGGTCGACGAGGCGGATGGCGCGGCGGCCGACCTTGTCCTCGTAGGCCGGGCCGATGCCGCGCTTGGTGGTGCCGATCTTCGTGCCGGTGGTGGCGTTCTCGCGCAGGGCGTCGAGGTCGCGGTGGACGGAGAGGATCAGCGAGACGTTGTCGGCGATCTTCAGGGTCGCAGGCGACACGGCGACACCCTGGGCCGCGAGCTTGGCGATCTCGCTGACGAGGGCGTGCGGGTCGAGGACGACGCCGTTGCCGATGACGCCGAGCTTGCCGGGCCGCACGACGCCGGAGGGCAGCAGTGACAGCTTGTAGCTGACACCGTCGATGACGAGGGTGTGGCCGGCATTGTGGCCGCCCTGGAAGCGCACGACGACGTCGGCGCGTTCCGACAGCCAGTCGACGATCTTGCCCTTCCCCTCGTCGCCCCACTGCGACCCGACGACGACGACGTTGCCCATGACGCTTTCCTCGGACGTTGCGCGCACAACGCAGCGCCGCCCGGGTGGCCGGGCGGCGTTGACGAGGCTCTATAGCGGAAAGAGGCGCGCGTTTCGAGGCGTCGTCGTCAGACCGTCGCAAACACCCGTTCCGACGGGTAGGGCTCGCGCCAGGCGTCGATGGCGTTCAGCCGGTCGTGCCAGCGCGCGACGGCCGGGTAGTCGCCGAGCGGGATCCGGGCCTCCTCGGCATAGGGCAGCGTCGCGGCGACGGCGAAGTCGGCGATCGTCGGGGCATCGCCGACGAGCCAGGCACGGCCGGCGAGATGGTCGTCGAGGACGGCTGCGAACGGACGCAGGCGGGTGGTCGCCTCCTCGACGGCGGCCCGGTCGGGGGCGCCGATGGCGAACTTCGCCTTGATAACGTGCTCGAAATATAGCGTGCCGGCGTGGCTGGAGAAGTGGTCGGCGTCCCAGCTGAGCCAGCGCATCACCTCGATCAGGCGGGCGTCGTCGGTCGGCAGGAAGTCCGATCCGGTCTTGCGGGCGAGGTAGGCCATGATGGCGTTCGCCTCCCACAGGCGGAACTCGCCGTCGGTCAGCACCGGCACCTTGCCATTGGGGTTGATGGCGAGGAATTCGGGCCGCTTGTGCTCGCCCTTGCCGAGATCGACCGGGACGAAGGTCACGGGGGCATCGAGATAGCGGGCGGCGGCGCAGGCCTTCCGCGGGTTCATGGTGTCGGAGAAGTAGAGCTTCATGGCGGGGTCTCCCTGACGGGTCGGGGGCCGACCGGGACAGTCGGTCCATTACTAAACCAAGTAGTAAAGTATGTGGCCTGAGCCACCCGAGTCAAGGACGCCTGTCGAGGGCTCGCACCGACAGCCAAAGGCAGGGGCGAACCCTCCCCCCTCGCGGGGGAGGTCGGCGGCGCAGCCGCCGGGAGGGGGGTGCCGCGCGGGAGCGCGGCGGAAAGAACCTCTGCCCCGAGCGAGCGCCGAGTTCGGGGCTCCCCCCCTCCCTATCCTCCCCCGCGAGGGGGGAGGGTTTGCGCCGTACCTTGGTCGCGCGCGCCGGACTTCGTCGCCCCGTCGTTCCGCACACTTGACCTCCGGGGCCGACCGCACCATAGTTAACTCTATGGTTAATCAAACCCACCCTTCGCTCGACCGCACGTTCGCCGCGCTCGCCGATCCGACACGGCGCGCCATCGTGGCGCGCCTCGGCGCGGAGGACGCGCTCAGCGTCAGCGAGCTCGCCCGCCCCTTCGCGATGTCGCTGCCGGCGGTGATGAAGCACCTCGACGTGCTCGGCGATGCGGGGCTGGTGTCGCGGACGAAGGTCGGCCGCACCGTCACCTGCCGGCTGGAGGCGGAGCCGATGCGCGAGGCGATGGCCTGGCTCGAGCGCTACGAGCGCTTCTGGACCGCGGGTCTCGACCGCCTGGTCGCCTTGGTCGAGGCGGACGCCGCCGCGGATCGTGCCGCCGCGCTGGCGCCCCCCGCCACCGAACCGCCAAAGGACGAGACGCCATGAGCCCTTCCCGCACCTTTGCCAGCACCTCAGCCGGCGGCCGCACCGCTTCCGGCATGCCCACTGGAGGGACGGTCGCCGACGCCAGCGCGGCCGCGGCGGGCAAGCCCAGCCTGATGCTGCGGCGTCACATCAAGGCACCGCCGGCCAAGGTCTACGACGCGTGGACGAGGCCGGAGCAACTCGCGAAGTGGTGGGGGCCGGAGGGCTCGGAGGTTGGCACCGCCGAGCTCGACGTGCGCGTCGGCGGCCGCTTCCGCATCCGCTTCGCCACGCCGGACGGCGAGCGGCACGGCGTCGGCGGTGCCTACCGCGAGGTGGTGGCGGGCGAGCGCCTCGTCTTCGACTGGGCCTGGCAGTCGACGCCGGAGCGGGTGTCGCTGGTGACGCTGCGCTTCGCCCCGGACGACGACGGCACGCTGTTCACGCTGATCCACGAACAGTTCTTCGACGAGCAGGCCCGCACCGGACACGAGCGAGGCTGGACCAGCAGCCTCGACCGGCTGGCGGCCCATCTCGAGGCCGCATCCTAGGGCGACGCGGGTCGCGCGCCGGGCCGGGCGGAACCGGCGCGGCGGCATTTACATTCCGACGACGGCGGGGATTATGGCGTCCCCGCCGGGCACCCGTGCCCGCCCGACGTCAGCGGTTCCCCGCGCAAGCCGCTGGGTGCCGCCAGAATCAGCGCCGCCCATGACCTCTCCGGCGATCGCGCGCGTGCGGCGTGCCTTCGACAATCCCTACCTGCTCCTGACGATCCCGCCGCTCTGCTGGGGCTCCAACATCGTGCTCGGGCGCTACATCGCCGGCCACGTGCCGCCGGTGGCACTGTCGGAGGTCCGCTGGATCGGCGCCTTCCTCATCCTCCTGCCGTTCACCCTCGGCCACATGCGGCGCGACTGGCCGGCGATCCGCCGCCACCTGCCGATCATGCTGCTGCTCTCGCTCACCGGCATCACCCTCTACAACACGCTCGCCTATGCCGCGTTGCAGGAGACGGCGGCGCTCAACGGCCTGCTGATGCAGTCGGTGATGCCGCTGATGATCGGCGCCTGGTCGCTGATCCTCTACGGCGACCGGCTGACCCGCTTCCAGCTCGCCGGCATCCTGTGCTCGCTCGCCGGCGTCGTGGCGATCGTCACCCGCGGCGATCCGGCGACGATCCTGACGCTGACGGTCAACCGCGGCGACGCGATCATGGTGGGGGCGGTGGCGATCTACGCGCTCTACTCGGCGCTCCTGAAGCGCCGGCCGGCGATCCACCCGATGTCGTTCCTCACCGTCACCATCGGCTTCGGCGCGGTGATGCTCGCCCCGGCCTATGTCTGGGAGATCTCCACCGGATACGTCTTCCGGGCCGACTGGCTGACGGTGGCGACGATCGTCTTCGTCATCCTGTTCCCGTCGCTGCTCGCCTATTTCGCCTTCAACCGCGGCGTCGGGATGATCGGGCCGAACCGCGCCGGGCCGTTCTTCCACCTGATCCCGGTGTTCGGCTCGGCGATGGCGATCGCCTTCCTTGGCGAGGCGCCGGCCTGGTATCACGGCGTCGGCTACGCCCTCGTGCTCGCCGGCGTGGCGCTGGCGCAGCGGCGGGCGCGGCCGACGAAGCCTGCTGGATGAGTCTGCCGGCTAGGCCTGCCGCTCGGCCGTGAAGCGGGCGGCGGCGACGAGCACCGCGGCGCGCTCGCCATAGGGCGCCAGCGTGTCCGCCGCCTGCTCGACCAACTCGGCGAGCCGCCGGCGGGCCCACGCCTCGCCGTTCAGTGCCACCAGTGTCGCCTTGCCGCGCTCGGCGTCCTTGCCGGTGCGCTTGCCGACGGCATCCGCCGAGGCGGTGACGTCGAGGAGGTCGTCGGCGAGCTGGAAGGCGGACCCGACCAGGGCGGCGAAGCGGGCGATGCGGCGGCGGTCCTCGTCCGGGGCGCGGGCGACGATCGCCCCCATCTCGGCGCTGGCGACGATCAGGGCGCCGGTCTTCATCGCCTGCAGGCGCTCGACCTGCGCCGCGTCGAGATCCTCTTTCTCGGCGGCGAGGTCGAGGGCCTGGCCGCCGACCATGCCGTCGGCGCCGGCAGCGCGGGCGAGCGCCTGCACCAGGGCGATGCGCACCTCGGCATCCGGATGCACGGCGGGGTCGGCGAGCGCCTCGAAGGCGAGCGTCAGCAGGCCGTCGCCGGCGAGGATGGCGGTCGCCTCGTCGAAGGCCTTGTGGACGGTCGGCCGGCCGCGGCGAAGGTCGTCGTCGTCCATCGCCGGCAGGTCGTCGTGGACGAGGCTGTAGGTGTGCAGGCACTCGACCGCGGCGCCCGCGGCCGCCGCCCGCGCCTCGTCGCCGCCGAACAGCCGCGCCGCCTCGATCGTCAGGAACGGCCGGAAGCGCTTGCCGCCGCCGAGCAGCGCATAGGCCATCGAGTCCCGCACGCGGCCGGGCACGCGCGCGCCGAGCGCCGGCCCCACCAGCACGGCGAGCCGTGCGTCGGTCAGCCGCACGGCGGCGGCGAGACGATCCTCGAACGACGGGTCGGTCGGCACGGACGCTCCTCGGTGCGCCGGAACGGCGCTGTCGGCGTCCGCATGCGACGGCGCATCGCCGCCGTCAAGCCACGGCCGCACGCGGGGCGCATTCCGCCCACTCGCGAGCGGCCGTCGTGCGCGTCAGTCTTTCGTCACGATGGGCACGCAGAAGAGAGGTCGGCAAGCGCCGATCCGCCCGCGTCTGCGGGCCGCGACGCTCGCCGCTGGCCGGCCGGCGCCGGGCGGCGTAGCATTCGGCGGTGCCGCGGCGAGGAGCTGAGACAACGTGAGCCAGGTCGATCTGCAGACGGGACGGGTGGCGCGGGCGGAGCGCCGGCCGCCGCCGCCGCCGCTGCTGCCGCCGCACCCGGTCGCCCGCTGGCTGCTCGTCATCGTGCTCGTCGCCGGAGCCTACTTCTTCCGCGGCTTCCTCGTGCCGGTGCTGGCGGCGCTGATCATCGGCTTCGCCAGCTGGCCGCTCTATGCGCGGCTGGTGCGGGCGGTCGGCGGCAACACGACCCTCGCCGCCACCCTCGCGCTGACGATCATCATCGCGGTGCTGGTGCTGCCGATCGTCATCGCGATCTCCTACGCCATCGAGGAAGGGCGGATCTGGACGCAGTGGCTGCTCGAGGCCAACCGCCTCGGCGCGCCCGTCCCGGACTGGATCCAGGCGCTGCCGTTCTTCGGCGACTGGCTCGCCGAGCAGTGGAACACCTACCTCAACCGCCCGCACGCGCTGGGCGAGCTTGTCACCATCACCAGCGGCGAGAACATCGGCAACATCTACCGGCTGGCGCTCGCTGCCGGCGGCCAGACGTTCCACTTCCTGCTGTCGATGCTGTTCATGCTGATCGCGCTGTTCTTCGTCTACAAGGACGGCCTGCTGCTGGCGGCGCAGCTCGACCGGGTCGGCGAGCGCATCCTGCCAGGCCGCTGGCAGACCTTCTCGCGCGTCGTGCCGGCGACGATCAGCGCCACCGTCGTCGGCATGGGCATCATCGCCATCGGCGAGGGCATCGTGCTCGGCATCGCCTACTGGATCGCCGGCATCCCCTCGCCGGTGTTCTTCGGCGTCATCACCGGCGTCATGGCGCTCATCCCCGGCGGCGCGCCGACGGCCGTCATCATCGCCACGCTCTATCTCGTCGGCAGCGGCAAGCTGATCGCCGGCCTCGCGCTGCTTGCGTGGGGCTCGATCGAGCTGTTCATCGTCGACAAGACGCTTCGCCCGCACCTCGTCGGCGGCCCGATCAAGCTGCCGTTCCTCGCCACCTTCTTCGGCCTGATCGGCGGCGTGTCGACGCTCGGCCTCGTCGGGCTGTTCGTCGGCCCGGTGCTGATGGCGCTGCTCGTCGGCATCTGGCGCGAGTGGCTGCGCGGCAACGAGGACGCCCGAGCCCGCGAGGAGGCCGGCGGACGCGACGGCGGTGCCCGGGTGGGGCGCGATCAGACCACCGACGTCTCCGATTCGGCCGCATAGGCGCGCTCGAGCATCCGGCGGCACTCCTCGGCGAGCACGCGCCCGGCGTCGTCGCAACGCTCGGCGATGTCGCGCAGGTCCCGGATCGCCACGTCCACCGCCGTGTAGAGATCGATGTCGAGATCGTCGGGCGGCGGCACGGCACGGCGGCGAAACGGGATCACGTTGGGCATCTGCGGTCTCTCGTCGGCGAATCGGGACGATCCGCCCGCGCCGATGGGAACCGCCAAAGGTTAATGCCCTCCCACCGGCGGCGCCGACAGGCGCATTGTGCGTCCGTCGGCGGTCGTCGATAGCCTCCGCGTCAGGTCAGGCGGCGGCCGCCTGGGCCGCGGCTTCCGTCGCCAGCATGCGCTGCACCGCCGGACGCGCCAGCATGCGCTCGCCGTGGGCGCGGTAGTTCGTGTAGGCGGAGACGTCGAGCCCGAGGTGGTTCGCCCAGCGCAGGAAGATGAAGGCGTAGGCATCGGCCACCGAATAGTCGCCGAGCAGCCAGTCCTTGCCGTCGAGCATCGCCTCGATGCCCTTGAAGGCCTGCGCCGTGCCCTCGCCGGCAAGGCGCTTCACCGCATCCTCGGAGCCCGGCAGGTCGCAGTAGGCGGACGGGCGGAAGAAGCGACCGATCATCGGGTGGACACCGGAGGAGAACCAGGCGAGCAGCGACAAGGCCTCGGTCGCCTCCCACGTCCCCGGCGCCGGCATCAGCTTCGCCTCCGGCTTCGACCAGCCGAGCCATGACAGGATGGCGACGTTCTCCGTCAGCCGCTTGCCGTCGACCTCGAGCGCCGGGACCTTCTGCTTCCAGTTGATCGCGGTGTAGGCGTCGGTCTTGTGCTCGCCCTTGCGCAGCATCACCGGCACCGCCTCGAAGGGCAGGCCGAGTTCCTCCAGCACGATGTGGGGAGCCATCGAGCAGGCGCCGGGCGAGAAATAGAGTTTGGTCATGGCAAGGGCCTCGGAGGAGAGGAACAGGCGGGCGACCGCGATCAAGCCGCGGCCGTGCGGGCGGAGAGGTCGTGCGCGCAGGGGCGACGCGCAAGGTCGCGGGGTGTGAATACAGTGGAACCCGAGGGGCCGCCGTTCACGTCGCTGGCAACGCCTTCTCGACGAGGCGGACCCAGTAGGAGGCGCCGGCCGGGATGGCGGCGTCGTCGAAGTCGTAGGCGGGGTGGTGCAGCTGCGCGCTGTCGCCGTTGCCGACGAAGATCATCGCGCCGGGGCGCTTTTCGAGCATGAAGGAGAAATCCTCCGCCCCCATCTCCGGCGGCCGGTCGGCGTCGACGTTGGCGGCGCCCGCCACCTCCCCCGCCACTTCGGCGGCGAAGGCCGTCTCGCGCGCGTGGTTCACCGTCACCGGATATTCGCGGCGGTAGGTGACGCGGGCGGTCGCGCCATAGGCCGCGGCCGCCGCCGGGACGACCTCGTTCAGCCTCTTCTCCAAGAGGTCGCGGACGCCCGGGTCGAGCGCGCGGACGGTGCCGAGGAGCCTCGCCGTCTGCGGGATGACGTTGTCGGTGAAGCCGGCGTTGAAGCAGGTGATCGAGATCACCGCCGACTTCAGCGGGTCGACGTTGCGGGCGACGATCTGCTGTACCGCCTGCACGACGGCGGCACCGGCGAGAACCGTGTCCGTGCAGTCGTGCGGGAAGGCGGCGTGGCCGCCGACGCCTTCGATCTCGACCTCCAGCGTGTCGGCCGAGGCGAGCAGGCCGCCGGCGCGGATGGCGAAGCTGCCGACCGGTATCCCCGGCATGTTGTGCATGCCGTAGACCGCGTCGATGCCGAAGCGTTCCATCAGGCCATCGTCGATCATCGCCTTGGCGCCGCCGCCGCCCTCTTCGGCGGGCTGGAAGATCACCACGGCGGTGCCGGCGAAGTTGCGGGTTTCGGCGAGGTGCTGGGCGGCGCCGAGCAGCATCGCCGAGTGCCCGTCATGGCCGCAGGCGTGCATCTTTCCCGCGACCGTCGACGACCAGGCGCGGCCGGTCGCCTCCTCGATCGGCAGGGCGTCCATGTCGGCGCGCAGGCCGATCGTCTGCCCGGTCCCCCGGCCGCCGCGGATGACGGCGACGACGCCGGTGCGCCCGATCCCGGTCACAACCTCGTCGACGCCGAACGCGCGCAGCCGGTCCGCGACGAAGGCGGCGGTCAGATGGGTGTCGTACTGGAGTTCGGGGTGGGCGTGCAGGTGGCGGCGCCAGAGGGCGATCTCGTCGGAGCGGTCGGCGATCCGGTTGAGGATCGGCATGGGCGGCCTCGTGGCGCGGGAGGGACACGCCGGAGGCTAGGCACCCGCGGCCGCCGCGGCAAGGGCGGCCGGTCACACTGGGGGAACGCCCGCCTCAGATGTCCGGGTCGGCATCGCGCCGGCGCTGGCGGGGGGTGATGTCCAGCGGTCCGGGATCCTCCACCTCGTCGAGGCGCAGCATCTCGCGGAAGCCGCGCCAGGAGGCGGCGACGACCACCACCATGCCGGCGAGGATCGCGGTCGCCGCCCCGGCGCCAAGCACCACGTCGCCCGCGGCCGCCTGCATGGCGGCGCTGTCGAGATGGCCCATGCCGGATCCGGAACCGGGCGCCGCGAGGGCCGGAACGGTGGCGGCGAGCAGGAGGATGGCCGGGAGGGCGGTCCGCCGCAGCACACCGCCGAGACGAGGCGAGATGCGATCGCCGATAAGGGTCATGGCCGACACTCCCACTGCACGGCCCCCTGCCGCATGGACATTTCGTCATGTGACTGCGACGTCGGCGTGCAGGGATGCGGGCGGGCGGCCATCTTTTTCGTGGCGATTCCGGGACCACGTTCACGATTGCGGCAGCGCAGCAGCGGGGGTGCGTCGCGCGCGGGGCTTGCGCCGGCACGGGCGATGCCGAATGGTTGGAACGCTTCGAAGGTTCGGGCCGGCGGGCGACGGTCCTGAGAGAGACGGGAGAGTGGGTATGGGGATGCGGATCGGTGCGGCGCAGCCGCGGTTCGGAGTTCGGGCCGCGGTGCGCGGCACGGCACTGGGCACGGCGCTGTTCGGTGCGATGGTGCTGGCGAGTGCGGCGGCGAGCGCCCAGGAAGGCACCGGCGCGCCGGGCGCCGACCTCGTCGCCAAGGGCAAGTACCTGACCGACGCGGCCGACTGCATGCCCTGCCACACCGGCCCGGGCGGCAAGCCCTTCGCCGGCGGCCTGACGCTGAACACGCCCTTCGGCGGCATCACCTCGCCGAACATCACCCCCGACAAGGAGACCGGCATCGGCGCCTGGACGGACGAGCAGTTCTACCGCGCCCTGCACGACGGCTTCGGCAAGGACGGCGAGTACCTCTATCCGGCGATGCCGTTCACCTCCTACACGAAGATGCCGCCGGACGACGTCAAGGCGATCCGCGCCTATCTCAACACCGTCACCCCGGTGAACGCGCCGCGCCAGCCGAACACGCTGGAGTTCCCCTTCAACGTGCGCGCCTCGCTGTCGGTGTGGCGGGCGATGTTCTTCACGCCCGGCACCTTCGTGCCGAACGACAAGGCGTCGGCTGAGATCAACCGCGGGGCCTATCTCGTCGAGGGCCCCGGCCACTGCGCCGAGTGCCACACGCCGCGCAACATCATGGGGGCGATGGAGCCGTCCAAGCAGTATGCCGGCGCCCGCATCGACACCTTCTTCGCGCCGAACATTTCCTCCGACCTTCGCGACGGCATCGGCGGGTGGACCGAGCAGCAGGTGTTCGACTACCTGAAGACCGGTGCCGCATCCGGCAAGGGCACGGTGTTCGGCCCGATGTCCGAGGTCGTGCACGACAGCCTGTCGAAGCTCGAGGATTCCGACATCCACGCCATCGTCGCCTACCTGAAGGCGACGCCGGACCAGCTGCCGCCGAAGCCGGTCGCCGATCCGCGCAAGGAGCAGGGCGCCACCGTCTATCTCAACGTCTGCGCCCAGTGCCACCAGGCCGAAGGCCAGGGCATCGCCAACGCCATCCCGCCGCTCTCGGGCAACGACGCTGCCGCGGCGACCGGGCCGGAGAACGTCATCTCCGCCGTGCTCGGCGGCCTGCCGGGCCAGGGCGACTACGGCCCGATGCCGGCCTTCGCCGACGCTCTCGACGACCAGCAGGTCGCCGACGTCGCGAACTACGTGCGCACCGCCTGGGGCAATCCCGGCACGCCGGACGCAACGCCGGCCCTCGTCGCCTCGCTGCGCGGCCAGCTCGCCACGACCGACCTCGGCTCCGAGGCGGCGAAAGCACTCGACTGCCCGGCGGTGAGCTCCACCGGCGCCTCCGGAACGCTGACCGATCCGGGCTCGGGCATCCTCGAACTGATGCAGGGCGTCACCCCCGAGACCCTCGACAACCGCGTCACCGAGATCATCGCGCAGGTGCGCGCAGCCAATCCCGGCGTCTCCGACGGCGAGCTCTCCGATGACCTCGTCGCCGCCTACTGCCCGATCCTGGCGACCGACGCGCAGCTCTCCGTCGAGCAGAAGCAGAGCCGTCTGTCGGCCTTCCTGTCCTCGGTGACGAACATCCTCGCCCAGGGCCAGATGCCGACGGGGTCGAAGGTGCTGCTGCAGGTCGGCGTGCCGCAGTCGGTGGTGACCGAGGTCGACGCCGCCGCCCGCGCGGCGAAGCAGACCCGCGACCAATGGATCGAGAAGGCCCTCGAGGCCGCGGTGAAGGCGGCGCCCAAGCCCGCGCAGTAGCGCGCGGGCACCGCTCAGGACGCCGGCGCAGTACGCCGTACACGTCCGAACGGCTGGCGCAATTGGCGCCAGCCGCAACGGGCCCCAGCGGCCGCCGCGACGCTGCGGCGGTTGCCTCCGCCCGCCCCGGGCGGCTATCGCTCGTCGGCCGCCGAACCCCCGGCGGCGGATGAGCGAGCGACATCATGCAGGGACTGACGGCGACGCTGCTGCGCGGCACCTGGTACATGGCGCTGCCGGGCAGCAGGGTGAAAGCCGGCACCACGGTGGCGCGGACGCTGCTCGGCGAGCCGCTCCTGATCGGCCGCGACAAGGCCGGAGCCGTGTTCGCCCTGCGCGACGCCTGCCCGCACCGCGGCATCCCGCTGCGCTACGGCTCCTTCGACGGCGAGACCGTCACCTGCTGCTATCACGGCTGGCGCTTCGACCGCACCGGCACCTGCGTCGAGATCCCGTCGCTGCGCGAGGACCAGCAGGTCGACCTCTCGAAGATCCGCTGCGGCGCGCTGCCGTGTGTCGAGCGCAACGGCCTCGTCTGGATCTACTTTGCCCGCGCCGGTGAGGCGCCGTCCGGCGACCAGGCCGAGCCGCCGGCGATGCCGGTGTTCGCCGACGTCGACGCGCCGACGCTCGGCATCGTGCTGCCGTTCCCGTGCTCGACCGACCATGCCGCCTTCGGGCTGATGGACCCGACCCACGCTGCCTTCGTCCACACCTCGTGGTGGTTCAAGAAGAAGGCGAGCAAGCTGCGGCCGAAGGAGAAGGCGTTCGAGCCGTCGCCCTTCGGCTTCCGCATGGCCCGCCACGCTTTGCCGCCGCAGAACATCGCCTACAAGCTCCTCGGCGCCGACGTCACCACCGAGATCTCCTACCGCCTGCCGGGCCTGCGCATCGAGGAGATCCGCGGCGACCGCAACTCCGTCGTCGGCCTCACCGCGATCACCCCGGTGAGCGAGGGCGAGACGGAGGTCCACCAGCTGTTCTGGGTGTCGATGGGCTGGGCGAAGGCTCTGCGCCCGCTCTTGCAGCACCTGATGACGGTGTTCCTCGACCAGGACCGCGTCGTCGTCGTGCAGCAGCGCGAGGGCCTCGTGCACGATCCGAAGCTGATGCTGATCAACGACGCCGACACCCAGGCGCGCTGGTGGATGCGGCTGAAGTCCGAGTGGCAGGAGGCCGAGGCCGCCGGCCGCCCCTTCGAGAACCCGCTGAAGCCGATGGTCCTGCGCTGGCGGAGCTGAGGGCGACTTCAGCCTGACGCTGCCGGGTCCTCGGAGGGGGTAACGTCGGCTGGCTTGGCGTCCGAAGGCGGCAGCTTGACGATCTTGACGATCGGCTTGCCGCGCCGGGTCAGGACGACGTCGCTGCCGGACGCTTCGACCTCCGCGATGAGGCGCGCCCAGTGAGCCTTCGCGTATCGGATGCCGACAACGTCCGCCATGATCGCCAAGGTAGTAGAGAGCGGCCCGCCCGGCAACTGGTCGACCTTGCACCCCGCCCTTCCGCCTCTGTCGATTTCTGCTAAAACGCGGCGCTTCCCCGACCGTCCGGGGCCCTGTTCTCCGTCCGACCGGACCGCTCGCCGATGACCGACACCCTCGCTCCCGACACCGACGCGCTGAAGCGCGACCTGAT
This sequence comes from Pseudoxanthobacter sp. M-2, assembly GCF_046156265.1. Classification (NCBI taxonomy): domain Bacteria; kingdom Pseudomonadati; phylum Pseudomonadota; class Alphaproteobacteria; order Hyphomicrobiales; family Segnochrobactraceae; genus Pseudoxanthobacter; species Pseudoxanthobacter sp. M-2. The sequence continues at coordinate 291,032 of NZ_JAWDIR010000033.1, forward strand.
CGACCGCATCTCCGCGGCCGCCGACGAGGCGGCGCTGGAAGAGGCGCGGGTGTTCGCGCTCGGCAAGAAGGGCGTCGTCACCGAGCAGATGAAGCGCCTCGGCGGCCTGTCGGACGCCGAGCGCCGCACCGTCGGCCCCGCCCTCAACGGCCTCAAGAATGATGTTGCGGCAGCGATCGAGGCGCGCCGCGCCGTGCTCGCCGAGGCGGCACTCACCGAGCGGCTCGCCCGCGAGCGCCTCGACCTGACGCTGCCGGTCCGCCCCGGCCCGCTGTCCGCCGGCCGCATCCACCCGGTGTCGCAGGTGACCGAGGAACTCACCGCCATCTTCGCCGACCTTGGCTTCGCGGTCGCCGAGGGGCCGGACATCGAGACCGACCACTACAACTTCACCTCGCTCAACTTCCCGCTCGGCCATCCGGCCCGCGAGATGCACGACACGTTCTTCTTTAATCCGAAGCCGGACGGCTCGCGGATGCTGCTGCGCACCCACACCTCGCCGGTGCAGATCCGCACCATGGAGACGACGCAGCCGCCGATCCGGGTAATCTGCCCCGGCCGCACCTACCGCAACGATTCCGACCAGACCCACACGCCGATGTTCCACCAGGTGGAGGGCCTCGTCGTCGACGAGACGGCGACGATCGGCCACCTGAAGTGGGTGCTGGAGGAGTTCTGCAAGGCCTTCTTCGAGGTGCCGAAGGTCGAGATGCGCTTCCGGCCGTCGTTCTTCCCGTTCACCGAGCCGTCGATGGAAGTCGACATCCGCTGCAAGCGTAGCGGCTCGGAAATTCGCATCGGCGAGGGCGAGGACTGGCTGGAGATCCTCGGCTGCGGCATGGTCCACCCGAACGTGCTGCGCGCCGGCGGCATCGACCCGGACAAGTACCAGGGCTTCGCCTGGGGCATGGGCATCGACCGCATCGCCATGCTGAAATACGGCATGCCGGACCTGCGCGCCTTCTTCGACGCCGACGCCCGCTGGCTCGCCCACTACGGCTTCCGCCCCCTCGACCTGCCGACCCTGTTCGGCGGGCTGAGCGCGTGATGGAGCGTTTGCTGCCGTGTCGGTAAACCTCTCGCGTGCTGTATTCGCGGCGGCCCCCCCTCCCTGCCCTCCCCCGCGAGGGGGGAGGGTTTGCGCCGCGTTTTTGGGGGGCGCTCACCTACCCAAGAATCTTTCTTGTTCCCGTTTTGTTTCTGGAATAACCTTCCCCCATGCACAACGCGAACCCTCCCCCCTGGCGGGGGAGGGTAGGGAGGGGGGGATGCCGCGAACTCGGCTTCCGACGCACCGCCGCGACCTCGCCAGGCGTCTGCGCCGGGATATGACCGATCCCGAGCGGCTCTTGTGGGGGCAACTGCGGGCGCACCGACAGGCAGGCCTAGCCTTCCGACGGCAGGTGCCAATGGGGCCCTACGTCGTGGATTTCGTGTCCCATGCGGCTCGGCTGGTCGTCGAGCTGGATGGTGGCGGGCATTCGTGGACCGCCCAGTCGCGGCGGGACGAGGCGAGGGACGCCTGGCTCGCCGATTGCGGCTATCGCGTGCTGCGCTTCTGGAACGACGAGGTCGTTCGAAATCTCGTCGGCGTCGTCGAGACGATCCTCGCGGCGGCCGCCGAGCGCACTATCCCCGTCAGCACCCGTGGCGGCCCCCCCTCCCTACCCTCCCCCGCGCGGGGGGAGGGTTCACGTGCCCGAAGCGACCGGGCGGACGCTCTGGTCGCGGGAGACGACGCATGAAGTTCACCCTCACCTGGCTGAAGCAGCATCTCGAGACGGAGGCGTCGCTGGACGCCATTCTCGACAAGCTCAATGCCATCGGCATGGAGGTCGAGAAGGTCGACGATCCCGGCAAGGCCCTGGCGCCGTTCGTCATCGCGAAGGTGATCTCCGCCGAGAAGCACCCGAACGCCGACAAGCTGCGGGTCTGCATCGTCGACACCGGCTCGGGCGACCCCGTGCAGGTCGTCTGCGGCGCGCCGAACGCCCGCACCGGCATGACCGGCGTGTTCGCAGCCCCCGGAACCCACGTCCCCGGCACCGGCGTCGATCTCAAGGTCGGCACCATCCGCGGCGTCGAGAGCCGCGGCATGCTCGTCTCCGAGCGCGAGCTGATGCTGTCCGAAGACCATGACGGCATCATCGACCTGCCGGACGGCGCCCCCGTCGGCACGCCCTACGCCGCCTGGTCGGGCCTGACCGACCCCGTCGTCGAGGTGGCGGTGACGCCGAACCGGCCGGACTGCCTCGGCATCTCCGGCATCGCCCGCGACCTCGCCGCCGCGGGTCTCGGCCGGGTGAAGACGCCCGAGGTCGAGCCGGTCGCCGGAGAGGGCGACTGCCCGGTGTCGGTGACGCTCGCCTTCGAGGGAAGCGCGCCGCTCTGCCCGATGTTCGGCCTGCGCCTCATCCGCGGTGTGAAGAACGGCCCCTCGCCGGCGTGGCTGCAGGCGCGGCTGCGCGCCATCGGGCTGCGCCCGATCAACGCGCTGGTCGACATCACCAATTTCCTCACCCACGATCGCAACCGGCCGCTGCACGTCTTCGACGCCGCCAAGGTGAAGGGCGACCTCGTCGTCCGCCGCGCCCGCGCCGGCGAGAGCCTGCTGGCGCTCGACGGCAAGACCTACGCGCTGGACGAGACGATGTGCGTCATCGCCGACGACGCCGGCGTCGAATCGCTCGCCGGCATCATGGGTGGCGAGGCCTCGGGCTGCACCGAAGAGACCACCGACGTGCTGGTGGAATCGGCGCTGTGGGATCCGCTCAACATCGCCCAGACGGGCCGCAAGCTCGGCGTCAACTCCGACGCGCGCTTCCGCTTCGAGCGCGGCGTCGACCCGGCCTTCGCCGTGCCCGGCCTCGAACTCGCGACGCGGATGATCCTGGAGCTCTGCGGCGGCACGCCGACGGCGATCACGGTGGCCGGCGCCGTGCCGGACACGCGCCGCGTCGTCGCCTTCCCGCTCGCCGAGGTGAAGCGCCTGTCGGGGCTGACGCTCGATGACGGCGCCATCGTCGACACCCTCGGCCGTCTCGGCTTCGAGGTGACCGGCGCCGGCCCGATGCGCGCCGTCGTGCCGCCGAGCTGGCGGCCCGACGTCGACGGCAAGGCCGACCTCGTCGAGGAGGTCGTCCGCATCACCGGCCTCGACCAGATCGTTTCGACGCCGCTGTCGCGCCTGCCCACGGTGGCGCCGCGGGTGCTGACGCCTGGTCAGATACGCGCCCGCAACGCCCGCCGCACGCTCGCCGCCCGCGGCCTCGTCGAGGCGATGACGTGGTCGTTCGTGCCGAAGTCCCACGCGGAAGCCTTCGGCGGCGGACAGCCGGAGCTGGCGCTCGCGAACCCGATCGCGAGCGACCTCTCCGACATGCGCCCGAGCCTGATTCCGGGGCTTGCCGCCGCCGCCCAGCGCAACGCCGACCGCGGCACGCCCGACACGGCGCTGTTCGAGGTCGGCCAGATCTTCCGCGGCGACCGGCCGGATGACCAGAAGCGCGCCGCCGCCGCCGTCCGCCGCGGCACCGCCGGGCTAATCGGCGCCGGCCGCCACTGGTCCGGCGCAGCACCTGCGGTCAGCGCCTACGACGCCAAGGCCGATGCGCTCGCCATCCTGGAGGCCGCCGGCGCGCCGGTCGACCGCGTGCAGGTGACGGCCGATGCGCCGGCGTGGTTCCACCCCGGCCGCTCCGGCACGCTCCGGCTCGGACCGCTCGTGCTCGGCCACTTCGGGGAACTGCACCCGAAGACGCTTGCTGCCCTCGACGTCGAGGGGCCGCTGTCGGTCTGCGAGATCATCCTCGACGCCGTGCCGGCGCAGAAGCCGCGGCCGACCAAGGCGAAGCCGGCGCTGTCGCTGCCCGAGCTGATGGCGGTGTCGCGCGACTTCGCCTTCATCGTCGATCGCGGCGTCGCGGCGGCCGACGTGCTGAAGGCCGCCGCCGGCGCCGACAAGGCGCTGATCGACCGCGTCGGCGTCTTCGACGTCTACGAGGGCAAGGGCATTCCCGACGGCGCCAAGTCGGTGGCGATCGAGGTGGTCCTGCAGCCGCGCGAGCGGACGCTGACCGACGCCGAGATCGACGCCGTCGGCAAGCGCGTCGTCGAGGCGGTGGCCAAGGCGACCGGCGCCACGCTCAGGGGCTGATGGGGCGCGAGGCGCGCCGCTCGCCGTAGCGGCCGCAGCGGCTGAGCGTCTCGCGTCGCGACGGTCTCACTGCACTCTCAACCTCTCTCGTGGTCATTCCCGGCCTTGTGCCGGGAACCCATGCAACGCTCGCGCCGACCTCCTTCGCCGCGAGGTGTCGATGTGCCGATGGCAATGGGTTCCCGGCACAAGGCCGGGAATGACTGCGGAGAGATACAGATGCGAGGACCGGGGGTGAGGACGAGCGATAGGCTCGCCGCCGCCGCCGCGACCGCGCCGCGCCTTGCGGGGGCGGGGTCAGACCGCTACATCACGGGTCGCCACACGCCGTCGCCCCACGGCGTTCCGTGCCGGAGCCTTCATGCGCGCGATCCTCGACGTCATCCTGCTGGTGCTCGATCTCTACATCTACGTGCTGATCGCGTCGGTGATCTTCTCCTGGCTCTACGCCTTCAACGTCGTCAATCCGCGCAACCAGATCGTCGGTACCATCGGCAACGCCCTCTACGCGCTGACCGAGCCGGTGCTGCGGCCGATCCGCAACCGGCTGCCGCAACTCGGCGGGCTCGATCTGTCGCCGATCGTGGTCTTCCTGGCGATCTTCCTGATCCAGCGCGTGATCGTGATGTACCTCTATCCGAGCGTCTTCTGAGGCCATGGCGGGCGGAGCCCGGCGAGCTGAAACCCTGCCGGGCGGAGCCCGGCGGCCGCACTCCATGCGCGGCGCAGCCCGGCAACCCGAAACACCGACCGGCCCCGCTGCGTCGCCGGCGGGAGCGAACACTGCCACGCCCTGGACCGTCGGCCTCTCCGGGCTCAGCCTGCGTCTGCGCGTGACTCCGCGCGGCGGTGCCGACGCCCTGGAAGGCATCGCCATGCTCTCCGACGGTCGCCCCGTGGTTCTGGCGCGCGTGCGCGCGCTGCCGGCCGACGGGGCCGCCAACGCCGCCGTCGAGGCGCTGGTGGCGACGGCGGTGGGCGTGCCGAAGCGGGACGTGCGGGTCGCGGCCGGCCGGACCCAGCGGACGAAGACGGTGGAGATCGACGGCGACGGAGCCACCCTGGCGTCCGCCATCGCCGCGGCATTGGCGAGCGCCGGCCTCGGCCGGCGGGGCAAGGGGGATCGGGCATGACCGCCACTCTCATCGACGGCAAGGCACGCGCCGCGCGCCTCAAGGCGGATGTAGCGACCGCCGTGGCCGAGCTTGCGGCCGGCCCGGGCGTGCAGCCGGGCCTCGCCGTCGTCCTCGTCGGCAACGATCCGGCGAGCGAGGTCTATGTCGCGAGCAAGGTGCGCGACACGGCCGCCGCCGGCATGCGCTCCTTCGAGCATCGCCTCGCCGCCGACACGCCCGAGGCCGAGCTGCTTGCCCTCGTCGAGCGCCTCAACCGCGACGACGCCGTCGACGGCATCCTCGTGCAGATGCCGCTGCCGCGCCACATCGATACGGACCGCGTGGTCAGCGGCATCGACCCCGCCAAGGACGTCGACGGCCTGACGCCGTGGAATGCCGGCCTCTTGGTGCTCGGCAAGCCGGGCCTCGTCCCGTGCACGCCGCAGGGCTGCGTGATCCTGGCGAAGGAGGCCGTCGGCTCGCTCAGCGGGCTCAACGCCGTGGTCGTCGGCCGCTCCATCCTCGTCGGCAAGCCGGTGGCGCTGCTCTTACAGTCGGCCGACGCCACCGTGACGATGGCGCACTCGCGCACCCGCGACCTTCCCGCCGTCTGCCGCGCGGCCGACGTGCTGGTGGTCGCGGCCGGCCGGCCGGAGCTCGTGCGCGGCGACTGGGTGAAGCCCGGCGCCTGCGTCATCGACGTCGGCATCAACCGCGTGCCGGCGCCCGACAAGGGCGAGGGCAAGACGCGCCTCGTCGGCGATGTCGCCTTCGAGGAGGCCCGCGCCGTCGCCGGTTCGATCACGCCGGTGCCAGGCGGCGTCGGCCCGATGACGATCGCCTGCCTGCTCGCCAACACCGTCGTCGCCGCCTGCCGCCGCCGCGGACACGCCGTACCGGCGGTGCTCGGGCGCTGAGCGCCCCCGGCAGACGCGGTCAGTCCGGCAGCTTGCGGGCCTCGTCGGGCAGCATGATCGGGATGCCGTCGCGGATCGGATAGGCGAGGTGGGCGGCGCGGGAAATCAGCTCCTGCGCCGCCGCGTCGTATTCGAGCGTCGTCTTGGTCAGCGGACAGACCAGGAGCTCGAGCAGCTTCGGGTCCGGCCGCCGCGCCGCCTTGGCCTCGCCCGTGTGGGCCCCGCTCGTGTCGACGTCGCCCATGCCCGTTCCCCTCAGTTCAGCCGTGCCGGGCCGTCGCCCTCGGTGCGGGCGAGCGCCATCTCGGTCAGAGCGATCAGCGTCTCGGCCCGCGCCTCGAGGTTCTCCGCCTCCAGCAGCGCCTGCTTCTCGGCGGGGCCGTAGGGGCTCATCATCGACAAAGCGTTGACCAGCGTCTCGTTGGACGCGCGCTCGACGCTCTGCCAGTCCGCCTCGAGCTTGTTGGCGTCGAGATAGCGCCGGAAGGTCGCGAGCAGCATGGCGCGGTCGACGCCGGTCTCGCCGGCGTCGGCGCGGAAGTCCTCCTCATAGGCCGCGGCCGTGACGCGGCAGAGACGATAGGGCGCCGGTCCGGGCAGCTCCTCGATGATGCGGAAGCGCGAGATGCCGTTCAGCGTCACGAGGTAGCGGCCGTCGCCCGTCTCCTGGTGGGCGGTGAGGCGGCCGGCGCAGCCGATCTCGCACAGCGGCGGCGTGCCGCCGAGGTCGAGCTGGCCGACGTCGAAGCGCGGCTGCACCATCCCGATGACGCGCTCGGTGCGCAGCGCCGCGTCGATCATCGCCATGTAGCGCGGCTCGAAGATGTTGAGCGGCATGTGCCCGCGCGGAAGCAGCAGCGCCCCGGGCAGCGGGAACACGGGGATCACCGCCGGCAGGTCCGCCGGTCCCCGATAGTCATGATTTCCGACCCGCATTGCCGGTCTCCTTTGCCGTCGTCCGTTCCCCGACCCGGTAGATAGGTCAGGAGAACAGCACCGACGACAGGCGACGTCGACCTTCCTTCGTCATCGGCTCCGTCGGACCCCACGCCTCGAAGAACTGCAGGAGCTGCTTGCGGGCCGCGTCCTCGTTCCAGGTGCGGTTCCGGCGGAGGATGTCGATGAGGTGATCGACCGCCGCGGCGCGGTCGCCGATGGTGCCGAGCAGCACCGCGAGGTCGAAGCGCGCCTGCAGATCGCCGGGGTTCTCGTTGACCGCCCGCTCGAGCTGGCCGCGATCGCCGAGGGAGGCCGCCTGCTCGGCGAGGTCGAGGGCGGCACGCGCCGCCGCCACCGCGGCATCCGAGGCCTTGGCGGCCGGGACGGCGTCGAGCAGTTCGCGGGCATAGGCGAGGTCGCCGGCGGCGATCGCCACCTGGGCGAGGCCGGCGGTGGCCCGCACCACCTCCGAGTCCGCCTCGGCGACGGCGCGATAGCGCTCGGCGGCGCCCTCGAGGTCACCTGCGGTACGCAGCTGGTCGGCCTCGTCGAGGATCTCGGTGATGTCCGGGCCGCCGTTCGGCCCGATCAGGCGCTCGACGAAGCCCGCCACCTGGCTCTCCGGCAGCGCCCCCATGAAGCCGTCGAGGGGGCGGCCGTCCTTGAAGGCGATGACGGCGGGGATCGACTGGATACCGAGCTGCCCCGCCACTTCCGGGTGCTTGTCGATGTCCATCTTGACGAGCTTGACCTTGCCCTTCGCCGCCTTGACGACCTTCTCGAGCACCGGGGCCAGTTGCTTGCAGGGCCCGCACCAGGTCGCCCAGAAGTCGACCAGCACCGGCACCTGCCGCGAGGGCTCGATGACGTCCTTCACGAAGGTGGCCGTGGTGGTGTCGACGACGGCGTCGCCGCCCGCAGGCGCCCCGGGGGTCGGACGTCCGTTTGCGCCGAGCAGGAGATCGCTCATGGTGATCTGTCCTCGATGTTCGTCATGGCCGCGCGAGCGTGGCCCGGGTTCTTCTCGGCCGCGCGGGCGCGGTCCGGATCGTTCACCTCGCCGCGTCGGGCGCGGCCTGGACTATTCGCCCTGCCGCGCCGGCGCTGCCTGTCGGCGCAGAAAATGGCGCGTCCGCGGAAGAATTACAAACCCGCGTCGATGGCTTCCTGCGACACCGCCAGAATGCGCGGCGGATGGCCCACCGCCTCCAGGAAGGCCATCAGCCCGTCGCGGGCGATCGTGGTGGTGGCGGTGTTGACGAGCGGGTGGAAGTTCAGCGTCTCGGCCTGCATCAGCCGGGCGTCGAGCACCACCGAAACGCGGTGGCCCTCGTCGTTGATCGCGCCGAACGGCGTCACCGACCCGGGCTCGACGCCGAGGACCTCCATCAGAAGCTCCGGCTTGCCGAAGCTCACCTTGCCGCTCGCGCCGATGCGCTCGTGGATGCGCTTCAGGTCGATCGTCGCGTCTTCCAGCGCGACCACCAGGAACAGCGCGTCCTTGCGGTCCTTGAGGAAGAGGTTCTTCGAGTGCGCGCCGGCGATCTCGCCACGCAGCGCCTGGGAGTCCGCCACCGTGTAGAGCGGCGGGTGGTCGACCGTCGGGGCGTCGATCCCGAGGGCGGCGAGGCGGGCGAGGAGATCGGCGCGGGCGTGCGGCATGGGGCTGCGGGCTCGGGATTCTGGGCCGGGCGCCGGATCGTCGGCGCGGTGGCGGCGTTGTAGCCCGGAGTTCCGGCGCCGCCAACGGGCGGCCGCCGGTGGGCGCCCCGCCCTCGCGCGACGCGCGGACAGACTGCACTGGCCGACCCGCGCCGCCGGCCTATATCGGCCGGCACAACGGGATGGGCGGGGCCAGACATGATCGGGAGACAGATGATGACCGCCGCACGCCTCGCCCTTTCCGCCTCGCTCGCCGCGCTGCTCACCGCGCCGGCCCTCGCCGAGGTCGTCGAGACCGAGCACCACAGCATGACTGTCGAGCGCCTCGCCGGTCCGCTCGAGCACCCCTGGAGCGTCGCGGTGCTGCCGGACGGCGCCATGCTCGTCACCGAGCGGCCGGGGCGCCTTCGGCTCATCGTCGATGGCGAACTGCAGTCGGAGCCGGTCTCCGGCGTGCCCGACGTCCGCGCTGGCGGCCAGGGTGGCCTGCTCGACGTCGTCCTCGATCCCGACTTCGCGGGCAACCGCATGATCTACCTCGCTTTTTCCGAGGCTGGCGAAGGTGGCGCCGGCACCGCAGTGGCGCGTGGCCGGCTGACGCGCGACGGCGCCACGGCGCGCCTCGATGACGTCGAGGTGATCTTCCAGCAGGTGCCGAAGGTCAGCGGGACCTCGCATTTCGGTGCGCGCCTCGTCTTCGCGCCGGACGGCAAGCTGTTCATCGGGCTCGGCGACCGCCAGCAGCGCGAGCGCGCCCAGGACCTGTCGACGACGATCGGCAAGCTCGTGCGCATCAACGCCGACGGCAGCATCCCCGACGACAACCCGTTCGTCGGCCAGGAGGGCGCGCTGCCGGAGATCTGGTCCTACGGACACCGCAACATCCAGGCCGCGGCGCTCGACCCGTCGACCAGCGACGTCGTCGCCATCGAGCATGGCGCCCGCGGCGGTGACGAGATCAACTATCCCGAAGTGGGCAAGAATTACGGCTGGCCGGTGATCACCCACGGCGTCGACTATTCCGGCGAGCCGATCGGCGTCGGCAAGGCGGCCGAGGGCATGGAGCAGCCGATCTACCAGTGGACGCCGTCGATCGCCCCGTCGGGGATGGCCTACTACACCGGCACCGCGTTCCCCGAGTGGAACGGCGACCTCTTCGTCGGGGCCCTGCGCGGCCAGATGCTGGTCCGCCTCGACATCGAGGGTGACCGCGTCGTCGGCGAGGAGCGGCTCCTGGAGGGCACCATCGGGCGCATCCGCGACGTCCGCCAGGCTCCCGATGGCTCGCTCCTCGTCCTCACCGACGCCGGCGACGGCGCCCTCTGGCGCCTCACCCCGGCCGTGACGGACTGAGGTCGGTCTCTACTTCTGGAAGATCAGCGCGGCGCCGGCGGCGATCAGCACGAAGCCGGCGCCCTGCTTCCACGTCACCGCCTCGCCGAGATAGGTGGCCGAGAACACCGCGAAGACGATGAGGGTGATCACCTCCTGCATCGTCTTCAGCTGCGCGGGCGAGTAGACGTTCGAGCCAATGCGGTTCGCCGGCACGGCGAAGCAGTACTCGATGAAGGCGATGCCCCAGCTGACCAGCACGGCGAGCAGGATCGGCGCCGACTTGTATTTGAGGTGGCCGTACCAGGCGAACGTCATGAAGACGTTCGAGCAGATCAGCATGACGACGGGCAGGAGATAGGCCGGCAGGCCGCCGGTCGGCAGCAGGGCGTTGAGCGACATCGGCTGGACCCTCGGGACGCGACCGGCGCGTGCCGGCGCACGCGCTTAGCGGGGCGTCGGGGCAGTGGCAAGGTGGAGGCCCCTCCACCAGCCGCTGCGCCTGCGTCTGCCGCGCGGCTCTCGCGTCAGCCGAGGATGCGGCCGACGACCTTCGCCGTGTAGTCCACCACCGGCACGACCCGCGCATAGTTGAGCCGCGTCGGCCCGATGACGCCGAGCACGCCGACGATGCGGCCCTCGCGGTCGCGGTAGGGGGAGACCACCACCGAGGAGCCCGACAGCGAGAACAGCTTGTTTTCCGAGCCGATGAAGATGCGCACGCCCTCGCCGCCCTCGGCGAGCCCGAGGAGCTGGATGAGGTCGCGCTTCTGCTCGAGGTCCTCGAACAGGAGCCGCACCCGCTCGAGGTCCTCGCGCGCCTTGACGTCCTCGAGCAGGTTGGCGCGGCCGCTGACGATCAGCCGGTCGGGGCTGTCGCCCTCCGCCCCGGACCAGACGCCGAGGCCGTCCTCGACGACCTGTCGGGCGAGCGCATCGAGCTCGGCAGCCTCCTCCGCCTGCAGGCGCTCGAGCTCGGCGCGGGCTTCCGACAGCGTCATGCCGCGCAGGTGGGCGTTGAGGTAGTTCGTCGCCTCGGTCAGCGCCGAGGTCGGCAGGCCGGGCGGCAGGCCGACGACGCGGTTCTCCACCGTGCCGCTCTCGCCGACCAGCACGACGAGGGCGCGGGTCGGCTCGAGGCGCACGAACTCGATGTGCTTCAGCCGGAGATCCGCCTTGTGGGTGAGGACGACGCCGGCACCACGCGATAGGCCGGAGAGGAGCTGGCTGGCCTCGCCGAGCACGCTGTCGACGGTGCGGGCGCCGCCGGACATGGCGACCTGCGCCTCGATGCGGCGGCGCTCGTCCAGGCCGAGGTCGCCGAGCTCCAGCATGGCGTCGACGAACAGGCGGAGGCCGCGCTCGGTCGGCAGGCGGCCGGCGCTGGTGTGGGGCGAATAGATGAGACCGAGCTGCTCGAGGTCGGCCATGACGTTGCGCACCGAGGCCGGCGACAGCGACACCTGCAGCAGCCGCGACAGGTTGCGCGAGCCGACCGGCTCGCCGGTGTTGAGATAGGCGTCGACCAGCCGCCGGAAGATCTCGCGCGAGCGCTCGTCGAGATCGACGATCCCCGACGGGAGCGACGGCATTGCGTCGAGGTCCATGATCTGCTCCAGGCTCCTCCCGTGGCATGGCGGATGCGGCCGCGGGAGGCGGCCGCGGCGGGGGCGCGCCCTCAGAGTATGGGGGCTCGCCGCGCCGCAGCAAGGGGATCGATCCGGTGCGGCTTGCTGTGGAGCGGCCCGGAAGGCTAATGAGGCGGCTCGGCGGCGCGTGTCGCACCGATTTCCGTGCCCTTTTGTGTGAAAGTACCGCCGATGAGCTTCGTGCGACCCTCCAAGCGTGCCGCCGACGAGCTGCGCGCCGTCTCCCTCGAGCGTGGCGTCGCCCGTCACGCCGAAGGCTCGTGCCTGGTCCGCTTCGGCGACACCCACGTCATCTGCACGGCGAGCCTGGAAGAGAAGGTGCCGCCGTGGCTGCGCGGCGGCGGCAAGGGCTGGGTGACGGCGGAGTACGGCATGCTGCCGCGCGCCACCCACACCCGCAACCGCCGCGAGGTCACCGCCGGCAAGGCGTCGGGCCGCACCCAGGAAATCCAGCGCCTGATCGGCCGCTCGCTGCGGGCCGTCGTCGACCTGCCGGCGCTCGGCGAGCGCCAGATCTCCATCGACTGCGACGTACTGCAGGCCGACGGCGGCACCCGCACTGCCTCGATCACCGGCGCCTGGGTGGCGTTGCGCGACTGCGTCGAGTGGATGCGCAGCCGCGGCATGATCACCGCGCCGGTGCTGACCGACCATATCGCCGCCATTTCCTGCGGTATTCTCGAAGGCACGCCGGTGCTCGACCTCGACTATGCCGAGGACAGTCGCGCCGAGACGGACGCGAACTTCGTCATCACCGGCGCGGGCGGCATCGTCGAGGTGCAGGGCACGGCGGAGGGCAAGCCGTTCAGCCGCGCCGACCTCGACACCCTGCTCGATCTCGCGGCCGGCGGCGTCTCGCGCCTGGTCGAGCTGCAGAAGCTCGCGATCTCCTGAGGGTTTCGATGGACGCTCCCGCCCGCACCGCCCGTCGCCTGACCGAGCCCAAGCTCGTCGTGGCGAGCCACAACAAGGGCAAGATCTTCGAGATCCGCATGCTGGTGGCGCCGTTCGGCATCGAGACGGTGTCGGCCGGCGAGCTCGGCCTGCCGGAGCCGGAGGAGACCGCCACCACCTTCGAGGGGAACGCGACGCTGAAGTCGCTCGCCTCGGCCACCGCCTCCGGCCTGCCGGCGCTCGCGGACGATTCCGGCCTCGTCGTGCCGGCGATCGGTGGCGACCCCGGCATCTATTCCGCCCGCTGGGCCGGCGAGAGCAAGGACTTCGGCCTCGCCATGCGCAAGGTCGAGGACGCGCTGCAGGCGGTGGGGGCGACGACACCCGACCAGCGCCGCGCCTTCTTCGTCGCGGTCCTGTCGCTCGCGTGGCCGGACGGCCACGTCGAGGAGTTCCGCGGCGAGGTGCACGGCACGCTGATCTGGCCGCCGCGCGGCGACATGGGCTTCGGCTACGACCCGATGTTCCTGCCCGATGGCCACGACCGCACCTTCGGCGAGATGAGCGGCGAGGAGAAGCACGGGCTCGGCGCCGCCACCGGCCCGCTGTCGCACCGCGCCCGCGCCTTCGAACTGTTCGCCCGCGAGTGCCTGGAGGGGTGAGCGCGATGGCGGCCGCGGCCGCACCGAGGGCTGCCACCGCGTCGCAGAGCCACGCTCCGGCGGAGGGCGCCGGCGCCGAAGGCGGCTTCGCGATCTACGTGCACTGGCCGTTCTGCGCCTCGAAGTGCCCCTATTGCGACTTCAACAGCCACGTCCGCCACGGCGGCGTCGACGAGCCGCGCTTCGCCGCCGCCCTCGTCCGCGAGCTCGAAACGGCGGCGGACCGCACCGAGCGCCGCCGGCCGGATAGCGTCTTCTTCGGCGGCGGCACGCCGTCGCTGATGTCGCCCGCCACCGTCGGCGCGGTGCTGGACGCCGTCGACCGCCTGTGGGGGCTCGACGCCTCCGCCGAGGTGACGCTCGAGGCGAACCCGACCAGCGTCGAGGCCGGCCGCTTCGCCGGTTATCGCGCCGCCGGCGTCGGCCGTGTCTCGCTCGGCGTGCAGGCGCTGGACGACGCCGCGCTGGCGGCTCTCGGTCGCCGTCATACCGCCGACGAAGCGCTCAAGGCCGTGGCGCTGGCGCAGTCGATCTTCCCGCGCGTCACCTTCGACCTCATCTACGCCCGCCCCGCCATGACCGCCGAGGTGTGGGCTGCGGAGCTCAAGCGGGCGCTGGCGATCGGCACCGACCACCTGTCGCTCTACCAGCTCACCATCGAGGAGGGCACGCCGTTTGCGGCGCTGCACGCGGCGGGCAAGCTGCACGTCCCCGACGACGACACCGCCGCCGACCTCTACGAGCTGACCCAGGCGCTGACCGAAGCCGCCGGGATGCCCGCCTACGAGGTCTCGAACCACGCCCGCCCCGGCCAGGAGTCGCGCCACAACCTCGTCTACTGGCGCGGCGGCGGCTATGTCGGCGTCGGCCCCGGCGCCCATGGCCGCCTGGAGCAGGACGGCGTGCGCCGCGCCACCGCCGCCGAGCGCAACCCGGAGCGCTGGCTCGCCGCCGTCGAGGCGGCCGGCCACGGCCTCGTCGTCGATGAACCGGTCGACGCGGCGGAGCGCGCCGACGAGCTGCTGCTGATGGGGCTGCGCCTGTCGGAGGGCGTCGACCTCGCCCGCCACGCCCGCCATGCCGGACGGCCGATCGAACCGGCACGGATCGCGCCCCTCGTCGCTGACGGCCTCCTCGCCTGGACGCCGGCAGGCCGGCTCGCTGCCACGCCGCGCGGCCGCCTCGTGCTCAACACGCTGATCGCCGCGCTCGCGGCCTGAGTTCCGGCCAGCCTGAGCGGCGGGTGGCGGTTTCCGGGCGCGACGGCGAGGTGCCCTATCCGTGCTGCTGGCGCCTGTTGCACGTGAAATGCGATGGGCATTTGCTCGGAGTCACAGGGCGCGCGGTGCGCCTTTGCAGGAGTTCCGTACATGCCCGACCCGTCCGATTCGAACGGCCACGCCGGCATCCTCGATCACATCGGCATTCCGGTCAGCGACTTCGCCCGCGCCAAGGCCTTCTACAGCCAGGCGCTGGCGCCGCTCGGGATCTCCGTCGTCATGGAGGTTACGGCCGAGATGACCGGGAACGGCGCCGCCGCCGGCTTCGGCCGCGGTCACAAGCCCGATTTCTGGATCGGCGAGGACGAGCGCGTCGGCCGCACCCACGTCGCCTTCGCGGCGCAGAGCCGGGCCGAGGTCGACGCCTTCTACGCCGGAGCCATCGCCGCGGGCGGACGCGACAACGGCCCGCCGGGCCTGCGCCCGCACTATCACCCGGACTATTACGGCGCCTTCGTCCTCGACCCCGACGGCCATAACGTCGAGGCCGTCTGCCACCGTCCGACGTAACCGCCCGGCACCGTCACATCCTCGTCGGCTTCCGCGCCTAGAGGGGCGTCGCCGAGCCGGCGACGATTCGGCCGGGGCGAGGGGAACGACCGAGAGGGAGCCGAGAATGGACGCGACGACGGTGCTGTTCGTGTGCGCCCGCAACGCCGGGCCGAGCCCAATGGCGGAGGCCTATCTGAACGAGGTCGGCGGCCCGAATCTGCGCGCCTTCAGCGCCGGGCTGGACCCGGACGAGCGCGTCGATGCCTCGGTGCTGCGAACCCTGCAGGCGGCGGGCCTGCCGGTCGACGGCCTGGCGCCGAAACCGCTCGAGATCTTCACCCTTCCGCACGCGCCGCGGCCGGATGTGGTGGTGACGCTGACGCCGCGGCCGCTCGCCCAGCCGGCGCCGGCCTGGTGGCCGCCGAAGCGCCATTTCATCTGGAGCGTCGCCGATCCCGGCCCGGCCGGCGGCCGCGCCGCCTTTGCGGAGATGTTCCTCGCCCTCACCGAGCGGATCGACAGGGCGCTCGCCGACGGCAGCTTCGCGCGCGAGCCGCAGTCGGTGCCGGCCGTCTGACGGCGGGCCGCGCGCGCCCGACGCCCGCTGCGGCGTTCAGGCGGCGCGGTCGGGCAGGTTCGCGAGGAAGAGGCGGGCCTGCCGCTCGACGTTTTCTGCCGCGAGGTCGAAGCCGTCGCTGACCGCTACCCGCAACAGCCGGAGCGGCGTCGCGGCGGGTGTCGTCAGGTGGCCGGTGGTCTCGGTGCCGACGATCTCGAGACGCGCGTCGAAGTGGCCGGCGAGCCGCCGCATCATCCGGTTCGAGCTCTGGCAGACGACGACGACGCGGCGGATGCCGCGCGCGGTCGCGGCCGACAGCACGCGGCGCATCAACTTGCTGCCGATGCCGCGTCCCTGCCAGCCGGCCTCCACCGAGAACGCCGCCTCGCCGGCCGACGGCGACGAGCCGGGCTGGTCGTGCAGTTCGCCGACGCCGCGCAGGACGCCGTCCTCGACGTAACCGAGCACCACGGCGCCGCCGGCGAGTGCCAGCAGCGCATGGTCGTGCAGGGCCTTGTCGGAGACGAGGCCGCCGAAGCGAGAGGCCCGCGCCTCGGCATCGAGCCGGAGGAGGTGGGTCGTGAAGCCGTCGGCATCGCGTGGTCCGAGACGGCGAATGAGCCCGGGAACCAGACCGGGGGCTGTGCTGTTCGATGAGCGGGTCATGCTCGTTCCTCTCGGAGTGAGCCTCTCCCGCGCTTCTTCCCTTTGACCGGGCAACACCTCACCGAAATCTGTGGCGACAGCATGTCGACGGACGTTGACGCGGGGGCCCGCCGCTGTCCTATTGCCCCGAACCTTACAAGGCGCCCTGCGCCGCTGGAGAACGAGACCCCGATGAACCGGCCCACCCCGCTCGCCGCCGCCGTCCTTGCCCTGCTGGCCGTGGGCGGCTGCTCGCGGTTCGGCGCCAACGAACCGATGCCGCTGCCGGCCGTGCCCGCCGCGCCGGTCGCCACCGTCGCTTTGCCGCCGCCGCCGGTGGCCCCGCCGCCCGTCGAGGAGGAGCCGGTTCCGATCACGCCGGTGGCCCTGCCGACCGCCGAGACGCAGCTGCCCGTGCAGCGCAACGAGCTCGTCGGCGGCTGGGTGATCGAGTCGGGCGGCGAGCGCTGCCAGCTCTTCGTCAACCTCACCGGCTGGACGGGCGGCTACCGCGCCTCGACGCGCGGCTGCACGTCCGAGCAGCTGAAGGGCGTGTCGGCGTGGGATCTCGCCGGCAAGGAGATCACGCTGAAGGACTCGGCCACCGCGCCGATCGCCACCCTCGTCTCCGTCGAGCCCGGCCGCTTCACCGGCCGCCTGTCGACCGGCGCCGCAGTCACCGTCTACCGCTGAGGCGGGTGATTTCTGCGAGACCCGTCGGCCGGATCACTTCTGGCAGACGGGGCAGAAGAAGCTCGACCGCCCCGATTGCACGACGCGCGTGACGATGCCGCGGCAGCCGGGCTTCGGGCAGGGCTCGCCCTCGCGGTCGTAGACGGCGAAGCGGTGCTGGAAGTAGCCGAGGGAGCCGTCGGCCTGCATGTAGTCGCGCAGTGACGACCCGCCCGCGACGATCGCCTCGGCGATGACGTCGCGGATGGCGGTGGCAAGCCGCTCGGCGCGCACCGTCGCCCCGCCGCCGGCCCGGGCGATGGTGCCGGCCGCGCGCAGCGGTGACAGGCCCGCCCGCCACAGCGCCTCGCAGACATAGATGTTGCCGAGACCGGCGACGACGCTCTGGTCGAGCAATGCCGCCTTCAGCGGCGCCGCGCGCCCGGCGAAGGCGCGCGCCAGCAGCGCGCCCGACAGCGCATTGCCGGTCGGCTCGATGCCGAGGCCGGCGAGGTGCGGGTGCTCGTGCAGCGTCGCGGCATCGGCGAGCGTCATGAAGCCGAAGCGGCGCGGGTCGTTGTAGACGACGCGGCCACCGCCCTCGAGGTCGAAGACGACGTGGTCGTGGGCGGCATCCTTCGAGCGCGCCATCGCGAAGACGCCGGGCGTCTCGCCATCGTGCGCGTCCTCGGCAGCGTGGATGCGGAAGGAGCCGGACATGCCGAGGTGCATGATCGCCACCTCCGGCCCGTCCGTGCGCAGCAACAGATACTTGGCGCGGCGATCGACGCTCTCGATGCGCCGGCCGGTGAGGCGCTCGGCGAAGCGCTCCGGCAGCGGGAAGCGCAGGTCCGGCCGGTTCAAGGTGACGGCGGTGAGCCGGCGGCCGGCCATCGCCGGCTCGAGGCCGCGCCGCACCGTTTCGACCTCGGGTAGCTCGGGCATGGAGGATCCGTGAGGCCGGGCGCGACGACGCGCGCGGGGGCCGGACGATAGCGTGGGCGGGCGGCCTTCGCTATGGTCCGCCCGGTCGGCCGAACCATATGTGGCCAGAGCGTGAGCCGCGAGGAGCGAGATGGCGACGAACCGAGAAGCCGAGGGCGCCACCGTCGACTACGGCTTCCGCACGGTGCCGCTCGCCGAGAAGCAGCGCCTCGTCGACGACGTCTTCGCCAGCGTCGCCAAGCGCTACGACCTGATGAACGACCTGATGTCGGGCGGCCTGCACCGGCTGTGGAAGGACGGGCTTGTCTCCTGGCTCGCCCCGCCGCGCTCGGGCAAGCGGCCGTGGTCGGTGATCGACGTCGCCGGCGGCACCGGCGACGTGGCGACCCGGATCGTCGAGCGCTCCGGCGGCCACGCCAAGGCGACGGTCGCCGACATCAACAGCGAGATGCTGGCGGTCGGTCGCGAGCGCGCCGCCAAGCACAAGCTGCCGATCGAGTTCGTCGAGGCGAACGCCGAGGCGTTGCCGTTCCCCGACGCCTCCTTCGACGCCTATACGATCGCCTTCGGCATCCGCAACGTGCCGCGCCGCGAGGTGGCGCTCGCCGAGGCCTTCCGCGTGCTAAAGCCGGGCGGCCGCTTCCTCTGCCTCGAGTTCTCGGCCGTCGACGTGCCGATGCTCGACCGCGTCTACGACGCCTATTCGTTCCGGGTGATCCCCTGGCTCGGCGAGCGCGTCGCCGGTGATGCGGAGTCCTATCGCTACCTGGTCGAGTCCATCCGGGAGTTCCCGAACCCCGCCCGCTTCGCGGCGATGGTGACGCGCGCCGGCTTCTCGCGCGTCGACCACCGGCTCTATTCCGGCGGCATCGCGGCGCTCCACTCCGGCTACAAGCTCTGATGCGCGGCGCCGTCTGATGGGCCGCGTCATCGTTCCGCTCGCCCGTCTCGCCCATGCCGGCTGGGTCATGGCCCGCGAGGGCGTGTTCGCGCTCGTTCCGACGGTCGACCTGCCGGCCTCGGCGCGGCTCGGTCTCGCGCTCGCCCGCTCCATCGAGCGGCGCTCGCGCTCGGACACCGACGCCGCCGGCCGGCTCACCGCCGCCTTCAACCGCCTCGGCCCGTCCTATGTGAAGCTCGGCCAGTTCCTGGCCACCCGCGCCGACGTCGTCGGCCGCGAGGCCGCCGCCGATCTGGCAAGGCTGCAGGACCAGGTCCCGGCGGCCCCGGAGGAGGCGGCCCGCGCCGCCGTCGCCGAGGCGCTCGGCCGGCCGGTCGACGAGATGTTCGTGTCGTTCGGCCCGGCGGTCGCCGCAGCCTCGATCGCGCAGGTCCACAAGGCGGTGGTGCGCGACGCCGACGGCAGCGAACATCCCGTCGCGGTCAAGGTGTTGAAGCCCGGTGTCGCCCGCAGGTTCGCCCGCGACCTCGAGAGCTTCTATCTGGCAGCCCGGCTGATCGAGCGCTTCTCGCCCTCGGCACGACGGCTCAGGCCGATCGCCGTCGTCGACACCCTCGCCCGCTCGGTCGTGCTGGAGATGGACCTCCGGCTGGAGGCCGCCGCCCTCTCGGAGATGGCCGAGAACACGCAGGACGACCCCGGTTTCCGCCTGCCGGTGGTCGACTGGCGCCACACCGCCAAGTCCGTGCTGACGATGGAGTGGATCGACGGCATCAAGCTCTCGGAGGTCGAGCGCCTGCGCGAGGCCGGCCACGACCTCGTGGCGCTGTCGGAGACGATCATCCAGTCGTTCCTGCGCCACGCCATGCGCGACGGCTTCTTCCACGCCGATATGCACCAGGGGAACCTGTTCGTCGTTGCGGACGGCACGCTGGTCGCGGTCGACCTCGGCATCATGGGCCGCCTCGACGCCGCCGAGCGGCGCTTCCTCGCCGAGATTCTCTACGGCTTCATCCGCCGCGACTATCGGCGCGTCGCCGAGGTGCACTTCGAGGCGGGCTATGTGCCGGCCGGACAGGACGTCGAGGTGTTCGCCCAGGCGCTGCGCGCCATCGGCGAGCCGATCCGCGGCCAGACGGCGGCCGACATCTCGATGGCGCGGCTTTTGACGCAGCTCCTCGAAGTCACCGAGATGTTCGCCATGCGGACGCAGCCGCGGCTGATCCTCCTGCAGAAGACGATGGTGGTGGTGGAGGGCGTCGCCCGCACCCTCGACCCGCAGCTCGACATCTGGCGGACGGCCGAGCCCGTGGTGTCCTCGTGGATCGCCGGCAATCTCGGCCCGGCCGGGCGGCTCGCCTCGGCGGCTGGCGGCCTCGGCAGCCTGCTTCGCCTCGCCGGCGAGCTCCCGGCGCTCGCAACCCGCGCCGAGGCGATGTCGGCGGGGTTCGCCCGCATGGCCGAAAAGGGCCTCGATCTCTCCGACGAATCGGTGCGGCGCGTCGCCGCCGCCCGCCGCGACTGGACGGTGCGCCTGCCGCTGTGGGTCGGCGCCGGCGCCCTGGTGGCGATCGCCATTTCCCTGCTCTGAGCGCCCCTCGACGCAACCGCCGTCCTCGCAGCGCGTTAGTCGGTGGAGCCTCGCGCTCCGCCGCATGCGCGCGCGGGGCGTCGTTGTTTTGTCAGAAGGGAGACCGGCCCATGCGCGTGCTGTTGTCCGCGGCGGTCGTCCTCGGCCTCGCCGCCGCCCCCGCCGTCGCCCAGCAGGACCCGGCCGTCCCGCCGGCCGTCCAGTCAGACCCGGCCGTCCCGCCGGTGGTACTGCCGTCGATCCCCCCGATTCCGACCGAACCGGTCGTCGAGGAGAAGCCGGCCGGCCCCAATGCGGGCCTCGTCACCGAGGTGGCGGACCGGGCGGAGATGATGATCGGCAAGCCGCTGGCCGCCGAGGACGGCGAGGATGTCGGCACCGTCGTCGGCGTCGTCCGCGACCCGGATGGCAGGCTGCGGGAGATCCACGCCGACATCGGCGGCGGCCTGTTCGGCTTCGGCGCGCAGCGCATTTCGCTCGAGCCCGAGGTCGTCACGGTGACGCCCGACGGCGAGAAGCTGCTCGCCCGCAAGAGCGCCGACGCCCTGCGCGAGCGCGCCGACGGCGGCTGAGCCTCAGGCGACGGCCTCGACCGCCGCGATCAGGCGCGCGAGGTCCTGCGGCCGCGACAGGCTGTGGTCGCCGTCCTTGACGAGCGTCAGCACGACGTCGTCGGTGGCGAGGCGGCTCACCGTCTCCACCGCATGGCCCCACGGCACGTCGACGTCGCGCACCCCCTGCAGGATGTGGACGGGGCAGCCGACGTCGATCGACCCGCCGAGCAGCAGATGCGCGCGTGATTCTTCCAGCAGGGTGCGGGTGATCGGATAGGGGTCGCCGTAGGCGGACGGGCGGTAGTAGACGCCGTCGCGGGCGAGCGCCGCCCGCGCCTCGTCCGAAAAGGCCGGCTCCATCAGTCTCTCCGTGAAATCCGCCGCCGGCGCCACCAGAACGAGGCCGGCGACGGCCCGCTCGGCCTTCAGCTTCTGTGCCAGCAGCAGTGCGATCCAGCCGCCGAGCGACGAGCCGACGAGAATGACGGGCTTGCGGCAGACGCGCGCCACCACCGCCTCCGCTTCCTCGAGCCAGCGGCCGATAGTGCCGTCCTCGAAGCGCCCGCCGGAGCGTCCGTGGCCGGAATAGTCGAAGCGCACCACCGCCCGGCCCGTCTCGGCGCCCCAGGCATCGAGCGCGGTCGCCTTCGAGCCGGCCATGTCCGAGCGGAAGCCGATCAGGAATACGACGTCGGGGCCTGTTCCCTCTCGCCGCAGCACAGCGATGTCGCGCGCCTCCGCGCCGATGCCGACGGTGAGCGTTTGCAGCGTCGCCTCGTCCATCCTAAGAGCCATCCTCTGCCGTCGCCCGCCGATCGCGCGCAGGTGATGACACGACCCGCCGCGCCGGCAAAGCGCCGAGACACAGCTGAGGGATCCGTTGAGCGCGTCTCCGCCACCCCGCCGCACTGTGCTGCAGATCCTGCCGAGCCTCGAGACGGGCGGGGCGGAGCGCACCGCGGTCGATGTCGCGGCAGCGCTGGTGATGGCGGGACACCGTGCCATCGTCGCGAGCGAAGGCGGCCGCATGGTCGCCGAACTGGAGGCGGCGGGCGCCGAGCATCTCGTCTTCCCGGCGGCGACGAAGAACCCGCTCGCCATGGCGCTGAACATCGGCCGCCTCGCGGCAATCGTCCGGCGCGAGAGCGTCGACCTCCTCCACGCCCGCTCGCGAGCACCGGCCTGGGTGGCGCTCGCCGCGGCGCGCCGCACGGGCGTCCCCTTCGTCACCACCTACCACGGCGCCTACCGCGCCGGCTCGCGGCCAAAGGTGCTCTACAATTCCGTGATGGCGCGCGGCGACGCGGTGATCGCGAATTCCGCCTGGACGGCGGGCGAGATCGCCGCGCACTACCCGTTCGCGGCATCCCGCATCGTCACCATCGCCCGCGGCAGCGACCTCTCGGCCTTCGCGCCCGGGGGCGTTTCGCCAGAGCGGCGTGCGGCGGTGGCGGTGCAGTTCGGTCTCGCCCCCGAGGACGGGCGGCCGGTGCTGCTGCACCTCGCCCGCCTCACCGGCTGGAAGGGCCAGCGCGTGCTCATCGACGCGGCGGCGGCGCTCGCCGCGGAAGGCCGCGACCTCGTCACCATCCTCGCGGGCGACGCCCAGGGCCGCGACGGATATGTCGACGACCTCCGCGGACGCATCGCCGCGGCGGGCCTCGGCGAGCGAGTGCGCCTCGTCGGCCACTGCGGCGACGTCCCGGCGGCGCTTTCGCTCGCCACCGTGGCGGTGGTGCCGTCCACCGAGCCGGAGGCGTTCGGGCGGGTGGCGGTGGAGGCGCAGGCGGCCGGCGTGCCGGTGGTGGCGAGCGACCACGGCGCCGCCGCCGAGACGGTGCTCGCCCCGCCGACGACGCCGGCGGAGCGGCGCACCGGCTGGCGCGTGCCGCCCGGAGACGCTGGCTCCCTCGCCCGGGCGGTGGCGGAAGCGCTGACGCTCGATCCGGCGGAGCGGCTGGCGCTGGCCGACCGCGCCCGAACCCACGTCGCCGGCGCCTATGGGGTGGCGACGATGACGGCGGCGACACTCGCCGTCTATGAGCGGGTGCTGGCCGGCCGAACTGGCTGAGCGGGCTGGCGGGCTGAGCGGCCGGCTTTTCGCCCGAATCGGCGTCCTTGATCGTGGCTGCGCGGGTTCATTCTGCCGCGAGCCCCGACGCCACCGCGTCCGGGGCTTGCCGCGTTATGCAGCTTTTGTTGTATTGCGCGCCCGCCGATGCGATATGGTTGGGGATCGGACCCGATCGTGCCCCGTGGCACGTCGAGCCGACGGCAATCCGTGTCGCCTGGGAGGGGGCCGGGTTCGCCGCAGCACCTGTCGCCAACGATCGAGGAGTCTCGACCATTCGTCGTCCGTTCCGTGCGCCGCCCACCGTCAAGGACGGGCCGCGCGTCAACCGCGAGATCCGTGTTCCGGAAGTCCAGCTGATCGACGCCGAAGGCGCCAACCTCGGCGTCGTCGCGATGCCGGAGGCTTTGGCACTGGCCGAGGCCGCAGGGCTCGACCTCGTCGAGATCGCGCCCAATTCCGAGCCGCCTGTCTGCAAGATTCTCGACTTCGGTAAGTTCAAGTACCAGTCGCAGAAGAAGGCGTCCGAGGCTCGCAAGAAGCAGAAGACCGTCGAAGTCAAAGAAATCAAGATGCGCCCGAACATCGACACCCACGATTACGAGGTGAAGATGCGGGCCATGCTGCGCTTCTTTGAAGAAGGCGACAAGGTCAAGGTGACGCTGCGGTTCCGCGGGCGCGAAATGGCGCATCAGGACCTCGGCGTGAAGCTCCTCGACCAGGTGCGCGCTGAGACGATCGAGATCGCCAAGGTGGAATCCGAGCCCAAGCTCGAAGGCCGCCAGATGGTCATGGTGCTGGCGCCGCGCTGAGCGCGGCCCGACACCCGCCGTCATCCAGCATCTCCTTCGGCGCCCGTCCGGACGGGCGCCTACAGTTCGTTGCGCCAGCGCAGGTCGGCGAGGAGCCCGTTCGACAGGACGGCGGGCACCGGCGAGACCCTGAGGCCGGCGGCCGCGAAGAGGTCCGCGACCCAGTGGTTGCAGGTGGCGAACAGGCTGTAGCGGCCGTTCGCCGAGAAAAAAAGGCTCTGCCCGTAGAGGCCGGGCCCGAGCGCTTCTGGCTGTCCGGCGGCATCGGGCGCAAAGGCCGCCGCGAGGCGGACGGCGAGGGCGTCGAAGCCCACCTCCGATAGCCGTAGGGTCTGCGCGTCGGCCGCCGGGAAGCTCGCCGCCGGCCCGCCCATGAGCCCGACGACGTGCAGCACGCTGCCGTCGTTGCTGCCCGACAGCGCTGCCATCGCCATGCCGACGGTGACGTCCGAGAGGCGAGGGGCGAAGCGGTAGAAGGCGCTGTCACCCCAGCCGATCTCCAGCCATGGATAGGCGCCGAAGCGCGCCGCCAGCGCCGACAGCGCGGGCAGGCCCCGTTCCGAACCGGCGCGGGCGACGTCCGCCGTCCGGACGACCAGGCCGGCATGATAGCCGTGGTCGACGACGGCGACCTCGACCGTCGCCGCCCCCGGCGCCGGCGGATAGAGCCGCGGGTCGCCCGTCCCCGCGATCGCCCAGGCGAGAACCGCGGCGGAGACCGCCGTCACCGCCAGCAGGGCGGCCGCGACGGCTGCGAGAACCTTGAGCCCTCTGAACCCGGCGACGACTACGGCCCGCACCATCGACTCCAGCGCCCCTGCCTCGGGAAAATCCATGTCGGCGGCGATTGCGCCGCTCTCGTGGCGCGGATCGGACGGCGCAGATCAATGGCCCGCGTCTCGTGGCTGCTCCCGGCACCGCCGCCCGTCCTCGCCCGCGGGAAGCACGTGCAATTCCTCCGCGAACCGGCTAACCACGATGGCCGCGCCACCCACCCCGTTCGAGGGTCGGCCGCGGTGGCCGGCGGCCTCGCTCGAGGTCGCCGGAGGGGCTGGAAACGGAGAGATCGCCGATGCTGTTCGTCGCCGTCTGCTCGGACAAGCCGGGCATGCTGGACACCCGCGTTTCGAACCGGCCGACGCACGTCGCCTGGATGGAGGGCACCGGCGGTGCCGTGAAGCTCGCGGGCCCGTTCCTCGACGACACCGGCCAGAACCCTATCGGCTCGATGCTGATCGTCGAGGCGGCGGACCTCGCCGCGGCCAAGGCGATGCTGGCCGAGGACCCCTACGCCAAGCTCGGCATCTTCGCCTCCGTCGACGTGAAGCCCTGGCGGGTCGGCATCGGCAAGCTCGGCTGAGCCGGAGCCTCTCCCGGGCGGCTGTCGCCGCGGGAACCGCGTGCAAAGCCGGCCGGAACCGGCTAACCACGGGGGCCGCAAAGGCACGCGCAGAGGCAGCCGCGGGCGACATCGCCGTCGCCCGGAACGGCCGCCCAAGGGATGGAAACGGAGAGATCGATGCTGTTTGTCGCCATCTGCCTCGACAAGCCGGACATGCACGAGACCCGTGCCGCCACCCGTCCGGCACGCGACGCCTGGCTGAAGGGCCACGGCGAGGCGCTCAAGCTCACCGGACCGTTCCTCGATTCCACCGGCCAGAAGCCGGTCGGCTCGATGCTGATCGTCGAGGCGGCCGATCTCGACGCCGCGAAGACGATGCTCGCCGGGGATCCCTATGAAGAGGCTGGTATGTTCGCGTCCATCGACGTGAAGCCCTGGCGGGTCGGCATCGGCAAGCTCGGCTGACGGCGAGGAGGGCGGGGTGGCGCACTGGCTCTACAAATCCGAGCCGTCGGTCTGGTCGTGGGACGACCAGGTGAAGGCCGGCGCCAAGGGGACGCACTGGGACGGCGTGCGCAACCACGCCGCCAAGCTCAACCTGATGGCGATGAAAAAAGGTGAGCGCGGCTTCTTCTACCACTCCAACGAGGGCAAGGAGATCGTCGGCATCGTCGAGGTCATCAGCGAGGCCTATCCCGACCCGAAGGACGAGAAGGGCGTGTTCGTCATGGTCGACCTCAAGGCTGTGAAGCCTCTGGCGCGGCCGGTCAGCCTCGAGGTGATCAAGACGGAGCCGCGCCTGAAGGAGATGGCGCTGATCAAGTTCTCGCGCCTCTCGGTCCAGCCCGTCACCGACGCCGAATGGGCGCTCGTCTGCGAGATGGGCGGCATCGCCCCGTGAGCGGGGCGGCGCCGATCGACCGCGCCGCCTTCGTCCGCGACAACACCCGCGTTCTGGCGCCCCCGCACGTCCCGGAACTCCGCCTGCACCTCGCCGACGAGGCGACGGCGCTGTGGGAGAAGACCGAGGAAGAGCTCGGTGCCATGGGCCTGCCGCCGCCCTACTGGGCCTTCGCCTGGGCCGGCGGCCAGGCGCTGGCGCGCTACGTCCTCGACAATCCCGGCATCGTGGCGGGCCGCTCGGTGCTCGATTTCGCCGCCGGCTCCGGCGTCGTCGGCATCGCAGCGATGCGGGCCGGCGCCGCCTCCGCCGTCTCCACCGAGATCGACGGCTTCGCGCTCGCCGCGATCACCGCCAATGCGGCGCTGAACGACGTCGCTGTCACCGCCCGCGACGAGGACACGACGGCCGAGCCGGCCGGCCGCTTCGACGTCGTGCTGTGCGGCGACGTCTTCTACGAGAAGCCGATGGCCGAGAAGGTGCTCGCCTGGCTCGAACGCGAGCGCGCCGCCGGCGCCACGGTGCTCGTCGGCGATCCCGGCCGCTCCTACCTGCCGAAGGAGCGCCTCGAGGCGGTCGCCGAATACCGCGTGCCGGTGACGCGGGCGCTGGAGGATTCCGAGATCAAGGTGACCCGGGTCTGGCGCTTCGCCGGCTGAGGCCGCTCGGGCGGCGGCGCCGGTGCCGTCCCTCGGCCCCGACCGGCTATGCCGGGGGCCGCCCGTCTCCCTGTGGCCGCGTGGGGCGGGACCCTTAGTAGAGCCGGCCCCCGATCGGCACGTCCAGATCGGGCCGCACCAGCACGACGGCCCCGTTCTCGTCGGGCACGCCGAGCGTCAACACCTCCGACATGAACTTGCCGATCTGGCGCGGCGGAAAATTCACCACCGCCAGCACCCGCCGCCCGACGAGGTCCTCCGGCGTGTAGTGGACGGTGATCT
Organism: Pseudoxanthobacter sp. M-2; assembly: GCF_046156265.1. Taxonomy (NCBI): domain Bacteria; kingdom Pseudomonadati; phylum Pseudomonadota; class Alphaproteobacteria; order Hyphomicrobiales; family Segnochrobactraceae; genus Pseudoxanthobacter; species Pseudoxanthobacter sp. M-2. The sequence continues at coordinate 318,064 of NZ_JAWDIR010000033.1, forward strand.
GAGCCGAGGACTTCTTCACGCCGATCTCGGGCCCGAAGTCGATCTCGAGCTTGTAGGCGGGCTTGCGCGCCTCCGGGAACGGATGCACGGCGCGGATGATGCCGACGCGCACGTCGACCTTCAGGAAATCGTCGAAGGTGATGGGCGCGGCGGGGGCGGTGTCGGACATGGGCGGCCTCGGCAGTCGTTGGGCGCCGGACGCTATCCGCCCACGCCCGCGCTGCCAACCACATCGGCCGCGGTGAGCCGGAGCCCGCCGCGGAGCCGATCGTCACCCGTCCAGCGCCACCCGTTCACTCCCGGAACAGGGGGCTCGTCACACCGCCCCGGCGTCGGCCGCGGCTGCGTCGGCGCCCGGATCGCGCGTGGCGGTGCGTTCGCGGCGGGCGGCGCGGCCGCGCTCGCGCATCTTGTCGAGGAAGCTGACGACGCGGCAGCCGACCGTCTCGGCGCGCTTCAGCATCGCCTCGCCGCGGGCGAGCGTGCGGTCGAGGGCCGCCATGGTGCGGCCGAGGCCGGGATCGTCGTCGTCGAGCCAGACCGGCATGATCCGCGCCATCACCACGGCGAGGCCGGCGGCGCGCAGGCGCCCGAGCGGGCTCGAAGCCTCGATGCCGGCAGCGGCGAGCGTCCACGGCTGCGCGCTGAGGCCGATGCCGGCGAGGCAGGCGGCGAGCCCCGGGTCGCGGCGGGCGGCCCTGGCGAGGCCGCGGATCGCCGGCTTATACGGGGTCAGGAGATCGAGGCGGCGCATTACCACGTCGAGCAGGCGGTCGCGGGCCGGCTGCCCCGCCTCGCCGTCGCCCAGCCCCTCGTCGCTGGCGCGATCCTTCTCGGCCTCGTCGAGGAGCTTGGCGTCGATGCGGGCGACGAAGTCGGCGAGGATGGCGCGCCGGCCGGCGTAGGCGCCGCGCAGGGTGGCCAGCGGCAGGTCCGCTCGCGCGGCGACGTCGGGGAGCGAGATCGTGTCCCAAGCGCGTTCGCCGGCGAGGGCCATCAGGGCCTCGACGATGCGCTGACGCTGCTTCTCGGTCGCCATGGTGGCCTCCTTGCGGGCTTCGTCCGAACTCTCTCCAACAGAGCTAGGAACGCCCGGGCGCGCTGCAAGGCGTCCGCGACGTTCAGGCGCCGACGGCGCGTGTCCGGATGCCGGCGCCGAGCGCTCGGGCGGCTGGGCGGCGGCCGGCGTTCAGCCGTCCGACAGCGCGCGGGAGCGGGCCGCGGCGGCGCGCACAGCGTCGTGCACCAGCCGCGGGATGCCGCGCTCGGCCATCAGCACCTCGAGCGCCGCGGCGGTGGTGCCGCCGGGGGAGGTGACGTTGCGCCGCAGCGTCTCCGGGTCGTGGCCGGAGCGGACGAGCAGTTCGCCGGCGCCGGCGACAGTGTCGCGGGCGAGGCGGAAGGCGAGGTCGGGCGGCAGCCCCGCCTCCTCGCCGGCCGCCGCCATCGCCTCGGCGAGCAGGAACACATAGGCCGGGCCGGAGCCGGACACGGCGGTGACGGCGTCGATCAGCCCCTCGTCCTCCACCCACTCGACGCGGCCGACGGCAGCCATCAATGCGGTGGCGGTGGCGCGCTGTTGCTGCGTCACACCCTCGCCGGCGACGCAGACGGTGACGCCGCGGTGCACCTGCGCCGGCGTGTTCGGCATGGCACGAACGACGGCATTGGCGCGCAGGTCGCGCTCGAAGCGGGCGATCGGCGTGCCGGCGGCGATCGACACCACCAGCGTGTCGGCCGACAGCACGGCGGCGAGCGCCGGCAGCGCCGCGCCCATCGTCTGCGGCTTCACGGCGACGACGGCGACGCGGGGCGTGATGTCGGCGGGGATGGCGTTCTCGTGGCGGATGCCATGGGTGCGCAGGAAGGCCTGCATCTCGGAGGCCGGCATCGGGTCGACGACGATGACGTCGGCCGGCGCGAGGCCGCCCTCGATCCAGCCGGCGAGGAGCGCGCCTCCCATCTTGCCGGCACCGAGGAGCAGGAGGGGCGCAGCGGCGGTCAGCGACATCGTTCACTCCAGCATCAGCGAGGCGGTGGGCGGGAAAAGCCGAAGGCCGAACCCGTCGGGGTCCGGCCTTCATTCTACAGCAAGCCCCGCCGCCGGTGGGGCGGCAGCGCGGTCGGGCCCTCGGGCCCCTGATCTTCAGGCCTGTCCGGCCGTCTCGAACAGCACCGTCTCCAGCGCCTCGCCGGCGCTCTTGCCGGCCCAGACGACGAACTGGAACGCCTGGTAGTGCTGCTCGCAGGTCTCGAGCGCGTGCGCCAGCATGCCCTCGATCTGCGCCGGCGAGGGCTCGAGGTCGCCGGCGAGCAGCAGCGACTGCCGGTACATGACGACGCCTTCCTCGTTCCAGAGGTCGAAGTGGCCCATCAGCATGCGCTCGTTGACGAGGGCGAGCAGCCGGCAGATTTCGGTGCGGCGCGGCGGCGGCACCTTGAGGTCGAAGGCGCAGGCGAGGTGCAGAGCCTCGAAGCTGTCGAGCCAGGAAAACGACAGGTGGTAGTCGCTCATGTTGCCGGCGACGGAGATGGTGATCTCGTCGTCGCCGTCGCGCTCGAACGTCCAGTCGTTCGTCAGCGCCACCCGTTCGATCGCGTCGACGGGATTGCTCTGCTGCTCGATCTCGAAGTCGATGAGTGACATGACCGTTCCTCTCGGTTCCGAGGAATGCGGGCGCGACACCGGGAGGGTGCGCCGCCCCCACACGTTACCGACCGGCCGGTCCGCCGGACGGAGCCAGGAAGCGCTCGGAGGCCGAAGCCTCATCAGCCGACGCACGCAGCGTCCGCGAGCGCGAATCTCCGTTTGATCGGAAGTCTAGCAGGTCGGATGCGGGCGACGAGTGCGAAAGTGACGACGCGGCAACCCGTTCCGGTCGCCGCGCCCGTGCGCGCGAACTCGGCCCGGCTCAGCCGACGGAGCTGTCCATCGGCCCCGGCGGCTCATGCGCCGCGACCTCGAGCGCCGCCACGCGGCTCTCGAGAGCGGCGAGAGCGAGCTTGAGGGCATCCGCCTCGGCACGCGCCTTCACGGCCATTTCCTTGACGGCCTCGTGCTCGTCGCGGTGGACGACGTCCATGTCGGAGAGGAACCGCTCGGCCTGGGCGCGGAAGGCGGTCTCCGCCTCGCGGCGAACCCCCTGGGCGACGGCGGCGGCATCGGTCGCGAGCTTGGCGAACTCGTCGAGCAGGCGATTGTTGGTCTGTGTCATCGGCATGTCCTCCGGACGCGAGCCGTCTCCGGCAGACTATGGGGACGGCACCCGACGTTCACAAGACGACCGGGGGCGGCCCTTCCGCCGCAGCCCCCGCGAGGCCGCGAAGCCGCGGGCGATTGACCCGCCCGCGCCCGCCGGTGCAGGGTCCGGCCGCCCCCGGAGACGCCCCGACCGATGCTGTTCGCCCTGCCGTTTCCCGCCATTAACCCTGTCATCGTCGAGCTCGGGCCGTTCGCGCTGCGCTGGTACGCCGTCGCTTACGTCGCCGGCATCCTGCTCGGCTGGTGGTACATGCGGTCGCTGGTGCGCACCGAGCGGCTGTGGGCGCCGGGGCAGCCGCGGCCGAGCCTCGCCGATGTCGACGATGTCGTCCTGTGGGCGACGCTCGGCATCGTGCTGGGCGGCCGTCTCGGCTACGTGCTGTTCTACAACCCGTTGTATTTCCTGCAGAACCCCGCCGAGATCCTGGTCCTCTGGGAAGGCGGCATGTCCTTCCACGGCGGCTTCCTCGGCGTCGTCCTCGCCGTCGCGCTGTTTTCCTGGCGCCGGCGCGTGCCGCTCGGCTCGCTGTCGGACATCGTCGCCGTCTCGACGCCGTTCGGCCTCCTGTTCGGGCGGCTTGCGAACTTCGTCAACGGCGAGCTGTGGGGCCGGCCGACCGACGTGCCGTGGGCCTTCGTCTTCCCCCGCGCCGGGCCGGAGCCGCGCCATCCGAGCCAGCTCTACGAGGCGGCCCTCGAGGGCCTCGTGCTGTTTCTCGTGCTGCGACTGCTCACCCACCGCTTCCACGTGCTGAAGCGCCCGTGGTTCGCCACCGGCGCCTTCGTCTGCGGCTACGGGTTGGCTCGCACCTTCGTCGAGTTCTTCCGCATGCCCGATGCCCATATCGGCTTCTTCGCCGGCTGGCTGACGATGGGCATGCTGCTGTCGATCCCGATGGTGCTCGTCGGGGCGCTCGTGATGGCGTGGGCGGCGCGGCGGCCGGCGGTGGCGGCCGGCACGGCGCCGTGAGCGACACCCCGCTCGGCCGCCGTCTCGCCCGTCTGATCGCCGAGACGGGGCCGATCACGGTGGCCGACTACATGGCCCACTGCCTCGGCGACCCCGAGCACGGCTACTATCTCGCCCGCGAGCCGTTCGGGCCGAAGGGCGACTTCGTAACCGCGCCTGAAATCTCGCAGATGTTCGGCGAGCTCGTCGGTGCCTGGCTCGCCGAGGCGTGGCACGCCGCCGGCCGACCGACGGAGGTGCGCCTGGTCGAGCTCGGTCCCGGTCGCGGTACGCTTTCCGCCGACATCCTGCGGACGCTGCGGCTGGTGCCGGATCTGGTCGCCGCCGCGACGCTCCACCTCGTCGAGACGAGCCCCCGCCTGCGCGCCATCCAGGCGGAGACGCTGGCGGCCGCTCCGGTCGCGGCGCACTGGCACGACCGGCTCGACGACGTGCCGGCGGGCTTCACCCTGGCGGTGGCCAACGAGTTCTTCGACGCCCTGCCGGTGCGCCAGTTCGTGCGTACCGATACCGCGTGGCAGGAGCGCGTCGTCGGGCTCGATGCCGACGGCAGCCTCGCCTTCGGCCTCGGCCCGGGCGCGCTCGCCGCCTGTGAGCTGCCGCCGCGGCTGCGCGCGGCGCCGACCGGCGCGATCCTCGAGGTCTCGCCGGCCTCGATCGCGGTGATGCAGACGCTCGCCGGCCGCATCGCCGGCCACAGTGGCGCCGCGCTCGTCATCGACTACGGCCATGCCGAGACCGGCCTCGGCGAGACGCTGCAGGCGGTCGCCGCTCACGCCTACGCCGATCCGCTCGCCGCCCCCGGCGAGGCCGACCTCACCGCCCACGTCGACTTTTCCGCGCTGGCCCGCGCCGCGCGCTCCGCCGGCGCCGCAGCGCACGGGCCGATCGGCCAGGGTGCGTTCCTCTCGGCGCTCGGGCTCGCACAGCGGGCCGCCCGGCTCTCCCGCGACGCCGATGCGGCGACCCGGGCCGCCATCGCTGCCGCCGCCGACCGCCTCGCGGCGCCGGGCGAGATGGGCACGCTGTTCAAGGTGTTGGCGGTGACGCCGCAGGGGGATGCCCCGCCGCCGCCGTTCGCGGTTTGACAGGTCCGTCGGCCGCACCCACCTTCGACGCACCCGCCGAATCCCTCGGCCCGCGCTTTCTCCGACAGGTTCCCGGACGCCGATGATCCGTGCCCCCGCCCTCGACGCCATGCCCGCCGTCCGCCACGCCTTCTTCACCCGCGAGGGCGGCGTCTCCGACGGCGTCTATGCGAGCCTCAATGTCGGGCTAGGCTCCTCCGACCGGCCGGAGAACGTCCACGAGAACCGTGCCCGCGTCGCCCGGGCGCTGGGGGTCGCGCCGGTGGCGCTGGCGCTGCCCTACCAGGTGCATTCCCCTGATGCCGCCGTGGTGCGGGCGCCGTGGGGCGAGGGAGAGCGGCCGCGCGTCGACGCCGTCGTCACCGACGTGCCGGGCCTCGCGATGGCGGTGACGACCGCCGATTGCACGCCGGTGCTGTTCGCCGACCCGGTCGCCGGCGTCGTCGGTGCCGCCCACGCGGGCTGGCGCGGCGCGCTCCGCGGCGTGCTCGAATCGACCGTGACCGCGATGGAGGGGCTCGGTGCCGGGCGCGAGCGCATCGTCGCGGTCATCGGCCCGACGATCTCCGCCGACGCCTACGAGGTCGGCCCGGAGTTCGTCGCCCGCTTTCTCGAGGAGGACGAGGCCAGCGCTGCCTTCTTCGTGCGCGCCGAGCGGGCCGGCCACTCGATGTTCGACCTGCCGGGCTATGTGGCGATGCGGCTCGGCAAGGCGGGGCTCGGCTCCGTCGAGGACCTCGGCCTCTGCACCTACCACGACGAGGCACGGTTCTTTTCCTATCGCCGCATGACGCACCGCGGCGAGGCGGATTACGGCCGGCTCGTGGCCGGCATCGCGCTGGCCGGCTGAGGTCCTCGCCCGGCCGTCCACAGCGATGTGAATCGCGTTCGCAATTCCGTCACAATCGGCTCGTCGTGTGCGCTGACCCGCGTCGGGGGTCGCGGCATACTGCGAGACCCTGACGATGAATGCCGGACTGATGCACCGAGCCCCTGCCTTTCCCCTCGGCGCCCTGACGCGCCGCCGTCTCGCGGCGCTGCTCGCGGTGATCGCCGGTGTGGTGATCGTCTGTCTGGCGGTCGTCGCTATGGCCGACCTGGATATTGCCGCGATCAGTGCCGAAAACGGACCGGTGGAGTGGCTGCAGGTCGCCTTCTACAGCACCGCGGCGGTCTGCTTCTTCGCCGCGGCGACGATGACGGAAGAGCGGCTGCACAGACTGGCGTTCGCCGGCTTCGGGCTGTTTATCGTCGTGCTGACGCTGCGGGAGCTCGACTTCACCCGCTCCGGCACACCCACCCTGGCGCTCGTCTTCAACAGCCGCGGCACCATTGCCGTGATGGCCCTGGCATGGCTCGGCCTCGCCGCAGTGTCCTGGCGGGACCCTCTCGGCCTCTTCGCCTCCGGCCTGCGCTGGTTGGGGGGACGGGGCGGCCGACCGCTGCTCGCCGCGGCGGTCCTGCTCCTCTGCGCCTGGGTGTTCGATCAACACCTCCTGCCCGTGGGGCGAACCGTCGACCTCGTCGGCGAGGAGGCGCTGGAACTCGCCGCGGCGTCGCTGGTGCTGTTGTCGGCGTTCGCGGCGGTTCACGTCTCGCGCTCCGCCGCCACGGCCTGAAGGCGCGCCGTTCGCCCACCGGCCAGGCGGCGCGCCGTCTCCACCCTCCGACCGTTGAGCCCGGGTGCTTCGGCCGTGTTCCGCGCGCCGTTGCCGGCCGGCGAACGATCGCCTAGGGTCCGGCCCGCCTGCGAGGAGACCGCCGTGAGCCTCATCATCGAGGAGGCGCCGCGACCCGGCGTCGTCCTGCTCCGCCTCAACCGTCCCGACGCCCTCAACGCCCTCAACATGGAGATCCGGCGCGAACTCGCCGAGATCCTGGCACGACTCGTCGACGACCCGGCGGTGCGCGTCGTCGTCGTCACCGGCGACGACAAGGCGTTCGCCGCCGGCGCCGACATCAAGGCGATGGCCGAGGCCTCCCCGACCGAGATGCACCGGCGCGGCCTGCACCGGCTGTGGGCGGCGGTGGCCGAGTTCCGCAAGCCGATGATCGCCGCGGTGCGCGGCTTCGCGCTGGGTGGCGGCTGCGAGCTCGCGCTGCACGCCGACATCATCGTCGCCGGCCGGGGCGCGAAGTTCGGGCTGCCGGAGGTGCGCGTCGGCATCATGCCCGGCGCCGGCGGCACCCAGCGGCTGGTGCGCGCCGTCGGCAAGTACAAGGCGATGAAGCTCCTGATGACCGGCGAGCAGATCGACGGCGAGACCGCCGAGCGCTGGGGGCTCGCGAGCGAGGTCGTCGACGACGACGCCGTGCTCGAGCGGGCGCTGGAGCTCGCCACCCGCATTGCGGCGGGCCCGGCGGTGGCGCTCGAGCACATCAAGGAGACGGTGCTGCTCGGCGCCGACCTGCCCTTGCAGTCGGCGCTGGCGCTGGAGCGCCGGTCGTTCCAGTTGCTGTTCGACACCGACGACCAGCGCGAGGGCATGGCGGCCTTCATCGAGCGGCGCAAGCCGGCGTTCAAGGGCGAGTGACGCAGAGATGAGTGACGCGAGCGTGAGCACGATGAGCGACAGTGGACCAGCGGTCATCGGCGTCGTCGGCGCCGGCGCGATGGGCGCCGGCATCGTGCAGTGGGCGGCCGAGGCCGGCCACACCGTGATCGCCTTCGACGCCCGGCCCGGCGCCGTCGTGGCGGCGAAGGAGAAGATCGCCGACCTGTTCGACCGCATCGTCGCCAAGGGGCGGATGACGGCGGAGACGGCTTCGGCGGCCCTCGCCCGCATCACCCCGGCCGAGACGCTCGCCGACTTCGCCCGCGCCGATCTGGTGATCGAGGCGATCGTCGAGGATCTCGAGGCGAAGCGCGGCCTGTTCCGCGACCTCGAGGAGATCGTGCGGCCGGACGCGGTGCTCGCCACCAACACCTCGTCCTTGTCGGTGACGGCAGTCGCCGCCGCTGCTCGCCGGCCGGAGCGCGTCGCGGGCCTGCACTTCTTCAATCCCGTGCCGCTGATGAAGGTGGTCGAGGTGATTCCGGGCCTGCGCACGGCACCAGCGGTGGCGGACACGCTCGCAGCCCTCGTCGCCGCCACCGGCCACCGGGCGGTCACCTGCCGCGACACGCCGGGCTTCCTCGTCAACCACGCCGGCCGCGCCTTCTCGACGGAAGGGCTGAAGATCGTCCAGGACGGCGTCGGCGAGCCGGCCGACGTCGACCGCGTGATGACCGAGGCGGCGGGCTTCCGCATGGGCCCGTTCGAGCTCTTCGACCTCACCGGCCTCGACGTCTCGAACCGGGTGATGGACGAGATCTACGGCCAGTTCTACCAGGAGCCGCGCTACCGCCCGTCGCCGATCGCCGGCCGCCGCGTCGCCGGCGGGCTCTACGGCCGCAAGAGCGGCGAGGGCTTCTATCGCTACGACGACGGCCGCAAGGCCGCCCCCGCCGAAATCGCGCCGCCCAATGGACCGGCGCCGACGGTCTGGCTCGGCGCCGTCGCGGCGGAGGTCCGTGACGCCGTCGCCGCGGCGCTCGCCGAGGGCGGTGCGACCGTGCAGGATGGGACGGACGCTCCCGCCGGCGCGGCCCTGATCGTCACGCCGCTCGGCCTCGACACCACGCACGCCGCGCTCGCGGCCGGGCTCGACCCGCGGCGGACGGTGGCGCTCGATCCGCTGTTCCCGGCTAGCTTCGCGAGCGGCGGGCGGGTGACGCTAATGACGAGCCCGGCCACCGATGCCGGCCTTGCCGACGGCGTGCACCGCGCGCTGCTTGCGGCCGGCCGCAAGGTCACCCGCATCGCCGACAGCCCGGGCTTCATCGCCCAGCGCATGCTGGCGATGGTGGTGGCGACCGCCTGTGAGATCGCCCAGCAGAAGATCGCCTCCCCGGCCGACATCGACGCCGCGGTCCGGCTTGGCCTCGGCTATCCGCAGGGGCCGCTCGCCCTCGGCGATGCCATCGGCCCGGTGCGGATCCTCGAGATCCTGTCGGGGCTTCATACGCTGACGGGTGATCCGCGTTATCGTCCACCGCTCTGGCTGCGGCGCCGGGCGGCGCTTGGGCTGTCGCTGGCGACGCCCGATCGCTGACGACCGCGGTTCTGCGGCGGCGGCGGTTGAAAGCCGGCCGGCGGTTGACCAATGTCAACGACAAGGCGGTGCCCGGCCCGGAAGGATCGGCGCCACCGTCCGGCCGCCAAGGCCCAACGACAGGGAAGACCCCGCGCAATGTCAGAGCTGAAGAAGATCCGCCTCAATCTCGCCCGCACGCGCGAGTTCCCGAACGGCTCCAACCGGCATGGCTACGAGTTCGCCGCCCCGCTCAACGCCGAGGGCCACATCGACGTCGAGGGCTGGAAGCGGCTGCGCGCCAATTGCCGCGTCCGCCGCTTCTGGGCCGACGAGGAGGAGGACCTCGGCCACCTCATTCACCGGCCGGGCGGCAGCTGGGCGTTCCGCTACGACATCGCCGGCGACGAGGACGACGAGGCCGGCTACCGCCTCGGCGACCACGCCTTCGTGCCGGGCGAATATGTCTCGATCCGCGACGAGGACGGCGACCTACACACCTTCCAGGTCGTGACCGTCACGGAGCCATGAGCTCAGTCGTTAGCCGGCATTCTCAGCGAGAAGCCGGCTAACGATCCACGCTACGTCTAGAGCAACGGCAACTTTACCGCGGCTTAGTGCGCCATCAGCACCGGGACCGTCATCATCTCCAGCATGTCGCGCGTGGTGCCGCCGAGCACGAACTGGCGGAAGCGGGAGTGGCCGTAGGCGCCCATCACCAGCATGTCGAAGCCCTCGTCGCTGACGACGTTGAGCATGGCAGCGGCGACGTCGCGCTCGACCGGGGGCACGCGCAGGATCGTCACCGACAGGCCGTGGCGGGCGAGGAAGAGGGCGAGGTCGGCGCCGGGCTCGCCGACGAAGCGGCTGCCGTCGTCGACGACGATCACTGACACGCTCTCGGCCGCCTTCAGGAACGGCATGGCCCCGCGGACGGAACGGCCGGCGGGCCGGCCGCCATCCCAGGCGACGGCGATCTTGGCGCCGCGATGCTGCCCGCCGGCGATGTAGGGCACCACCAGCGTCGGCGCCCCGGCCGAGAACAGCAGCGTCTCGATGACGGCGCGCCGATCGCCTTCCGGCCGCTCGGGATCTTCCTGACCGACGATGGCGACGTCGCAGAGCCGCGCGCGGGCGGCAAGCTCCTCGAACTCGCCCTCGCCGCCGTCGAAACGCGCGGCCTCGAAGCTGATGCCGGCGGCGGACGCCATCGTCTCGAACGCTTTCATCGCCTCCCGCGCCGGCTGCTCGGCGCTGGCGCGGATATCGGCGAGCACGCTCGCCGGGATGCCGCCACCGATGACGGAGGGCGTCAGATAGTCGAACACCGGCACGAGGCCGGTGAGGTGCGCACCCGTCTGGGCGGCGAGGTCGATGGCGTGCGCCGCGGCGGGACGCCGGCCGGCGAGATCGACCACCGTCAGCACGTCCCGGATCTCTGCTGGCTTGCCGTGTGTCATGGCTGCCGTCCTTCCCTGTCTGCACGGCTTCGCGCCCGTGCGCCGGCGGCTCGCGGCCGCCCATCCCGGGCAGGAGAACACAGGCGCCGGCGGCGGCGCCTTGCGCCACGTCAACTCGCGCGGACGGTCGTGCGTGGGCGTGCGGGTTAGAGGTGCGCGCGGCTCAGGCCGGGAGTTCCGCCGGCACGGCGGTGGCAAACCGCACGGCGACCGTGCCGGCGCGGCCACGGACCGCGACCGCCGACGGTGGCCCGAAGCCGGCGGCACCGCCCGCCTGCCGCTCCGTCGGCAGCGCGGCGAACACTGTCTCGGCCGCCGCCACCTGCGCCCGGTTTGCCTTGGCGATTTCGAGCAGGCGGCTCGCGACGTTGACGGTGTCGCCGGTGGCGGTGATGTGCTGGTGGGCGGCGGCGCCGAGGCGCGAGACGACGACGGGGCCGTAGTGCAGGCCGAAGCGCACCGTCATCGCCGCCCCCGGTGCGGCGGCTGCGATGAAGGTCGCAAGCGCCGCGGCGAGTTCACGGACGCTCGTGAGCGCCCGCTCCGCCTCGTCGCCGCGCCGCTCCGGGAAGCCGTAGACGATCATCGCGCCGTCGCCCATGAAGGCGACGATGAGGCCGTCGTGGGCGGTGGCGACGCGGCCGACCGCCTCGTGGAAGCCCTTCAGGAAAGCGCGCGTTTCCGCCGGGCCGAGCCGTTCGCTGAGGCCGGTGAAGCCCGACAGGTCGAGGAACAGCACCGCGGCCTCGCAGGCAGACGGCTCGGCGAGGAAATCCGGATCGTCGAGCCGGTCGGCGAGCAGCGGCGACTGCATGCGGGCGAGTGCTGCCCGCGTCTCGCCGAGGCGGGCGTTGAGCCGGTGCTCGAACAGGTAGCGCGCGATGCCATAGGCGACCGCCGTCGGGACGGCGGCGGCGAGCGGCAGGGCGATGCTCAGCCAGAGGCCGGCGTCGAAGGCGACGACGACGCCGGCGAGCCAGGCCGCCGCGAGGACGCCGGCGAGCGCCAGCCCGAGCGCCGGGCTCGCGACCGCCATCAGCACGACGATCACCGCGGGCATGGCGATCGTGGTGGCAGCGTCGATGCGGCGCACGCCCTCGTCGCGCACGAGGCCGGTGCCGGTGACGAGGTTGCCGATCGCGGTCGCCAGAACCTCGACGCCCGGCACGTCGGCGTCGAAGGGGGTGGCGAAGCGGTCGCCGCTGCCGAGCGCGGTGGTGCCGAGGACGACGGTGCGACCGGCGAGCGCCGCGAGCGCCTCCGGGTCGCCCGCCAGCACCCGCTCGGCGCTGATCGTCGCGATCGTGCCTTCCGGTCCGTAGTAGGTGAGCGGCAGGTGATGGCCGAGGTCGAGGGGCTGGCGGACGGCACCGAGCGTGACGCTGTCGGCGCCGAAGCGCGGCTCGGCGGCGAGTGCGGCGGCCGCGACGACCAGCACGAATCCGGGGGCGACACCACCGTCGGCCGCCACCAGCAGCGGCACGTGGCGCGGCGTGCCGCCGGCATCGACGGAGACGTTGACGAGCCCCGGCCGGGCGCGTCCGAGGAAGATCCCCGCCGGCCACGTCACCGTTGTTGCACGCGGGATTGGGCCGATGCCGAGGTCGACAGCCGTGCCGCCGGCGGCTTCCGGCGGCGGTGCGTCGTCGCCGCTGTCGAACACTGCCGCCGCGCCGATCACGGCCGTCGCCTCCGCGAGAGCGTCGGCGAGCGCCCGGTCGGCGCCGGAGCGGCTGTCCTCGAGGAACAGGAAGTCGAGGGCGAGGACGCGCGGCCCGGCGGCGGAGATCCGCGCGACGATGTCGGCGAGGACGCCGCGCGACAGCGGGTAGCTGCCGACGGCGCGGATCGTCGCCTCGTCGACGGCGACGATGACGACGTCGTCCGGCGCGGGGCGCGGGCCCGCGAGGCGGAAGCGCAGGTCGAGCGCCAGCGCCTCGATGCGGTCGAGCGACGAGGCGGCGCCGGTCAGTTGCAGGCGGGCGAGCCAGGTGCCCCAGAGCGCGCCCGCGATCGCGAAGGCGAGCGTCAGGACGAGGAGGGTGCGGCGACCGGCCGCCGGTCTCATCGCCCGAAGCGCGCGAGGAGGGCTGCCGCTCTGGCCGCGCCCCAGCGGATCGCCCGCTGCTGGCCGGGTCCGCGGACGTCGACGCCCTCGCCGGCCTGGAGGACGACGCCGCTGCCGCCGCCGCGCGGCGCGACGGCGACGCGGCCGGAGACGACGAAGACGGAGGTCACGTCCGAGGCTGCGTCGACGGCCCATTCGGTGCCGCGCACGGAGGCGACGGCGCGCGGCGTCAGGATCTGGAAGCCGCGGCCGGCACCGGGATCGACCTTGACGAGGGCGGCGCCGCGGTCGAGGCGAAGCGCCTCGGGCCGGCCGTCACTGTTGCCGTCGACGACGGCATAGGCGGCCGAACGCTCGACGGTGATCCTGAGGCCGTGGCCGCAGTCGAGGGTGATGGCAGGCCCCGTCGCGGCCGGATCGGGCCTGCAGCCGGCGTTGGACTGGGCGGCGGCGGGGGTCGCCAGGGCGGCGACCGCGGCGACGACCGCGAGGAGACCGGAAGCGGCGTGCCGGGAGGAGCGGATCATGGGGTCGACCTCGTCTTGCTGGGCAGCCGGGCGCGCGAAGTCTACTCTGGCACGCTCGGGGACGTCACCGCCAACGTGGTGGTGCCGGCCGGTTGAAACAGGGGTCGCAAGGCCGGTCGGGGAACCGGCCGGTTCGTCGTCCGGCCGGTCGCAGCGACCGGCTGGGGCGAAGGTCAGGGACGGGAGCCGTGCCGATGCCGACCGTGGACACCGCCGACATCGCTGCGCAGCTCGGCCGCGCCAGCCTGTTCACCGGCCTGTCGGAGGCGCAGCTCAAGCGCGTCGCGGCGATCACGCGCACCGTGCGCCTGTCGGCCGGAGCGTCTCTGTTCACCGTCGGCGATCCGGCCGACGGGCTGTACTGCGTGTCGGCCGGCGTCGTCCGCATCTTCCTCGACAATGCCGACGGCCGCGAACTGACGATCACGCTCTGCGAGGAAGGCGAGGTGATCGGCGAGGTGGCGCTGCTCGACGGGCTGAGCCGCTCCGCCAATGCCGCAGCGCTGACCGACGTCGAGCTCCTGTTCGTCGGCCGGCGCGTCTTCCTCGAGCTGTTCGACGAGGAGCCGGGGCTGTCGAAGGCGATCGTGCTGGCGCTCTGCGAACGTCTCAGGCTCGCCACCGACAAGATCAACCGCGCCGCCTTCCTCGACCTGCGCGACCGGCTGCTGGTGCTGCTGCGCGAGCTCGCCATCGTGCACGGCCACATCGAGCCGGATGCGGCGGTCGTCGATCTCGACCTCACCCAGGGGATGCTGGCGCAGATGCTGGGCGCGACCCGCGAGGCGGTCAACAAGCAGCTCCGTCTGCTGCAGAAGGAAGGGCGGATCAAGGTGGAGGGCGGGCGCATCGCGGTCGCCCGCCTCCGCCCGTCCCCGCACTGAGCTCGCTCACGGCCGGCGGCGCATCCGGCCCTCGGCGATGCGGTCGGCGAGGCCGTTGATGTCGGTCCGTTCGAGGCCGATGTCGGCGAGGATGCGGTCGTCGAGGTCACCGAGGACCCGGCGGGTCCGCGCCGCGGCGAACCGCGCCAGGAGGTAGGCCGACAGGTGCCGGCAGGCGCCGAAGGCCCGGCGGGCGGCGAGGCCGCCGGCCCGGCCGGCGGAAAGGGTGGTCTGCATGTCGAGTGCTCCGAGTGGGGAGCCCGCCGGTCACGGACGGGCTTCCAGGATCATGTTGAAGGGCGTTTCCGCCGCCCGGCGGACCCGCGAGAAGCCGGCCTCGGCGAGAACCTCCGCCAGCCGCGCCTCGCCGGCCTGGGCGCCGAGCGCGAGCCCGACCTCCTGGGCCATCGAGACGGGCGTGCAGATCATCGTCGAGGAGGCGTAGTAGAGGCGGCCGACGGCGTTGAGGTTGTCCTCCAGCCGGTCGCCGGCCATCGGCTCCACCAGCATCAGGACGCCGTCGGCCGACAGCGTCGTGCGCAGGTGCGACGCCGCGCCGACGGGATCGCCCATGTCGTGCAGGCAATCGAACATCGTCACGAGGTCGAAGCCGCGGACGGGCACGTCGGTCGCCGCGAGCGCGGCGAAGCGCGTGTTGGCCGAGACGCCGGCCCGCTCCGCCGCCACCCGTGCCCGCTGGATCGAGCCGGCGTGGTAGTCGAAGCCGGCGAAGTTCGAGCGCGGAAAGGCCTGCGCCATCAGGATGGTGGAGGCGCCGTGGCCGCAGCCGACGTCGGCGACGCGGCCGCCCTGCTTCAGCTTCTCGACGACGCCGTCCAGCGCCGGCAGCCAGTCGCGGACGAGGTGCTCGTGGTAGCCCGCGCGGAAGAAGCGCTCGACGCCGGAGAACAGGCAGTCGCAGCGCTCGTGCCAGCCGAGGCCCTTGCCGCTGCGGAAGGCTTCCGCGACGCGGGGGGCATCGACGACGCTGGAGGCGATCACCTCGAAGCCGCCCAGCATGTTGACGGGGCTCTCCGGGTCGGCGAACACCGCCGCCTGCTCCGGCGTCATCTCGAAGCTGTCGTTGATCGGATCATAGTCGAGGTAGCCGGCGGCGGCGTGGGCCGCGAGCCACTCCCGGATGCAGCGCTCGTGGGTGCGGGTGCGTTCGGCGAGCGCCCTTGGCGTCGTCGGTCCCGCATCGCGCAGGGCAGCGTAGAGACCGAGTTCGTCGCCGATCCGCACCAGCGGCACGATCGATGCGGCGCCGAGTTCGCCCAGCATCCTGCCGACGAAGGCGTCGAGCCGCGCCTGGTCGAGTGTCATGGTCGTCCCCTTTTGCTCTGAGACGCCACCGGCTCGCCGGTGGCGGTCCGACCGGGCGACATCACCCGTCGGACGAGCAGGGGAATAGGCCTTCGCGGCCGGCGGGGATGTGAAGTGCGTCACAAGCCGGCCGAATCCGCCATTGGACGCGTGCGCGATCCTCTCGGCGGGCGGGGCTGACGGGAATTGGCGGCAGGGCGGTCGGTGACCGCCCCGCCGCATCGTCTCACTTGGCCGACAAGAGCTCCGGCACGGCGAGCAGGATGAGCTCGTTGTCGTCCTGCTTCTGCGGCTCGCGGCCGGCCGAGAACGGCAGGTTGTTGTCGTTGCCGACGATGATGTGGCGCTCATCGACCACGGCGACGTCCTCGATCGTCACGAACGGGAAGTCGAAGGAGCCTTCCGAGCCGCCCTGGCGGGCCTTGCCCTCGGGATCGGCGATCTTCAGGAGGTCGATCGAGCCGATCTTGCGGGCCTTGCCGTCGTCCGTGAGCTCGATCTTGAAGACGCGCTTGAAGGCGGCCGGGGCGACGAAGCAGTCGGGGCCCTTGTCACCCTCGGCGCAGGCGCGGGCGGCGATGCCCTCGTTGTTGTCGCGCTCGATGACGAGGGCCGTCTTCTCATCGATCATGTTGAAGTCGCCGATGTTGTTGCCGGCGACGTCGAGCGGGTAGGTCCAGGAGCGGCCGGTCCAGGCGGCCTTCTCGACGTCGAACTCGAGGACGCGGAGAACTTCCTTGCCGTCGACCGTCTCCCACGCGCCGGCGGCCTCGACCCACAGCGGCCCCTCGAGCAGGGGATAGAGGAAACGGCCATCCGGCGACGCGGCGATGCCCTCGAAGCCGCGCGAGCGGCGGACGGTGAAGGCGAGCTTGCCGCCGGGGACGGCCGGGGTCGTCAGAGCGGGGTGGTCGGGCGAGCGCACCGCGACGCCGTCGACCATCGTCTCGTGGAAGGCCTTCGCGCGGCCGTCACGGCCGAACTCGACGAGGAAGGGGCCGAACTCGTCACCGACGAAGAACGAGTCGCCGACCGGCTGGATCGACTCGACGTCGAGGTCGGCGCCGGTGAGGTAGCGGCTGTCGCTGCTCTCGGTGGCGATGCGGTAGGGGAGGACCTTGTCGGGATCGGAGAGGAAGATCGTCTCCTCGATCGTCACAGAGCCGGCGTCCCAGTCCGGGCGCAGGCGGTGGACGATCAGCATGGCATCGGGCGAGTTCGCCTTGGCGCCGAAGCCGTTGTCCTGAATCACCCAGTAGGAGCCGTCGCCGGCCGGCTTGATGCCGGAGAAGCCCTGCACCGGCTGGCCATCGAAGGGCGTTGCCATGCCGGTCAGGCGCGGTGCGTCCTTCGACGACAGGAAGCTCGAGCCCGGCACGCTGCCGACGGCATCGACGCGGCGGGCGTCGGGCGCGGTGTACTTGCCGGAGATCGCGAGGTCGGCGGGGGCGTCCGCCGGCGGCGCGACGAAGGTGGCGGCGGGCAGCACCGCGTGCCCGGCGAGCGTCGCGGGGAACGTGTCGTCGGCCAGAGCGGGGGCAATGCCGGCGGGGGCGGCAAAAATGGCAATGGCCAGCGCGGACGCCAGCGTTCGAACGATCGAGGTCATCGGCGGGTCTCCCAGGAGCGGATGCCGGCGGGGGCTGCCGGTCGGCCGCTTATGGGGACGGGAGACGACGCTCGTGTCTCGGTTGCGCGACGCGTCCGTGACGGTGGGGCGGGGCGGAACGGGGGGCGGCCGCGCGCGCCGTTGTCCCGGATCAGCGCGGCTGTGGCGCGGGCACCAACCGGCCCTGCGCGAGCCGCAGCAGCGTTGCGGCCGACAGGGCCGCGATCGAAACGTTGGCGAGGACGAAGAGGGCAATGGCGATCCAGTCCACCACCCCCGGTGCGCCGCGGCCGACGAGCAGGATCGCCGAGAGAGGCGCCGCCGTCAGCCCGAAGGAGAACGCCCACCAGCTCGGGGCGAAGCCGTTCGCCGCCACCCACGGCAGCAGGCGGGCGATGACCAGCATCAGCATCAGGCCGTAGCCGAGGAGCGCGTAGTCGAACGGCCCGGGCGTTCCTGAGCTGACGGCGAGCCAGGCGACGAGGCCGACCACCGGCGGGGCGAGCTGGATGCCGATCAGCGGCCGGATCGCCGGCGCCATCGGCTCGTGGCTGAAGAAGCGGGCCCAGATTGTGGATTCGATCGCGAGCCAGGAGAGCATGCCGGCGCCGAAGAACATCAGCCCGACCTCGGGAAGCCGCATGGCGCCCAGCGCGATGGTGGCGGCGAAGTTGCCGGCGACGAGCGGCAGATAGAGCACCGGCGTGATCATCGGCGCAGGCAGGGTGCCGAGCCAGAGGCCGCCGACCCGCCAGGCGATGTAGACGACGTGGCCGGCGAGACCGACCGCCAGCAGCGTCCAGGCAAGCGCCTCGCTGTAGGGCCTGACGGCGCCGACCATCAGCAGTGTCGCGACGAAGACGAGCCCGACGAAGCAGCACTGCACGGGGTGCTCGAGCTCGGCCTTCACGGCCTCGAAATTGGCGATGCAGCGGGCGATGAAGCTGATGGCGAGGATCCCCCAGACGAGGGCGGCGAGCCCGAGCACGACCTCGCCGATCAGCGGCGGAACGCCCCAGACGGTGGCGGCGGCGCGCCAGCCGGCGCCGAGGCCGGCGAGCCCGAGGACGATCGCGAACAGGGACGACGGCAACCGGGTCAGCATCGGCGAGCTCCACCAGGCACGGGAGACGCGAGGCTTACGACACCCGGTGGCCGTCGACAAAGGGCTGTCTGCGGCGAAGGTCGGTCGAGACGATGGCGGTGTCGGAAACGGCGAGGGGCGGCCCAAGGCCGCCCCTCTGTCTGGTGTCCGGCCTCGGCCGGAGAGCTCGGGTCCGCTCGCTCAGTACTTGTAAAGCTCGGACTTGAACGGGCCGGACTGCGAGACGCCGATGTAGGCGGCCTGCTCGTCCGAGAGCTTGGTCAGGCTGGCGCCGAGCTTGGCGAGGTGCAGGCGCGCGACCTTCTCGTCGAGGTGCTTCGGCAGCACGTAGACCTTGTTCTCGTACTGACCGGGGTTGGTCCACAGCTCGATCTGGGCGAGCGTCTGGTTGGTGAACGACGCCGACATCACGAAGCTCGGATGGCCGGTGGCGTTGCCGAGGTTCACCAGCCGGCCCTGGGAGAGCAGGATCATCCGGTTGCCGGCGGGGAACTCGATCAGGTCGACCTGCGGCTTGACGTTCTTCGACTTGAAGTTCTTCAGGCCGGCGACCTGAATCTCGTTGTCGAAGTGGCCGATGTTGCAGACGATCGCCATGTCCTTCATGGCGCGCATGTGATCGACGGTGATGACGTCCTTGTTGCCGGTGGCGGTGACGAAGATGTCGGCGGTGCCGACGACCTCCTCGAGCGTCTTCACGTCGTAGCCGTCCATCGCCGCCTGCAGGGCGCAGATCGGGTCGATCTCGGTGACGACAACGCGCGCGCCGGCGCCGGCGAGCGACTGCGCCGAGCCCTTGCCGACGTCGCCATAGCCGCAGACGACGGCAACCTTGCCGGCCATCATCACGTCGGTGCCGCGGCGGATCGCGTCGACCAGGCTCTCACGGCAGCCGTATCGGTTGTCGAACTTCGACTTCGTCACGGAATCGTTGACGTTGATCGCCGGGAACGGCAGCTCGCCCTTCTTCTGCAGCTCGTAGAGGCGGTGCACGCCCGTCGTCGTCTCCTCGGAGACGCCGCGGATGTTCGCCTTCACCTTCGAATACCAGCCGGGGTTCTTGGCGAGGCGGGCCTTGATGGTGGCGTAGAAGAACTCCTCTTCCTCGTTCTTCGGATTGTCGAGAACGGAGGGATCGGTCTCGGCCTTGGAGCCGATGAGGACGAGCATCGTCGCGTCGCCGCCGTCGTCGAGGATCATGTTGGCGGTTTCGCCATTGCCCCAGTCAAACAGCCGGTCGGTGTAGTTCCAGTATTCCTCGAGCGTCTCGCCCTTGACGGCGAACACCGGGATGCCGCGGGCGGCGATCGCGGCAGCGGCGTGGTCCTGGGTGGAGTAGATGTTGCACGACGCCCAGCGGACCTCGGCGCCGAGCTCGACCAGCGTCTCGATGAGCGCGGCGGTCTGGATCGTCATGTGCAGGGAGCCGGCGATGCGGGCGCCCTTCAGCGGCTTCGAGGGCCCGTACTCCTCGCGGGTGGCCATCAGGCCGGGCATCTCGGTCTCGGCGATGTCGAGCTCGGTGCGGCCCCAGTCGGCGAGGGAAATGTCCTTGACGACATAATCGGTGAAGGTGGTCATCGGCGGCTCCGCAAACGGCTCTGGCGAACGCGGCGCGGCGCTCCGGCGGGCCCGCACGACAAGGCGCACGGCACCGCCGCGGCGTCCGCCGCAACGTGGCGCGGTTATAGGCGCCCCGGCGGATCGCTTCAATAAGGATATAACGATTTCTTTATATCAGAATGGAGCGAAGCCGTTCCATTCCAACGTCCCGGTGCGGCGGAGGCCGGTTTTCCGAGGCTCTCAGGCCGCCGAGAGGTTCCGTCCCGAGGTGCGGTCGAACAGGATGATCTTCTCGGGATTCCACGAGAAGCCGACGCTCTCGTCGATGCGCGGATGCTGGGTGGCGGGTGCCGTCAGCCGCACGAAGGCGTCGCCGGTGGCGAGCGTGACGATCTTCTCGACGCCGTGGTCCTCGATGTCGTGGACGCGCGCCTTGGCCGGCGCCTCAGGATCGAGCCGGAGGTGCTCCGGGCGGACGCCGAAGGTCACGGGACGGCCCTCGTGGGCGGCCGCGACGGAGATCGGCAGCGAGAAGCCGGCCTCGGTGACCGCCGCACCGTCGCGGACGGCACCGTCGAGGAGGTTCATCGGCGGCGACCCGACGGAGCGCGCGACGAAGGTGTTGGTCGGCCGGGCGTAGATCTCCGAGGGCGTGCCGACCTGCACGAGGCGGCCGCGATCGAGCACGCCGATGCGGTCGCCCATCGACATCGCCTCGACCTGGTCGTGGGTGACGAACAGGAAGGTGGCGCCAAGCGTGATCTGCAGGCGCTTCAGTTCGGTGCGCAGCGCCTCGCGCAGCTTGGCGTCGAGCGCCGACAAGGGCTCGTCCATCAGGAAGACGCGGGGCTTGCGGACGATGGCGCGGCCGATCGAGACGCGCTGCATCTCGCCGCCCGACAGACGGTCGGTCTTGCGCTCGAGCAGGTGCTCGATGCGCAGCGTGCGGGCGACGCGCTCGACCCGCTCCTGGATCTCGGCCGGAGGGACGCGGCGGATCTTCGACTTCAGCGGGAACTCGAGGTTCTCCCGCACGGTGTAGCGCGGGTAGAGCGAGTACTGCTGCAGCACCAGCGCGACGTCGCGCTCGGCGGCACCCCAGCCGCCGACATCGACGCCGTCGATCAGCACGGTGCCGTCGTCCGGTTTCTCGAGACCGGCGACGATCCGCAGGGTCGTCGTCTTGCCGGCGCCGGTCTCGCCGAGCAGCACGAAGAACTGGCCGTCGGCGATCTCGAGGTCGAGGTTCTTCAGGGCGGCCTTGCCGCCGAAGGTCTTGGTGACGTTCCTGAGCTCGATGTGCGCCATGACTAACGGAACTCCCGGCGAACGGACGGTGCGGGGACGGCCGGCGCCGGCGACCTCCGGCGGTGGTCCGCGATCACAGTCTCACCCCGAGCGACTGGCCGCTGGCGGTGTCGAAGAAGTGCGCCTGCGCCGGGTCGATGCGGGCGTGCACGCGCTCGCCCGCCGCCGGCACGAAGCCGGCCGACGTCCGCGCCCTCAGCATCGCCTCGCCCACCTTGAGGTCGACGATGTCGTAGGAGCCGAGCGGCTCGATCAGGTGCACCTCGACCGGGACGTAGCCGTCGCGGGCCTCGCGGGAGACGAGCACGCCCTCCGGCCTTATGCCCATGGCGAGACCGCCGTTGGCGTGGCCGTTGAGGCGGCCGAGGAGCTCGCGCGGGAAGGCGAAGCCGGGGGTGGCCGGATCGACGGCGACGCTGACGGCACCGCCCTCGTCGCGCACCGCGGCGGGCGAGACGTTCATCACCGGGCTGCCGACGAACTGCGCGACGAACAGGTTCTGCGGCCGCGAGTAGACCTCCTCCGGGGAGCCCACCTGCTGCAGCACGCCCTCGTGCATGATGACGATGCGGTCGGCGAGGCTCATCGCCTCCACCTGGTCGTGGGTGACGTAGATGGTGGTCGACCCCTGCTTGAGGTGGAGCCGCTTGATCTCGGCGCGCATCTCCTCGCGCAGCTTGGCGTCGAGCGCGCCGATCGGCTCGTCCATCAGCATCGCCTTCGGCTGGCGTACCAGGGCGCGGCCGATGGCGACGCGCTGCATGTCGCCGCCCGACAGTGCCGAAGGGCGGCGATCGAGCAGGTCGGTGATGCGCAGCACCCGCGCGATCTCGCGCACCGAGGTGTCGATCTCGGTCTTCGCCATGCGCGTGGCACGCAGCGGGAAGGCGATGTTCTCGTAGACCGTCATGTGCGGGTAGAGCGAGAACGACTGGAACACCATGGCGATGTCGCGGTCGGAGCACTTCAGGTGCTGCACCGGCTTGCCGTCGATGAGGATGTCACCCTCGTCGATGGTCTCGAGCCCGGCGATGGCGCGCAGCGTCGTCGTCTTGCCGCAGCCGGACTGGCCGAGCATGACGATGAACTCGTTGGGTGCGATGGTGAGGTTCAGGTCCTTGATGACCTGAACGGGGCCGAACCACTTCTGGATGCCCCGAAGCACGATCTCGGTCATCCGTGGCCTCCCTCGCGTGCCGCGTGGCCTTCGCCCTCGGCGTCCGGCCGCGGCGGCGGCGGGATCTTGATGGTGATCATGAAGCCGACGAGCCCGATCAGGATCAAAGTCACCCCGTAGCGGTGCAGGAAGAAGTTCCAGGGCTGGCAGAGCGCGATGATCCCGAAGATCATCAGGCCCTGCATCGCCGGATGCAGGAAGCGGTGGTTGAACGCCCGGAAGCTCATTTGCGGATCGCTCCGAAGCTCATGCCCCGCAGCAGGTGGCGGCGCAGCAGGAAGGTGAAGATCGCCACCGGCAGCAGGAAGAGGAAGGTTCCGGCCGCGATCACCGTCCAGTCCGGCAGGCCCGAACCGACCTGGCTCGGGATGAAGGGCGGCGCCGTCTGGGCGTCGCGCCGCGTCATGATCAGGGCGAAGACGTACTCGTTCCAGGCGGTGATGAAGCAGAACACGGCGGTTGCGGCGATGCCCGTCGCCGCCTCCGGCAGCACCACCTTGAAGAAGGCCTCCATGCGGGTGTAGCCGTCGACGAGCGCCGCCTCCTCGTATTCCTTCGGGATCTCGTCGATGAAGCCCTTCATCAGCCAGACCGAGAAGGACAGGTTGAAGGCGGTGTAGAGGATGATCAGCCCGATGTGCGTGTCGTTCAGCCCGAACGTCCGGTACATCAGGAACATCGGGATGGCGACCACCACCGGTGGAAGCATGCGTGTCGACAGGATGAAGAACAGCCAGTCGCTTTCGCCCTTCACCTTGAATCTCGAGAATCCGTAGGCGGTGAAGGTGCCCATGCCGACGGCGAGGACCGTCGAGATGATCGCGACGATCAGCGAGTTCATGAATCGGTCGGGATAGCCCGAGAGCTGCACCTCGCCCTTGCCGTCGCGCACGACCTTCTCGCCGCCGTCGAAGACGAGGCGCTCCCACCACGGGGCGGCGGCATATTCCTCCGGCGTCGGCTGCTCGCGCAGCTGCGAGCGGCGCAGCATCAGCTTCACGAACGGCGAGATTTCCGGCGTGAAGACGATCGTCGGCGGCACCGTCGTCGCCAGGTTGCGCGGCTTGAAGGAGGTCGAGACGATCCAGTAGATCGGCGCCAGGAAGATCATCGTCACGATCAGGACCGAGACGATGGCGAGCCTGTTGAGCGTCCGCTCGCCCGTTGTCTGAACGGCGGCCATCTCAGCGCTCCTTCACTTTGTTCAGGTACTTCACGTAGATATTGGTGATGGCGATGACCATGATCAGCATGATGTAGGCGAGCGCGCAGCTTAAGCCCGTCTGCCATTCCTGGAACGCCATCTTGTAGAGGCGGATCGAGATCACCTCCGTCGTCGGCTGGCTCGTCAGGATGTAGGCGAGGTCGAAGGTCTTGAACGCCTCCATGGTGCGGAAGATGATCGCGATCATCAGGATCGGCGCGACCAGCGGCAGCGTGATGCGGAAGAAGGTGTAGAGCGGCCCGGCCCGATCGATTGCCGCCGCCTCGTAGAGATGCTTCGGCACCGCCGACAGCCCGGCGAGCGAGAGCAGCATGACAAAGGGCGACCACATCCAGATATCGGTCAGCGCGACGGCGTAGAGGGCGACGTCGGGGTTCGACAGCCACTCGAAGCGGCCGAGGCCGAGGGCATAGTTGATGATGCCGAACGACGGGTCGTAGAGCAGCTTCCAGAACAGCCCGACCACCGCCATCGACAGCATCATCGGCAACAGCAGCAGCGTGGTGATCAGCCCCTTGAAGGGGATCTCGCGGTTGAGCAGCATCGCCACGCCGAACCCGACGATGACCTGGCCGGTGACCGAGACGATCACGTACTTCGCCGTGATGGCGAAGTTGTTCCAGATGAACGGGTCGTTGAGGAGCGTCCGGTAGTTCTCGAGGCCGACGAAGTTCCAGGAGGCGTTGGTCGAGGCCCGGAAGTCCGTGAAGGAGTAGCCGAGAGAGTAGAGCAACGGGAAGATGTTGAAGACGATCAGGAAGACGATCGTCGGAATGATGAACAGGTTCCGGATGGCGAGGTCGCTCATGCCCCGCCGCGCCGCCCGCGAGTGCGGATCGAGCGTCGTCATCGTCAAAGTCGTCAAAACCCTGCTCCTCCCAGAGCGCCCGATGCCCGCCGGTTCCGGTGCGACGTCGTGCAAGCCGCTACGGGGGGGCGGCGCAAGGCCGTCCCCCCGCAAGGGTCAGTTCCGCCTTACTGGAAGCGGTTGTACTTCTTGAAGGTGGTGTTCCAGTCGCCCGCGAGGTTGTCGAGGGCTTCCTTCGCCGTACCCTGGCCAGCCGTCACGTAGGGATAGACGCGCTGGTTCATCTGGATGAGCAGCTCGGCATATTCCGGCGTCGCCCAGAAGTCCTTCACCTTGAACATCGTCTCGTAGAAGGCCTTGTTGTAGGGCGTCGCCTCCTGGAACTCGGCGCTCTCGAGAACCGCCGTGTTGCAGGTGTAGCCCCCGAGCTCGGCCCAGCGCTTCTGCGTCGAGTCCTTGACGAACCACTCGAGGAACTTGAAGGCCTCTTCCTGGTTCTCCGAATAGGAGACGATCGAGATGCCCTGGCCACCGAGCGCGGCGAACTGGGCGCCGGTCGGCCCCGCCGGGTTGGCGAAGAAGCCGGTGGACTTGGCGTTCGGGTTCGACGCCTCATTCACCAGGGCGGGGAAGAAGGCGAAGTAGTTCATGCTCATCGCCGCCAGGTTCTCGGTGATCGCCTGGTTGTTCTCGACGAAGAAGGCCTTGGCCCAGCCCGGCGGCGTGAAGCCGTAGAGCTCGCGATACATCTCCAGCGCCGCGATGTTCTCGGGCGAGTTGATGATGCCGTCGACCTTGTAGGTGACGTAGTCGCCGAGCTCGCCGCCATAGGAGAAGATGGCATTCTCGACGCCCATCACCAGGCCGTCATACGAGTTGTCGGTGTAGATGGCGATGCCGTAGCGGCCCTGGTCCGGGCGGTGGAAGAACTCGGCGATGTCGCGCATCTCGGCCCAAGTCTTCGGCGGGGCGAGATCGTAGCCGTACTTCGCCTTGAAGGCTTCCATCTCCTTCGGGTCCTCGAACCAGTCCTTGCGATAGGACCAGCCGACGGCGTCACCCTCAGCCGGGATCGACCAGTATTTGCCGGAGTTGGAGGGGTATTCGGAATAGTACTTGACGGTGGCGGGCGCCATCGTCTCGTTCAGCTTGTGCTTGTTGAAGAAGTCGGTGAGGTCGACATAGTGCCCGGCCTCGGAGGCGGCGCCGATCCACTGTGAGTCGCCGACGACCATGTCGTAAGCGGAGCCGCGGGCGTTGAACTCGGTGAACGCCTTGGTCTGGAAGTCGGCCCACGGGGTGGTCTCGACCGTGACCTTCACGCCGGTCTCGGCCTCGTACTCGTTCGCCAGCTCCTGCAGGTAGTTGGCCGGATCCCACTCCGCCCAGAAGATCGTCAGCTCCTGCGCCGACGCGCTCCCGACGAAGCCGAGCAGCGATGCCCCCGCTATCAGTCCCTTCAGAAATCCTTGCGCCATCATGTGTCCTCCCACTGTTTCTGTTTTTTCGTTCGGGCCTGCCGGCGAAAGCGCCCGGCCCGACGAAGCTTGCCACCCGAATGCAGCCTGCGTCGCCTCCCGCGCCGCTTCAGGACGTTGCCTGAAGGCAGAACTCGCTCCCTAAACTGGTAGTACCAATCAACGGCCTCCGTCAAGTCTCAACTCACGGGTGGATCCGCTTTCCATCAAGAATTCAGGCAAGTAACGCCGCGTATTTGATGGAAAAACCTCAGGACGCCCATCCGCAAGGCCGCCGATCCAGCTCGGCCGCCGCAGCGGGCAAAGCGGCCCTCAGGGAAGAATTGGTCTAGCCAGATGGACCTTTCTCCCGCTCGGCGACGGCGGCGCGGACGAGCGTTGCGGCGGCCCAGGTCGCCACCTCCGCCGCCGCCCCGCCGTCGAGGTTCCACATGTCCTTCAGCACCACCAGCGCCTCGACGCCGAAGATCAGCGACAGCGCCTGGGCGAGGCGGTCGATCTCGGCCGGCGGCAGTTCCCCCTGAAGGGGACGCAGCGCCTCGCGCAGCAGCACGATGCGGTGGCCGCGCCGGAACGGCGGCACCGCCGGTGGCGTCCCGGCCCGGTGCTGCGCCCACTCGTCCAGCGAGAGCTTCAGCGCCGCCTTGAAGGTCGCCTCGAAGGCCTCGAGGCGCGGCAGCGATGTGCGCAACAGGTCCGCGACGCGCTCGGCCGCATCGTCCGAGGCGGAGCTCCAGTCGAGGATCGGCCCGAGCGCCTCGTCGACCACCGCCTCGACCAGCGCCGCCTGGCTCGGAAAGTAGCGGTAGGCGGTGGCGCGCGACACCTCGGCCGCCTCCGCCACCTCGCTCACCGAGGGGATGGCGCCGGCCTGCATCAGCCGGCTCGCCGTCGCCAGCATGAGGCGGCGCGTGCGCGCCTTTGGCCCGCGCTCGCGGACCCCGGCATCGGCGCTCGATTGACCTGAGACGACCATATCAATACGATACTGTCGTCTCATGCGTGCTGACAAGGG
The DNA here is from genome assembly GCF_046156265.1 of Pseudoxanthobacter sp. M-2. Taxonomy (NCBI): domain Bacteria; kingdom Pseudomonadati; phylum Pseudomonadota; class Alphaproteobacteria; order Hyphomicrobiales; family Segnochrobactraceae; genus Pseudoxanthobacter; species Pseudoxanthobacter sp. M-2. The sequence continues at coordinate 345,011 of NZ_JAWDIR010000033.1, forward strand.
CCGACTTGGTGGGTTGCGCCGACTTGGCCGGGCGCGCCGGAATGGACGGGACGGGGCACGGGCACCAGGCCGGAAGCCCCGCGGGGAGGGACGGTGCGGCGCGTCTACGTCGTCGGAACCCACGACACCAAGGCCGAGGAACTGGCCTTTCTCGCCGACCTCGTGGCTGCCGCAGGGCTGCCCGTGGTGCGGGTGGATGTCGGCACGCGGCCGCTCACGGGCGATGCCGTCGATGTCACCGCGGCCGAGGTCGCCGCCCACCATCCGGACGGCGCCGGCGCCGTGCTCGGCCTCGACGACCGCGGCACGGCGGTCGCCGCCATGACCGAGGCCTTCGCCCGCTTCGTCGCGAACCGCGACGACATCGGCGCGATCGTCGGCCTCGGTGGCGGCGGCGGCACGGCGATCGTCACCGCCGGCATGCGTCGCCTGCCCTACGGCGTGCCGAAGCTGATGGTCTCGACGCTCGCCTCCGGCGACGTCTCCCCTTACGTCGACATCTCCGACATCCTCTTCATGCCGGCGGTCACCGACATGGCCGGCCTCAATGGCCTGAGCCGCGTCATCCTGCACAACGCCGCCCAGGCGATCGCCGGGATGGCGCGTCACCCGGCTCCTGCGCGAGCCGGCAAGCCGTCGATCGGCCTGACGATGTTCGGCGTGACGACGGCCTGCGTCACGGCGATCGTCGAGCGGCTCGGCGCCGACTACGACTGCATGGTCTTCCACGCCACCGGCACCGGCGGCCGCTCGATGGAGAAGCTCGCCGACAGCGGGCTCCTCACCGGGGTCATCGACATCACCACCACCGAGGTGTGCGACCTGCTGCTGGGCGGCGTGCTGCCGGCGACCGAGGACCGCTTCGGCGCGATCGCTCGCACGCGCCTTCCCTATGTCGGCTCCGTCGGTGCGCTCGACATGGTGAACTTCTGGGCCCCCGACACCGTGCCCGCCGTCTTCCGCGACCGCACCCTCTACCGCCACAACCCCAACGTCACGCTGATGCGCACGACTGCCGAGGAGTGCCGTCGCATCGGCGCCTGGATCGGCGAGCGCCTCAACGCCTGCGATGGCGAGGTGCGCTTCCTCATTCCGGAGAAGGGCGTCTCGTCGCTCGATATCGACGGCGGCGCGTTCTTCGACCCGCAAGCCGACGCCGTGCTGTTCTCCGCCCTGGAGGACACCGTCCGCCAGACCGAGCGGCGCCGCATCGTGCGGCTGCCGCTGCACATCAACGACCCCGCCTTCGCCGCCGCCGCGGCGACCACTTTCCTCGACATCTCGCAACGGTGAGCCACGATGCCCGCGATCCCCCGCCAGGACCTTCTCGACCGCTTCCGCGCCCTGATCGCCGAGGGGCGGCCGATCATCGGCGGCGGCGCCGGCACCGGCCTCTCCGCCAAGTCGGAGGAGGCCGGCGGCATCGACCTCATCGTCATCTACAACTCCGGCCGCTATCGCATGGCCGGGCGCGGCTCCGCCGCCGGCCTGCTCGCCTACGGCAACGCCAATGAGATCGTGAAGGAGATGGCGGTCGAGGTGCTGCCGGTGGTGAAGCGCACGCCGGTGCTCGCCGGCGTCAACGGCACCGACCCGTTCGTGCTGATGCCGCAGTTCCTCGCCGAGCTGAAGGCGATGGGCTTCTCCGGCGTGCAGAACTTCCCGACCATCGGCCTCTTCGACGGCACCATGCGCCAGAGCTTCGAGGAGACCGGCATGGGCTACGGGCTCGAGGTCGACATGATCGCCACCGCCCATGGCCTCGACATGCTGACCACCCCCTACGTCTTCAATCCCGATGAGGCCGTCGCCATGACCAAGGCCGGCGCCGACATCGTCGTCGCCCACATGGGCGTCACCACCGGCGGCACGATCGGTGCCTCCTCGGCGAAGACGCTGGAGAGCTGCGTCACCGAGATCGACGCCATCGCGGCGGCGGCCCGCAGCGTCCGCGCGGACGTCATCGTGCTCTGCCACGGCGGCCCGATCGCCATGCCCGAGGACGCCCGCTTCATCCTGGAACACTGCGACGGCGTGCACGGCTTCTACGGCGCGAGCTCGATGGAGCGGCTGCCGGCGGAGGCGGCGATCCGCGACCAGACCGCCCACTTCAAGTCCCTCGCGCTGAAGACGCGCGCCTGAGACCCCGAGCGACGGAGATCCTGACGATGGCGAAGGCTGGTGACGCGTATTTCGCATTTCCGCACCAGGTTGAGGCGTTCGGCTTCGACTGGGGTCGGCTGGCTCTGACGGTCGGCCCGGACGTGAACGGGGCCGGGCGCTTCTCGGGTGGCGTCGTCGACGTCGCGCCGGGGATGGGCCATGCCCGCCACAACCACCCCGGCGCCGAGGAGATCATCTTCGTCGTCTCCGGCACCGGCGAGCAGATGGTGGAGGACGACGAGGGCCGTCCGATCACCCGCGACGTCGGTCCGGGCTGCACGATCTATGTTCCCGAGAGCCGCTACCACGCGACCCTCAACACCGGCCCGGGGCCGATGCGGCTGTTCGTCGTCTACTCGCCGGCCGGGCCGGAGCTCGCGCTCCGCGACCTGCCGGACTTCCGCATCATCCCGCCCGAGGCGGGCTGACGCGGACCTGCTCGAACCGGTTCAGGCGGTGCCGCCGCGGTTCCAGCCGCGGCCGGCCTCGCCGAACATCTCATAGCCGTCGGCGGTGACGGCCAGCGTGTCCTCGAGCTTGATGAAGCCCCGCGTCGGGTGGAGCATCGTCGTCTCCACCGACAGCACCATGCCGGCCTGCAGAGGGTGAGCCGCGTCGACGCCTTCGTAGGTGACCGGGTGGTTGGTCATCAGGAACGGCGCCTCGTGGCTGATCAGTCCCATGCCGTGGGCGAAGAAGTCGGTGAAGGCCGCGACCTTTGAGGCCTTCAGGACGCCCTCCGCGTGGGCGATGACGTCGCCGCCGAGGGTGCCGGCGCGGATCTTCGAGAAGGCCGCCTGCTGCACCGCCTCGACCTCGGCGAGCAGATCCTGAAGCTCCGCGTCCGGCTCGCCGAGCACGCCCATCCGACAGAGATCGCCGATGTAGCCGTGGAAGTTGCCGCCGGAATCGATCGACAGCACCTCGCCCGGCTGCCACGCCTGCGGTGACGCGGCGCGGTTGTGGCTCGCCCCCAGCGTCAGCAGGCAATACTCGAACTGCAGCCCGCGGTTGGTCTCCTCGCGCCGCAGCCGCTCGATGATGTCGGTCTTGGTGGAGCCTTCGCGCGCACCGGCGATCGTCGCCATCATCGCCTCGGTGATGAGCTCCGAGGCGGACTTCAGCAGCGCCAGTTCCGCCGGTGTCTTCACCGCCCGAAGTCGTTCGAGCGTGTGGGTGGCGTCGACGAAGGCCGCGCCCTCCAGGCGCTCGGAGAGCATGCGGTAGGCGTCGAGCGGCAGGAAGCCGGGCTCGATGCCGATGCGGGCGCCAGCCTTGCCGAGCTTCGCCACGTGGTCGGCGGCGCGGGTGGCCGCGTCGGTCGATCCCCACGTCTCGGCGTGCACCGCCGGCGTCCAGAACGGCCGGTTGTGATGCTCGCCGCCCTCCATGCGGTTGGCGACGAAGGCGGAATTCTCCGGCTTGCCGCGCTCGTAGACGACGACCGGCAGGTAGCGGCTGTGGCCGATCGCATCCATCGCCGAGAAGAAGATGAACCGGTAGCCGCCGAGCAGATACTGGGTGTTGTGCTTGGAGGTGGCGAGCAGGACGTCGATGCCGGCCGCGTCCATCAGCGCGTCGAGGCGGTCCGTGTCGAACGGAACCGGGATCGCCGCACCCTGCGATGCCGCCCCTGCCTGAGATGGCACGTGCTTCACGTGGGATCCTCCCTCTGATGACCGCGAGGCTTACGCCCTCTTGAGGCGACGCCTTCTCTGGTCGGACCAGTTAGGCACAACGCTGGCGGGTCGTCCAGCGCGGGCGGCAGGGCGATCGGCCCGCCCGCCGGCCGTCATCGGAGGGCGCCGGACCGGCGCCCTCCGACGTTCGTCAGGTGTGCCTGATCTCGGTGCCGAGCACCTTCAGGCACTCGCGCATGAAGGCCGCCAGGGCCGTCCAGCCCTTGGCCGAAACCATCGTGCCGTCGACGAGGGCCTCGGTCGGCGACAGGTCGACATAGGCGCCGCCGGCGAGCCGGACCTCGGGCTCGCAGGCGCCGAGCGCGCCGACCCGCTTGCCCTTCACGACGCCATCGACGGCAATCAGGATCTGCACGCCGTGGCAGATCGTGAAGATCGGCTTGTTCGCCTCGTGGAAGTGCCGGACGATCGCCTGGATGCGCTTGTCGGTGCGGATGTACTCCGGCCCGCGCCCGCCGGCGCAGTAGACGGCGTCATACTGCTCGGGCTTCACCTCCGAGAATGACTTGTTGATGACGAAGTCGTGCCCGAGCTTCTCGGTATAGGTCTGATGGCCCTCGAAGTCGTGCAGCGACGTCTTCAGGATGTCGCCGGCGTTCTTGTCGGGGCAGATGACGTGGACGGTATGGCCGACGGCCTCCATGCCCTGCTGGAAGACGAAGATCTCGTATTCCTCGGTGAAGTCGCCCGTCAGCATGAGGATCTTCTTGCCAGGCATCGAACGGTTCCTTCCCAAACTGTCGCTCTAGAGCGTTACGCGTTGTCGTTGCCCCGCGGCGGGGGATCGTGATGCACCGGCCGGGGCCGGCGGGTCGTCGGGGCGGCGGCGGGCGCCGCCGTCAGAGGTCGAAGGCCGGCAGCAGCCGCTGACGTGAGCGGGCGATGTGGTCGTGCATGGCGGCCTTGGCGGCGGCGCCGTCGGCGCTCGTGAAGGCATCCAGCAGCGCCTGGTGCTCCGTCAGCGCCTCCTCGGTGACGCGGGCGTGGAACATCAGCCGGAAGATGTGGAAGTGCGTGTGCTGGTGGGCCAGCGTGTGGCGGATCAGCTCGTTGCCGGCGAACTCCAGAATGCGGTCGTGGAAGACGGCGTCCTGGCGGGCGAAGGCCGAGTAGCGGCGGCGGGCGTCCTCGTCGCTGCCGCCCGACATCATGTCGGCAAGGTCGCGCAGGGCCTCGAGCCGCTCGCCCGTCATCGCCTCGGCGGCACGGCGGGCGCTGTCGGGCTCGAGCAGCAGGCGCAGCTCGTAGAGCTCGTCGAACTGCCGCCGTGAGATCTGCGGGGCGGCGCTGTAGCCGATCAGGTGGGTCTTCACCACCAGCCCCTCGCCCTCGAGGCGACCGAGCGCCTCGCGGATCGGGGTGTGCGAGACCTGCAGCTCGCGGACGAGATTGTCGACGGTGATGCGGGCGCCGGGCGCGATCTTCAGGCCCATCAACTGGGCGAGGAGCGCCTCGTACACCTTCTCCGCCAACCCGTTATGGCGCTGGATTGCCGTCATGTCCGCGCGGCGGTCCTCGAATTTCGGGGCTGCTCGGCTGTCACTTCGCATGGCCGCCCCTTGACAGGTCAGACAGCTAGCACGATGCTCCGCGCCAATCAATACGATATCCTATACGATCCGATATTGGGTAGGGCGATGCGGATATCCAGTCCCGAGGCACTCGATCTCGCCGCCCTGCTGCTGCGCCAGCGCGGCGTTCCGCCAGCGCACGCCGACCTGCAGGCGGCCGTGCTCGTCGGCGCCGAGCGGAAGGGTCACCCGTCGCACGGCCTGCAGCGGCTGCCCCGCCTGCTCCTGCGCATCGAGCGCGGGCTGATCGACCCGGCGGCGGAGGGCGCGTTCGTCTGGCGCGCCGCCGCCTTCCTCTCAGGCGACGGCGAGAACGGCCTCGGGCCGGTGGTGGGGGAAAAGGCGATCGGGCTGCTGGCCGAACGCATCGGCGAAACCGGCATCGCCGTCGCTGCGGTCCGCAACGCCAACCACCTCGGCATGCTCGCCCACTATGTCGAGACGATCGCCGCGCACGGCTGCATCGGCCTCGCGCTGTCCTCCAGCGAAGCGCTGGTTCACCCGCACGGCGGCACGCGGGCGCTGCTCGGCACCAACCCGGTCGCCGTCGCCGTGCCTGTCGCAGATGCGCCGCCGTTCGTCGTCGACCTCGCCACCAGCGTCGTCTCGATGGGCAAGGTCCATCACTACGCCGCCACCGGCGCGCCGCTCGAGCCCGGCTGGGCGAAGGACGCGGACGGCCGGCCGACCACCGATGCGACGCAGGCAAAGGCCGGCGCCATCGCCCCCTTCGGCGGCGCCAAGGGCTACGCGCTCGGCCTCGCCTTCGAGCTGCTGGTGGCGGCGCTCGCCGACAGCGTGCTCGCCCCCGACGTCGCCGGCACGCTCGACGCCGAGCGGCCCTGCAACAAGGGCGACGTCTTCATCATGATCGACGCGGCACGCTCGCCCGGCGTCGCGCAGCGGCTCGCCGCCTACCTCGACGTCCTTCGCGCCAGCCCGCCCGAGACGGCCGGCGTGCCCGTCTCCGTCCCCGGCGACGGCGCCCGCCGCCGCGCCGAACGGGCCGACCAGGACGGCTTCGAGATCGCCCCCGCTTTGCTCGCCACGTTGCACGACCTGTCGCGGGCCGGCTGTCCGGCCTGACGCCTTCCAGAAACGACTGCACCTCAAACCGCAGCACGCGCGAGGACCCAGCCGATGAGCCTGTTCGCCGCCCTCCGGCTTCCCCGCGAGATCCTCTTCGGTGCCGGCCAGTCCGACGCCGTCGGTACCGTCACCGCCCGCCACGGCAAGCGGGCGCTCGTCTGCACCGACGCCCGCTTCGCCGGCACGGACGCCTTCGCGCGCATGATCGGAGCCCTGGAGTCCGCCTCCCTCACCGTCTCCGTCTTCGACGCGGTCGAGCCGGACGTGCCGACCGGTAATGTCGCCGCCAGCGTCGCGCACGCCCGCGGCTTCGCGCCGGACGTCGTCGTCGGCATCGGCGGCGGCTCGTGCCTCGACATGGCGAAGTGCACCGCGCTCCTCGTCCGCCACGGCGGCACGCTCGGTGACTACTACGGCGAGTTCCGCGTCCCCGGCCCGACGCTACCGGTCGTCGCCGTGCCGACCACCGCCGGCACCGGCGCCGAGGTCACCCCCGTCGCCGTCGTCTCCGACGAGAGCCGCACCCTGAAGGTCGGCATCTCCAGCCCGTGGCTGATCCCCGTCGCCGCGATCTGCGACCCGGACCTGACGATGACCTGCCCGCGCGGGCTGACGGCGATCGCCGGGGCGGACGCGCTCACCCACGCCATCGAGGCCTACACGGCGGTGCGCCGCGACGCCGACGCGGCGCTGCCGCAGAGCCGCGTCTTCGTCGGCAAGAGCGCCCTCAGCGACCACTTCGCGCTGCTCGCCATCCGCCTCCTCGGCGCCAGCCTGGAGCGCGCCTGCGCGGACGGGTCGGATGCGGCGGCGCGCGCCGACGTGATGCTGGGAGCGCTCGCCGCCGGCTGCGCCTTCGGCACCGCCGGCACCGGCGCGGCGCACGCCGTGCAGTACCCGGTCGGCGCCGTCACCGGCACGCCGCACGGCCTCGGCGTCGCGGCGATGCTGCCCTTCGTGATGGCCTACAACCGGCCGGCGGCGCTGTCCGAGTTCGCCGACATCGCCGACTGCCTCGGCCTGTCGCCCTCCGACGGCTCCCCTGAGGGCAGGGCCGAGGCCGCGATCGCCGAGGTCGCGCGGCTGTTTTCGGCGATCGGCATTCCCGCCGACCTGAAGGCGCTCGGCCTGCCGGCGGACCGCCTCGACTGGACGGCCGAGCAGGCGAGTGGCATCGACCGGCTGGTGAAGAACAACGCCCGCCCGATCGACCCCGCCGAGATGCGCCGCCTGGTCGGCGCCGCCTATGAGGGGCGCCTGTCGGCCGTCGGCTGAACGAGAGAGACCGAGCCGTTGACCACGGACCCCTTCCGCACCCGCGACCACGTCGCCGACTTCGACGATAAGATCGTCGCCTACCGCGACCGCAGCGCGGCGACGCGGGCGCGGCTGCGCACCGTAACGGTGCGCACCGGCGACGCCGAGGGCGAGGCGCTCGACCTGTTCTTCCCCGGCCCCGACACCCACGCAGGGGCGGGTGATGCGGCCCGGCCGGTGCACCTGTTCATCCACGGCGGCTACTGGCGGATGTTCTCGAAGGACGACTTCTCCTTCGTCGCCGACACCGTCACCGCGGCCGGCGCCATCGCCGCCGTGCTCGACTACGCGCTGATGCCGGCGGTGCGGCTTTCCGACATCGTCGGCCAGGTGCGGCGGGCGCGGCGGTGGATCGCCGACACCATCGCAGACCACGGCGGCGACCCGGCCCGCGTCACCGTCTCCGGCCACTCGGCCGGCGCGCATCTGGCGACCTTCCTGCTCACCGCCGACCAGCCGGACCCGGTCGCCGGTGCGCTCCTTCTCGGCGGCCTCTACGACCTCCGCCCGCTGCAGTCGTCCTTCCTAGAGCCCCTGATCGGCCTCACCGACGACGAGGTCGCGACGCTCTCGCCGATCGACCACCGCCACAGCCCGGCCACCCGCGTGCGGGTGCTGTGGGGCGCCCGCGAGACGCCGCCGTTCCACGAGCAGGGGAGGGCCTTTGCTGGCCACCTTCGAGATCAGGGCGCGGATGTGGTCGCCGTGGCCCTCGCCGACGCCGATCACATGAGCAGCGCCCTCGATCTCGGCTCGCCGGAGACAGAGGCAGGTCGCCACCTCGTCGCGCTGATCGAAGGGGAGGGGGACCGTCAACCCTGACGGGCCGCGACCCTGCGGCGGACCGTTTCTACGGCCAGTCCGGCTCGGCGAGGGCGGCGAAGGCGGGCTTCGCGAACAGGTAGCCCTGCATCAGCCGCACGCCGAGATCGCGCAGGCAGCGGTACTCGCCGACAGTCTCGACGCCCTCGCAGATCACCGCGATCTCGAGATCGTGCAGCATCCGCAGCACGTTCGCGACGATCGCCCGCCGCGCCCGGTCGCGGTCGACGTCGCGCACGAGGTCCATGTCGATCTTGACGAAGTCCGGCTGGAACCGGGCGAGCAGCCGCAGGCCCGAATAGCCGGAGCCGAAGTCGTCGATCGCCGTCTTGAAGCCGATCGCCCGGTAGGCGTTGAGGATGCCGAGCAGGTGCGCGGTGTCGACGCGCTCGGTCTCGGTGAACTCGAACAGGATGTTCTGCAGCGGAAAATTTGCCCGCCCGGCGGCGAGCAGCGTCTGGCGGATGCAGGCGCGCGGCTCGTAGACGGCGTTGGGCAGGAAGTTGATCGACAGCAGCGCGCCGTCGTCGGCGAGGCCGAGGCCGGCGGCGAGATCGATCGCCGTCGTCCGGCAGAGCTGGTCGAAGGCATAGCGGCTGTCGTCGGAGATCTGCGACAGCACGAAGCCGGCGCCCTCGCCCGCCGCGCCGCGCACCAGCGCCTCCTGGGCGAGGACCTTGCGTTCCACCACGTCGATGATCGGCTGGAAGGCCATCGAAATCGGCTGCTCGAACCGGGCACCGTCCCGGCACGCCTGACACCCACTCGCCATTCGCTCGAAACTTTCCGATCGCTCCTTCCACCCGCCACTCTTGGTACTGCCTGGGCTTGCTTGCGCCAAGATGCCCAACGAGCGGCTGTCCGCCGCCCCGTCAGGCGTCGAGGTGCGCCCGGATGTGTCGGTATCCGTCGCGGTAGACCGCTTCCGGGCTCTCCGACAGGTCGCGCCAGATCTTCGCCGCTGCGGCGAGGTCGGGCAGGGCGCGGCCGAAGGCCTCGATGGTCAGCCAGTCGTCGTAGCCGCTGGCGTGGATGGCGGCGAACGTCTCCGCCCACGGGATGTTGCCGCGCCCCGGTACGCCGCGGTCGTTCTCGGAAATGTGGATGTGGACGATGTCGGGCAGGTTGCGGGTGAAGGCGCCGATCGGATCGGCTTCCTCGATGTTGGCGTGGAAGGTGTCGTACATCGCCCGGATGTGCGGGTGGCCGATCTCGGCGAGGTGCTCCGACAGCCCGTCCATGGTGTTGACGAGGTAGCACTCGAAGCGGTTGAGGGCCTCCAGCCCGACCGTCACCCCGCGCGCCGCGGCGTGGTCGCCGATGGCGCGCTGCACGTCGACCGAGCGGGCGAACTCCTCGGCCGTCGGCCCGGTGCCGGAGAAGTGGCCGAGGGTGGAGTGCAGCGGCCCGCACAACGTCTTCGCGCCGAGCGCCGCGGCGCAGTCGATCACCCGGCGCATATAGGCGACGCCTGCCGCCCGCGTGGCCGCATCGGCGCCGATGAGGTTGTTGGTCGGATCGCCCATGGCCGACACCGCGGTCCGCTCCAGGCCGATCTCGTCGAGGAGGTCTGCCGTGCGGCGATAGTCGTCGGGGCTGCCCTCGAAGATCGGGATCTCGACGCCGTCGAAGCCGGTCGCCTTGAGGTCGCGCAGGATCGCCTCGTGATCCCGCGTCACCCGCGTCGTCCACAGGAACATGCACATGCCGATCTTCATGGCGGCTTTCCTCCCCGTGCCCCGCAGTCCGGCATCGTGCCGGCTGCGCCGCGCGCCGCCGGTTATCCGGTCGCTGCGGAAGCGTGAGCCAACCCGGTGAGAACGCGGGACGGCCCGTCGCATCTGGTATGACCAAATGGACAGGAGGGGTCAACGGGGATGCAGACTGCTAGTCGCTGGCAAGGCACGGAAAACTGCGATAAATTGTTTTAAATCAATGTCGTGATGCAGCAACGGGTCATCCCGTCCGCCCGCCTTGCACCATGATCACGAATGGGCTAGAGCTTCCACCAACGGGTTTGGTCGCACCAGTTGACCGTCGCGTTCGCGACCAGAAAAACCATCCGACGGCCTGCGGGCCCACCCACGATCGGTTCTCGGGAGGAATCGGGCAGATGCATCTTTCCACGCACAACTGGATGCGGGCGGAACCGCTCGAGATGACGCTGAAGCGCATCAAGAAGTTCGGCTACGAGTCGATCGAGATTTCCGGCGAGCCCGCCCAGTATGACGTGAAGACCACCCGCGCGCTGCTGAAGGAGCACGGCATCCGCTGCTGGGGCGCCGTGACGCTGACGCTCGGCGAGCGCAACCTCGCCGCCCGGGACGAGGGCCAGCGGGCGCGCTCGGTCGACTATGTGAAGAGCGTCATCACCATGGTCTCCGAGCTCGAGGGCGAGATCATCACCCTCGTGCCGGCCACCGTCGGCAAGGTCGTTCCCGACGGCACCGAGGAGGAAGAGTGGAAGTGGGTGGTCGAGGCCACCAAGGAGTGCTTCGCCCACGGCAAGGCGAAAGGCGTCAAGATCGCCGTCGAGCCGCTCAACCGCTTCGAGACCTACCTGTTCAACCGCTGCGCCCAGGCGCTGGCGCTCGCCGACGCGGTGTCGCCGGAGTGCGGCGTCTGCCTCGACGCCTTCCACCTCAACATCGAGGAGGAGGACATGTACGAGGCGATCCGGCTCGCCGGGAAGCGCCTGTTCGACTTCCACGTCGCCGACAACAACCGCTTCGCCGCCGGCCTCGGCCATTTCGACTGGGCGAAGATCGTCGGCACGCTGAAGGAGATCGGCTACGACGGCGCGCTGACGAACGAGTTCGTCGCCCCCGTCGACCGCACCCCGGCGGCCAAGTATCCGCACATGGTCGAGCGCAACCCGGTCGACATCCCGCCCGAGCAGCTGAAGTTCATCCAGGACCACGGCTCGAGCCTGCTCACCGAGGAGTTCTACTCCGACCAGATGCGCATCACCGCCGAGACGATCCTGCCGCTCATCCGGTAGGCCGCGGGAACGACTTTGGGGGAAGCGACTGGGCGGGAACGACTGGGGCAGGACCGCGACCATGCAGGCAACAGCCACCGACCACCGCCGCGCCGGACTCCCGGCGCGGGCCACGCGCGGGCTCTGAGATGCGCATCACCTCGGTCCAGGCATGGTGGGTCCGCATCCCCATCGAGGCGAGCCGCCAGCACCGCAGCGACTTCGGCCGACTCACCACCTTCGACGCGGCGATCCTGCGCATCGAGACCGACGACGGCCTCGTCGGCTGGGGCGAGGGCAAGAACGCTGCCGGCAGCGCCGGCACCTATGCGGCACTCGTCCACATGCTCAACCACGAGGTCGCGCCGCGCCTGATCGGGCGCGATCCCGCCGACATCGTGCAGATCTGGGAGATGCTCTACAACGGCGTGCGGTCCGAGACGGCCGCGCTCTCCGGCCACGCGATGCCGGAACTGTCGCGCCGCGGCCTCTCGGTGGCGGCGATCAGCGCCGTCGACATCGCCCTCTGGGACATCCTCGGCAAGTCGCTCGGCCAGCCGGTCTGGCGCCTGCTCGGCGGCCGCAAGGCCGACCGCCTGCCGGCCTACGCCTCCGGCGGCTGGGCCCCGGCCGAGACGATCGGCGAGCAGCTGAAGTCCTACATCGCCGCCGGCGGCTTCCGCTCGGTGAAGATGCGCGTCGGCGCCATGGACGGCGCGCCGCACGTCTCCGCTGCCCGCGTCAAGGCTGCCCGTGCCGCGCTCGGGCCGGACGTCGAGCTGATGGTCGACGCCCACGGCACCTACACCGTCGCCGGCGCCAAGCGCTTCCTGCACCTCGTCGCCGACTGCGACCTGGCCTGGTTCGAGGAGCCGGTGATCGCCGACGACAAGGCCGGCATGGCCGAGGTGCGCGCCGCCGGCTGCGTGCCGATCGCCGCGGGCGAGTCCGAGGCGACGCGCTTCGCCTTCCGCGATCTCGCGTTGCTGAAGGCGGTCGACGTCTTCCAGCCCGACCCCGCCTTCTGTGGCGGCATCACCGAGGCGATGCGCATCGGCGCGCTGGCGAGCGCCTTCAACCTCCGGCTCTCACCCCATCTCTGGGCCGGTGCGCCTTGCTTCTTCGCGGGCCTGCATGTATGCGCGGCCTCTCCGGCGAGCTTCGTGATCGAGTACTCGCTGGGCGCCAATCCCATGATCCACGACCTTGTCGAGGACGATGTTTCGGCGAAGGACGGCATGATCGCCATCCCGGACGGGCCCGGCCTCGGCTTCACCATCGCGGAGAGCTTCCTGGAGGCGCACGCGCAGAGGAGCTGAGCCATGAAGGAGAACAACCTCCTGCCGGACCTCGCCGCGTATCTCTACGCGCAGTCGACGTCCGAGAGCGGCCGGCTTCCCTCCGAGCGGGAGCTCGCGGAGCACTTTTCCGTCAGCCGTGGCCAGATCCGCGAGGTGCTGGCGATCCTCGAGGCGATGCGCATCGTCGAGCGGCGCGCCAAGTCCGGCATCTACCTCACCACCAACCAGGCGAGCGTCGAGGCGATGGCGCTGTTCGCCCGTGCCGGCGTGCCGCTCGATCCGATCCAGATCTACGAGACGGTGGAGCTGCGCAAGATCCACGAGATCAAGGCGGCCGAGCTCGCCTGCTCGCGCGCCACCGAGGACAACTACGAGCGGCTGCGGGAGATCCTGCGCCTGTCGGAACAAAGGCTTGCCGCCGGCGAGGGCCTGGCGCGCCAGGACCGCGACTTCCACCTCGAGATCGTCCGCGCCACCCAGAACAGCGTCTTCCACAAGGTCTGCAGCGTCTACTACATGATGGGCGAGCACCGCCTGCCGGTCTATTTCGGCGACCTCGATCGCTCGCGGCGCAGCCACGCCGAGCACGTGCAGATCTTCGAGGCGCTGCTGCGCCGCGACGGCAACCTCGCCCAGGCGCTGATGAGCGCCCACCTGCAGGGGGCGGAGAGCTACTGGAAGGGTCTGATCGGCTCGGCGCAGGCCGAGGCCGCGGCGGCCGCAGCGGCGGCCACGCCGGTGGCGGCCCCGGCGCTGGCGCGGGCCTGAACCGATGCCGCGCATCCTCTCGACCCACGCGCTGCACCCCCGCGCCGCGGCCATGCTGCAGGGCGCCGGCGACCTCGTCGTGGCGAGCGCGCCCGACCCCGAGACGCTGCGTCGTGAGGGGCGCGACGCCGACATCATCATCGTCCGTGCGCCGCTGCCCGAAGCGCTGTTCGCCGAGGCGCCCCACCTCCGGGCGGCGATCCGCCACGGCGCCGGGCTCGACATGATCCCGATCGAGGCGGCGACCCGCGCCGGCGTGCTCGTCGCGAACGTCCCGGCGGTGAACGCCATCACGGTGGCGGAGCACGTCTTCCTGGTGACGCTGGCGCTGCTGCGGCGCTTCCGGCAGGTCGACGGTGACCTGCGGTCTCGCGGCTGGGCCGCCGGCCGCGCCCACGCCGATCACGGCCGCGACCTCGCCGGCCGCACCTTGGGCATCGTCGGCATGGGCGCCGTCGGCCGCGCCATCGCCCGCATCGCGCAGCACGGCTTCGGGCTCGACGTGGCGGCCTTCACGCGAACGCCGGCAAACGTGCCGGAGGGGGTGCGGGCGCTCGACCTCGACGCGCTCGTTTCGACCGCCGACGTGCTGGTGCTGTGCTGCCCGCTGACCCCCGAAACGCGCGGCCTGATCGGCCCCGAGCGCATCGCAGCAATGAAGCCCGGGGCGCTCCTCGTCAACGTCGCCCGCGGCCCGGTCGTCGACGAGGCCGCGCTCGTCGCGGCGCTGCAGGCCGGCCGCATCGGCGGCGCCGCCCTCGACGTCTTCGACACCCAGCCGCTGCCGAACGACCACCCGCTGCTGTCGCTCGAAAACGTCGTGCTGACACCGCACATGGCCGGCATCACCGAGGACTCGATGATGCGCATGGGCGCCGGCGCGGCCGAGGAGGCGATCCGCATCCTCGCGGGCCGGCTGCCGCTGAACCTCCGCAACCCCGAGGTCGAGGCGCGCTACCGCCAGCGCTGGCCGGCGCCGGCTTAAAATCTGCCACGGCAGTGCTGCCCCCTCTTCGCGTCCGCGAGCCGGCGCCTCCGGGATCTGCGCCCGTCGTGACCCACCGCCCACCCAGGCGCCGGGCCGGCCGCGACGGCCGCCCCTACTGCAGGGCGCGGGCGGCGATCGCGGCGAAGATGATGTCGAGTTCGGTCGCCACCGCGGCGAGCTCGGCGCCGCCTTCGTCGGCGTAAGGCGCGAACACGAAGGACGGCGTCTTGTAGGAGAGCGTCGAGCTGCCGTCCGGTCGCTCGGTCACGTAGAAGCGGATCGGCGCCTCGATCATCGCCGCCTCGCTTGCTTGCAGCGCGCGGATCGCGAAGTCCGGCCGGAAGACGCCGACGACGCGATTGCCGGGTAGGGTCACGCCCCGGGCCGCGGCGGCCTCCGTCGGACCGGCCTCCGTGACGACGCCCATCTTCTCTGCGGCCACCGCCGCCTTCAGATCGGCGAGTAGGACCGAATAGCTCTTCGGGCTGTTGGCGACGAACCAGCCCGGCCGTGGCTCGAGGGCGAAGGCGGCGGTCGTGACGAGGATCATGGCGAGGGCGACCAGCATGGGCATTGATCTCTCCTGCAATCTGTAGCGGGCGCAAGGCCCGGAGTCCCGCGGCCTCGATCCGCCGCCGCCCGCTTGGGCAGCATACGGCCGATCGCGCCAGCGACCGACCGACGCCAGCGGCCTTCTCCACGAGCTGGGCGAGCACGACCACCCACACCGCCCGCCGGTCGGCAGGCTCCGATTGTCTTTTAGAGCGATTGCTCTAGAAAAGACCGCGGTCACCGACGGTGGAACGATGGGTTTGCGCCGGGGCGCCGACCCCGGGTCCGGGCGCGCTCCCGCGAGCCCCCCGGTTCGCCGTCAGAGGCCGCCCGCGAGCGCGAACGCGCCGTCGAGATCAACAGGAGAGGAAACCACCATGGCAGCCGTCCGCATGAAGACGACCGTCACCCAGCGCCTCGAGGCGACCTGCCCGACCCATTCGCGTACGGAGATCGCCGTGCGCGACGTCACGTCGGTCATCGACGAGCCCCTGGAGCGTCACGGCACCAACCTCGGGCCGACGCCGACGGAGACGCTGATCTGCGCCCTCGTCGCCTGCACCAACGTCATCGGCCACAAGTGCGCCGCCAAGCACGGCGTCGACTTCGCGGCAATGACCATCGGCGCGGAGTGGCAGCTCGACCGGCGCGGCACCCAGTTGATGGAGGAGGTGGACGTCCCCTTCATCAAGATCCGCCTCACCATCGACGTCACCACCGACGCGGACGAGGAGGCGATCGAGAAGGTGAAGGCGGACCTGCACCGCTTCTGCCCCCTCGCCAAGGTGGTGCGGGCCGCCGGCACGGAGCTGGAAGAAGTCTGGACCGTGCACCGCCCGACGGGTGGGTGACCGGTTCAAGGCGCAGGTGATCTGCGGGCAGTCGCAGTGCGGGCGACGGCTGGAGCGGTGGCCGTCATGAGGCCGGACGAGCTCGCCCCGGGGGAGGGCGCCGCCAATCCAAGGCGGCGACCGTCCGGGCTCGGAGCGCCACCCGGCACGCGGCGCGTCCGCTTCGATCACATCGCGGGGCGTCGCCACGAACCCGGGTCCTGTGGCCCGTGACCGAGACGAGTGCTGCGGGGCGCGCGACCAGAAGGGCGAGCACCATCTGCGGTGCTCGGACGCGTCATTCGGGGATGAGGAAAATCCGGGAAGGGGTGGTGCCGCTTACAGGACTCGAACCTGTGACCCCATCATTACGAATGATGTGCTCTACCAACTGAGCTAAAGCGGCTTAACCATCACGGCCCCACCTCACCCTATCGGGCGAATGTGGCCGCAGCGGGCGCAGGCGCCCGCTCGACGCGGGTGAGATACAGGCTCGCGCCCGCCCGCGCAAGTCTCCGTCCGAATGGATCGGGCCCCGGGCAGGCTTCGACGCCCGCGCGTTCCAGGGCTACCGCCGGCCGCCCGATGGCCCGGCGGATCGTATCCGACCCGGCCGCTCAGAACAGCCGGACCTTCGGGCGGGCGGTGGTGGTGTCGTCCTCGGCGGTCACCGGCCCGGGATCGTCCGGGGAGTGGGCGAGGGGAAACTCCACCAGCCGTGGCCCCTGGCGGGGATCGGCGGGCGCAACCGGGCTCGGCTCGCGATCGCGCGCCCAGTAGGGCTTGCCCGGATCGCCGGGAGGGGCGCCGTCAGGGGAGGACGGCATCACCAGCACCTCGCGGGCGGCCGGCGCAGCCTCCGTCGTCGACCCGCCCGTCGCCCGGCCCGTCGCTGGCTCGCTGCCGCCGGCGATAGCGGCGGCCGGCGGGGAGGGTGCGGCAGGACCGGCGCCACTTGTCCCGGCGTTCGCGGTTGCCGCGCTCCCGTCCGTCTCCTGGCCGGCGAGGGCGGTATGGCCGTGGGGACGTGACCAGAAGGGCTTGCCGGCCGCCGCATCCGACGGCGTCGACGCGGGCGTCACTGCAGGCTCGATCGCGGGGGTGGCGACGGCAGCCGCCATCGGCGGTAGAGGCGACGGCGCGGCGACTGGCGCCGGAGCGGACGCGCTCATGATGCCACGCGGCGCCGGGGTGCTGCTGGCTGCGCCCGTCGACGTGGTGGCCGGGGCGCCACGACCGGCCGTCGGCTCCGCCACGGGGGCCGCCGGCGCGGTGGTGGCGGCGAGGATCGGCGGCGGCTCCGGAGCGGGCTCCGGCGGGGCGAACAGCGCCTCGTCGACCAGCGGCCCGGTGCTGCTGCCGATCGCCTCGATCGGCACCTTCCATTCGAAGGCGTCGAGGCGACCGGTCGCCGGCGACACCGGCGCCCAGTGCTCTGAGGTGACGCCGTCGGCGGTCCACACCGGATCGCGCGGGGCGCGAACGGCGCGCGACAGCCACTCGCGAACCCGGCCGCGGTCGCCGTGCTCGGCCTCCTCGAGATCGGCCATCAAGAGGCAGGCGCGCTGGCTCGGCCGCTCGGCGAGCACGGCGCGCAGTTCCTCCCGCGCCGCCTCGAACTCGCGCGCGTCGATGGCGGCGCGCGCCACCGCGAGCCGGCCCTCGGCGTCGCCGGGCTTGAGGGCGGACAGCGCCCGCATGCGCTTCAGCCGGTCGCGCCCAGCCTCGCCGGGTCGCACCAGGGAATAGGCCTCGGCGAGCTCGGGATGCGGCGCCCGACGCCACGTCGCCTCGATCACCTTGGTTGCCCTGCGCGGATCGTTGAGGCGGGCGAGCACCCGGCCGGCGACGCCGGCGGCGGGCACGAGGTCACTCGCGAGGCCGTGGGCCTCCAGCGCCAGCGCCCGCGCCCGCTCGGGGGCGGCGGCCTCGAGCTCGAGCGCCCGGGCGGTCAGCAGCACGGCCTTCATCCGCTTCGCCGTCGGCTTGTCGACGAGGCCGTTGTGGGCGTTCTTGTCGAGGATGGCGATGGCGCCTTCCCAGTCACGGACGGCGGCGGCGTGCTCGAAGCGGGCGCGGCCGGCCCACGGCAGGCCGGGGGCGATCGTCGCCGCCTCCTCGGCATAGTGCCAGGCAGCGTCCGGCTCGCCGGCGCGCACCGCCTCGACATAGAGCCCGTGCAGGCCGAGCGCCCGGGTCTCCGGGTCCTGCAGCATCGCCTCGAAGGCCGCTCGGGCGGCGGCGCTGTCGCCCGTCAGCTGCGCCGTCTGCGCCTCCAGGAAGCGCGTCGCCGGGTCGCGCGGCAGCAGGCGGCGCGCCTCGGTCATGTAGCGGCGGGCAAGCTTGGCGTCGCCGGCGCCGACGGCGACGAGGCCGCGCGACAGTGCCGTGTGACCCTTGTTCTCGCGACGGCGGCCGAGATAGCGGCGGAACAGCGACGGCGCACGGAAGAGGCCGCGCAGGAACGCCCACACCACCAGCGTCGCGGCCAGCAGCGCCAAGAGCGCCACGGCGGCCACCATCAGCGAGGTGTCGAGCCGCCAGCCCTGCCAGTCGATCGTCACCGTGCCCGGCCGGTCGGCGAGCCAGGCGGCGCCGACCGCGACGGCAAAGACCACGGCGAAATAGACGAGAATGCGGATCATCGGCGGCGTTCCGGTCTGGCGGTCGAGAGGGCGAGGGACCTCGACGCGAAGGGTAGCGACGGCACTGGCAGTATCGGCAGAAGTTCGGGCGCGGCGGTCACTCCGTCGCTCCGTTCAGGCGGGCGAGCACCGTCGCCTCGACGCGGGCGAAGGCCGCCTCGGCGGCGATGCGCTCGGCGAGGCCGGTGCCGAAGCGGGGCGCGGCGGCGCGCACCGGCTCGGGCAGCGCGGAGAACGCCGCCTCGGCGGCGGCGAGATCGCCGGCAGCGAGCGCGGTCGTCACCGCCTCGATGCCGAGGGCCACCGGATCGCCGGAGTCGACGCTCGTCGGCCGGATCGACACGAGCGACTGCGCGCCCGAGAGCAGCGCGTCGAGGGGACCGGCCTCGGCCGGCGCGGCTGGTGTCGGGGCGGTTGCGGCGAGCATCGCCGGCTTCTCGAGCGCCAGCATCGCCGCGAGCGCGGCGCGGGTCGGGACGCCGGTCTCGGCCGTCGGCGACAGCGCCGCGACGTCCTCAGAGCCCTCAAGCCGCGGCGTCAGCGCGGCGAGCTCCGCCGCATAGGGCCGGCCCGCCTCCAGCGCCTCGCCGAGCCTGAGGGTCGCAAACGCGACCGCGGCGGGTCCGCGCGCCTGCTCGGCTGGATCGGTCGCTTCCAGCGTGCCGAGCCGCTCACCCAGAGCGGCAACGGCGGCGGTGGCCGCGTCGCGGGCGCCGTCGAGCGCCGTCAGCTGTTCGCCGATCGTGGCAAGCTGCTGCTCGAGGGCGTCGAGGCGACCATCGAGGCGGTCGTCGAGGGCGGCGAGCTGTTCGCCGGCGGTGCGGTCGACCGTGGCGATGCGCTCGCCGAGCTGGGTGTCGAGGGCGCCGACGCGCTCATCGAGTGCGGAGAGCGCCGCCGGGTCGGCGGTGGGGGCCGCGGCCGGCGCGGCGGCGAGCTTCTCGACCTCGCTGGTGAGACCGGTCAGGCGGTCACCCAGGGCCGCGACGCTCGCCTGCAGGTTGGCGGCGTCGGCGGAGCCTGCGCCCGGAATCGCGGCGGACACCTGCTCCTCGAGCGCCGAGAGACGCTCGGACAGCGCCGCCTCGTCGGTCGGCGGCACGGCGGCGGCGGCGAGGGCGTCGACGCGCGTGCTGAGCTCACTCACCGCCTCGCGCAGCGCGGCGGCGGCGTCCGGGTCGGACGCGGGGGCGGCGGATACGGCGGCCGACAGGGCGTCGACGCGGGCGGCGAGCTCGTCGGCGCCGGCGTCCGTCGACCGCGGCAGCGGCACGATGCCGTAGTGGGTGACGGCCAGCGCCCCGCCGAGCCCGACGACGCCACCGATCAGCGCCGCCGCGACCAGTCCGCCGACACCGACGCCACGACGCGACGCGGCGGCGGTCGGCGGGACGGTGGTGGAAGCGCCGGTGGAGGACGCCCCGGTCGACGACTTGGCGCCCGCCGGCGTCCCGGCGTCCGGCGTCTTGGTGTCCACAGACGTCTTCGTGTCCGAGACCAACTTGCTGTCGATCGACGCCTTGGTGTCCGCAGCCGATTTCCCGTCGGCTGTCGGTTTGCCGTCTGCAGCCGTCTTCATCTCACCCGACGCCTTGGTCGGCGGGACGGCGGTCGCGGTGGAGGCGGGCTTCGAGCCGGGGGGCGCAGACGGACCTGGAGACGCGGCCGCGCCCGTGGTCGCGCCGGAGGCGCCCGGCGGCGGTGTCGTCGCCGGCTTGTCGGTGGTGGCCGCGGCCTCGGGCTTGCCGGCCACGCCGCCGGTAGGCTTGCCGTCGGGTGGCACGGCCGGGCCGCCCTTGGAGGTTGCGGCGGGCGGCGACACCGTCGCCTCTGCCGGAGGGGCGCCGGCCGGGTCCTTCGCCGCTCCGGGCGCACCGGCCGGGCCGGTCGCCGGCACCTCGGTCGCCGTGAGCTCGATGGTCGGGGGGCGGGCGCCGCCGGTGCGCTTGTCGGTCCGCCCGTTGCCGTCGCCGGTCGCTGCCATGTCGTCGCCGTCCTCCAGATCGGCCCCGCCCGTCGCGGGCGGAACCGATGATCTCGGGGCTTTATACACGCTGGGACCCCCGGGCGGCGACCGGACGGATCGCCACCCTCGTGTCACACCTCGCGGGGAACCCCCTGCAACAACGCGAATAGCGCGTTTTCGTTCGGTTCTGCGGCGGCGCAAAGATCGCGCACGCCCGCGGCGGCGAGCGGCGCCAGCACCGCCTTGGAGAGGCCGAGGCACGGCAGAGCCGCCAGCGCATCGGCGAGACCGTCCGCCGCAGCCGCGGCCACGAGCGCCACCGCGGTCCGTTCCGAATAGACCAGCGCCGCATCGAGGTCGCCCGCCGCCAGCGCCGCGGCGGCGGGGGCGCTGAGCCGCGTCGCCGGCACCGCCTCGTAGACGACGATGGTGGAGACGGAGTAGCCCGCCATCGCGAGGTCGCCGGCGAGGTCGCCCGCCCTGACCGCCCCGCCGAGATGAAGGATCGCCCCGTCGCCCGGACGGACATACTGGCGGATCAGCCGCACGAGATCCCCGACAGCACCGTCGGCCGACAGCACCTGTTCGAAGCCGGCCGCCCGCGCCGCCTCGGCGGTTGCGGCGCCGACGGTGAAGACGGGAACGGCGAACAGGGCCTGGAGATCGGGACGGACCCGCGCCAGCGCCGCCGTCGCCTCCACCGCCGTGCGGCTCGTCAGCGCCAGCGCGGCGGCATCGTCGAAGCCGATGTGGACGTCGGCGCGCGGCTCGACCCGCAGCATCGGCGACAGCACCGGCGCGTGGCCGAGCGCCGCCAGCGCCGCCGCGGTGCCGGCGGCGTGCGGCTGCGGTCGGGTGACGAGTAGCCGCGCCACGGCCGGCGCTCAGTCCGGATCGAAGAAGCCGGCGCCGGCGCGCGCCTTCAGCTCGGCACCGGCCGACGCACCGAGGGCGACGGCGTCGGCAATCGGCGCCTCGACGCGGATCGCGTGGGTGGCGCTGCCGTCCGGCCTGAGGATCAGGCCGGAAAACGCGACTTGGCCGTCGGCCACCGTCGCGTGGCCGGCGATCGGCGTGCGGCATGAGCCATCGAGGGCATCGAGGAAGGCGCGCTCGCAGGCGAGCGCCACGGCGGTGTTGTCGTCGAGGATGGCGGCGAGGCGGGCGCGCAGCGCCGTGGCATCGGTGCGGGTCTCCACCGCGATCGCCCCCTGGCCGACGGCCGGCGGGAAATCGTCGAGCGACAGGATCTCGGTCGCGACATGGGCGGCGTCGAGGCGCTTCAGCCCGGCGAGCGCCAGCAGCGTCGCGTCGACCTCGCCGCGCTCGAGCTTGGCGAGACGGGTCTGGACGTTGCCGCGGAAGCTGACGACCGAGAGGTCTGGCCGGAGGTGGCGCACCAGCGCGCCGCGCCGGAGCGAGGCCGTGCCGACGACGGCGCCGGCGGGCAGTTCCGCCAGCGTCGGGGCGGTGCGGCCGACGAGCACGTCGCGGACGTCCTCGCGCGGCAGGTAGCCGGTGAGGATCAGGCCGTCCGGCAGCTTCGTCGGCATGTCCTTCGCCGAATGCACCGCAAGGTCGAGGGTGCCGTCGAGGAGCCCCGCCTCGATCTCCTCGGTGAACAGCCCCTTGCCGCCGATCTCGGAGAGCGGCCGGTCGAGGATGCGGTCGCCGGCGGTGGAGACGACGACAATCTCGTGCGTCTCCTCCGGCACGCCCTCGGCGGCGGCCAGCAGGGCGCGGACCATGTGGGCCTGGGCGAGCGCGAGGCGGCTGCCGCGCGTGCCGATGCGCAGCGGCCGGGTCTGGACATCGGTCGAATGGGTTCGCGTCGATTGCACGGTGCGTCCCGCGTCTGCTAGTCCGCTCGACGGAGCGGCCCTCCCGTCCGCATCCCTATCGGCGGGCGCCGGGCCTGTCCATCCGCCGTGACGCGGGAAAGTGTCCGAACGCTGGAGGCCGCCTTTGATCGTGCTCGGCATCGAGACGAGCTGCGACGAGACCGCCGCCGCCGTGGTGCGCCGCGAGGCCGACGGCCACGGCGCCATCCTGTCGAGCCTCGTGCGCGCCCAACTCGCCGAGCACGCCCCCTATGGCGGCGTCGTGCCGGAGATCGCGGCGCGCGCCCACATCGCCGTGCTCGACCGGCTGATCGCCCAAGCGATGGCGGAGGCGGGCGTCGGCTTCGACGCGCTCGCCGGCGTCGCCGTCACCAGCGGTCCCGGCCTCGTCGGCGGCCTCGTCGTCGGCGCCACGACAGGCAAGGCGGTGGCGCTGGCGGCGGGCAAACCCTTCGTCGCCGTCAATCACCTCGAGGCCCACGCGCTGACGGCGCGGCTGACGGACGGAGTGACGTTTCCCTACCTCGCGCTGCTCGTCTCCGGCGGCCACACGCAACTCCTCGAGGTGCGCGGCGTCGGCGACTATGTCCGCCTCGGCACCACCATCGATGACGCGCTCGGCGAGGCCTTCGACAAGACGGCGAAGCTGCTCGGCCTGCCCTATCCGGGCGGACCGGCGGTGGAACGCGCGGCAGCCTCAGGGAACCCCGCTCGCTTCGCGCTGCCGTTGCCGCTGCACGACCGGCCGGGCCTCGATTTCTCCTTCGCCGGTCTGAAGACGGCGGTGCGGCTTGCCGCCGAGCGCGCCGCGCCGCTGTCGCCACAGGACGTCGCCGACCTCTGCGCCTCGTTCCAGGCGACGGTGGCGGCGATCGTCGGCCGGCGGGCGGAGCGGGCGCTTACGGGCTTCCGGGAGCGCCGGCCAGGCACGCCGCCGGTGCTGGTGGTGGCCGGCGGCGTGGCGGCGAATGGCGCGATCCGGGCTGCGCTGTCGGCGGCGGCCGCCAAGTCCGGTGCCCGCCTCGTCGCGGCGCCGCTGGCGCTCTGCGGCGACAACGCCGCGATGGTCGCCTGGGCCGGTGCGGAACGGCTGGCGCTCGGGCTGACCGACGCGCTCGACGCGCCGATCCGGCCGCGCTGGCCGCTCGACGCCAACGCCGCCCCGATGCACGGCGGCGGCCGCCTCGGAGCCCGCGCATGAGGGGCGACGCCCGATGATCGACGCCCGCGAGATCGCCGGCGAGCCGGTGCTGACGATCGACCGTGTCACTGTCGTCGGCGGTGGCGCCTGGGGCACGGCGCTGGCGCTGGCCGCCGCCCGCGCCGGCCGCGACACGGTGCTCGTCGTGCGCGACGCCGCCGTCGCCGAGGCGATCAACACCCGACGCGAGAACCCGGCGCGCCTGCCGGGCCTCGTCCTCGACCCGCCGATCCACGCCACGACGGACCTCGCCACCATCGCCGGGGCCGACGCCGTCATCCTCGCCGTGCCGGCGCAGGCGACCCGCTCTGCTGCCGAGGTGCTGGCGCCGTTCCTCTCACCCGGCACCCCGGTGGTGCTCGCCGCCAAGGGCATCGAGCGGGCGAGCGGCGCGCTCCTCGCCGACGTGCTGGCGGAAGCCGCGCCCGGCGCGGTGGCGGCGGTGCTGTCGGGGCCGAGCTTCGCCGTCGACGTGGCGCGCGGGCTGCCGACGGCCGTCACCATCGCCTGCGCCGACGGCGCCATCGCCGACGCGCTCGCTGCCGCGCTCGCGAGCCTCGCCTTCCGCCCCTACGCCTCCACCGACGTCGTCGGCGTCGAGGTCGGCGGCGCGCTGAAGAACGTGCTCGCCATCGCCTGCGGCATCGTCGTCGGCCGCGGCCTCGGAGCGAGTGCCCAGGCGGCGCTGACGGCGCGCGCCTTCGCCGAGATGGGCCGCCTCGCCGCGGCCCTCGGCGGCCGGCCCGAGACGGTCACCGGCCTCTCCGGCCTCGGCGACCTCGTGCTCACCGCCTCGAGCCGGCAGTCGCGCAACTTCTCCTGCGGCATCGCCCTCGGCGAGGGCCGTCCGCTCTCCGACCACGGGCCGCTGGTGGAGGGCGCCCTGACGGCCCCGGTCGCCGCGGCGCTGGCCACCACGCTCGGCGTCGAGCTGCCGATCACCGCGGCGGTGGCGGCAGTGGTGGAGGGGCGGCTGTCGATCGACGCCGCCATCGAGGGGCTGCTCGCCCGCCCCCTGAAGCGCGAGTGAACGCGGGCTCGCGACACCCGACATCGCTGCCCGTCCGGGCTCGCGTGGGCGTCCCGGCGTGCCGTGTACACACGGCCTTGCGCGTCCGCGAGCCAGGGGCTACCGCTGCCGGCCTATCCATCCAAGAGGCAGCGGCTGCCGCTGCCGACCGATCATCCACCGAGCCTGCGGAGTGACGAGAATGGCGACCCACAAGCTGCTGCTGCTTCCCGGCGACGGCATCGGCACCGAGATCATGGCCTCGGCGCGCCAGGTGATCGCCTGGTTCGACGCGCGGCTGGGTGCCGGCACCTTCGCCCTCGAGGAGGACGTCGTCGGCGGCGCCGCCTACGACGCCCACGGCAAGGCGATCAGCGAAGCGGCGATGGACAAGGCGATGGCCACCGACGCCGTGCTGTTCGGCGCCGTCGGCGGCCCGAAGTGGGACGGCGTGCCCTATGACGCGCGCCCCGAGGCGGGCCTGCTGCGCCTGCGCAAGGACCTCGCGCTGTTCGCCAACCTGCGCCCGGCGATCTGCTACCCGGCGCTCGCCGACGCCTCCTCGCTGAAGCGCGAGATCGTCGAGGGCTTGGACATCCTGATCGTCCGCGAGCTCACCGGCGGCGTCTATTTCGGCGAGCCGAAGGAGATCCGCGATCTCGGCAACGGCCAGAAGCGCGGCATCGACACGCAAGTCTACGACACCTACGAGATCGAGCGCATCGTCCGCGTCGCCTGCGACCTCGCCCGCACGCGGGGCAAGAAGGTGACGTCGTCGGAGAAGCGCAACGTCATGAAGTCGGGCGTGCTGTGGAACGAGGTCGCGACCCGCGTCGGCCGCGACGAGTATCCCGACATCACCCTCGATCACATGCTCGCCGACAACTGCGGCATGCAGCTCGTCCGCTGGCCGAAGCAGTTCGACGTCATCGTCTGCGACAACCTGTTCGGCGACATGCTGTCCGACATCGCGGCGATGCTGACGGGCTCGCTCGGCATGCTGCCGTCGGCCTCGCTCGGAGCGCCGGACACCCGCACCGGCCGCCGCAAGGCGATGTACGAGCCGGTGCACGGCTCGGCGCCCGACATCGCCGGCACGGGGGCGGCCAACCCGATCGCGATGATCGCGTCCTTCGGCATGGCGCTGCGCTATTCGTTCGGTCTGGTGGCGGAAGCCGACCTCCTCGACAAGGCGATCGCCGCGGCGCTGGAGACGGGCGCCCGCACCCGCGACATCGGCGGTGGCGGCGCGACCCTCGTCGGCACCGACGGCATGACGGCGGCGATCCTCAAGGCGCTGGACGAGCTGTCGGCGTAAGGGGCAGGGGCCTCGCGTCGGGCACCACGCGTCCCTCCCCTGCCAGGGGGAGGGACAGACCGCGAAGCGGTCAGGGTGGGGCCTGTCAAATCCAAACGCAGGTTCGTCTTGGGATTGACGGGCCCCCACCTGCCGCGCCTGACGGCGCGGCTGTCCTCCCCCCTGGCAGGGGGAGGACACGTCGGCGAACGCTGAAGCGCCGCACGCCGCGCTTCCAGCGCGGCGCCCCCTCCGGCCGGCTGCGCCGGCCACCTCCCCCACAAGGGGGGAGGGGAAGGAGCCTCCCCCCTGTCAGGGGAGGGACCCGTCACAGTCAGTGCGCCGGCACCGGAGCCGCCCCGCCGTGCCCTGCGGCCGGCGGCTCGTCCTCGTTCTTGCCGTGGCGCATGCCCTCGTCGGGGATGCCGAAGGTCTTGTCGCCCATCCACTGGAACAGCACGTAGAGCCCGGGGATGACGATGATCCCGAAGATGGTGGCGAACGTCATGCCACCGATCACCGTCATGCCGAGATGGATGCGCGAGTTGGCGCCGGCGCCGGTCGCCAAAGCGAGCGGCAACAGGCCGATGATGAAGGCGAGCGCCGTCATCAGCACGGCGCGGAAGCGCATGTGCGCGCCCGCGATCGCCGCGTCGTAGCGCGTTCGTCCCGCCTCGCGCTGTTCCTTGGCGAACTCGACGATCAGGATGGCGTTCTTCGCGGCGAGGCCGATCAGGAGCACCAGTCCGATCTGCGCGTAGAGGTCGCTCGGCAGGCCCGTCACCGTCAGCGTGATGACGGCACCGAGGATCGCCACCAGCACCGACAGCATCACCGCGAACGGGATCATCCAGCTCTCGTACTGGGCGACCAGGAACAGGTAGCCGAACAGCACCGCGAGGGCGAAGATCATGCCGATGTTCCCGGCCGCCGCCACCTCCTGGTAGGTCATCGACGACCATTCGTAGGTGTAGCCGGCCGGCAGCACCTTCGCCGAGAGCTCCTTCATCGCCGCGATGGTGTCGCCCGAGGAGTAGCCGGGAGCCGGGCTGCCGGTGATCTGCGCCGCCGGGAACAGGTTGTAGCTGTAGACGACGTCGGAGCCGACGGTGGTGGTGACGGTGGCCAACGTCGACAGCGGCACCATTTCGTTGTTGCTGTTGGCGACGTAGAGACGCCCGATGTCGTCGATGGCGTTGCGGTACTGCTGGTCGGCCTCGATGTAGACCTGATAGGTCTGGTTGTTCAGGTTGAAGTTGTTGATGAACAGCGACCCCAGCATGGCCTGCATGATCTGGAAGACGTTGCTCACCGGCACGCCGAGGCTCTGGGCCTTGGTGCGGTCGAGGTCGAAATAGAGGCGCGGCACCGAGGCGGAGAAGGTCGAGAAGGCACGCGAGATGCGCGGGTCCTGATTGGCGGCGACGACGAGGCCGCCGAGGACCGCCGCGAGCTCCTGGCCCGACTGGCCGCCGATCGCCTCGAGGCGATAGTCGAAGCCGTTGGCCTGGCCGACGCCGGGGATCGGCGGCGGCCCGAACGGCAGCAGGTTCGCCTCCGGGATCGTCTGGAAGCCGCCATAGAGCGTGCGGGCGATGCCGTTCGCCCACAGGTTCCGCGTCGGCCGCTCGTCCCACGGCTTCAGCACGAGAATGCCGAAGCCCGAACTCGCCGCCGGGGCGCTGGTCAGCATCGAGTAGCCGGAGATGCCGATGACGTTGTCGATGCCGTCGGTCTTCAGGGCGATGTCGGTGACGTCGGTGATCACCTTCTGGGTGCGCGGCAGCGCCGCGCCGGGCGACAGCGAGGCGTCGACGAACAGCACGCCCTGGTCCTCGTCCGGCAGGAAGCCGGTCTGCAGGCGGTCGAACAGCACGCCGGTGGCGCCACCGACCGCGATGATGATGATCAGCGCCACCAGCGACCGCCGGGCGATCAGCCCGACGAGGCCGACATAGCCGTTGCGCGTCTTGTTCAGCCCGGTATTGAACCAGGCGAACGGTCCGCGCGTGTGCTCCTTCGGCTTGCGCAGGATGAGCGAGCAGAGCGTCGGCGACAGAGACAGCGCGTTGATCGCCGAGATCGCCACCGCGGCGGTGATCGTCACGGCGAACTGCCTGTAGAGCTCGCCGGTGATGCCGGGCAGGAAGGCGACCGGGCCGAACACGGCGAACAGCACGAGCGTCGTCGAGATGATCGGGCCGGTGACCTGCTCCATCGCCTTCAGCGAGGCCTCGCGGGGACCGAGCCCCTCTTCCTCCATGACGCGCTGGACGTTCTCGACGACGACGATGGCGTCGTCGACGACGAGGCCGATGGCGAGCACGATGGCGAAGAGGTCGATCGTGTTGAGCGAGAACCCGGCGGCCGAGAGCACGACGAACACGCCGATCAGCGACACCGGGATGGTGACCGCCGGCACGATCGTCGCCCGCCAGTCCTGCAGGAAGATGAACACGACGATCATCACGATGATCGCCGCTTCGACCAGGGTGTGGATGATCTCCTCGATCGAGGCCGACACGAACAGGGTCGAGTCGTAGATCACCTCAGCCTCGACGTCGGCCGGGAAGCGCGACTTCAGCTCCTCCAGCGTCCTGCGGACCTCGGCGGCGACGGAGAGCGCGTTGGCGTCCGTCGACTGGTAGATGCCGAGGGTGACGGAGGGCTTGTTGTTGAGGGTCGAGGTCTGTGTGTAGACCTGCGCCCCGAGTTCGACCCGGCCGAGATCCTTCACCCGCACGACGGCCCCGTCGTCGCCAGTGCGCACGATGATGTTGCCGAACTCCTCGGTGGTCTTGAGGCGGCCGAGCGTCTCGATCGTGTACTGGAACACCTGGTCGTCGCCGATCGGCGGGCCACCGATCTGGCCGACGGCGGCCTGGATGTTCTGGCTCTGGATGGCGTTGGTGATCTCGTCGATGGTGATGCCGAGCGCCGTCAGCCGGTCCGGCACCAGCCAGATGCGCATCGCGTAGTTCAGCTGGCCGAAGATCGTCGTCGAGCCGACACCCTCGAGGCGGGCGATCGGGTTCTGGATATTGACCGTCGTGAAGTTCGACAGGAAGACCGGGTCGTAGGTGCTGTCCGGCGAGGAGATGGCGACGGCGAGCAAGAGGTTCGTCGACTGCTGCTGCGTCGTCAGGCCCTGCGTGATCACCTCGCTCGGCAGCTGCGATTCCGCCTGCGAAACGCGGTTCTGCACGTTGACCTGGTTGATGTCCGGGTCGGTGCCGATGGCGAACGAGACCTGCAGGGTGTAGGTGCCCGAGGAGGTCGAGGTCGAGGACATGTAGAGCATGTTCTCGACGCCGTTGACCTGCTGCTCGATCGGGCTCGCGACCGTCTCGAAGATCGTCTCGGCGTCGGCGCCCGGATAGGTGGCCGACACCTGCACCACCGGCGGGGCGATGTTCGGATACTGCGCCACCGGCATCGAATAGAGCGCAAGCGCCCCGGCGATGGTGATGACGATCGAGATGACCGCGGAGAGCCGCGGCCGTGCGATGAAGGTCGCGGAGAGCATGGCTCAGTTCCCCGGCTGGGTGGCGGGCTGAGCGGTCCCGGTCGCGGGTGTTGCGGGCGGCGCGGCCGCCGGCGCGGGCGTGGTGGATGCCGGGGCAGCCGGTGCCGTCGTCCCGGAGGAGGCGGGCGCCGCAGCGGCGGGGGCAGCCGCCGCCGGCGTGAGCGTCGGCACGCTACCGGCGGTCTGGTTCGCCGGCATCTGGCGGGGGTCGACGACCATGCCGGGGCGCACCTTCTGGACGCCCTCGACGATGATCACCTGGCCCTCGGTGAGGCCGCCGGTGACGACGTAGTTGGTGCCGGTCTGGGCGCCGGTGGTGAGACGCGTCTGCTGCGCGCGGTTCTGCGCGTCGACGGTCAGGACGTACTGGCCGTCCTTGTCCTCGAGCACGGCGGCGATCGGCACCACCAGCGATTCCTGCTTGGTGTCCTGCTGCACCGAGACGGTGACGAAGCCGCCGGGCAGCAGCAGCTCGTTCGGATTGGGGAAGTCGGCATAGATCGGCAGGGTGCCGGTCGTCTGCGAGATCTGGTTGCCGATGAAGGCGATCTTGCCGGGGTGATCGTAGGACTTGCCGTTGGAGAGCAGCAGCGTCGGCGTGAACGTCTGGTGCGCCTGGCCCGGCTGCAGGCGGGCGGCCTGGATCTGCTCGGCGACCTCGGTGTACTGCGCCTCGGAGATCGAGAAGACCACCCGCATCGGGTCCATCTGGACGACGGTGGCGAGCGTGCCTGTGGCGGTGTTGACGAGGTTGCCCTGGGTGACGTTGGTGTCGCCGATGCGCCCGTCGATAGTGGAGGCGATGTCGGTGTAGGAGAGGTTCAGCTTCGCCGTCTCGATCTGGGCGTTCGCCTGGGCGATCGAGGCCTTGGCGGATTCGACGTCGGCGGCGGCCTTGTCGCGCTGCGCCTGCGCGGTGTCCTGCACCGCCTGGCTGACGGCGCCGGACTTCACCAGCGCGATCTGCCGGTCGAGGGTGAGCTGTGCCTCCGCGAGCGAGGCGTTGGCCCCGGCGAGCTGGGCGTTGGCGGCGGCGAGCTGGCCGTTCGCCTGGTCGAGCTGCGCCTGGAAGGGCGCCTTCTCGATCGTGTAGAGCGCCTCGTTCGCCTTGACGTGCGAGCCTTCCTGGAAGAGCACGCCGGTGAGGAACCCCTCGACGCGCGCCACCAGGTTCAGCGTCTGGATCGCCTGGATGCGGCCGACATACTGGAAGCTCTGGGTGACGTCCTGCCGCGTCACGGGGGCGACGATCACTGCCGGCGGTGGCGGGGTCGCGGCCGTCTGGGCGAGGGCGGGACCAGTCGACAGGGCGAGGCCCGCCGTCAGGAGCCCGAAGCAGACCATACCGAATTCGAATGGCCGCCGCTGGCGCCGTCCACGGACACTATGAAACACCGGCGAACCCTCCCCGCGGTCATCGCCTCCGTGATAGCCAAGCGCGAAGCGAAAGGGAATTGCCTGATCGCGCGAAGCCCGCCGCCGCTCCGGATGACACCGCCTTGTGTTCGCGCGGTCACGGTGGTGCTGAAGCAACGCCGCGGCCGCTGGCGGGGAGCGATTGAGCCGTGGGCGCCCGTGCGCTATGAGACTTTCAACGTCGAACGACCGTTCGGTCAATGAATGGTGCGACACAGCTTCCGCGCCGACGGGCGACGGGGC
Source organism: Pseudoxanthobacter sp. M-2 (assembly GCF_046156265.1). NCBI lineage: Bacteria > Pseudomonadati > Pseudomonadota > Alphaproteobacteria > Hyphomicrobiales > Segnochrobactraceae > Pseudoxanthobacter > Pseudoxanthobacter sp. M-2. The sequence continues at coordinate 376,236 of NZ_JAWDIR010000033.1, forward strand.
GCATCCGGAGGACAGTTCATGCGCGAGGCATACATCGTCGACTTCGTCCGCACGCCGATCGGCCGGTTCGGCGGCGCGCTCTCCGGCGTACGCACCGACGATCTCGCCGCCGTGCCGATCCGCGCCCTGCGCGAGCGCCATCCCGGTATCGACTGGGCGGGTGTCGACGAGGTGATCTACGGCTGCGCCAACCAGGCCGGCGAGGACAACCGCAACGTCGCCCGCATGGCGGCCCTGCTCGCCGGGCTCCCGGTCGAGGTGCCCGGCACGACGGTCAACCGCCTCTGCGGCTCGGGGATGGACGCGGTCGCCATCGCCGCCCGCCAGATCAAGTGCGGCGAGGCCGAGCTCATCATCGCCGGCGGCGTCGAGTCGATGTCGCGGGCGCCGTTCGTGATGCCGAAGGCCGACACCGCCTTCTCGCGCCACGCCGAGATCCACGACACGACGATCGGCTGGCGCTTCGTCAACCCGTTGATGAAGAAGCTCTACGGCGTCGATTCGATGCCCGAGACCGGCGAAAACGTCGCCGAGGACTTCCAGGTGTCGCGGGCCGACCAGGACGCCTTCGCGCTGCGCTCGCAGCAGCGCGCCGGCGCCGCACAGGCCTCCGGCCGCCTCGCCGAGGAGATCGTCCCGGTCACCATCTCGGGCCGCAAGGGCGACACCGTCGTCGCGGTGGACGAGCACCCGCGGGCATCCACGACGCTGGAGCAACTCGCCAAGCTGCCGACGCCGTTCCGCGCCGGCGGCACGGTGACGGCCGGCAACGCCTCCGGCGTCAACGACGGTGCCGCGGCGCTGCTGATCGCCTCGCCGGAGGCGGTGGCGCGCTACGGCCTGACGCCGATCGCCAGGGTCTCCGGCGCCGCCACCGCCGGTGTCGCACCGCGCATTATGGGCATCGGTCCGGCGCCGGCGACGCTGAAGCTCGTCGAGCGGCTCGGCATCAAGGTGTCCGACTTCGACGTCGTCGAGCTCAACGAGGCCTTCGCCAGCCAGGGCCTCGCGGTGCTGCGTCAGCTCGGCCTCCCCGACGACGGCGAGCACGTCAACCCGAACGGCGGTGCCATCGCCCTCGGCCACCCGCTCGGCGCTTCCGGCGCCCGCATCGTCGGCACGGCGGCGCTGGAAATGCGCGCCCGCAACGGCAAGCGGGCGCTCGCGACCATGTGCATCGGCGTCGGCCAGGGCATCGCGCTCGCCATCGAGCGCGCCTGAGACGCGGTCGCGCTGGCGATCGAGCGCGCCTGAGACCGCGGCACGCCGAACGTCGTCGCTCGTCGCCCCGCCAAGCGGCCGCTTTCGGGCCAGCCCCCGCGGCTGTAACATGGCCGCCGAGCGTCCGATCGGAGGAGCGCCGGTGCCGCGCTTGTGGGGCGTCGTCGGGGCGATGTCTGCCTTTGTGGCCGGGCTCGGCCTCGCGCCCGCCGCTGCCGCTCCCGTTTCGATCTGCGTGCCGCCGGCAGGACCGATCGCCGCCGTCTCGGACGTTGCCGCGCCGTTCGAGTTGCGGCTCGCCGACGGCACCCTTGTCCGTGTCGCCGCCGTCGGCCTCGCCGCCCCGGGTGAAGGCGAGGCGGCCTCCGCCGCGGCCCTGCGCGACCTCGTCTCGCACGGCCCGGTGCGTCTCGACGCCGCTCCCCCGCAGTTCGATCGCTACGGCCGCCGGGTCACCCGCGTCGCCTTGGCCGACGGCACGGACCTCGCCGAGCGCCTGCTTGCGGCGGGCGTGGCGCTCGTCGGACCCGCCCCGCGCGACGCTGCCGACGGCCCCTGCCGGGCCCGCCTGCTCGCCGCAGAGGCGGCGGCCCGTGTCGCCCGGCGCGGCCTGTGGGCAGACGGGACGCTCGCCCTCGAGGCCGCCGCCGACCCCCTCATCATCACCCGCGCGGGTCGCTACGCGATCGTCGAGGGCCGGGTCGTCAGCCTCGGGAAAGCCGGACGGACGCGCTATCTCAACTTCGGGAGGCGGTGGAGCCTTGATTTCACCGCGACGATCGCCGAAAGCGAAGGGGCTTGGCCGCGCGGCTGGGGAATCGGCCCGGTCGCGCTGGAAGGATCCCGCGTACGCGTGCGCGGCTGGCTCGAAGCGGACGATGGCGGTCTCGTGCGGCTCGGCCGCCCGGAAGATCTCGAGCGTCCGGACGGGCCGGCGCCGCGATGAGGACGAGTGAGCGTCGAGTGAGGGACGTCGTCTCTTGGGTCGCCGGAGAGGCGTGCCGTCCAGCCGGCTGGCTGACGGCGGCGGCGCGTCGGCTCGCCTTGATGACGGCGCTCGCGCTGGCCGGCTGCGCCGGCAGCCAGGATCTGGCCCAGCCGACGATCTCGACCCCCGTCACCGCCGATCCCACCGCCGCCCCCCCCGCCGACGTGACGCTCGGCGCCCGCGAGCACCCGCGGCTGGTGATGGCCTATGGCGGCGTCTATTCAGACCCGAAGGCGGAGCGCGCCGTGGCGCGCGTCGTCGGCCGGCTGGTCGCCGCCTCCGACGACCCGTCGCGCACCTACCGCATCACCATCCTGAATTCCCCGGCGATCAACGCCTTCGCCCTGCCCGGCGGCTATCTCTACGTGACCCGCGGCCTGCTGGCGCTCGCCGACGACGCCTCCGAGCTCGCCGCCGTTCTCGCCCACGAGATGGCACACGTCACGGCGAACCACGCCATCGCCCGCCAGCGCCGCGCCGAGGCGGCCGCCGTGGTCAACCGCGTCGCCGCCACCGTCGTCGGCGACCCGACGGTGGCCCGCGAGACGATGGCGACCACGCAGATGTCGCTCGCCCGCTTCAGCCAGACGCAGGAGCTCGAGGCGGACCAGATCGGCGTGCGCACGCTCGCCCGCGCCGGCTTCGATCCCTTCGCCGCGGCGCGCTTCCTCGAGGCGATGTCGCGCTTCGCCTCGCTGAAGGACGCCACCGCCGGCGACAAGCCCGATTTCCTGTCCTCGCACCCGGCCACACCCGAGCGCGTCGCGCTCGCCGTGCGGGCGGCGCGCCAGGTCGGCGGCACCGACATCGGCGAGCGCGACCGTGACGCCTATCTCGCCAGCCTCGACGGCATGCTCTATGGCGACGATCCCCGCGAGGGCTTCGCCCGCGGCCGCGCCTTCCTGCACCGCGAACTCGGCATCGCCTTCACGGTGCCGAACGGCTTCTTCCTCGAGAACACCTCGAAGGCGGTGCTCGCCAGCGACGGCGGCAAGATCGCCATGCGCTTCGACGGCGTCGAGGTGCCGGAGGCGATGTCGCTGCCGGACTACCTCGCGTCTGGCTGGGTGAAGGGGCTGATCCCCGACAGCGTCCGCTCGCTGGAGGTCAACGGCGCGCCGGCGGCCACCGCCTCGGCGATCTCCGAGGGCTGGTCGTTCCGCATCGCCGTCGTCCGGGCGGGTTCGCGCGTCTACCGCTTCATCTTCGCCACCGCCTCGCCGACAGGCGGCTTCGAGACCGGCTTCATGGAGACGGTGAAGAGCTTCCGGCGGCTGACGCCGGCTCAGATCGCCGATCTGAAGCCGCTCAGGGTGCGCATCGTCCGCGTCGGCGCCGGCGACACCATCGAGTCGCTGGCCGGCCGCATGGGCGGCATCGACGCGCCGCTTCGCCGTCCGCTCTTCATGGTGATGAACGCGGTGAAGACGAACGACGACCTCAAGCCCGGCATGGCCGTGAAGATCGTCGCCGAATAGCCGTTCCAGGCCAGGTCAGGCGGAGACGGTCAGTTCGATCCGGTCCGCCGCAAAGCGCGTGTGGCCGCACTCGAGCGGCTCGCCCGCCGGGTCCCCGTCGACGCTCTCCGTCACCAGCACCGGCGCGCCGGCGGGCAGGCCGAGCCGCAGGGCATCCTCGGCGTCGGCGAGGGCGGCGCGGATGCGGGTCTCCAGCCGGACATAGTCGGCGATGCCGCAACGCGCGAATGCCGCCGTGTAGGAGCCGGTCTCGGCGATCAGCGCTGGGAAATCCGGGAAGCGATCCGCCGACAGCCAGCCGGTGGCGACCGAGATCGGCTCACCGTCGACGACGCTCATCGTCTCGATGCGGTGCAGCCGCGCGCCCGGCGAAAGCCGCAGACGCTGCGAGAGCGCCGGTGTCGCGGGCTCGATCACCGCCCCGAGGAGGATGCGGCCGGGCGTGCGCGACGCCGCCTCGACGGCGGCGGAGAACCGCGTGCGGCGGCCGATCGGATAGGGCAGGGGTCGGTCCGCCACGAAGGTGCCGCGGCCCTGATCCGCCCGCACCAGCCCATCGGCGGCGAGAGCGGCAATGGCGCGGCGGAGCGTGTGGCGGTTGACACCGAAACGCAGCGCGAGTTCGGCCTCCGTCGGCATCCGCTCGCCGCTCGCGAGCACGCCGGAGGCGATCTCGTCGCGGAGCGCGTCGGCGATCTGCCGCCAGGCGGAGACGCCGCTGCCGCGCACCACGGACGGTGCCTCCGTCAGTCCCCGAGCGGCCGGCTCATCCTTCCCCAAGCGCGTCTCCGTTCGTTCGCCGGCGAAAAATATTCATCTAGTCTTATAGACAAATTCGCGCCGCGCGTCCATGGTTCCGGTCATCCGGCCCGCCTGCGCGCCGCGGAGCGCCGCCCGAGCAGGGCGAGGCTCCCCAAGGGTGCCCCAACAAAGGGCGAAACCCGGCGCGGGAGGCCCGTGGCGGCGACCGCCGCCGGCGCCGGATGGAGTATCCTCGATGTCGTTCGGCGTCCTCCTCGTGCTGATCTTCGCGGCGGCGCTGCACGCCGGCTGGAACGCCGCGGTGAAGAAGGTCGACGACCGCGAGGCGGCGGCGATCGCGGTCGCCGGCGGCGGCGGCATCGTCGCCATCGCGGCGCTGCCCTTCCTGCCGCCGATGGCGCCGGAAGCCTTCGTCTATGTCGTGATCACCAGCCTCGTGCACATCCTCTATTTCGCGCTGCTGTCGCGCGCCTATCGCGGCGCCGATTTGTCGGTCGCCTACCCGCTGATGCGCGGCCTCGCGCCGATCCTCGTCACCGCCTTCGGCGCCGTCGTGCTGTCGGAATACACGGGCGTCGTCGGCTTCCTCGGCGTCGTGCTCGTCTCGCTCGGCGTCATCGCTCTCGGTCTCGAGGGACTGCGCGCCGGCCGCTCGGGCCGGCCGGCGCTCGGCGCGGCGCTCCTCAATGCCGCGATCATCGCGAGCTACACGCTGGTCGACGGCGTCGGCGTGCGGCTCTCCGGCGAGGCCGCCACCTATGCCGCGTGGGTGATGGTCGCCTCCGGCGTCACCAACACCGTCTGGTCGCTCTTGCGCCAGGGCGCGCCGTTCGCGCGGCGGCTCGTCCGCCATGCCGCGGTCGGCGTCGTCGGCGGCACGATGTCGGGGGTCTCCTACGGCCTCGCCCTGTGGGCGATGACGGTGGCGCCGATCGGCTTCGTCTCCGCCGTGCGCGAGACCTCGGTGCTGTTCGCGGCGGCGCTCGGCGCCACCGTGCTGCACGAGCGCTTCGGGGCCTTGCGCTGGGCGGCGGCGGCCTTCGTCGTCGCCGGCCTCGTCGCGGTCAAGGCCGGCGGCTGAAGGCGGGGGACCCGCGCCTCCGCAATCTCCGCCGGTCGCATCGTCACGGTTGCCCTGATAGAAGGGCGCGCCGGCGATCGTCGGCGAGGAGGCCCGCGACCCGAGATGCGTCACGCCGTCTACTACGCGCCACGCGATACCGCGCTGCTCGCCCGCCTCGGCGCCCGCTGGCTCGGCCGCGACGCTGCCGACGGTCGCGCCCTGAAGCAGCCGGAGATCGACGGCCTCAGTGGCCCGGAGTTCGAGGCGGCCACCGCCTCGGCCCGCCGCTACGGCTTTCACGCCACCCTGAAGCCACCCTTCCGCCTCGCCGACGGGCACACTGCCGCCGCGTTCGAGGCGGCCGTGGAACGTCTCGCCGCGACGCTGCCGGCCGTGACCATCCCGAGCCTCGAACTCGCCCGCCTCGGCGGCTTCATCGCGCTGGTGCCGTCCGCGCCCGTGCCGGCCTTGGACGCCCTCGCAGGCCGCGTCGTCGCCGATCTCGACGGCTTCCGGGCGCCACCCACCGCCGACGAGATCGCCCGGCGCCGCCCCGCCACCCTTTCGCCGCGCGAGCGCGAGATGCTGGAAAAGTGGGGCTACCCCCACGTCTTCGAGGAGTTCCACTTCCACATGACGCTGACCGACGCGCTGCCGCCGGCCCTCGGCGACCGGCTCGCCGCCGCGGCGGCACGCCATTTCGCGCCCGTGCTCGGCCGGCCGGTGCTGGTCGATGCGCTCACCGTGTTCGTCGAGCCGCGCCCGGCCTCCCCGTTCCTGATCACCAAGGCGCTGCCGCTCGCCGGCGCCGGTCGCCGCTTCGCCAGCATCGGAGGCGGCGCCTGATGGACGAGCAGGTTCTCACCGGCGCTCGCATCGTCCTCGACGACCGTGTTGTCGAGGGAGCCGTGGTCGTGCGCGACGGCGTCATCGTGGCGATCGACGAGGGCCGCACGGCTGTCGGCGAGGACCTCGGCGGCGACTATCTGTTGCCGGGCCTGGTCGAGCTCCACACCGACCATCTCGAGAGCCATTTCCGCCCGCGGCCGGGGGTGCACTGGAACCCGATCGCGGCGCTGCAGTCGCACGACGCCCAGGTGATCGGCGCCGGCATCGTCACGGTCTTCGACGCACTGCGCGCCGGCGACGCCGACGAGCGTCCGCTCGGGCGCGACTCGCTGCTGCTCGCCGACGCCATCGCGTCCGCCCGCGCCGACGACCGGCTGAAGGCCGACCACTTCATCCACGTGCGCTGCGAGATCTCCTCGCAGCAGCTCCTCGCCGACGCCGAGCCGCTGTTCTCGACCGGCGCCGTCCGCCTCGCCTCGCTGATGGACCACACCCCTGGCCAGCGCCAGTTCGCCCGGCTCGACGCCTACCACCGCTTCTACCCGGAGAATGCCCGCCTCTCGCCGGCCGAGCAGGACGCCTTCGTCGCCGAGCGTCTCGCGGCTGCCGCCCGCATCGTCGCGGCGAACCGGCCGGCGATCGTGGCGATGGCGCACGCCGGGGGCGCGATCCTCGCCAGCCACGACGACGCGACGCTTGTCCACGTCGAGGAGGCGGCGGCCGACGGCATCGCCATCGCCGAGTTCCCGACGACGGTGGAGGCGGCGGCCGCCTCCCGCGCGGCCGGCATGAAGGTGCTGATGGGTGCGCCGAACGTCGTGCGCGGCGGCTCGCACTCCGGCAACGCCGCCGCTGGCGATCTCGCCCGTGCGGGGCTGCTCGACATCCTGTCCTCGGACTACGTGCCGTTCTCGCTGATGCAGGCGGTATTCCTGCTGCCGGAGACGGTGCCGGGGATGGACCTCGCGGGCGCCGTCCGCCTCGTCACGCGCGTGCCGGCGGAGACGGTTGGATTGAACGACCGCGGCTCGATCGCGCCCGGCCGGCGCGCGGATCTCGTGCGCGTCCGCCACCAGCCTGGAACGGTGCCGGTGGTGCGGGCTGTGTGGCGCGAGGGCGTGCGCGTCGCCTGATTGACTAGCCGGCCCGTCGCGATCGTGCCGATTTCGGTGCCGCCGCGAGGTCCGCGAGTGGGTGGTGCTCGCCGACGAGGGCGGTCAGTCGCTCGTCGAGTACGTGGGTGTAGATCTCCGTCGTGGCGATGTCGGCGTGGCCGAGCAGCGCCTGCAGCGAGCGGAGATCGGCGCCGCCGGCGAGCAGGTGGCTCGCAAAAGCGTGGCGCAGCACGTGCGGCGACACCCGCGCCGCCGGGATGCCGGCGAGCGCCGCGATGCGCTTCAGGTCGCGGGCGAAGGCCTGGCGGGTGAGGTGGCCGCTCTCGCCGTGCGAGGGAAACAGCCACCGCCCCGCCTTGCCGCCGGCGAGAACGCGGAATGCCATGATCGCCGCCTTCGAGCGCGGGCTGAGCGGCACCATGCGTTCGCGGCCGCCCTTGCCGCGCACCACCAGCGCCTCGAGCCCCGGCCGCGCCGCCGCCGCCGGCAGTGCCACGAGCTCCGACACGCGCAGGCCCGTGGCGTAGGCCGTCTCGACGAGGGCGACCAGCCGCGCTGCCCTGAGCCGCGCCACCGGCGTGGTGTCCTCGGCCACCGCCTGTTCGCCGGCAGCGGCGAGGATGGCGCGCATCTCGCTCTCCGACAGCAGCTTCGGCAGGGGGCGACGGCGCTTCGGGCTGTCGATCGGTCCGGTCGGGTCGTCTGTGCGCACACCCTCGGCGAACAGGAAGCGGTGGAAGCGGCGCAGCGCCGACAGCCGCCGGGCCTGCGAGGTGGCGGCGAAGCCACGGTCGTTGAGGTCGGCGAGGTAGGCGCGCACGTCGTCGGCGCTCGCGCCCGAAACCGAAGCGTCGGCAAGGAAGCGGGCGAAGTCCTCGAGGTCGCGGCGATAGGCGTCGAGCGTGTTCTTCGCCGCGCCGCGCTCGGCCGACATCATCTCCAGGAAGCTCTCGATCAGATGGCCGTCGCGCACGCGGGTGGTTCCTCTCGCCTTCACAGAGCATGGCTGCTTTCCGGTCAACGAGGCGTTGCCGAAACGCGATGTCGTGCTACCTTTTTGACAGGCTGGGCTGACGGCGCCGCCAAATCGCCGGCGCCCGCTTCTGGAGGAGGATCGACATGACCCGACTGACCGCCCCTCTCGCCGCCCTCGCATTGCTCGCCGCGGCGTCCGTGCCGGCCGTCGCCTGCCCCTACGGCAAGGCCGAGACCACCGCGTCCGGCCCCACGATGCCGATCACCACGGCGCAGGGCCCGATGACGCCGGTGCCGACCACCACTGCGCAGTAATCTCTTCGCCGCCGCTCTGCGGCGGCGTGAGACGAGAGCGCCCGCCCGGTCCTCACCGGGCGGGCGTTTTGCTTTCTCTGCAGCGACGCGCGACGCCTGCGTGACCCGCGGACCCTCCCGGCGCCCTCCGCCGATGACCGCGACGTGACTTGCCGTGAGCGGCAGGCGAAGCGGAGAGTGACGGCAACGAACGGCGAAGCCGTCGCCGGATCGAGGGAGGCGTCGAGGGGAGGCCGACAATGATCGCGATCGTGCGGACGAGAATGGCGGTGGGGCTGCTGGCCGCCACCGGCCTGTGCAGCGTCACCGGGACAGCACTGGCAGACGGCCACTGCGCCCCGCAGCCCTACTGGCAATATGTCGGGTCGGCGGCGACGTCGTTCGAGCGCAATGCCCGCTTCGAGCTCGGCAACGGCTCGGTGCGCCAGGTCTCCAACGATCTTACCGTCTTCACCTGGTCGTGGCGCGACGACGGACTGCGCACCTGCACCAACCTGTCGCCGGCGACGCTGACGGACGGCACCTCGAACACCATCGTCCTCGGCGAGCGCTGCACGGAGACGCCGATCCCGCCGGAGAACCTCGAGCATTCCTGCATCGGCGACGTCACGGCGGCGACGGCGGCGGGCGAGCGGCCGTTCGCCTACTCCTCACTGTCCTATTCCTCGCTCGCCTATGACGGCGAGGAGGTGGTGGCGAGCTACGTCACCACCTGCGTCGCCAAGATGGCGATCAAGGACCCGAGGAAGCCCGCTCTCACCCAGCGCGCGCCGGACGTGGAGTGCCTGCGCGAACAGATCTGGCCGGACGCGAAGTAGCTTCCGGCCGGACCGTCCGGGCGTGTGATCAAAGATCAGTGATCGCGGTTGTGGCCGCGGTCGCGGCGGCGCTCGGCCGGCTGGTAGGCGATGCGGGCGTGCGTCGTGCAGTAGGGCACGCCGGTGTCCGAGCGCCGGCCGCAGAAGGTGAAGCCTTCGCTGCCGGGATCGCCGATCGGCCAGCGGCAGGTCTGCTCGGTCAGCATCATGATGGTGACGCGCTGGCCGATCGAGACCACCTCGCCCATCGGCTCGGGCTCCGGCCGCGTCGCCACCACATAGGCGGGCTCGGCCGTGGCGAGCGCCGTGTTGCCGACGGCCGCGACCGTCGGGCGCGTGCTGCGGCGGACCATCGGCGCGGGCTTCGGCTTGTGGGCCGGCGCCATCGAGGGCTGGCCGGTGCGGGCGCGGCCGGAGAGGCCCAGCCGGTGGATCTTGCCGATCACGGCGTTGCGCGTCACCTCGCCGAGGGAGGCGGCGATCTGGCTGGCGCTGAGGCCGTCCGTCCACAGGCGCTTCAGCGTATCGACCCGCTCGTCGGTCCAGGACATGTCGCCTCATCCTTCCGTATCGAAACCGGACTCCGAATCCGAGAGCGCCGGGCGACGGGAGCCCGCCTGACGCTACAGGGGTGGTGTCGGGAACTTTCGAGTGCGACGGACACGATATGTCGTGTCGGTACGCCCGGACGCTACAATATGCCGTGACTCTCTGACAAGAGTCGGCGGCCGCCTGTGACGGCGTGAAGGGGGTTTTCCCCAGCGAAGGTCAGTTTGACGAGCGGCTCACTCGCCTTCGTCGCCGCCGTCGGCGTCGTCCCCGCTCGGCGGTGCCGGCGAGCGGTCGAGGGCGAGCCCCGCAACGGACTTGGCGTCGCCCCGGCGCTCGGCGAAGCCGATCACCTCCAGCACCCGCACGCGGCTTCCGACGACGACGGTGAGGACATCGCCAAGACGCACCAGCCGGTCGGCGCTGGTGACGCGGTCGCGGTTGACCCGCACCTTGCCCGCCTCGACGAGCGCCTTGGCCAGGGGCCGTGTCTTCACCACGCGGGCGAACCACAGCCACTTGTCGAGACGCTGCGCCGCGATGGTCATGAGGCGAGCATCACGGCGCAACGGTCACGGGGCGCGGCGGCGGGTCACCGCTCCTTCGCCCGCCGCTCGAGATCGGCCTTCAGCGCCGCGAGCGCGGCAAAGGGCGAGTTCGGATCGGGCTGGCGGCCGCGGCCAGTGTCGCGGGGGCGGTCGTCGCGGGGGCGATCCTCGCGCGGCCGGTCGTTCCTCGGGCGGTCCTCACGGGGGCGGTCGTCGCGCGGGCGGTCACCGCGCGGACGATCGTCGCGCGCCCGCTGACCCTCGGGCCGATCGCCGCCGGGACGGCCACCACTGCGGCCCTCGGCCGGACGGCCCTGGCCCTGCGGCGGGCGTCCACGGCGGTCGTCGCCGCGCGGACGGTCGGGACGGCGGTCCGGGCGCGCCTCGCCGGCGGCCGGTGCCTCGCCGGGGGCGCCAGTGGCGGCCGGGGCGTTCTCGGCCCGGCGCGGGCCGCGGTCGCCGCGGCGCTCGCCACTCCGGTCAGCCTGACGGTCGCGGTTGCCACGGTGGCGCGGCTCGCCGCGCCGCTCGGGACGGCCGGGGCGCCAGACCTCGACCAGGACGGGCTCGGCAGCGGCGTCGGCCGCGACCGGCTCGCCGTCGGACGTCTCGGAGACAGCCGCGGCCTCGGCGGAAGCCACGGCTTCGGCGGAAGTGGTTTCCTCGGAGACTGCGACGTCCGCAGCTGCAGCGGTTTCTTCAGACGCGTCAGTGACTTCGGACGCCGATGTCGCTTCGGACGCGGGTACTTCGACGGCAGTGTCGACCGGAGCGGCGACCGCTTCGGTGGAAGTCGTGGCGTCGTCTGGCTCGACCTTCGGCTCGAACTCCTCCGAAGCGGCCTCCATCTGGGCGGCTTCCGACAGGTCGCCGTCTCCCTCAGCGGCTTCCGCGGCCTCGGCGACCGGGCCCTCGGCGCTCTCAGTCGCCACCGGCGGCTCGCGGTCTTGCTCGGGCGTGGCCGACGCTTCGATCGCATCCGCCGCCTCGGTGCCGACGTCGTCCGGAGTGGCGGTCTCGGCCTCCGTTGCGGCGGTATCGAAGGTCGCCGCGGTCGCGGCATCCGCGTCGACGGCCTCCGGCGCGACGGCGGCATCCGCCGTCGACGGCGTCGCCGCCGGGGTCTCCGGCGCGCGCACGGGCAGCGGGCGGCGGTCCATGCGGTAGCCGAGGCCGCGCAGGATGGAGGCGAAGTCCTCGCCCGAGCAGCCGACCAGCGACGTCATCCGCACGGTCGCCATGAAGCCGCCGGCCGGGTGGGCGCCGTCGGGCATCGGCCCGGCCTCGGGACCCGGCCGCCAGGCGAGGATCGGCCGGATGAGGTCGGCGAGGCGCTCGAGGATGTCGATGCGCACCGCGCGGCCGCCGCAGGCCTTGAAGCCGCAGACGCGGTAGAGGTCGACCGGCACCGCCGGGTCGACCGGGATAGAGGTGCGTCCGGATGCGGAAAGCTGCGGCACCTCCAGCAGGCCCGGCACGTCGAGGCTCGCGTGCTTCAGCGCCCAGAGCTCGGCGAGCAGCCGGCTCGGCGCCGGCTTCAGGAGCGCCGGCACGAACAGGTGATAGGCGCCGAAGCGCACGCCGAGCGAGCGCAGGCCCGCCCGCGCCGCCTGGTCGAGGCCCTTGATGTCCTCGGCGATCGCCGGACGCTCGACGACGCCGAGCGCCTCGGCGATGCGGAAGGCGATGCCGCGCGGCAGGCCGGGCAGCTCGGTGGCGTTGCGCAGGTCGATGAGCGGCTTCAGCAGCGTCTCGACCTGGGTCTTCAGCCAGGTGCCGAGCCGCGTCTGCACCTTCTCGCGCGACGCGCCGGTGAGCTGGTCGTCGGCGAGGACGACGAAGCCGGGCGTCAGCACGTCGTCGCCGGGAATGAGCTTGGCCACCGGCTCGCCGAGCCAGCGGATCGCCCCGTCGGCGGCGAGCACCAGGTCGCTGTCGGCGGCACGGCCGAGGCGGTCGGCGCGCGCGTCGATCTCGCCCGCGAGCGCCTTGGCGGCGGCACTGCGCAGTGCCTTGACCTCCGGGCCATCGCCGCCGCCACCACCGGTGTCGGCGACGAAGCGGAAGCCGGCGAGGCGTCCGACGTGCTGGCCCTCGACGGAGACATCTCCCGCCGGCGTGATCTCCGCTTCGAGCATCGCGTTTTCTCTCAGGCGTTTCATCAGGACGCTCGTTCGCCGGTCGACGAAGCGGCGGGTCAGCCGTTCGTGGAGGGCGTCGGAGAGTCGATCCTCGACATCTCGTGTGACACCGCGCCAGTGCGCGGGATCGGCGAGCCAATCTCCACGATTGGCGACATAAGTCCATGTCCGAACGTGCGCGATCCGGTTGGAAAGCGCATCGATGTCGCCGTCGGTGCGGTCGGACTGGTCGACCTGACGGGCGAACCAGTCGTCCGGTATCCTACCCGATCGGGCGATGAAGCCGTAGAGGGCGAGGACGAGATCGGCATGGTTGGCCGGTGCGATGCGCCGGTAGTCGGGCACCTGGCAGACGTCCCAGAGCAGCGAGACGCGGGCCCGCGTCGAGGCGAGCGCCCGGATATCCGGGTCGCGGGCGGCATAGTCGAGGCTGACGGAATCCTCGGCCTGGGGGGCCCGCGTCAGGCCCTCCTGGCGCGGCGGCTCGTCGAGCGAGCGGCGGAGCGCGTCGAGGGAGGCGAAGTCGAGATCGGGATTGCGCCACTGCAGCACCCTGAGCGACTGGAAGCGGTGGCTCTCCAGCGCCTCGACCATCTCGTTGTCGAAGGGGGCGACGCGGCCGGTGACCCCGAAGGTGCCGTCGCGCATGTGGCGGCCGGCGCGCCCGGCGATCTGGCCGAGCTCGGCGGCGTTGAGGGCGCGGTACTGGTAGCCGTCGAACTTGCGGTCGCCGGCGAAGGCAACGTGGTCGACATCGAGGTTGAGGCCCATGCCGATCGCGTCGGTGGCGACGAGGAACTCGACGTCGCCCGCCTGGAACAGCTCGACCTGGGCGTTGCGGGTGCGTGGGCTGAGCGAGCCGAGCACCACCGCCGCGCCGCCGCGCTGGCGGCGGATCAGTTCGGCGATGGCGTAGACCTCGTCGGCCGAGAAGGCGACGATGGCGCTGCGGGCCGGCAGCCGGGTGATCTTCTTGGAGCCCGCATAGGCGAGCACCGACATGCGTGGCCGCGTCACCACGTTGAGGCCGGGGATCAGCTTCTCCAGCATCGGCCGGACGGTGGTGGCGCCGAGCAGCAGCGTCTCGTCGCGGCCGCGGGAATTCAGGATGCGGTCGGTGAAGACCCGGCCGCGCTCGAGGTCGCCGGCGAGCTGGACCTCGTCCACCGCCAGGAACGACACGTCGGCGTCGCGCGGCATCGCCTCCACCGTGCAGACGGTGAAGCGCGGCGCCGGCGGCACGATGCGCTCCTCGCCGGTGACGAGGGCGACGGCATCGGCGCCGACGCGGGCGGCGACGCGGTTGTAGACCTCGCGCGCGAGAAGCCGCAGCGGCAGGCCGATGAGGCCGCTGCCGTGTGCGATCATGCGCTCGATCGCGAGGTGTGTCTTGCCGGTGTTGGTCGGCCCGAGGACGGCGGTGACCGAACGCGAACGGACGACGGAGGCGGACGCGGATCTCGACTCGACGTTCATCGACTTCCCAGGCCGGCCGGTTGGACCCGGGCGGCGGGTGGAGTTACCGGCTGCCTCATAGCACAGCCGGGCAGCGGCGCTCCAGAATTACGGGGGCTTCCATGGGTGTCCACGTTCGCTCCGTGGCGTCGCGCCGCCGACAGTACAACGCGCGTCGAAGCGAATCGGAACGACTCTGGAACGAATCCGGCCCGAATCGACGACTCGCGCCGAGTCCGGCTTTGTTCCCTACGAGACTTGGCGAAGACTCTGTCCCGACCTACGACATCTTGCGTTTTCTGGGTGCGGCCGGAGAACGACTCGGCGTCCCCGAACGAGTTGTCGCGAGGACTCCGATCGGCCCGCGAGTCAAGCGAGCGAAACGAGCCGTCTTTCGCGCAAAAAAACTGCGTGGCCGCGCGTGAATGGGGACAGTCGACGGGCTCGCTGGTGGGTCAGTCGGCGGTCGTGGTCACGGCGGTGACCGTCGGGCCGGTGATCTTGAGATCGGTCGCCTCGACCACCAGGGTGCCGCGCATGGTGCCGACGGAGACGCGGTAGGGCACGAGCAGGGTGGTGCCCGGGATCGGCGCCAGCCACGCCTCCAGCGCCCGGTTGTTCTGCATGTAGCGCACCGACTCCTTGTTGCGCTTGTGGCCGGAGACCGGGACCCAGCGGGCGGAGCAGACGACGACGGTGCCCTTGTAGGACTTCGTCTCGACCGTCTTGGTGCCCTGGTAGGTGAGCGGCACGTCGAAGCGCGTCCAGCCGTCGAAGATCGGCAGCGTGCGGGCGCAGGCGGCGGGGCCGGTGGCGTCCTCGACGGAGCGCACCGGCATGACGACGGCGCTGACAGGGTCGAGCACGCCCTTCCAGTGCTTCGACTGCACCGGCACGACGTCGCGGTGCGGCTTCGTCGGCGGGTCGGCGGAAACCGACTTCAGCGTGCCGGACGCAAGGTCCATGCGCACCGAACTCGACTTCTCGCTGTTGCTCGCCTCCATCGTGTAGCGCGTCGGCAGCACGGAGCCGCCCTTGAGCCAGCCGGCCGCCTGGGCGTCGACCTTTTCGGAGGAGAAGATGCGCGCGAGCGAGGCGGGCCGCATCGCCACCTTGGCGGAATAGGCGCTGCCGTCGATGACGAGGGAGAGCTTGCCCTGGGCGAACGACATCCCGCTGAAGGAGATGTCGTAGATGGCGCCGACCTTGGCGCTGTCGGCCAGCGCCGGAGCGGCGGACAGCACCGGCGCGGCCACGAGGGCAGCGAGCGCCACGGCGTTGGTCGCGGAGCGCCGGACTGCCCTGAGCGGGGCGAGGACCCGAGGATGACGAGAGCTCACAGTGTCCTCCGCTGTCGCCGGCAACCGGGGGTCTGGGTCCGAGAGAACGGACTTGGCCCGAAAGAACGACGGTCCGGCGGGAATGCGCCGAATCTTGGGCCCCAGCATTGCGACCCGCATGGTAAGCGCCCGGTTAACGTCGGGACGATGGCGTCCCTACGGTATCTCGCGTGGCGACAGTGCCGCCCGACCTCGGCTACGCTGGCGGCGATCTTGCTTGCCGGGCCGCTGCACCCGCCGAGCCCGCTAGCACGCCCGTGCCGCGTTCCCGCGCCGTCAACCGGACCCACTGATGACCGCCGCCGTCGCCAGAACCGCGACCACCACTGCCCCCGACGCCACCCGGCTGGAGCGGGCGCGGGGGATCGTGCGGCTCGGCTTCATCGGCGACGCGGACGGCGCGACGCGGCTGACGACGCTCTACCAGGCCGGCTCCGGCAAGGCGCGGCTGCCGCGCGCACCCGCCGGGGCGCCGCCGCTGGCGGTGTTGCTCAACACCGCCGGGGGGCTCACCGGCGGTGACCGATTCCTCACCGAGGTGTCGACCGGCGACGGTGCCGCGGCGGTGGTGACGACGCAGGCGGCCGAGCGGGTATACCGGCGCTTGAGCGGGACCGCGCGGGTCGAGACGCGGTTGACGGTCGGCCGCGGTGCCCGCCTGTCGTGGTTGCCGCAGGAGACCATCGTCTTCGACGGCGCGGGCCTCGAGCGCTCGCTCGACGTCTCGATCGCCGCCGGAGCGCAGGTGCTCGCCTGCGAGGCGATCGTGCTCGGCCGCGCGGCGATGGGCGAGACGGTGCGCACCGTCGAGGTGCGCGACCGCTGGGACATCACCATCGACGGTCGCCTCGCCTTCGCCGACCGGCTGCGGCTCGTCGGTGACGCCGAGGCGATCCTCGCGGGGCCGGCGACCGGCGGTGGCGCGCGCGCGTTCGCGACGCTGGTCGTCGCCGGGGAGGGTGCGGCGGAGCGGCTCGACGCGGTGCGTGGCGCGATCGACGCGGCGGTGGAGGCGGCCGGTGGCGGTGTCGAGGCGGGCGCGAGCGCGCTCGACGGCGTCGTTGTGGCGCGCCTTATCGCAAGCTCGGCGACGCCGTTGCGGGTGACGCTGACCCGGCTCCTCGCAGAGCTCGAGGGCCGGCCGCTGCCGAGGGTGTGGTCGTGCTGAAAACGTGGCTAGTGTGCCCGCGGGATGGGCACGTGCGGCCGATGCCGGATAGGTGGGGGCCGGGCTCGGTGCCCGGTCGGCGGATACGGAGTGAAACTCGGATGACTGTGGAGCGACGCGGATGAACCTGACGCCCCGCGAAAAGGACAAGCTGCTGATTTCCATGGCGGCGATGGTGGCGCGCCGGAGGTTGGAGCGCGGCGTCAAGCTGAACTACCCGGAAGCGATCGCGCTGATCTCCGACTATGTCGTCGAGGGCGCCCGTGACGGCCGCTCCGTCGCCGACCTGATGGAGGCGGGCGCCCACGTCGTCGGCCGCGCCCAAGTGATGGAGGGCATCGCCGAGATGATCCACGACGTGCAGGTGGAGGCGACCTTCCCCGACGGGACGAAGCTCGTCACCGTCCACCACCCTATCCGCTAGCCGGCATGGCCCCTCGTCGCCGCCTTGCGCCGCCGTGCCGCTGTCCGCCCCTCCGGGCGATGGCCGTGGGCGCAATGGCGGTGGCGGCGGCGCTTGTGGTCGGCCTCTGGCCGGCACGGGCGGCGTCGGACGGGCCGCGAAAGCTGCCGTCGCCGATGGTCGGCGTCACCCTCGACACTGTCGCGCACCTGCCGGAGACGATCGAGGCGCTCGCCGCCCTGCCGGTGATGCCGGTGGCGCGCGTTGTCTTCGATCGCGGGCCAGTCTCGATGTACACCGCCGCGGTCGACGAGCTGCGCCCGGTCGCCTTCCTGATGGGCGAGCTCGTCGATTCCTCCGACTTCCGCCGCTACTCGCTCGCCGCCTACCGCGCCCGCACGCGCAGCTACTACGCCGCCCTCGGCGACCAGATCGACCTGTGGGAGATCGGCAACGAGGTGAACGGCGAGTGGCTCGGCCCGACCAGGGACGTCGTCGCCAAGCTCCGCGCCGCCTTCCGCCACGTCGAGGGGCAGGGCGGCAGGACGGCGATGACGCTCTATTTCAACCAGGACTGCTGGGAGAAGCGCGACCACGAGATGTTTTCGTGGACGGAGAAAAATGTGCCGGCGGAGATGAAGGCCGGCCTCGATTACGTGTTCGTCAGCTGGTACCCGGACGACTGCCGCGGCGTCATGCCGGACTGGCCGGCCGTGTTCGCCCGGCTGCGGACGGTGTTTCCGACGGCGAAGCTCGGCTTCGGCGAGATCGGCCGCGACCGCAAGGCGCCGCGCGCCGCGAAGGCGCGGATGGTGCGGGACTTCTACGGCATGGAGCGGCTCGGGCCGCGCTTCGTCGGCGGCTATTTCTGGTGGTATTTCGCCGAGGAGATGGTGCCGAAGACGAAGCCGCTGTGGCGGACGCTCAGCGAGACCGTGGCGGCGACCGCGCCGTAGCGCGGGCTGTCCCACGTTGCTGTGGTGGAAGTTTGGGCTGGGCCGAAGCCGGGATCGGGACGAAACTTGCATGCGGCGCTGCCGCCGACGGGAGGGGGAACGGATGCTGGAGCTTCGGCCGAACTGCGAGTGCTGCGACCGCGACCTGCCGCCGGACGCTGCGGACGCGATGATCTGCACCTTCGAGTGCACCTTCTGCGCGGACTGCGCCGCGCGCGAATTCGGCGGACTCTGCCCGAACTGCGGCGGCGAACTCGTCCGCCGGCCGGTACGTCCCGCCGGCAAGCTCGCCCGCTTCCCGGCCTCGACCGAGCGCGTGCTGCGGGCGGCGCCGTGCGGCGATCGCGCGGCGTGAGGCTTCCGAGCGATGCCCCGTCCCCAAGGAGAGCCCATGATCCCCGGTGAACTGATGCCCGCCGAGGGCGAGATCGAGCTCAATGCCGGCCAGCCGACGGTGGCGATCGAGGTGTCGAACACCGGCGACCGGCCGGTGCAGGTCGGCAGCCACTACCACTTCTTCGAGACCAATCCGGCGCTCGCCTTCGACCGCGACCAGGCCCGCGGCTGCCGCCTCGACATTCCCGCCGGCACCGCCGTCCGCTTCGAGCCGGGCCAGTCGCGCACCGTGACGCTGGTGCCCTATCGCGGCCTGCGGGTGGTCTACGGGTTTCGACAGGGAGTGATGGGGGCGTTGTGAGTTGTTATCAGGCAGCGTTTACCTTACATTTTTGGCAATGTAAGGCATCTGGAGTTGAGCCAATGCGTCGCTTCGCGATGACGGTGACGTCGAAGGGGCAGGTGACGCTGCCGGCAGGATATCGCCGCATGGTGCGGGCCGAACCCGGTGATCAGTTGGAGATCATCGTGGAGGACGATGGGCAGGCGAAGCTTCGGAAGAAGTCCGGCCGCCTCGCCGACCACTTCGGCTCGCTCGCAGACTATGGCGGGGGACCCACGACCCGGACTGACGAGACGGTGGCGGCAATAGATTCCGCCATGGCCGAGCAGGACGCGCGCAGCCGGCGCTAGGGGGACGGCGGGGTGATCGCCTTCGACACCAACATTCTCCTGCGCATCGTCCTGTCGGACGACGAGAGGCAGTCCCCGGTGGCACGGGCGCTAGCCCTGAAGGCCAGCCCGGACGAGCCGGTGTTAATCAGCGTCGTCGTGCTGGTGGAGTTCGTATGGACCCTGATTCGCCAGAAGAAGGTGCCCCGGGACATCGTCGTCGCGGAACTGGAGACGCTGCTGCTTCGTCCGGACGTGCTGATTGAATCCGTCGACGCCGTCGAGGTGGCGCTTGGCCACTTCCGGTCCGGCAAGGCGGACTTCTCCGACTACCTGATCGCGGAACTGGGCCGCACGGCCGGCGCAACGACGACCTACACCTTCGACACGGACGCCCGCGATGCACCGGGCTTCACGCTCCTCACCGCCTGACGAGGCACCGACCATGCCCTTCAAGATGCCCCGTGCCGACTACGCCCACATGTTCGGCCCGACGGTCGGCGACCGACTCCGGCTCGCCGACACCGAGCTCGTCATCGAGATCGAGAAGGACTTCACCACCTATGGCGAGGAGGTGAAGTTCGGCGGCGGCAAGGTGATCCGCGACGGCATGGGGCAGAGCCAGGTGACGCGCCACGGCGGCGCGGTCGACACGGTCATCACCAACGTCGTCATCGTCGACCACTGGGGGATCGTGAAGGCCGACGTCGGCCTGCGCGACGGCCGCATCGTCGGCATCGGCAAGGCCGGCAACCCGGACGTCCAGCCTGGCGTCGACATCATCGTCGGCCCGTCCACCGAGGCGATCGCCGGCGAGGGCAAGATCCTCACCGCCGGCGCCATGGACTGCCACATCCACTTCATCTGCCCGCAGCAGATCGAGGAGGCGCTGATGTCCGGCGTCACCACCATGCTGGGCGGCGGCACGGGGCCGGCGACAGGCACCAACGCCACGACCTGCACCCCCGGCGCCTGGCACATCGGGCGGATGCTGCAGGCGGCGGACTCGTTCCCGATGAACCTGTCGCTGTCCGGCAAGGGCAACGCCGCGCTGCCGGCGGCGCTGGAGGAGCAGGTGCACGCCGGCGTCGGCTCGCTGAAGCTGCACGAGGATTGGGGCACGACGCCGGCGGCGATCGACTGCTGCCTGTCGGTGGCGGACGACCTCGACGTGCAGGTGATGATCCACACCGATACGCTGAACGAGTCCGGCTTCGTCGAGGACACGGTGGCGGCGATCAAGGGCCGCACCATCCACGCCTTCCACACCGAGGGCGCCGGCGGCGGTCACGCGCCGGACATCATCAAGGTCTGCGGGCTGCCGAACGTCATCCCGTCCTCGACCAACCCGACCCGGCCCTACACCGTGAACACGCTCGAGGAACACCTCGACATGCTCATGGTCTGCCACCACCTCGATCCGGACATTCCCGAGGACGTCGCCTTCGCCGAGAGCCGCATCCGCAAGGAGACGATCGCGGCGGAGGACATCCTGCACGACATGGGCGCCTTCTCGATCATCGCCTCCGACAGCCAGGCGATGGGCCGCGTCGGCGAGGTCCTGATCCGCACGCTTCAGACCGCCCACAAGATGAAGGTGCAGCGCGGCGCGCTCGCCGAGGACAAGGGCCGCGGCAACGACAATTTCCGCGTCCGCCGCTACATGGCGAAGGTGACGATCAACCCCGCGATCGCCCACGGCATGGCCCAGCACATCGGCTCGGTGGAGGTCGGCAAGCTCGCCGACCTCGTCCTCTGGTCGCCGGCCTTCTTCGGCGTGAAGCCGGACCTCGTCCTCAAGCTCGGCATGATCGCCGCCGCCCCGATGGGTGATCCGAACGCCTCGATCCCCACCCCGCAGCCGGTCCACTACCGGCCGATGTTCGGCGCCTATGGGCGGGCGATGACGGAATCCTGCGTCACCTTCGTCTCGAAGAACGCGCTCGAGGCCGGCGTCGCCGAACGGCTGAAGCTTGCCAAGCACGTGCTGCCGATCGAGAACGTCCGCGGCATCGGCAAGAAGGACATGGTGCTGAACGACGCGCTGCCGGAGATCGAGGTCGATCCCGAAACCTACGAGGTGCGCGCGAACGGCGAGCTCCTCACCTGCGCCCCGGCCGACGTGCTGCCGATGGCGCAGCGCTACTTCCTGTTCTGAGTTCCATTGCGCTACTCTCACCGGCCGGAGACTTGGAGCACGCTGGAAATCAGGGTAGGGGCACGAGACTCAAATGCGTTTTTCCGATCGCATTGGCGCGACAACACCAAGAACGATATTACAAATTGATTCTATGGACGATAATCTTAGGAATATGCTTTGGGAATTGGTCGATTCGAATCTGGCAGTGTCTGACTATCACAGAAGCAATATTTACAAGTTAATTTGGGTTGGCTTTTTTAGGAGACCATCAGACACATGCCCTCTTTCCGACCAAAAATCGAAGAAGTCCCTGAGAGATTGGGTATTTGCATGTGAGTGGTACGAACTGTTCAATTTTCTCGAATATCTTTACCGATATGTGAAATTCAATATTGATACTTTGAACTATATTCTCGAGCAAGAGCTATCCGCTTACAGATTTATTGACAGCAAGTTTATCCCAATTACAGATGAAGTCGAAATTCGCGCAATAGAATCCGCACTTTCAGGTGGGGCGCCGGAAGGCGCCCGCGCTCACCTAAAGGCTGCCCTAGCTCATTTCGCCCGTCGACCGCATCCTGATTTGAGGAACTCTGTTAAGGAAGCAATATCCGCTGTTGAGAGTGCGGCGCGAATTGCTTCTGGAAAAGATAAGGCGACACTTGGAGACGCGCTTAAGGCAATAGATCCTTCCTCGAATTTGCATCCGGCCTTTAAAGAGGCAATGAATAAACTTTACGGCTATGCCAGCGACGAGGATGGAATACGGCATTCACTTTTAGTGAGTTCAGCAAAAGTGACATCAGATGATGCTCAATTTATGTTAGTCGTGTGCAGCGCGTTTGTTAGCTACATTACTGCTCGACAGTCGCACCTATCGAGGCACGCGGGATGATTCGGGCAACTACCTTCGTGAGTGACACTAGTCAGAGCATCATCGCCGACACGGTGGTGCTCGATCGCGAGGACCGCCACCGCCGCCGCATGGCGATGACGGGGGAGGGCGGGCTCGCCTTCCTGCTCGACCTCGCCGAAGCGACGGTGCTCGCCGACGGCGACGGGCTGGTGCTGGAGGACGGGCGGATCGTGCGGGTGCGCGCGGCGGAGGAGGACGTGGTGGCGATCACCGCCGCCTCGCCGGCGGAGCTCGTCCGCATCGCCTGGCACCTCGGCAACCGCCATCTGCCGACGGAACTCCACCCCGACCGGCTGGTGATCCGCCGCGACCACGTCATCGAGGCGATGGTGGAAGGCCTCGGCGGCCGCCTCGCGCCAGCGCGCGCCGCCTTCCGCCCCGAGGGCGGAGCGTACGGGCTCGGTGCGGTTCATGGCCACGAGCACGGCTCGCATGGGCATGAGCCGCATGGACATGCGCACTCGCACGGCGACCATGACCATCATCACGCGGCGGATGACGGCCACCATCACCACCACGGCGGCCACGGACACGCCCACCAGCATGGCGGTCCGTCGCACACACACGATCCGGTGCCGTCGCTGGCGGTCGCCGCGGAGCTCGCGGCGAAGGCGGCGGTCGTTCCCGATCACGACGACCACGGCTATTGCGCGCCCGACGAGGCGACGGGGGGACGCTGCGGCGGCGGCCATGCGCACGGCGGCTGAGCGCGCTCTGAATGCATCCAACCCGGACCTGGCCGCACCAGCACTGGCGCCGGGCGGGGCCGAAGGGCCGTGCGTCACCCCGCCAACGCTCGCGGCGGACGGGGCGTCCGCCGCGCCCTCGGCCATCCTGCAGACGCTGATCCTGCAGACGTGGCTGTCGCCCGCCTTCCCGGTCGGCGCCTTCGCCTACAGCCACGGGCTCGAATGGGCGGTCGAGGACGGCACCGTCCGCGATCTCGGCAGCCTCACGGCCTGGCTCGACGGCGTCGTCCGCCAAGGCACCGGCCGCTCCGACATGATCCTGCTCGCCCACGCCTGGCGCGCCGTCGCCGCCGACGACGATGCGGGGCTCGTGAGCGTCGCGGCGCTCGCCGCGGCGCTGCAGCCGACCCGCGAACGGCGGCTCGAGTCGCTCGCCCAGGGCGAGGCCTTCCTCAAGGCGGTACGCCAGACGTGGCCGGGCGATGGCGTCGAGGCCGTCGTGGAGCGGCTGGCGGCGGCCGGCCTGCAGGCGGCGCTACCGGTCGCCGTCGGCGCGATTTCCGCAGCCCACCGGCTTGCTTTGCCGGCTACTATCGCATCTGCGCTCACTGCTTTCGTGGCTAACCTTTCCTCGGCCGCCGTCCGCCTTGTGCCGCTCGGCCAGACCGACGGCCAGCGCGCCGTCGCCGCCCTGATGCCGGTGGTAATCGCCGTCGCCTCCGAGGCAGAGGCCGCCACGCTCGACGACATCGGCGGCGCCAGCCTGCGCGCCGACATCGCGTCTGCCCGCCACGAGACCCAGTACACGAGGCTGTTCCGCTCATGACCGCGACGCTCGCGCCGACCCCGTTTCCCCTCCGCCCGGCGATGTCGCCGCACGGGCCGCTCCGCGTCGGCGTCGGCGGCCCGGTCGGCTCCGGCAAGACGGCGCTGATGGATGCGCTCTGCAAGCGCCTGCGCGACCGCTTCGAGCTCGCCGCCATCACCAACGACATCTACACCAAGGAGGACGCCGAGTTCCTGACCCGCTCCGGGGCGCTGGCGCCGGAGCGCATCCTCGGGGTGGAGACCGGCGGCTGCCCGCACACGGCGATCCGCGAGGACGCCTCGATCAACCTCGCCGCCGTCGCGGACCTCAACGCCCGCTTTCCCGGCCTCGACCTGATCCTGATCGAATCCGGTGGCGACAACCTCGCCGCCACCTTCTCGCCGGAACTCGCCGACATCACGATCTACGTCATCGACGTCTCCGCCGGCGACAAGATCCCGCGCAAGGGCGGCCCGGGCATTACCCGTTCCGACCTCCTCGTCATCAACAAGATCGACCTCGCGCCGATGGTCGGCGCCTCGCTCGAGGTGATGGACCGCGATGCTAGCCGGATGCGCGGGGCGCGGCCGTTCGTCTTCACCAACGTCAAGTCGGGCGAGGGTGTCGACGACGTCGTCCGCTTCGTGGAGACTGCCGGCGGGCTCGGCTGACGGCGGTCGGGGGACCGCCACACGGGCCCGGGAGAGGCCAGCAGAATGCACAGTCCCGCCGCAGGCACCGCCCCGCGCAGTTTCGGTGCGCGCGCGCTCGCGTTCTTCCTGCACGAATTCCGCCAGGTGCTGCCGCCGACGATCTTCTTCGCCGTCGGCTTCAACATCATCGTCTTCACCCAGCGGCTCATCCTCGCCGAGTACATGATCGAGTTCTCCGGCTACCTCGTCGCCGTGGTGATGGCGCTGGTGGTCGGCAAGGCAGTGCTGGTCGCCGACAAGATGCCGTTCCTGCGCGTCTTCGACCACGCGCCGCTGATCGCGCCGATCCTGTTCAAGACGCTCGTCTACTGGCTCTTCGTGTTCATTGCCCGGCTGCTCGAGGCGCTCGCCCACTATGTCTTCGAGACGGGCGGCCTGGGCGGCTTCGGCACCCACATGGTCGAGCACTTCTCGTGGAACCGGTTCCTCTTCATCCAGACGTGGATCCTCGTGCTGTTCCTGCTCTACTGCACGGCGGCTGAGATCTCGGGCCTGCTCGGCGATGGCGAGCTGTTCCGCGTCTTCTTCCGCTACCAGCCGAGCGAGCTGAAGCGGACGCGGCGGCAGCGGGCGCGGGCGCTCGTCCGCCTCGCCGCCCTCGGCCGCCGGCACACGGCGGCGGACTTCCGTGATCCCGACAGCGCCGTGCACCAGGAGACCGTGGCGCTGATTGAGGCCCTCGCCTCCGACGCTGCGAAGCAGGCGCCTGCGCCGGGGCCATCCGGCAGGGCGTGAGGACCGTCGCCCCGAGGGGTGAGCGGCCTCCGCTTCAGGCGACGGCGTCTGACGTCGCGGCGGGCCCGGCTTCGGCGTCCTCGATTGCCGCGTCGAGGGCGAGCCGCAGGCCGTCGATCTCGCGACGCAGGCGCTTCAGCTCGCCGACATCGAGGCCGAGACGGCCTGCAATCACCGTCGGCAGGCCGGCGGCCTCGGCCCGCAGCGCCCGGCCGGCGTCGCTGAGGGCGATGCGCACCTGCCGCTCGTCCTCGGCGTCGCGGCTGCGCGTCACCAGGCCGGCGGTGGCGAGGCGCTTCAAGAGCGGCGTCAGCGTGCCGGAATCGAGGCCGAGCCGCTCGCCGATCGCCTTCACCGTCAGCCCGTCGCGCTCCCACAGCACCAGCATGACCAGGTACTGCGGATAGGTGAGCCCCAGCCGCTCGAGCAGCGGCCGGTAGGTGCGCGAGAAGGCGTGCGACGCCGCGTAGACGGCGAAGCACAGCTGATTGTCGAGCGCCAGCGCGCCCGCATCGATCGCGCTGCGCCGGGTGGCGGCCTCGTCTGAGTGCGGCATGGATTCCAGAGCCTCCATCCCCGTCATAGCGCGGCCATTTCGATTGCGCAAAATCCAATCGGGGTCATCACATGCGGTGTTGACAGCATCCAATTAAATTGCGCACAATGCAACTGTCTGGCCGGGAGCGTCGTTGCGTCCGGTCGAAACGAAAAGGGAGATGTCACATGGCCAGCGTCTATACGGCGGAAGCCTCTGCCACCGGCGGCCGCGACGGCCGCGCCGTCTCGAACGACGGTGTCGTCGACGTGAAGCTCGCGGTGCCGAAGGAGATGGGCGGCGGCGGCGGCGGTGCGAACCCCGAGCAGCTTTTCGCCGCGGGCTTCTCGGCCTGCTTCCTCGGCGCCGTGAAGTACGTCGCCGGCAAGGACAAGATCAGCGTGCCGTCGGAAGCCAAGGTTACCGGCCGCGTCGGCATCGGCCCGCGCGACGACGGCACCGGCTTCGGCCTCGAGGTCGACCTCAAGGTGTCGCTGCCGGGCCTCGACAAGGCGACGGCCGAAAAGCTCCTGAAGGACGCCGAGATCGTCTGCCCCTATGCGCACGCGACGAAGGGCAACATCCCGGTCCGTATTTCGCTCGCCTGAGCGGCCACTCCGGATCCCGTCCGCGGGCGCCGGGAGAGCGGAAGACGAAAAACGGAAAACGCCGGCCGGATCGCTCCGGCCGGCGTTCTCTATTGCGACATGATCAGGCGGAGATCAGCGCGCCGCCGTCCAGCCCTGATACTCGCCGAGGTTCTCCGAGGTGATCAGCTTCGGCTCGAGCAGCACGACGGCCTCGGCCGGCTTGTTGCCCTTCAGCACCTCGGCCGCCATGTCGAGCGCCTGGCCCGCCATCGTGTAGGGGTCCTGCGAGGCCGACGCCTTGATCAGCGAGGTGCCGGACTTCAGCTCCGCCTCGATGTCGGGCGCGCCGTCGACTGCGGTGATGATGAACTCGCTGCGGCCGAGCTGCTTCGCCGCCAGGTTCACGCCGATCGCCGTCGGGTCGTTGATGGCGAAGATCGCGTCGACCTTCGGGAAGCGCGTCAGCAGCGACTGGCCCACCGCAAAGCCGCCGTCACGCGAGCCCTTGGCGTCCTGGTTGTCCGACAGGATCTTGATGTCGGGATACTTGGCGAAGGTCTCCTTGCAGCCGTTGACGCGGTCGACGATCGACGACACCTGCGGCCCGTTGACGATGATGACCTCGCCCTTGCCGTTCAGGTGATCGGCCAGATACTGGCAGGCGATGGCGCCGGCCTTGACGTTGTCGGTCATCACCGTGACGTCGGCGCCCTTCGCCGACACGTCGAAGGCGCCGACGACGATGCCAGCCGCCTGGGCCTTCTTGATCGCCGGCTCGATCGCCACCGGATCGACGGCGTTGATCATGATGACGTCGACGCCGGCGGCGATGAAGTTGTCGATCTGGGTGAACTGCTTGTTGAGGTCGTAGTCCGACGAGGTGTTGGTGAAGCTCGTGTCCGGATTGATCTTCTTGGCCGACGCCTCGATGCCCTTGATGGTGGCGACGAAGAACGGGTTGCCGAGCGAGCCGACCGAGATGCCGACGGTGTTGAGGTCCTTGGCGGCGGCCGGGGCCGCCACGGCGGCGGCGACGGCGAGGCCGATCGCGATGCGGGAAAGCGTCATCTTCTGTCTCCTCCGGTGGTGATATGCGGCGGCCCGCCTTGGCGCGGGGTTCGCCTCGCTTCGTGGTCCTTGCGACGGCCGCGCAGTGCGCGGACGCCGTCCGTCCGGGTGACGATCAGGTCCGCCCGCCGTGGCTGAGGCGGTAGCGGTCGAGCGCGACCGCCCCGATGATCACCAAGCCCTTGATGATGTACTGCCAGATGTCCGAGACACCGACGAGGATGAGACCGTTGGTCAGGATGGCGATGATCAGCGCGCCGATCAGGGTCCCCCAGATCGAACCGATGCCGCCGGTGAAGGAGGTGCCGCCGAGGATGACGGCGGCGATCGCATCGAGCTCGTAGCTCATGCCGAGTTGCAGGCCGTTCGCCGCATAGAGGCGGGCGGCCGCCATCACGCCGCCGAGGCCGGCGAGGAGGCCTGCGGCGCCGTAGACGAAGAGCAGGATCTGCCAGACCTTGATGCCGGCGAGGCGGGCCGCGTCGGGATTGCCGCCGACGGCATAGATGCGGGTGCCGAGCACGGTGCGGCGCAGGATGATCCACGAGACGATCACCACCGCGAGGGCGATGATGACGAGCCACGGCACGCCGAACAGGGTGCCGTTGCCGATGAAGGCGAACGGCAGCTCGGGATTGAACACCGTCGTGTCCTCGCCGAGCAGCCGCGCGACGCCGCGCACGGCCGTCAGCGATCCCAATGTGACAATGAACGGTGGAAGGTTCGCGAGTGCGATCAGCGCGCCGTTGATGAGCCCGAAGGCGAGGCCGACGGCGAGCGCCGCGGGCACGCCGAGCATCCCCCAGTCGGGGATCAGCGAGCCCATGATCGCGACCATCGCCGAGGCAGCGAGGATCGAGCCGACCGACAGGTCGATGCCGCCGGTCAGGATCACGAAGGTCATGCCGGCGGCGAGCACCACGTTGATGGAGGCCTGCTGCGCGACGATCGAGATGTTCTGCCAGCTCATGAAGCGGCCGCTCATCAGCTCGAAGGCGATGCAGATGATGATCAGCACCGGCAGCATGCCGAGCACCTGGATCATCTGGCGCATCGAGCCGCGCCGCGATTCCCTGAGCGCCGTCGCCTTCGCCGCCTCACCCGCGCCGCCGCTGCGCATCTCCGCCATCGCCGTTCCCTCCGAAACCGCCCCTTTTTGCCGGGGCGTTATTCCTCGCCTCACGCCGCCCGCTGCACGTCCGCCCCTGTCGCCACCGCCATGATCGCCTCCTGGGTGATCGGCGCCTCCGGCGTGCCCGTGACCTCGCCGGCGATGGTGCCGTCGCGCATGACGAGCACGCGGTCGCAGGTACCGAGGATCTCCGGGAGTTCGCTCGAGATCACCACGATGCCGTTGCCGGCACGGGCCAGCGCATCGATCAGCCGGTAGATCTCCGATTTCGCGCCGATGTCGATGCCGCGCGTCGGCTCGTCGAGGATCAGCACCTTCGGCTTCGTCTCGAGCAGCCGCGACAGCAGCACCTTCTGCTGGTTGCCACCCGACAGCGCCCCGACGTTGAGGCCAGTGTGCGGCGCCCGGATCGACAGCGCCTTCATCGCCGCATCGGCGCGCTCGCGGGCGCTCTTGCCGTTGAGGAAGCCGCCCGGCCGGGCGTCGCGGGCGATCACCTCAAGGTTGATGTTCTCGCGGATCGTCATGTCCAGGAAGACGCCGAGCGCCTTGCGGTCCTCGGTCAGGTAGACGAGGCCGGCGTCGACGGCGTCGAGCGGCCCGTCGATCCGGCGCTCGCTGCCGTCGATGAAGACGCGGCCGGTCGTCTTGCGGTCGGCGCCGCAGACGAGGCGCGCGAGCTCGGTGCGGCCGGAGCCGACGAGCCCGGAGAGGCCGACGACCTCCCCCGCCCACACCTCGAAGGAACAGTCGTGGATGCGCCGGCCGTCGCCGACGTTCTCGACCTTCATCAGCACCGCCCGGTCGTGCGGCGGGGCGCGGTGCTCCTTGGCGAAGAAGGACGAGAGCTCGCGCCCGACCATCATCCGCACCAGCTTCTCGGCGCTGATCTCGGCCCGCTCGAGGGTGCCGATGTAGGCGCCGTCGCGCAGCACGCTGACGCGGTCGGAGAGTTCGTAGACCTCGCCCATCCGGTGGCTGATGTAGATGATGGCGATGCCTTCCGACTTCAGCTGCCGGATCACCGCGAACAGCCGCTCGGTCTCGTGGGTCGACAGCGAGGTGGTCGGCTCGTCCATGACGAGGATGCGCGAGCGCGCCGCCACGGCGCGGGCGATCTCGACGAGCTGGCGCTCGGCGATGGACAGGTCGCCGACCTTGGTGGTCGGCAGGAAGGGCGCGTCGAGGCGGGCGAGCACCGGCGCGGCGGCCGCCGCCATCGCCTTGCGATCGATCAGGCCGTTCTTCGACATCTCCTCGCCGAGGAACATATTCTCGGCGACCGTGAGGTTCGGGGAGAGCGCCAGCTCCTGGTAGATGATGGCGATGCCGTTGCGGCGGCCGGCGAGCGGGCCGTCGATCACCGCCTTCTGGCCGCCGATCCAGATCTCGCCGCCGGGATCGGCCTGGTAGGCGCCCGACAGGATCTTCATCAGGGTCGACTTGCCGGCGCCGTTCTCGCCCATCAGTGCGTGGATCTCGCCGCCATAGGCCGCGAAGGAGACGCCCGACAGCGCCTTCACGCCCGGAAACGTCTTCGAGATGTCGCGCATCTCGAGCACCGGCACGCCGGCGGAGGCGGGAGCGAGACGCGGATCCTCGGTGGCCGTCATGGTGCGACCTCCTTCCAGGCGGGGGCGAGGGTGTCGATCAGGGTGCGATAGGCGGCGTAGCGGCGGTCGAGCTTCGCCCGCAGCACCGGATCGGGGGCGATCAGGCGGTCGATGCGGGTGTCGGCGGCCGCGGCGGCGGGGCTGGCGAAGCGGCCGATGACGGCTCCGGCGACCAGCGCCGCGCCGCGCGCGCCGAACTCGCTGCCAGCCGGCACTTCCAGCGTCAGGCCGAGGGAGGCCGCGAAGATCTCCGACCACGCCTTGCTCTTCGCCGCGCCGCCGGCGAAGCGCACCGCCACCGGTGGCTCGCGCACAGACAGCAGGCGCTCGAGGTGGCGGCGATGCTCGAAGGCGACGCCCTCGTAGAGCGCGCGGACGGCATGGCCGAGGCGATGCCAGCTCGAAAAGCCGAGGAAGCTGCCGCGCGCCGCCGAGTTGTCGATGGCGCCATTGAGGAACGGCAGGAAATAGACCGGCGGCCCGTCCTCGGGCGCCTCGGCGACGAGGCGGTTGCAGAAGCCGTGCAGATCGGCCGCGTCGCCGGCGACGGGCTTCAGGAAGGCCTCGATGAACCACTCGAGCGAACTCGCGGACGTCGGGCTGCCCTCGATCGCCAGCCACTCGCCGGGCTGCAGCCCGTGCGAGCAGATCAGCACGCTGCCATCGGTGACGGGCGCCGGCAGGAACGCCTGGTGCAGGCCCCACGTGCCCGACATCACGACGATGCGGTCCTCGTCGACGGCGCCGGTGCCGTACATCACCGCGAGGTTGTCGCAGCAGCCGGCGGTTACGGGGGTGCCCGCCCGGAGCCCCGTCTCGGCCGCGGCCTTCGCCGTGACCGTGCCGGCGACCGTCAGTGGCTCGAGCAGGGGTGGCAGCAGCCGCACGCTGCCGCCGAGGCCGAGGTCGCCCATCAGGCCCGTCGCATAGGTGCGGTCGAGCCCGACGAGCGAGCCGGTCGACTGGTCGGTGACCTCGGCGGCGAGTTCGCCGGTGAGCCGCAGGCGCAGGAAGTCCTTGCACATCAGCGCCGCGGCGGAGGCCTGCAGCACCTCCGGCCGGTGACGGCCGAGCCAGGCCAGGATCGGCGCCGGCTTGCCCGGCCACAGCGTCTGCCCGGTGCGGGCGAGGTGCTCGGCGCCGAGGCCCTCCCCGACCCACTCGTCGCAGATGCCGGCGGCGCGGATGTCGGAGGCGAGGATGCCATTGGTGGTGGGACGGCCGGCGCCATCGACCAGGAATAGCCCGTTGCCGAAGCCGGTGACGCCGACGACGGCGATGTCGTCGGCGGTGACGCCGGCGCTCGCCAGCGCCCGTGGCACCGCTTCGCCGACGTGGCGCCACATCTCCTCGGGGTCGCGCTCGGCATGGCCGGCGTGCGGCGATAGGAAGCGCGGGGTGCGGGCGGCCACGCCGACTTCCTCGCCCGACGCGGAGAACACCGCGGCCTTCACCGCGGTGCCTCCGGCGTCGATGCCCAGGAAGAAGTCGGCCATGAATCGAACCCTCGACCCCTCGATCCCTAGGGATCGGACCGTGCGCGCCGGGGGGCGCCTTCGGTTAGGCGTACGCGACTTAAGCGTGAACGAGGCGGTGCAGCATCGCCGCGACTTCGGCGACGTCTTCGCGCTGCCAGACGTTCCGTCCGAAGATGACACCGCGGGCGCCGCCGGCAATAGCGCCGCGGGTGAAAGTCTCGACCGCGGCGCCGTCCTGGGTGGCGCCACCGAGCACCAGCACCGGCACGGGGCAGGAGCCGGCGATGCGCCGCATGCCCTCTTCGCTGCCGGGATACTGCGTCTTGATCGCGTCGGCGCCGAGCTCGGCGGCGATGCGGCTCGTCACCGCCAGCCGCTCGGCATCCTTCTGGTCGGCGTTGCGGCCGCCCCAGAGCACCGCTTCGACGATCAGCGGCAGGCCGACATCGTGGCAGCGCCGCGCCGCCTCCGCCACCGCGGAGATGTTCTCCGCCGCGTATTCCGGGTCCTCGAAGCCGTCGATCAGGCACATCACCGCCGCGTCGGCGCCGAGCTTCGCGGCGTGCTCGGGGTCGAGCACCATGCGATAGAGCTCGGTGCCGGCCTTCCGGAACTCGGCGACCATCGGATAGTCGATGCGGGCGACGATCGACGGCGCCCCGGCGAAGCCGAACTTCTCGCCGCAGTGCTTGATGAGTCCCGGTCCGATCAGCACCGCCTCGGGCCGTGTCGACAGGATGCGGTCGAGTGTGGCCGATGCGTCGTCGGCGTGGGGGCTCGGGCCCTCCAGCAGCGTCCGGTCGAAAGCCACCATGAACGAGCGTCCGGTGTCCTTGCGGAACAGACGCCCGAGACGCACGCCGATGCCGGACATGCTACCCTCGCTTGTTTTCCTCGGTGGCGGCCGGCCGATGGCTCAACCGCTCTTCTTGTCGTTTCGAAGTTTGCATATCGAAAGCTGCTTGTCGAGACGGATTCAGAGAATGCTGCGAAGCGTCAGGGATTCTGCCGCATTGCAGCACATCCGACCCCTTTCGCTCCCTTGCGAATGGGTAGAGAGTGGCTTTCAATAACGAAAACCTGGAGGGGCGCCCGATGAGCGAAGCGCAACGCAGCGAGCCGTTGCCGGCGGGCGGGGCCGGCGACACCCTCGCGTCCGGCGAGCGCCGCCAGCGCATCCTGTCGCTGGTCCGGGCGCGCGACTTCGTGCGCATCCAGGACCTCTCCCGCCAACTCGGCGTCTCCGAGGTGACGATCCGCTCCGACGTCGACGCGCTCGCCCGCGACGGCGGCCTGAGACGCGTGCGCGGCGGCGTCATGCGCGTGCTGCAGACGGTGCCGGAGCTTCGCTACGAGGCGCGCAGCACAGACCGGCTCGCCGAGAAGAAGGCGATCGCCGCCGCCGCCGTGGCGATGCTGTCGGACGGCGACAGTGTCATCCTCGACGCCGGCACGACGACGATGGAGATCGCGCATGCGCTCGCCGACCGCACCGACCTCACCGATCTCACGGTCTTCACCGCCGGCCTCAACGTCGCGCTGGCGCTGGAGAGGGCGATCCCGCGCATCCAGGTGATCGTCACCGGCGGGGCGCTCCGGCCGCAACAGCATTCGCTGGTGGAGCCCCTGTCGACGCTGGTGCTCGAGCGCATCCGTGCCGCGATCGGCTTCGTCGGCTGCAACGGCATCGACCCGTCGCTCGGCATCATGTGCATGAGCCTGCCGGATGCCGGGCTGAAGCAGGCGATCATCGCCGCCTCGCACCGCTCGATCATCGTCGCCGACGCGTCGAAGTTCTCGCAGACTTCGCTGGTCCGCTTCTGCCCCTTCGAGGAGATCGACATGGTCCTGACCGCCGGCACCCCGGATCCGGCCGCGGTGGGGCTTGTCGCGGAAGCCGGCGTGGAGGTGCGGGTGGCGGAGGCGGTGGGGTAGGGGGGTCGGGATTTTCCGAAACTACCCGCGGTCAATCGACCGGCTGGCACCACCCCGAAGGCAATTTTTGCTGGGTCAATGCTCTGCCACCCTCCCCCTCCAGGGGAGGGTGGATCACCTTACCGCGCCCGCTCCATCCGCGCCGTCATCACCCGGCTCGCCCCGGCGATGACGGACGGAGGTTCTTAGCCGAGCGCCTGCTGCAGTGCTTTCGCCACCCATTTGTTGAGACTGACGCCGTCACGTTTGGCGGCGACTGCCGCTGCACGGTGCAGGTCGGGCTCGGTGCGGACAACGAAGCGACCGGAGAACGGACGCTCAGGCGCTTCGCCTCGGGAGGCACAGAAGTCGAGATAGTCGTCGACGCTGTCGGCCAACGCAGCCTGCAATTCCTCGACCGAACGGCCCTCAAAGGTCACCACATCCCGCAGACCGACGAGTTCGCCATGGAAGCACCCTGCATCGGCATCGAACTCGAAGATCGCCTCGTAGCCTTTGTAGTTCATGGTGTTCATGGCTTGATCCCTGCCTCCGCGAGGAAGCGGCGCACCGATTTCAGCGCGCCCTTGTCCGTCTCCTTACGTGGATGCGGTCGATGAAAAACCGCTCTCACGCCCTTTAGCGCGACGCGCATTCGCGACCCACGGCCTTCCGTAACCTCGCCTCCGAGCGCGATGAGAAGGGCCTCGACATCGCGCCATGCGACATCCGCGCGGACAGGCTCCGCAAAGATCGCCGAGAGGGTCGCACGATGTCGACCAGCGAGGCTCATAACAATCTAGTATCAGAAAATAACATCACAAGCACTCAGGCAGCGCCCAGCACCCCATACTCGCTGACCAGCAGGCGCCGGGAGGGCACGTCCTCCTCGATCAACGGGAAGCGGGCGACGGGTTCGGCGAAGACGTTGTCCGTCACGTCGTCGTTGACGGTCGAGACCTCGCCGACGAAGACGTCGCCGCCCTCGCCCCAGAAGGCGTGCCAGACGCCGGGAACAAGCGTGACGCTCTCGCCCGGGCCGAGGCGGATGATGTCGCCGCCGGACAGCCGCCGCTCGAAGCCATCGGTCTCGACCGTGACCGGCACAGCGCGGTCGACCCGGCCGGCGGCGTCGCTGCCCATCAGCTTGATGGCGAGCGTGCCGCCACCGCGGTTGATGATGTCCTCGGTCTTGGTGACGTGGGTGTGCATCGGCGTCAGTTGGCTGTCGCGGACGATCATCGCCTTCTCGGCGTAGACGCGGCCGCCGCCGGCCTTGAGGTCGGACAGGCTGCCGTTGCGGACGGTGAACAGCAGCAGGCCGCACTTGCCGAAGTCGCCGCGGCCGTAATCGGTGACGTCCCAGCCGAGCCGGCCGGATAGCAGCCGCCCGGCCTCGCCGCGGCGCTTCCGCCATTCGTCCGGTGTCCACCAGGCGAACGGCGGCAGCTTCTGGCCGTGGCGGTCGAAGAAGGCTTCGGCCTCCTCCAGGATGCGGTTGATCTCGGAACGCTTCACCTGACGTCTCCCGGGCGCCGTTGGTCGGTCTCGCACCAGCTTTTCCCGACGGCGTGCGGCGCGCAAGCCACATCGGCCGGCTTGACAGCACGGCGGGGGCGCCGCAATCCGACCGACCGGGACGGCTGCCGGGGCGAACGGGACTATGGGAGACACGGACAATCGGCCGATCATCGTCGGCGGGTCGGGGGGATCGGGCACCCGGGCGCTGGCGGAGTTTCTATACCGCAACGGAGTCGACCTGCCGCGCGACCGCACCGTGGCCAACGACTGTCGCCGCTTCACGGAATTCCTCCGCCAATGGGTAGAACCGGTGCTGACGGCCATCCGCCGGGTCGACTACCGCGCCGAGGACCTGCCCGAAAGCCTGCGCCGGCCGATGTCGGACCATCTCACGACGACGCTTGAAGCGATGCGCGCCAGCCTCCAACACGAGGGCAAGCCGCGCTGGGGCTGGAAGTGCCCGCGCACGGTGTTCGTGCTGCCGGTGATCGCCGAGCGCTTCCCGGATCTCGTTTTCGTCCATCTGGTCCGCGACGGCCGGGACATGCTGTCGTCGAAGAACGACAACCAGGCCCGGCGCTTCTCCGGCCTGCTCACCGGCCTCGCCCATGAGGCCGATCCGGCGGTCGCGATCGCCGCCACCTGGACGCGCGTCAATCTCGGCCTCGCCCGCTACGGCGAGGCGGTGCTCGGCCCCCGCTATCTGCGCCTTCGCTACGAGGACCTGTGCGGGGCCGACGGCGACGCCCGCCGCGCCGTGCTCGACCGCCTCGGCCTGCCGACCCGCAAGCTCAACGGCATCTTCGAGGCCTCGAGCCGTGCCGACGCGTGGCGCCGCGAGGATCCGCGCGCCGTCGCCAGCGCGCATCGCGCCCTGGCGCCCGGCCTCTCGGCGTTCGGCTACATCGACGCGGCCGAGGCGGCGGCGCTGGAGGATGGAGCCGATGCGGCCGGCGCTCAGCCGCCGTCGAGGGTCATCAGCGGGGCGTAGAGGTCGGGGCGGCGGTCGCGGAAGAGGCCCCAGCCGGCGCGCTGGGCGGCGATGGCATCGAGGTCGAAGGTCGCCGTCAGCACCGCCTCGCCGCTGCGCTCGGCGCAGGCGAGCATCTCGCCGGTGGGGCCGGCGATGAAGGACGAGCCGTAGAAGGTGATCTCTGTGCCGTCGGGCCCGCGCTCGCTGCCGACGCGGTTCGCCGCCGCGATGGGTGTGAGGTTTGCCGCCGCGTGGCCGCGCATCACCATCTGCCAGTGGTCGCGGCTGTCGATCGTGGGGTCCGGCGGCTCGGAACCAATCGCGGTCGGATAGAGGATGAGCTCCGCCCCCTTCAGCGCCATCGCCCTGGCTGCTTCCGGGAACCACTGGTCCCAGCAGATGCCGATGCCGATCCGGCCGAAGCGGGTGTCGAAGGCCCGGAAGCCGGTATCGCCGGGGCTGAAGTAGTACTTCTCCTGGTAGCCGACGCCGTCCGGGATGTGGCTCTTGCGGTAGCGCCCGGCCTCGCGCCCGTCGGCGTCGAGGAGCACGACCGAGTTGAAGTAGGCTCGGTTCGCCTTCTCGAAGACACTGACCGGGATCACCACGCCGAGTTCGGCGGCGAGCTTTGCGAAATGCGCGACCGTCGGGTGGCCGTCGAGCGGGCGGGCGCGGGCGAACTCGCCCGGCCGCTGCTCGCAGCAGAAATAGAGGCCCTCGAACAGTTCCTGCACGAGCACGACGTTGGCGCCCGCGGCGGCGGCCGCCCGCACCAGCCGCTCGGCGGTGGCGACGTTCTCGGCGATGTCGTCCGTGCAGGCGAACTGCACGACGCCGAGGGTGACGTGACGACCGGTGACCGTGCGCGCCATCAGCGGTCCTCGAAGCCGGCGAGCACGCCGACGGCGTTGACGCCGATCTCGGCCACCGCGTAGCCGCCCTCCATGACGAAGAGCGTCGGCAGCCCGAGGGCGGCGATGCGGGCGCCCATGCGCGGATAGTCCTCCGTCCGGAGCTTGAAGTGGCTGATCGGGTCCTTCTCGAAGGTGTCGACGCCGAGCGACACCACCACCACGTCCGGCGCGTAGGCCGCGACCTTGTTGCAGGCGTCGTCCAGCGCCGCGCCCCAGGCGGCGTAGGTGGTGCCGAAGGGGAGGGGATAGTTGACGTTGAAGCCCTCGCCGGCGCCGGCGCCACGCTCGTCGGCGTGGCCGAGGAAGAACGGGTACTCGGTCAGCGGGTCGCCGTGGATGTTCAGCACCATCACGTCGGCGCGGTCGTAGAAGATCTCCTGGGTGCCGTTGCCGTGGTGATAGTCGACGTCGAGCACGGCGACGCGGGCCGCCCCCTGGTCGCTGAACCACTGCGCCGCCACGGCCGCGTTGTTGATGAAGCAGTAGCCGCCCATGAAGGCGGACCCGGCGTGGTGGCCGGGCGGCCGGCAGAGGGCGAAGGCCGAGCGCTCGCCCTCCTTGACGAGGGTCGCCGCTGTCAGCGCGCAGTCGAGCGAGCCTTGGACCGCGGCCCACGTTCCGGCGACGATCGGCGCGCCGGCGTCCAGCGAATAGTAGCCGAGCAGGCCGTCGATGCAGGCCGGCGGCACGTCGCGCCGGAGGCCCGGCACCGGCCAGCACATCGGCAGCGCCGCGGTGTGGCGGTCGGTCGCCGCCCACATCTCCCACGCCCGCGACAGGAACTCGAGATAGCCGGCATCGTGGACCCGGTGCGCTGCGGCGAGGCCGTGCGGATCGGGTGGCAGGATCGGGCCGAGCGCCACCGCCTCGACGCGGGCGCGGATGTATTCCGCCCGGACCGGCTTCTCGAAGCCCGGCGTCATCACGCCGCCGGCGACCTCGAAGTAGCCGGTGTGGCCGAGATGGGCGGTGGAATAGATCGTCTTCATGGAAACGCACGCCTCTCACAGGAAAAGGGTCTCCTCCCCCGCGGAGCGGGAGAGGACGGCCGCCCCGTGGGGCGGCAGGTGGTGGGGATGCGCCGGTGAGGGATCACCCTTGGCCGGCGCCGCGCCTCATTTCTTCAGGCGCGTCCAGACGCGGTCCATCAGCTGGATCGCCTCCTCGGAGCAGGCGGGCGTGAACACCACCTTGAGGTCGGCCGGCGGCGACAGCTCCGGCGCGTCCTTCATCGAGGCTTCGAAGAACTCTTCGCTGCCCACCACCGCGTTGGAATACTTGGTGAAGTTCGACTGCAGCGCCATGTTCTCCGGCTGCATGATGAAGCTCACGAACTTGCGGGCGTTCTCCGGGTTCTTGGCGCCGGTGGGCACCACGACGTTGTCCATCCAGCCGACGACGCCCTCCTTCGGATAGACGTACTTCACCGCCGGATTGAGCTCGCGCGAGCGCATCGCCGCGCCGTTCCACTGCTGGTGGACGACGGTCTCCCCGGTCGCCTGGCGCTCGATGATGCCGTCGGAATTATAGAGCTTCACCGCCGGCGCCTGGGCGGTGAGGAGGTCCTGGACCTTCTTCATGTTGGCCGTGTCGGTCTGGCAGGGCGGCATGTCGAGATAGACCTGGGCGAGGCTCATCACCTCGGAGGGCGAGTTGAACATGCCGACCTTGCCGGCGAGCTCCGGCGGCGGCTCGAACAGCACCGACAGGCTGTCGGTCGGGCCCTTGTAGGCGTCGGTGTTCACCGAATAGGAGGTCGTGCCCCAGTTCCACGGGATCGAATAGGCGTTCTCAGGATCCCACACCGGCTTCACCCAGCGCGGATCGAGGTTGGAGAAGCCCGCGAGGGTGGGCGCATCGATCTTCTCGACGAGGCCTTCGCTCGAAAAGATCGGCACGAAGTCGGAGGAGACGACGGCGATGTCGTAGCCGGCCGAGCCCGACTTCAGCTTGGCGAGGAGCGTCTCGTTCGAATCGTAGGTGTCCAGCGTCACCTTGATGCCGGTCTCCTTCTCGAACTTCGCGATCAGCTCCGGCGACGTGTAGTCGGTCCAGTTGTAGATGAAGAGATCGCCCTCGGCGCGCGCGGTGCCGGCGGCGAGCGTCAGGGCAAAGGCGAGCGCCGTGCCCTTCAGGGTCTTTCGGTTCAGGGTTTTGGACTTCATGGTGCCGTTCCCCATCCTATGGATCATCGTTGCGTCCGAACTTCGCTGCGTTCGAATTCCCTGTCGCGCCGCGTGCGCCTTGCCCGTGCGGGTCGCCGTCAGTGGCCCACCCTGCCGCCCCGCCGCATCACCAGATAGGCGGCGAGCACCACACCCACGGAAAGGGCGAGCAGCAGCGTCGCCGCCGCATTGGCCTCCGGCGTCACGCCGAGACGGAGCATACCGTAGAGGTAGACGGGAAGGGTCGTCGAGCCGGCTTCCGCCACCATCAGCGTGATCAGGAAATCGTCGAGCGAGACGATGAAGGCGAGCATGGCGCCGGCGACGATGCCGGGCATGAGCAGCGGCAGTGTCACCCGCAGGAAGACCTGGCGCCAGTCGGCATAGAGGTCGCGGGCGGCGTCCTCGACGTCGCGCGGCATGTCGCGCAGCCGCGCCCGGATCGGCAGCAGCGCGAACGGGATGCAGAAAACGATGTGGGCGATCGCGACGTTGGCGATGCCGAGGCGGAGCCCGATCGTCGAGAAGAACACGAGGGTGGCGATCGCGGTGACGATCTCCGGCACGACCAGCGGCAGCGCCATCAGCGATTCCGCCGCCGGCTTGCCGAAGAAGGCGCGGCCGCGCTCGAGCGCGATCGCGGCCGGCACGGCGAGCGCGGTGGCCACGACCGTCGCCGAGACGGCCACCGTGATCGAGTTCCACCCGGCCCGGCGGAGGTCGGAGTTGGCGAGCGCCTTCTCGAACCACTGCAGCGAGAAGCCGCCCCACACCATCGCGAGGTTCGACGCATTGAAGGCATACGCGACGAGCACCACCAGGGGTGCGTAGAGGAAGACCAGCACCAGCACCGTCAACGTGCCGAGCCCCGGCGTCGCCCGCCAGTCGAAGCCCTTGGCTCCCCGCTTCATGGCGCCACCTGCCCGGCCCGCCGTCGCGCGGCGATGACGAGCGCGACCAGCACGAAGGCCATCAGGATCATCGCGGCTGCCGCACCGAACGGCCAGTTGCGCGACGAGGTGAACTGCAGGTGGATCAGACTGCCGATCATCAGCTTGCGGCCGCCGCCGAGGAGGTCCGGCGCCAGGAAGGCGCCGAGCGCCGGCACGAAGACGAGGATGGTGCCGGCGGCGACCCCGGCCTTCGCGAGTGGCCAGACGACGTAGCGGAAGGCGGCCCAGCGGCCGGCGTAGAGATCGTGCGCCGCCTCCACCAGCCGCGGGTCGAGGCGCTCGAGCGTCGCGTAGATCGGCAGCACCATGAACGGCAGGAAGGAGTAGACGAGCCCGAGCAGGATCGCCTCGTTCGAATAGAGGAAGGTGATCGGCTCGCTCGTCACGCCGGTGCCGATCAGCGCCGCGTTGACGAGCCCCTGGTCGCGCAGGATCAGCACCCAGCAATAGGTGCGGATCAGGAGGTTGGTCCAGAACGGGATGGTGATGGCGAGGACCAGCAGGTCGCGGGTCGCCTTGTCCCGGCAGGCCATGAACCAGGCGACCGGCAGGCCGATCAGCACCGAGAGCACCGTCGTTGCGGCGGCGAGTGCAATCGAGCGGGCGAAGATGACGAGGTAGGTGTCGTCGAAGATCAGGCTGTCGTCGAGGTCGCGCTCGAACAGGAAGCGGACATAGGCCTCCCCCGTCACCGGCAGGCGGACGCCGCCATAGGCCCCGGCGGTGAGGAAGGAATAGGCGCCGGCGATCAGCATCGGCGCGACCATGAAGACGAGGATGACGCCGAGCGCGGGCGCCAGCAGCGGCAGCGTGCGGACGCGTGCCGTGCCGCTCATCGCGCCGTCCCAGGATCGCGCGCCGGAGCGGTCACGGGCGCGGCCCCGCCGTGTCCTCGGCGACGGGCCGCTCGGCCTCCTTCGCCCAGCGCGCCACCACCGCCGAACCGGCCTCGACCCCCGGCGCGGCATCGCGCAGGCGCGCCTTGATCGCCGTCCCGCCCGCGAGCGTCACCTCGTAGAGCACGTCGGAGCCGAGGAAGGTCATCGTGGTGACGGTACCCGGCAGGCCCTCAGCCGCGCCGGCCTCGCCGGCGCGGACAAGCTGCACCCGCTCCGGGCGGATCGCGACCGTGCCGCCGGGCCGGCCGACGAGCTCGCCCGGCAGGAGGTTCGCCTCGCCGATGAAGTCGGCGACGAAGCGGGTGGCCGGTCGGTCGTAGATCTCCGCCGGCCCGCCGATCTGCAGCACCCGGCCGGTGCTCATCACGGCGATGCGGTCGGACATCGCGAGCGCCTCCTCCTGGTCGTGGGTGACGAGCACGAAGGTGACGCCGGTCTCGCGCTGCAGGCGCTTCAACTCGCCCTGCATCTCGCGGCGGAGCTTCTGGTCCAGCGCCGACAGCGGCTCGTCGAGGAGGAGGAGGCGCGGCGCCGGCGCGAGCGCCCGGGCGAGCGCGACGCGCTGCTGCTGGCCACCGGAGAGCTGCGCCGGCCGCCGGTCGGCCATCGCCTCGAGCTTGACGAGCGAAAGCACGTGCCGGACCCGCGCGGTGATCTCGGCCCTCGGCTTACCGAGCCGCTCGAGCCCGAAGGCGACGTTCTCGGCCACGCTCATGTGCGGGAACAGCGCATAGGACTGGAAGACGGTGTTCACCGGCCGCCTGTGCGGCGGCAGTTCGGTGAGGTCGCGGCCGTCGAGGCGGATGACGCCGGCGCTCGGGTGCTCGAAGCCGGCGACGAGGCGCAGGAGCGTGGTCTTTCCGCAGCCGGAGGGGCCGAGGAGGGTGAAAAACTCGTTCTCGAAGATCGACAGCGATACGGCGGCGAGCGCGACGACCGAACCGGGGCCGCTGCCGAAGGCCTTCGTCACCCCGGCCACCTCGACGAGGGTGCGGGGCTGCGCGGCCGGCGATCGGCGGTCGTCGATCGCTGCGGCCGGATGCGTCATGCCCTGTCCCCTCGACCGCCAGCGGCGGCGTGAGGGGAATTTGGGCATGCCCGAAAGGCGGGCGTCAAGGGTGGTGAGGGGCAGAGAGAGTGAGGACGGGTGGCGGCTGGCGAGGCACGTCCCTCCCCTGCCAGGGGGAGGGACAGGCGACCGCAGGTCGCCAGGGTGGGGCCTGTCAATCCGAACAGAGACGTCGGTGAGGTCATACCCGTGATTTTCACGGGCCCCACCCTGACCGCTTCGCGGTCTGTCCCTCCCCCTGGCAGGGGAGGGACGTTCGCACCGCTCTGCCCCAACCCCCAAACCCTTCCCTTTCCCGTCGTCGCCCTGTAGCCATCCCTCAACACCCGGCGGCGCCCGCGCGCCCGCCTTCGCCATCGCACAGGACGCCCGACCGATGCTCTCCCCCGACGCCGCGCCCGCCGACGAGCGGGTCTCGCCGCTCGCCGCCGAGATCGCCCGGCGGCGCACCTTCGCCATCATCTCCCACCCGGACGCCGGCAAGACGACGCTGACCGAGAAGCTGCTGCTCTACGGTGGCGCCATCCAGCTCGCCGGCCAGGTGCGCGCCAAGGGCGAGAACCGCCGTACCCGCTCCGACTGGATGTCGATCGAGCGCTCGCGCGGCATCTCGGTCGTCACCTCGGTGATGACCTTCGAGGTGGAAGGCCACGTCTTCAACCTGCTCGACACGCCGGGCCACGAGGACTTCTCGGAGGACACCTACCGCACGCTCACTGCGGTCGATTCCGCCGTCATGGTGATCGACGCGGCGAAGGGCATCGAGGCGCGCACCCGCAAGCTGTTCGAGGTCTGCCGGCTGCGCGACATCCCGATCGTCACCTTCATCAACAAGATGGACCGCGAGGGCCGTGATCCCTTCGAGCTCATCGACGAGATCGAGAAGACGCTGGCGCTCGACGCGACGCCGGTGACGTGGCCGATCGGCCGCGGCCGCGACTTCGTCGGCACCTACGACCT
Source organism: Pseudoxanthobacter sp. M-2 (assembly GCF_046156265.1). Lineage (NCBI taxonomy): Bacteria > Pseudomonadati > Pseudomonadota > Alphaproteobacteria > Hyphomicrobiales > Segnochrobactraceae > Pseudoxanthobacter > Pseudoxanthobacter sp. M-2. Next base: position 419,173 of record NZ_JAWDIR010000033.1, read on the forward strand.
CGCCACCCGCCGGGCCCGCCTGATGGCGCCGGGCGAGGGCGAGACGACGCTCGACCCGCTCGAGCCGCTGGACCTCGCCGCCAAGGTCGGCGACGAGCGCGCCACCCAGCTCGCCGAGGACATCGAGCTGATCGACATGGCCTGCAAGCCGTTCGACCTGCAGTCGTTCCGCGAGGGCCACATGACGCCGGTGATGTTCGGCTCGGCCATCAAGAACTTCGGCGTCCGCGACCTGATCGAGCGGCTCGCCGCCGACGCGCCGCCGCCACGCGACCAGCCGGCGGACCGGCGCGTCGTGGCGGCGACCGACCCCGGCATGAGCGCCTTCGTCTTCAAGATCCAGGCGAACATGGACCCGAACCACCGCGACCGCATCGCCTTCGCGCGCGTCTGTTCGGGCCGGCTCCGGCGCGGCATGAAGGCGCTGCACGTGCGCACCGGCAAGATGGTCGGCCTGCACACGCCGCAGTTCTTCTTCGCCCAGGACCGCTCGCTCGCCGAAGAGGCCTTCGCCGGCGACGTCGTCGGCATCCCCAACCACGGCACGCTCCGGATCGGCGACACGCTGACCGAGGGCGAGCCGCTCGCCTTCACCGGCCTGCCGAGCTTCGCCCCGGAAATCCTGCGCCGCGTGCTGCTGTCGGACGCGATGAAGGCGAAGAAGCTGCGCGAGGCGCTGCAGCAGCTCGCCGAGGAGGGCGTCGTGCAGGTGTTCCGCCCGGTCGACGGCTCGCAGCCGCTGGTCGGCGTCGTCGGGCCGCTGCAGCTCGACGTGCTGGTCGAGCGGCTCTCGGCCGAATACGGCCTGCCGGTGCGGCTGGAAAAGAGCCGCTACGACCTCGCCCGCTGGATCGTCGCCGACGACAAGTCTGCCCTCGACAAGCTGATGGAGGCCGAGCGCGGCGCGATCGCCGAGGACGTCGACGGCGACCCGGTGTTCCTCGCCACCTCGCAGATCAACCTGCGCCTCACCGGCGAGCGCCACGCGGGCGTGAAGTTCCGCGAGACCAAGCAGTACGCGATGGCCCCCGCCGCCTGAGGGCGGCGGCCTTCCTGCGGGCGGCGCGGCCGCCTAGCCGGCGTCCCAGACGCCGCGCAGGAAGGCCCCCGCGCGCTCCAGCGCCCGTCCGCCGGCCGACAGGTGGCCGCGGAACAGGTGCCAGACGTGCACCATCTCCGGCCACACCTCGAGCGTCACCGCCACGTCCGCCGCGCCGAGCTGGCCGGCGAGCGCGACCGAATCCGCGAGCAGCGTCTCCGCCGAGCCGACCTGGATCAGCACCGGCGGCAGGCCGCGGAAATCGCCGCCGAGCGGCGAGGCGAGCCGCGGGATCGGGTCGGCGCCGGCGATGTAGTCCGCCGCCACGTCGAGCAGATAGGGCCGCTGGATGATCGGGTCGATGTCGGCCTTGCTGACATAGGTCTCGCCGCGGCAGGCGAGGTCGACCCACGGCGCGATGACGAAGGCGGCACCCGGCAGCGGCTCGCCGGCGTCGCGGAGAGCCAGCAGCGCCCCCATCGTCAGCCCGCCGCCGGCGCTGTCGCCGGCGATCGCGATGTCGTGTGGCGCAAAGCCCTCGGCGAGCAGGAAGCGGTAGGCGGCGAGGGTGTCGTCGAGGGCGGCCGGGAACGGATGCTCCGGCGCCCGCCGGTAGTCGATCGCGAGCGTGCGCGCCCCGGCGGCGCGGCCAAGCGCGGTGACGAGCAGGCGGTGGCTGGCGATCGAGCCCGCCACGAACGCGCCGCCGTGCATGTAGAGGATCGCCCGCTTCGCATCCGCTGCCGGCGTCTCAGACCACTCCGCCGGCACGCCGTTCGCCGTCACCGGCGTCAGCGTCACGCCCGCCTCCAGCGGGTAGAGAGTGCCGAAGGAATCGAGCCGCTCGCGCCGGCCGGCGAGGTCCGGCGGCCGGGGCCGCGAGGCCATCAGGGCCCGGAAGGCGGCGATCTCGCTGTCGGCCATGGCCATCACTCCCCCGGCGTGGCGATCGCGCCGTCGCCTCGGATTGTTTGATTCCCTGCGGCGGCAGTCTCGCCCGTTCGCCGCGCCGGCGGAAGCCTCCCGTCGTTGGGTGCGACCCGCCTTCACGCTGCGACGTCCACCCGAGGGGCGCGCTTGACAGCAGGAACGCATTCCTGCCATGGAAGCGTATGTTCCGTATTTGTTCCTACATCACTCCCGGGCGACCTGCCTTGCTGCCGGAGCTGCGGCGCGCGCCGGCAGCGGCCCTCAAGGCGCTGCTGATCGCCGGGATGCTGCTCGCCGCGGCGCCCGCCGGCCGCGCGGGCGAGCGGCTGTCCGGGCCCTTTGCGGCCACGGTCGAGCGGGTGATCGACGGCGATTCGCTGGCCGTGCGGGTGAACGTCTGGCTGGGGCTGGAGGTCTCGACGATCGTGCGCCTGCGCGGCATCGACGCGCCCGAACTCGCCGGCCGCTGCCCGGAGGAGCGCCGGCGCGCCGTCGCCGCGCGCGACGCCCTCGCGGGGCTGGTCGCTGGCGGCTCCGTCTCGCTCGCCGCGGTGGAGACCGACAAGTACGGCGGCCGCGTCGTCGCCGACGTCGCCGACGGCAGCGGCCGGGCGCTTGGTCCCGCCCTGGTGGACGCCGGTCTGGCGCGCCCCTACGACGGCGGCCGCCGCGCCGGCTGGTGCCGGTCCTGACGGCGGCCGGGGGCGCGCCGCCAGGGCGCGCCGGTCCTCAGGCTCCGGCCGGCGCCTGCGGCTCGGGGTCGGCCAGCGGATCCTCCACCGTTGCGGCGATGTAGCCGGCGACGCGGTCGAAATCGCGGATGATGTCGACGACGGTGGCGCTCACCTGGGCGGGCATCACCTGCCCCGTCTGCAGGGTAGCGAAATGGTGCTCGCCGGCCCGCACCACCGCCGCCCCGAGGTCGACCTCGAGGGCGATGAGGGATGCTGGCGGTGCTGCCGCCTCGGCCGCGAAGGCGGCTGCGGCATCGCGGACCCCGTCGGCGAGGCGGCCGGCGAGCTCGACCACAGCCGGATCGGCGGCGACGGCGGCGCGCACCGTTGGCCGGCGGCGGACGTAGCCGAAGGCGTCCATCACCGCCTCGCCGGCGCGGTCGAGGTTGCCGACGAAGCCGAGCGTCTCGATCAGCCGGGCGCGGTCGCGCGGCGCGAACTCGGCATGGTCGAGGCGGTCGAGATAGTCGCGGGTGGCGGCGGCGAGGCGGGTGACGATGTCGCTGCCGCGCGTCACCGTCTTCTCCGCCGCGGCGTCGCCGGCGACCGCGGCGGGCAGCGCGGCAAGCATCCGCGCCAGTGCCTCGGCGATGCGGCCGCCCTCGCGCCCGGCTGCACCGATCGCGTCGCTCGGCAGCGCGATCAGCGCGGCATCGAGGAACTTCGGGGCGGTCGAGTCGGCCGGCGCCGGCCGCGACGGGAACAGCCGCTCCAGGAGCCGCGCGAACGGTCCGAGCAGCGGGAAGAAGACGAGCGCCGCGATGAGGTTGAAGGCGGTGTGGAAGTTGGCGATGCGGCGGTCCGCGTCGGGATCGAGATCACTGACGCCCGGCACCAGCAGCGGCAGCAACGGCAGCACGACGAGGCAGGCAAGCAGCCGGTTGAGGAAGTTGCCGACGGGCACGCGCCGCGCCGCCGGGTCGCGCCCGCCCGGGCTCTCCAGCACCGGGTTGATGGCGGTGCCGAGGTTGGCGCCGAGCACCATGGCGAGCGCCCCCTCGAGGGGCACCATGCCGCTGGTGGCGAGGGAGGCGATGAGCAGCACCGTGGCGACGCTGGAATGCGCCACCCAGGTGAACAATGCTGCCGCCAGCATCGCGAGAAGCGGGTGGCCGCCGATGGTCTCGATCGCCGCGTCGACCGCCGGCATGGTCTCCAGCGGCGTGATCGCCGCCACCATGCGGTCGAGCGCCATCAGCACCAGGCCGAGCCCGATGGCGACGCGGCCGAGATCGTGCAGGCGCTTGGTGCCGGCGCGGCGGAACAGCACGACGCCGGCAAGGAACAGCAGCGGCACCACCGCCATCACGTCGAAGGTGAGGAGCTGCACGATCAGCGTCGTGCCGACATTGGCGCCGAGCATGGCGGCGAGCGCTGGCACGAGGTCGATCATGCCGGCGCCGGCGAAGCCCGAGACGATGAGCCCGGTGGCGGTGCTCGACTGCAGGATGGCGGTGACGCCGAGGCCGGCGGCGAAGGCCTTTGCCCGCGTCCCGAGCCCGACCGCCAGCACCTTGCGCAAATCCGCCCCGAGCGCCCGCTCCACCCCGGACTGCACCATGTGCACCCCCCAGAGCAGCAGCGCGACATAGCCGGCGAGATCGACGAGGGCGAGGAGGGCGGTCATGGGGGGCGTCCGGGCTGCAGCGGTCAGGACGGCCGCCGACGTGACTGTGATCAGAAAGGGGCCAGAGCGACAATCAGGAATGAAACAACCGGAAATGGCTTTCTGGGCGGCGTGATACACGTTATAAGGGTGTTGATGGCTTCGGGTGCATCTGCTGGTCGCGAGGGAAGGCCATGACCGTGCTCGCCGCGCTTGCCGGGTTTTTTCTGTATCTTTCTCTCGAAAATTTCTGGCCTCGCTCGGCCGGCCGCGGGCGGGAGAATTCATTCAGGGACAGTGGCTGTTTCAAGCTCGCGCTCGCCGTGCTGGCGCTCGTGTCCAGCGTGACGATCATCTTCGCCTCCGCGGTTTATCAGGCCGGGAACGATGAGGGCGGGTTCAGGCTGCTTTATTCCGTTGGCCGTGAACTTTCGCGGCCGTGGGTCAACATTTCAGTAATTTTCTTCGTCATTGGCGGGTGGGTGGCAGTTCATCGGCACGACATCCTGAATTTTCTGAAGAAGAAGCTTTGATGTCAGACACAAGCTAATCGCCGGAGCGGGGGTTATGTTTTGGCCGAAGAGAGACCAATCGCCACGACTATGTGGCTGATGCTTACGATCGCGCTTCTTCCGGTCGTGTTCGCCCTCGTGGTACCGATGCTGCCGGAACTGGTCCAGCGGATCGAGAGGATCAAGTTCGGATCGTTCGAGGCCAGCATGGCGAGTGACCGCATCGCCGCTGGAACCGCCTCGGCGATCATCAGCGAACGGTCATCCCAGGAATTCGACTTTGATCTCGAAGCGTGGGCGAACTACGAGGAGCGCCGCGCGCGGAACCGGTTCATCGAGGAATTCTTCACCGGCAACACGTCGTCGGAGGACAACTTCGCGGTAGTCCACGACGCTCTGATCGGCCCCCTGTCGCAACTGCTGCAGTGCCAGAGGGTCGCCGGCGTTGGCCATCCGGAGAACATCATCCTGCTCGACCGGATGATCCTGATCTTGTCGGATCGGAAGGTGTTCGATGGAGTGCTGAAGACCGCCGCGCGACGCGAGGACGCCGGCCTGCCCTGGTCCTTCGCGCCCGGGCCGCCGGCGCGCGTGGTCATCGACGAGACGATCGCGGCTGTGGACCGCATCGAGGGCCTGCTGAAACTGACCGGCCATCTTCAGACGCACGCCTTCGCGCCCGGCCGGGAGGCGAGCGAGACGGCAAGCGACCCGTGCGGCGCGATCGCCCTTCGCGACGGCCTGCGCCGCGTCCACCTGACGGGGGATCCGGTGGGCCGGGTGGAAGGCGCTTTCCAGGATGGCCACCTCAGCGCGTTCGTCGCCACGTTGATCATTGTCCGCGGAGCGGGGACGGATGCCGCCCTGACGCGAGCGTCGCGCGAGCTGTGGCTCGTCACCGAGCGCAACGCGATCGACTTCGAAAATGGCCAAGCCGGTCTTTCACCGATCGAGGTCTTCAACGTGCGCTGGATCCTCGGGCGGGCGATGCTGCGCGCGCGCTGGGACGTGGAGGCCGTCCATGCCCAACTCGACGGTGCGCGCGTCGCCGTCTACTGCATGATGAAGGCGATGCGCACCGAACGTGCAGACGACGACGTCAGCAATTCCCCGTGTCAGGGATGGCGGACGAAGAAGCAGGCCAACAGCGACAGCAATGCCTATGCGATCGCCCTCGGCGAATCGTTCCGCCCGCTCGTCCTGACCGATATGCTCATGCTGGCGCATCAGTACAGCCTGGAGGGGTTGATGGTTCCGCCGGAGACTGCGGATCGCGCGCGAAAGGCGAGCGAGGCCTTGGCCAAGTTCGCCGACGAGTGGAGCGGGTTTTCCGATCATGCGGACCCTACAACCAATCGGCGAAACCGAATACTCGCCAACGCGATCGCGAGCGTTCAGATGTTCAGCATCGTCAATGCAAACGACGAAAACATTCTCGATGAACCAACATGCAGACGGGCCGGACGCAGAATGGAAAGAGTCTTGAAATTCTGGGAAGACGAGGAGGAAGTGTCGAGGCTTAGGGGTGAAATCGGCAGCCATGCTTTGCCATGGATGCTGGCGCAGAAGTACACGAAATACATCAAGGCCACATGCAAGGCGGTCGAGGATTGAAGGGATATCGGCGTGGTCGTTCGGTGCCAGATTCTTTGGGGCAAAGTTCTCCACCCCGGTCAGAGCGGCGTCCGCCCGCCTTTGGGCACAGCGGCGTGTCCGGCTTACGCGAGAGGCCGGGAGCGGCGCGGCAACTCGCGATGCCCCGCCGCTCCACATGCCGCGACTATGGCATGCCCGTCGCTAGGCTCACGGAGGTCCGCCCGTCTGCAGATTCTGCGCGGTGGCAAGAATCGGAGCGAGCGTCACGGTGAGCGTGACGGCGAGCAGCCACATCGCCGTGAGCAGTCTGGTCATGACCAAGCCCTCTCTCGGTTGATGGCAACGGCCTCAGGATACCACGCCCACCCCCAGTGAAACAACCTAAGAGAGCTGTGCAACCAAATACAACCAAAAATCAGCCCTGCGCTGAAATCAGGTTGTCCGGTGCTGTTGCCGGTGGCTGCAAAGAGGCCCGGGCGCAGGCCTCCGGATCAGCTTCCCTACCCCGCCTTGCGGTTCTGCCGGTTGCCGATGAGGTCGTCGACGACGCCCGGATCTGCCAGCGTCGAGGTGTCGCCCAGCGCGTCGAACTGGTCTTCGGCGATCTTGCGCAGGATGCGGCGCATGATCTTGCCGGAGCGGGTCTTCGGCAGGCCGGGGGCGAACTGGATGAGGTCGGGCGAGGCGATCGGGCCGATCTCCTTGCGCACCCAGGTGACGAGCTCCTTGCGCAGCTCCTCGCTGGGCTCGATGCCGGTCATCAGCGTCACGTAGGCATAGATGCCCTGGCCCTTGAGGTCGTGCGGATAGCCGACGACGGCGGCCTCCGACACCTTCGGGTGGGCGACCAGCGCCGACTCGATCTCCGCCGTGCCCATGCGATGGCCGGAGACGTTGATGACGTCGTCGACGCGCCCGGTGATCCAGTAATAGCCGTCGGCGTCGCGCCGGCAGCCGTCGCCGGTGAAGTAGGCGCCCTTGTAGGTCGAGAAGTAGGTGGTGACGAAGCGCTCGTGGTCGCCATAGACGGTGCGCATCTGCCCCGGCCACGAGTCGGTCAGGATGAGGTTGCCCTCGCAGGCGCCCTGGAGCTCCTTGCCCTCCGCGTCGACCACCGCCGGCTGCACGCCGAAGAACGGCCGCGTCGCCGAGCCGGGCTTCAGCGCCGTCGCGCCGGGCAGCGGCGTGATCAGGATGCCACCGGTCTCGGTCTGCCACCAGGTGTCGACCACCGGGCAGCGGGCGTCGCCGACGACGTTGTAGTACCAGAGCCAGGCTTCCGGATTGATCGGCTCGCCGACCGAGCCGAGAATGCGCAGGCTCGAGCGTGAGGTCTTCTTCACCGGCGCGTCGCCGGCGCCCATCAGGGCGCGGATCGCCGTCGGCGCGGTGTAGAAGATGTTGACCTTGTGCTTGTCGATGACTTCCCAGAACCGGCTGTTCGTCGGCGAAGTGGGAATGCCCTCGAACATCAGCGTGGTGGCGCCGTTCGCGAGCGGCCCGTAGACGATGTAGGAGTGGCCGGTGACCCAGCCGACGTCGGCCGTGCACCAGTAGATCTCGCCCGGGCGGTAGTCGAAGACGTACTGGTGCGTCATCGACGCATAAACGAGATAGCCGCCGGAGGTGTGCAGCACGCCCTTCGGCTGGCCGGTCGAGCCGGACGTGTAGAGGATGAACAGCGGGTCCTCGGCGTTCATCTCCGCCGGCGGGCACTCGGCGGCGACGTTCTCGGCCGCCTCGTCGTACCAGACGTCGCGACCGGGGGTCATCGACACCTTGCCGCCGGTGCGGCGCACGACGATGACGGTCTTGCAGCCGGTGACCTTCTCGAGCGCCGCGTCGGCGTTCGCCTTCAGCGGCACCGGCCGGCCGCCGCGCAGGCCCTCGTCGGCGGTGATCAGCAGCTTCGAGCGGCAGTCGGCGATGCGGCCGGCGAGGCTGTCGGGCGAGAAGCCGCCGAACACCACGGAATGGATGGCGCCGATGCGCGCGCAGGCGAGCATCGCATAGGCCGCCTCGGGGATCATCGGCAGGTAGATCGTCACCCGGTCGCCCTTGGCGACGCCGTGCGCCTTCAGCACGTTGGCGAAGCGGCTGACGTGTTCCTTCAGCTCGCGGTAGGTGATGACCTTGTGATCTTTCGGGTCGTCGCCTTCCCAGATGATCGCCGGCTGGTCGCCCTTCGTCGCGGCATGGCGGTCGACGCAGTTGGCCGAGACGTTCAGCGTACCGTCCTCGAACCAGCGGATTGCGACGCGGTGCGGGTCGAAGGAGGTGTTCTTCACCTTCGTGTAGGGGCGGATCCAGTCGATGCGCTTGCCGTGCTCGCCCCAGAAGCCGTCGGGGTCGCGGATCGAGCGCTCATACATCGCCCGGTAGCCGGCCTCGTCGACGAGGGCGGAGGCGGCGACGTCCGCCGGCACGGGGATCACGGTGTCGGTCATCGAGGGCTCCTCCCCACGGCACCGTTTGCGGCGCCCCTTCAGTCTCGTTTGGGCGAATTATATGCGCGGCGCGCGCACGGCCGTCCACCGCTGCGGGGCTCGACTTTGGTCGCGCGTGCGCCTTGGCCGCAACCCTCGCCCTTCGCGGCGTCGATGTCCTTGCGGCGGATCAAGAGGGGTGCAACGTCCGACCTTGCAAAGCGTGTACACGGATGTGTACTATGGCCAAGGGGGCTGTGATGGATGACCTGTTCTTCGAATGGGACGAGGAGAAGGCCGCCTCGAACCTGTCGAAGCACGGGGTTTCATTTCTCGCAGCCGCTGCGATTTTCGATCATGAGGTTATCGACCGCATCGACGATCGCGAGGACTACGGCGAGTTACGGCACGTCGCGCTCGGCCGGTGCGGGTCGACGGTTCTCAGGGTGGTCTACACGTGGCGGTCAGAGCAGACGATCCGCCTGATCTCGGCACAGAAGGCAGGGCGCCATGAGCGGGAAATCTACTATCGTTCGATCTTCGGCGCGCGAAGTCCGTGAGCGGCTGGCCGGCGGCGAAACAGGCGTGCGGGACGATGCTCCCGAGGCCGCGTCCCTGGGTGCCGAGTTCTGGGCGAGCGCGCGCGTCGTCGTGCCGCCGGGCAAGGCGTCGGTGCACCTGCGCGTCGATCAGGACGTGCTCGACTGGTTCAAGGCTCAGGGGAGTGGCCACCTCACCCGCATGAACGCCGTGCTGCGTGCCTACTATGAGGCGCACTATGAGGCGCACAAGCCGAAGGGGTGAGCGCCAACGCCGCGAGAGGTCCGTCCCATCACCCCCGCGCCGCCGCGACGAAGTCGGCGAGCTCGCGGTCGAAGCGCTCGGGGTCCTCGAGGAATGGCGAGTGGCCTGCGTCCGCGAAGACGGACAGCCGCGCGCCCGGCCACAGGCGCGCGTGGTGCTCGGCCATCGTCGTCAGCGTGACGCGGTCGCGGCCGCCGTGGACGACGAGGCCGGGCAGGTCGAGGCGGGCGATCAGGTCGTCGTTGTCGAGCGGCGGTCGCTTGAACAGGCCGCGGCGCACAAACGGCGGCACCATCGCGTTGTAGCCGAGCATCAGGCAGAATTCCTCCGCGCTCGGTTCCTCCGCCATGCAGGCGCGGATGAAGCCCGACAGCGCCGCGACGCTCTCGGCCGCGTCGTCGGAATAGAACCCGCCGAGCAGCGGCAGGAACGCGTCGCCGCGGAACTTCAGCATCTCCGCCCCGATCTTCGACGAACCGGCGACCATGACGAAGCCGCCGAGCGCGGCGCCGCCGGCGAGGCGCAGATAGTCGAGCGTGACGATGGTGCCGTAGGACCAGCCGACCACCACCGGCCGGTCGAGGGCGAGCGCGTCGATGACGGCGGCGACGTCGGCTGCCCACAGCGCGCCGTCGTCGTAGCCGGTCTCCGGCTTGTCGGAGAGGCCGTGGCCGCGCAGATCGAGGCGGACGAGGCGGTGGCCGGCGAGACGGCCGTCGTCGAACTGGCGGCGCCACGAGAGCCGGCCCTGGCTGAAGCCGTGCAGGAAAAGGATCGGCGGCCCGGCCGGATCACCCGCTTCCTCGACGTGGAGGCCGCAGCCGCCGCCCCCGATCACCCTGTGCGTGCGCATCCCGCCTCGCTGATTCCGCATCGTCCGCCACAATAGCGACGCGGTGTGGCGCTCATCGTCAAGCGGCCGGTGCGTCCGGCCGGGCGCGACCGTTGCGTTTTCCGTGCCCCGGCCTAATGTCCGCCCGCGGTGCGCGATCGGGGGCGGTCGGCGGACCGGCCCACTCCGTGCCGCCGGGGGCGGCGCAACCCTTTCAGGAGCCTACCTCCATGAAGATCGCATTCCTGGCGGCCTCGCTCGGGCTCGCCGTCGCTTCGACGTCGGCGTTCGCCCAGGACGCTGCCGCGCCCGCCGCGCCGGCGCCGCAGGGCGGCCCGCCGATCCAGCTGATGTTCGTCCAGCAGGCCGACGGCATGACGTTCGACGGCGACCGCACGCTGACGCTGACCGGCGTCGCGCCGGCCACGACGTTCTTCTCCGACCGGCCGCAGCGCATGGTCGGCCACATCAACCAGGACCATTTCGTCAAGCTGTGGGGCGCCGAGAAGGACGGCTTCAAGGCCGATCCGCCGAACGCCGCGCTCTCCCTCGTCAACGACAACGGCCAGCCGATCGTCATCGAGATCGAGGACGTCGAGGCGGCGTCCGCCGATTCGCTCACCTACACGATCAGCGTGCTCGAGGGCGAGTTGCCGGCGACCGGCGGCCCGGTGGCGCTGTTCATCGACCCGTGGGTCGCGCACGGCGGCGGCTGGGGTGGCGGCTGGCATGCCGGCGGCTGGGGCTATCACGGCCCGGGCTGGGGCGGTGTCGCGGCCGGTGTGGCCGTTGGTGCCGCGGCTGGCGCGGCGATCGGCGCGGCGGCGGCTTCGCCGACCGTCGTGGTGGCACCGCCGCCGGTCAACTGCGCCTACAGTCCCTATTACAACCAGCCCGTCTGCAAGGGCGTGGTGTACTGAGCCTTACCCACGGCGCATCCGCGACATGACGTCAGGGCCCCCGCTTCGGGGGCCCTGTTCGTTTCCGGAGAGCCCGGCCCCCGCTTCTCGGGGGCCCTGTTCGTTTCAGGCCGCCGCGGCGGGCGCGGACGTCACTGGTGCAGCTTCAGCGCCATCGCCTCGATGTAGGTGAGCTGGAAGAGATCGCCCGGCTGCACGCCGGCCATGTCGCCGGCGACCTCGTCGTTCGCCGCCGGCATGATGCGCACCAGGCCGTCGGCGCCCTTGAACATCACCGTGCGGGCGGCCGGGTCGACCTCCACCAGCATGGCGTTCTCCACCACCTGCGTGGCGAAGAAGTTCTGCGGCAGGGCCACGCCGAACACCGAGGCGTCGACGACGTCGGTATCGAGGCGGCCGATGGTGCCCGTCTGCGCCTTCTCGAGGTCGATGATCGTGCCCGGCACGACGGAGACGTCGACGTGGTCGTTCGGGCGCACCTGCTCGAGGCCGACGACGAAGGGCGCCACGGCGTAGGCGAACTGGTTGCCGTTCTGCGCCTTGACGATCACTTCGCGCGTCGGCAGGTCGACCTTCACCACCGTGACGATGAAGGACTGCACCGCCACCGTCCCGATGCCCGGGAGCGTCAGCGAGGTGACGGCGGCGAGCGCGGCGGAGGCGCCGCCGGCGAGAAGGGCGGCGGCGAGGGCGACGGCGACGCGGCGGCGGGCGGGCTTCATCGGCATGGTTGGTCCTCGTGCGATGGTGGCGGGGGGCGAATGCTGCCGCCATCAAGCAACCGCGCGGCGGGCCGTCAATCGATTCGGCGCACCGAGACGCGGGTGCGATGTTTGCCGCGGTCCCTCTCTCTCGGCATCTCTTCGGTCTCCCTCCCGAACCATCCCCCTCGGGGGTCATTCCCGGGCTTGTCCCGGGAACCCATCCCTCACCGCGTGCACTCCGCCCAACGCCGTCGCCCCGTTAGCGGCGGCGTCGCGTGGGTTCCCGGGACAAGGCCGGGAATGACCCCATGAGAGGGCGGCGAAAGAAGGATCGCGGCTGCCCGCGCATCTCTCCATGCAAACTACCCCACCATTGACAGACCAGCCCCCCTGCGGCTTAAAGGTCGCGTGGACGTGCCGCCTCCCGGGGCGGCACGATTTGTTTTCGGGGGCCCGTCGCCGCCGGCGCCTCGACCGACGCGGCTGATCCCCGGAGTTCTCACGAGCCGGAGCGAGAGGCCCGCGGCCATGTCCAGCGGCAACACTGCCAAGATCGAGACCGTCCCCACCGCTGCGCCCCTCGGCGCGGCGTCGGAGCACCTGTTCCGCACCTTCGCGCGCGTCGATCTCGCCTTCGAGCGAGGCGAGGGTGCGTGGCTGGAGGGTTCCGACGGGCGACGCTATCTCGACTTCGGCGCCGGCATCGCGGTGAACGCGCTCGGCCATTCCCATCCCCACCTCGTCGCGGCGCTGCAGGAGCAGGCGGCGAAGGTCTGGCACGTCTCCAACCTCTACCGCATCCCGGATGGCGAGAAGCTGGCCGACCGGCTGACGGCGGCGAGCTTCGCCGACCGCGTCTTCTTCACCAATTCCGGCGCCGAGGCGCTGGAGGCGGCGATCAAGACCGCGCGCCACTACCAGTATGCGGAAGGCCGCCCAGAGCGGTTCCGCATCATCACCTTCGAGGGCGCCTTCCACGGCCGCACGCTCGCCACCATCGCCGCCGGCGGCCAGGAGAAGTACCTCGAGGGCTTCGGCCCGAAGGTCGAGGGCTTCGACCAGGTGCCGTTCGGCGACCTCGCGGCGGCGGAGAAGGCGATCGGGCCGGAGACGGCGGCGATCCTCGTCGAGCCGATCCAGGGCGAGGGCGGCATCCGCCCGGCGCCGGCCGGATTCCTGAAGGGGCTCAGGGCGCTGTGCGAGAAGCACGGGCTGCTGCTCGTCTATGACGAGGTGCAGTGCGGCATGGGGCGCACCGGCAAGCTGTTCGCCTACGAGTGGCCGGGCGTCGCCCCGGACATCCTCGCCACCGCCAAGGGCATCGGCGCCGGCTTCCCGCTCGGCGCCTGCCTCGCGACCGATGCCGCGTCGGCCTCGATGACGCCGGGCACCCACGGCACCACCTTCGGCGGCAATCCGCTGGCGATGGCGGTCGGCAACGCCGTGCTCGACGTCGTGCTGGCGCCGGGCTTCCTCGACCAGGTCGTCGACACTGGGCTTCTCCTGAAGCAGCGGCTGGCGTCGGTGGTCGATTCCCACTCCCGCGTCTTCGAGCTCGTGCGCGGCGAGGGCCTGATGCTCGGCCTGAAGGCGCGCCCGCCCGCCGGCGAGGTGATGGCGGCGCTCCGCGCCGAGGGGCTGCTCTCGGTCGCCGCCGGCGACAACGTCGTCCGCCTGCTGCCGCCGCTCACCATCGGCGAGGCCGAGCTCTCGGCGGCGATCGAGCGGATCGAAGCGGCGGCCGTGCGCGTCGAGGCGGCGCTCGACGCGGCGGCGAGGCCCGCGGAGGGCGCGTCGTGACGGGGACGACACCGGCCGCGCGGCACTTCCTCGACATCGACGCGATCCCGGCGATCGAGCTCCGGCGCATTCTCGACGACAGCCGGCGGATGAAGGCGGAGCGCGCCGGCAAGCGGCGCATCCCGCCGTCCGGCGAGGGCCCGCTCGCCGGCCTCGTGCTGGCGATGGTGTTCGAGCGGCCGTCGACCCGCACGCGCGTCTCCTTCGACGTCGGCATGCGCGAGCTCGGCGGCGAGACGATCATGCTGACCGGTGCCGAGATGCAGCTCGGCCGCGGCGAGACGATCGCCGACACGGCGCGCGTGCTGTCGCGCTTCGTCGACGCCATCATGATCCGGATCCTGGACCACGCCGCCCTCGTCGAGCTCGCCGAGAACGCCACGGTGCCGGTGATCAATGGGCTGACGAAGGTCTCCCACCCCTGCCAGATCATGGCCGACGTGCTGACCTTCGAGGAGCACCGCGGGCCGATCGCCGGTCGCAAGGTGGCCTGGGCGGGAGACTACAACAACGTCCTGCAGTCGTGGATGCACGCCTCCGCGCCGCTCGATTTCGAGCTGCGCATCGCCACGCCGCCGGAGCTCGCGCCGCCGGCCGATCTCGTCGCCGCGGCGCGTGCCGCCGGTGGCCGCATCGTCGTCACCACCGACCCCTACGAGGCGGTCGACGGGGTCGACTGCGTCGTCACCGACACCTGGGTGTCGATGGGCGACAAGGAGCGCGAGCGCCGCCACAACCTCCTGAAGCGCTATCAGGTCGACGAGCGCCTGATGGCGGCGGCGGCCAAGGACGCGATCTTCATGCACTGCCTGCCGGCGCACCGCGACGAGGAGGTCACGGCCGCCGTCATGGACGGGCCGCAGTCGGTGGTGTTCGACGAGGCGGAGAACCGCCTGCATGCCCAGAAGGGCATCCTCGCCTGGTGCCTCGCCGACGCGGTGGCCCGGTGAGCCGGGCGGTGAGCGGAGCACGCTGTTGACGGACGTGGATGTGACGGGCGCCGAGGCGGCCCCTGGTGACCTGGTGCTGCCGTTTTCGGTGGCGCCGCTCGACGTGCGCGGCCGCGTCGTGCGGCTCGGGCCGGCGGTCGACGCCATGCTCGCCCGCCACGCCTATCCGCCGGCGGTGTCGCGGCTTCTCGGCGAGGCAATCGCGCTGACCGCGCTTCTGGGCGCGTCGCTGAAGTTCGACGGCCGCTTCTCCCTGCAGACCTCCACCGACGGGCCGGTCGACCTCATCGTCGTCGACTTCTCCACGCCGGACGCGCTGCGCGCCTACGCCCGCTTCGACGCCGACCGTGTCGCGGCGGTGGCGGAGGCGACCAGCGCCGGCAGCAAGCCCGACGCCGGCCTGCTGATCGGCAAGGGCCATCTCGCGATGACCGTCGACCAGGGCACGGCGGCGAGCCGCTACCAGGGCATCGTGCCGCTCGACGGCGACGGGCTCGAGGCGGCTGCGCACCGCTATTTCGAGCAGTCCGAGCAGATCCCGACGCGGGTGCGCCTCGCCGTCGCCGAGGTGATGAGCCGTCGCCCCGGCGAGGCCCCGGCGCACGCCTGGCGAGCCGGCGGCATCCTCGTGCAGTTTCTCCCTGAGGCGCCCGACCGCCTCGCCCACCGCGACCTCGATCCCGGCGACCGCCCGGAGGGCGACGACGAGAACGAGGTGTCCGACGATGCCTCGGACGACGATGCCTGGGTGGAAGCGCGCGCCCTCGTCGAGACCGTCGAGGACATCGAGCTGACCGACCCGGACGTGACGCCGGAGCGGCTGCTCTACCGGCTCTTCCACGAGCGCGGCGTTCGTGTCTTCGATCCGCAGCCGCTCGCCGACCGCTGTCGCTGCTCGCGCGAGCGCGTCTTCGGGGTGCTGAAGGGCTTCTCGCCCGAGGAGCGTGCCGAGATGGTCGTCGACGGGGCGATCGAGGTAACCTGCGAGTTCTGCTCGACGCGCTACCGCTTCGCGGCGGAAGAGGTGATCGACTGAGGCCCGCACCGCCGTAGGGATTCCCCGGCGGCTGCGTATAGAATGGGTCGGCGGCCGGCAGTCCCGGCCGGGCCGCTCGACGGAGCGCCCCGATGTCGTCGACCCGCACCTTTCTTCGTTTCGCCGTGGTGATCGCCGCGCTCGCCGGCGCCGGCTTCGCCGTCGTTCAGGCCGTCGGCGGACCCGAGCAGACGCCCGCCCGCTACCGCACCGATGCCGCGACGCGCGGGCCGATCGAGGCCGCCGTGCTCGCCACCGGCACGCTCGCCCCCGTTGTCACCGTCCAGGTCGGCAGCCAGATCTCCGGCCAGATCATCGCGCTCGAGGCCGACTTCAACTCCGCCGTGACGAAGGACCAGGTGATCGCCCGCCTCGACCCGGCGAGCTACCGTGGCAAGCTCGACCAGGCGGAAGCGGATCTCGCGGTGGCCGAGGCGACGATCAGCGCCAAGGCGGCGGCGATGGCAGCCGCCGAGGTGGACGTTCGCACCGCCCGCAATGCGCTGGCCGACGCCGAGCAGACCCACGACCGCACCCGACGCCTGTCGGTCGCCGGCCACGCCACCGAGCGCCAGCTGCAGCTCGACGCCTTCAGCCGCTTGCAGGCCGAGGAGGCGATCGGCAAGGCCGAGGCGCAGATCCGGATGGCCGAGGCCGACCTCGCCGTGGCGCGCGCCCAGGTGGAGCAGAAGCGGGCGGCCGTGGCCATCGCCCGCACCGACCTCGACCGCACGGTGATCCGCTCGCCAGAGACCGGCGTCGTCGTCAACCGGCAGATCGACATCGGCCAGACGGTGGCGGCGAGCCTGCAGGCGCCGATCCTGTTCGAGATCGCCCGGGATCTCCGCGAGATGCGGCTCGAGGCAAGCGTCGACGAGGCCGACATCGGCCGCGTCGTCCCCGGCCAGGCCGTCACCTTCACCGTCGACGCCTTCCCCGACCGCAGCTTCGAAGGCGTCGTCGAGCAGATCCGCAAGGCGCCGACGGTGGTCTCCAACGTCACCACCTATACGGTGGTGGTGGCGACCGCGAATCCCGACATGGACCTCTTGCCGGGCATGACGGCGAGCGTGCGCATCGTCGAGGCGCGCCGCGAGGACGTCCTCAAGGTACCGGCCGCGGCGCTGCGCTTCCGCCCCGAGGGCGCGCGGCGGGGCGGCGCTAATGCCGCCGCCGACGGCGCCGCCAAGGCGTCGGGCCCGGCGGTCTATGTGCTCGGCGCCGGCGGCGAGGCCGTTCGCCGGCCGGTCGAGACGGGCCTCGTCAGCGATGGCTTCGTCGAGGTGACGTCCGGCCTCGAGCCGGGCGAGGCGGTGATCGTCGGCGCCGACGGGGCGGACGGCAAGCCGCGCCGGCCGCGCTCGATGTTCGGCTTCTGAGCCGCGCTATGTCCGGCCG
The DNA here is from genome assembly GCF_046156265.1 of Pseudoxanthobacter sp. M-2. Taxonomy (NCBI): domain Bacteria; kingdom Pseudomonadati; phylum Pseudomonadota; class Alphaproteobacteria; order Hyphomicrobiales; family Segnochrobactraceae; genus Pseudoxanthobacter; species Pseudoxanthobacter sp. M-2. The sequence continues at coordinate 436,460 of NZ_JAWDIR010000033.1, forward strand.
AGGTTCCGCACCCGCCATCGTCGCCGCCGAGGCGATCGGCAAGCGCTACCGCACCGGCGCCGTCGAGGTGGCGGCGCTGGTCGACGTCTCGTTCACCGTCGCGCCCGGCGAGTTCGTCGCGGTGATGGGTCCCTCCGGCTCCGGCAAGTCGACCCTGATGAACGTGCTGGGCTGCCTCGACCGGCCGACATCCGGCCGGCTCCTGATCGGCGGTGCCGACGTGGCGACGCTCGACGCCGATGCGCTGGCGGAGCTGCGGCGCCGGACTGTCGGCTTCGTCTTCCAGTCCTTCAACCTGATGCCGCGGCTGTCGGCGCGCGACAACGTCGCGATGCCAACCGTCTATGCCGGGCTGCCGGTGCGTGAGCGCAAGCGCCGGGCGGAGGCGCTGCTTGCCGCCGTCGGCCTCGCCGACCGTGGCCACCATCGCCCGACCGAGCTCTCCGGCGGCCAGAAGCAGCGCGTCGCGATCGCACGGGCGCTGGTCAACGACCCGAAGCTCATCCTCGCCGACGAGCCGACCGGCGCCCTCGACAGCCGCACCGGCCTCGAGATCCTGGCGCTCCTGCAGAAGCTCAACCGCGAGGACGGGCGCACGGTGGTGCTCGTCACCCACGATCCCGGCATCGCCCGCCATGCCGGCCGGGTGCTGCGCTTCCACGACGGCCGCCTCGTCGCCGACGAGCGCACCGACGCGCCGCTCGACGCGAGGACGGAGCTCGCCGCCCTGCCGCCGCCAGCGGAGGCCGCGGCATGACGGTGCTCGACAGCCTGCGGGCGGCGATCGCAGCCCTTGGCGCCAACCCGCTCCGCAGCGTGCTGACGACGCTCGGCATCATCATCGGTGTTGCCGCCGTCATCGTCATGGTGGCGATCGGCTCCGGCGCCCGCTCGCGCGTCGATGGCGTCATCCAGAGCCTCGGCTCGAACCTCATCCAGGTGCTGCCGGGCGCGCGCAGCTTTTCCGGCGTGCGCGCCGCCTCCAACCTCATCACCGAGCGCGACGTGCCGGCGATCCGCGCCGGCGCGCCCGACGCCGTGCTGATCGCCCCGTTCGTGCGCGGCACCTCGCAGATCATCGCCGGCAACCAGAACTGGCCGACCACCGCCTTCGGCGTCACCGACGAGTTCTTCGCCGCGCGCGAGTGGTCGATCGGCGAGGGGCGGCTGTTCGAGCCGACGGAGATGCGCGGCGGCAAGGTGGTGGTGCTCGGCGCCACGGTGGCGCGCGAGATGTTCCCCGACGGCTCGCCGATGGGCCAGGTGGTGCGGGTCAACCGGGTGCCGTTCACCGTCGTCGGCGTGCTCGCCGAGAAGGGCCAGACGCCGTTCGGACAAGACCAGGACGACGCGGTCTTCGTGCCGCTCGACACCGCCCGCCAGCGCCTGTTCGGCCGCTTCGCCAGCCGTCCCGACATGGTCGACGGCATCACCGTGAAGGGCGCCTCATCGGAGACGCTTGGCAAGCTCGAGGCGGACCTGCACGAGGTGCTGAGCGAGCGCCATCCGCCGACCGACGCCGGCGAGGGCTACAACATCCGCAACCTCGGCCAGCTGCTCGAGGCGCAGGCGAGCACCTCGCGGGTGCTGGCGCTGCTGCTCGCCGCCGTCGCCTCGATCTCGCTGGTCGTCGGCGGCATCGGCATCATGAACATCATGCTCGTCTCGGTGACCGAGCGGACGCGCGAGATCGGCCTGCGCATGGCGGTCGGCGCACGGCGGCGGGATATCCTGTCCCAGTTCCTCGTCGAGTCGGTGGTGCTGGCGTTCGCCGGCGGGCTGATCGGCGCGGCGCTCGGCATCGGCGCCTCGGTGGCGATCGCGCGGGCGGCCGAGTGGCCGGTGCTGGTGGAGCCGTCCGCGGTGGCGCTCGCCTGCGGCTTCGCGGCGGCCGTCGGCGTGTTCTTCGGCTACTACCCCGCCCGCAAGGCGAGCCGCCTCGATCCGATCGAGGCGCTCCGGTACGAATAGTGACAGCAGGCGCCGTTTCAGTCGAATTCACCGCGCCAGTTTCGACCGGCATAGAAGACGCCGAGAATGGTGACGGTATCGTTTTCCACCATGTAGGTGATGGTTGCACGGCCGCGATAGACGAGTGCGCGGACGCCGCGTTCCGGTTTTCCAACCGGCGTCCCGCGGCGCGGGAAATCCGCAAGACCGTCGCAGTGACGTTCAAGCCCGCCCACGAAGGCTTCTGCTGTCTCGACCGACGAACCCTCTGCAACGAACCTCAAGATGGCGGCGAGATGATCTTCTGCGTCAGGCGTATAGACGACGCGATGGGCCATCGGCCTACGGTCGGCTTCTCAGGATTTGCAGCTCCTCGGCGATGCGGGCACGGACTTGCTCCCCAGACCGCGCCTTCTCCGGATGTGCCTTGATGTCGTCCTGCGCCGGGTAGACGACCTCCTGCAGCCACGACTCGAAGGACTCTTCGCGCTGTTCGAGCGCGATCAGGCTCTCGTGGATGACGTCGGCTTCGGATTTGAAGCGCTCGCCGTCCACCTTGGCCCGAAGCTTGGCCAACAAGTCGGCCGGGAGCATGACTTCGTCGGGCGTAGTCGTCATCGCGATCGTCCCTCCGATGGTGACGACACGCTACTGCGAAACGTAGCCCCAGTGAAGGCAGCGCCAGCATATCCGCCGGATCTGCCCCTACCCCAGCACCCCCGCCGCCGCCTTTGCCGCCGCCTCGATGTTGCCGTTCCACGTCGCCGGCGACGCGCCTGTCGGGGCGAGGTCGTGGTTGCCGTTCTCGCTCCAGACGATCGTGACGAGCGGCGGCAGCGTGTAGGTCGCCACCTCCTTCTCGTCGCCGTAGGGGTCGCGGGTACCCTGCACGATGAGGGCCGGGATGCGCAGTGCCTTCAGGGGGCCGAGGCGCAACTTCTCCGGCTGGCCGGTCGGGTGGAAGGGGTAGCCGAGGCAGACGACGGCCTTCACCCGCGAGTCGAGGTCCGGCAGCCCGCCGACCATCGCGGCGACGCGCCCACCCATAGACTTGCCACCGATCAGGACCGGCCCCTCGCTCTCCGCCAGAACCGTCTCGAGTGCCGCGGTGAACTCCGGCACCACCGTCTCGGCCTTCGGTGGCGGCCGGCGCACGCCGTCGATCCGGCGCTGCGCCATGTAGCCGAACTCGAAGCGGACGACGTCGAGCCCCGCCTTGGCGGCGTGGACGGCGAAGCGCTGCATGAACTGGGTGTCCATCGCGGCACTCGCCCCGTGGGCGAGCACGAGCGTGCCGCGGCGCGGCGGGACGGCGGCATCGCGCAGGAACGATTGGCTCACGTCTCGGTCTCCCCCTCGGCTGCGGCACGTGCCCCGATGGCTGCGACGGGATCGTCGCGGCACCATTCCACCGGAGCCGTTCGCGCCGGAACCCTTAGCAGGCCGGCTGGGGCGAGAGAACGGCGCGCGCGGGGGACCCGTGGCGCTTCGCGTCAAAGATTCTCATGTGACGCCCGACAGCCCCCGATTGCACGGGCCGCCTCCGTCTGCCACACTTCGAGCCAGCGTATGGGGGGATGCGCGTGGAGGCGTGGCGGCACAGTTCCGGCAGGCCCGGGCAGGGGGGTGTCGTGCGCGGCGCCGTCCGCAGGCGCCTCGGCATCGGCGCCATTCCTGCCCTCGGCGCGGACGCTCCACCGCCCGGTTCCCCATCGACACGTCGCGCGACGACCCATCTTCAGCAGCCCCGTGCGCCGACGGCTGACGTACCCCCGACGTCCGTGCCGGACGCCGAGCTCTCGATGTTCGCGCACGGCGAATTCGCGCTCGCCGGACCCGCGTCCGCGCCCCCGACGCAGCTCGACCGGATGGCCGCGGCCCTCGGCGTCGGCGTCGCAACGGCCGAGGATCTCGCCGCCGGCGCCGGACGCCTCGTCCGCGTCGACCGACCCGACGGCGAGGCGGTGACGCTGATCGCCGTCGGCTACGGCGAGAGCGGCCCGATCCTGGCGGTTCCCGCCAATCCGGCGCGGCTCGGGGACCTCGCGCGCATTCTCGCGGTGGAGCCGGCGGCCGCGCGGCGCATTCGTCTCGCCGATCCGGACGCTTTCGCCGCCGCCCTCGCCGCCGCCGATGCCGCCGCGGTTGCCGATCCAGACACGCCGGACGATGCGCATGACGGGGTCACGTCGGGCGCCTCGGAGGGGGAAGTCGACGACCCTCGGCCGTGGAACAGACCCGCGGCTTCGCCCGACACCCTGCGCCGTCCGGCGCTGCGCGTCGTCGGCACGCGGCGCGTCGAGGCGGCGCTCGACGGCTTCCGGGCCGCCGCCGGCGGCTGCGGGGCCGAGCGGACGGTGACGGCCCGGCAACTGGCCGCCCTAGGGGCGATCATCGCAGTCGCAATCGGGGCGGCAACCCTCGCCCCGGCGACGATCACCGGACTGACGGTCTGCCTGGTCGCCATCTGTTTCGTCGGGTTCGCGGCCCTGCGCGTGGCGGCGGCGATCGGTGCGGTGGGAGGCGGCTTCCAGCCGCCGGCCCTGCCTCTGGCCGACATCGACCTGCCCGTCTACACGGTGCTGGTGCCGCTGCACCGCGAGGCGCGCGTCGTGCCGCGGCTCTTGCCGGCGCTCTGTGCGCTCGACTACCCGGCCGACAAGCTCGACCTCAAGCTCCTCCTCGAGGCGAGCGACCGCGAGACGATCGCCGCCGTCGAGCGCCACCCGCTCGCCCATCGCTTCGACGTCGTGACGGTGCCGAAGGTCGGGCCGCTCACAAAGCCGAAGGCACTCGGTGTCGGCCTGACGCTCGCCCGCGGCAGCCTGGTGACGATCTTCGACGCCGAGGACCGCCCCGATCCCGACCAGTTGCGCCGCGCCGCCGAGACCTTCGCCGCCGCCGGCCCCGCGCTCGCCTGCGTGCAGGCGCGGCTCGCCACCGACCACGCCGGCGACACTTGGGTGACGGCGATGTTCGCGCTCGAATACGCCATGCTGTTCGACGCGGTGCTGCCCTGGCTCGCCAGCCACCGGCTGCCGTTCCTGCTCGGCGGCACCTCCAACCACTTCTCCAGGTCGGCGCTGCTGGCGGTTGGCGGCTGGGATGCCTTCAACGTCACCGAGGACGCCGACCTCGCGGTGCGCCTCGCGCGCCGCGGCTACGCCTCGACGGTGATCGCCTCGACCACCCACGAGGAGGCGCCGCTCGAGGTGGCCGCATGGCTGAAGCAGCGCTCGCGCTGGTACAAGGGCTGGCTGCAGACGGCGCTCGTTCACGGGCGGGACCTCCGCGGCCTCACCCGCGGCGTCGGCATCGACGGGCTGGTGGCGCTGGGGCTGCAACTGATCGGTGCTCTCGTCACCGTCGTCGCCTATCCGGTCTCCTGGTTCCTCGTCGCCGGCTACACCGTCGGCGCGCTGCCGTTCGGGCCGGACGGCAGCTTCGCCGACGACCTGCGCTTCGCCCTCGTCGTCACCGCCTTCTTCGGCGGCCAGGCGGCGATGGCGCTCCTGGCGCTCGCCGCACTCAGGATGCGGCCGAACGCCATCCGGCCGCTCGCGCTCATCTGGCTGCCCTTCTACTGGTGGCTGCACGCCTTTGCGCTGGCGCTCGCCGTCATCGACCTCGTCCGCCGCCCGCACTTCTGGGCGAAGACCGAGCACGGGGTGGCGAAGCGCCCGGCAGGCCGACGGGGCGGGCCCGCGCCAGCGCAGGGGTGCGAGGGCTCTGGCGTGGGCGCGGTCTCGGCGTCACACTCGCCCCGAAGAATCGAGGGGGAGGAACCCGCATGATCGATCTCGGGAAAGTCGCGGGCCGGATTTCGGCACTGCTGTTCGTGATGGTGCTGGCCGGTGGCCTTGCGGCGGCAACCGCGGTCGCCGCCGAATCCCGTCCCGATGCGTGTCCGAAGGGTGACGTCTGTCCCGCGACCGGCCCGGCACCTGCAAATGCGGCCGCGAGCAGCGGCAAGCCGCGACCCTCGGTGGAGACCCCCGTCCGGGAGCCCGCCGCCAGGAACAGCAAGTCGCTGCGCTGGAACATCCAGAACCGCACTGGCCGGAGACTCGAGCTGCAATTCTATTCGGCGGATCGGAACTGGGTTTGGCCGAGTTCGAACCGCGTCTATCTCCTGCCGGACAGCCAGCGCTATTCGATCAACATCAGCTGCCGGAAGAACGAGAAGATCTGCTATGGCGCCTGGCTGGCGAGCAACACCCGGACCTACTGGGGCGTGGGCTATCGCGGCAGGCAGAGTTGCCGTGGGTGCTGCTACATCTGCGGGCGCGGGCAGACACCCCTGATCAAGCTCGTCTGGTGAGGCCGGCGTCGGCCGCCGCCCTCCCGTCGCAACCGCTTTCCGATCACTCCACCGCGGGCACCGTGCGCAGGTAGGCGACGATGTCGGCGACGTCGGCCGCCTTCAGCTTCGCATAGAAGCCGTAGCCCATCGGCGGCTTCAGCTTGGCGCCGTCACGGCCGATGCCCTCGGTGATCGCTCGCGCGATCTCCGCGTCGGTCCAGTCGCCGAGGCCCTTCGCGGTGATGTTCGGCGCCACCGAGACGCCCCACGGGCCCGGGAACTCCATCCCGCCCGCTCCGTATCCGCTCGCGAACTCCGGCTCGCCGTGCGGGCCGCGGCTGGTGTGGCATTCCATGCAGTGGCCGATGCCGACGAGGTATTTGCCGCGACCCTCCGGGGTGGAAAGATCGGTGGCAGTGGCCGGCTGTTCGAAGCCGGGCGGCGGCTCGGCGCGGATGATCTGGCGGTAGTCCGGCGGCGGTACGGCGTGTTCCACCGGCGCGACGGTGCGCAGGTAGGCCACCAGCGCATCGAGGTCGGTGGGCGTCATCACGCGATAGAAGGCGGAGGGCATGATCGGCGCGAGCGGCACGCCGTCCGGGCGGACGCCACCGACGATCGCCGTCTTGAGCTCCGCGTCGCTCCACGCGCCAACGCCGGTGGCCATGTCTTGGGTAATGTTGGAGGCGTGCGCCGTGAACGGTGGCGCCTCGAACTTTGTGCCGCCGGCGAGCGTCATGCCCACCTCAGGCCCGTTCGGCCCCATCGGCGTATGGCAGTTGCCGCAGGCGAGGATCGAGTTGACGAGATAGTCGCCGCGCTCAAGCGGCGTCTCCGCGGCGGCGGGCAGGACGGTTACGGCGAGCGTGGCGGCGACGAAGGCGGCCCAGGGCCGGGGTGCGCTCATTTGTCTTGATTCTCCGCGCAGGGGCGGGAGCGGTCTAGCGCCGCGGCGCGAGCTTTTCCAATTCGAACTCGGTCGCTCTCTTCCAATCTTCGTGAACGGCGGGCCGGCTCAGGCCCGCGGCTCGGCGTGGACGATCATCCGCCGGACTTCGGGGACGCGGCGTCGGAAGCCGCGCTCGAGCGCGTCGACGGCGTCGTGCACCTCGGCGACGGTCTGGCCGGGCTGCGCGAAACAGTGGCAGGTGACGAACAGCCCCTCGTCGTTCACCCGCACCCGCACGTCGTGGACGAAGGCAAGCCGCCCGGTCTCGGCGGCGAGCTCCGACAGGATGCCCGAGAACGTCATGCGGGTGACGGCGCCGGCGTCGCGCGCGCCGAGGCCCGCCGTCAGCATCGGCTCGATGTGGCTCTCCACCTCGATGTCCTCGCCGAGCTCGCGCCGCACCGCCGTCTCCAGGCCGCTCGCCACGTCGTGGGCGGTCGAGAAGCTCATCGCGCCGTCGACCTCGAGGTCGAGGCTGACGGAGAGCTGCTCGCCACTGTCGTCGGGTCTGGCGAGGTGCTGCACGGTGACGTGGTGGACGGCGAGGCCGCGCCGCGCCGCGATCAGCATCACCTTGTCGAACACCGTCTCGTCGTCGAGCGCCACCGGATGGGCGGTGACGGTGACGTCGGCGTTCGGATAGGCGCTGCGGATCGCCTCCTCGAAGCGCGCCTTGATGGCGTCGACGCGGTCGAACGGCAGCGTCCGGCGGACGGTGACGTCGACGGCGGCGAACAGCGTGGCGCCCGACAGGCGCACCCGCGCCCGCTTCAGGGCCAGCACGTCCTCGCTGTCCTCGGCGAGCTTCTCGATCGTCTCGACGACGCCGGCGGGCGCCGTGTCGACGAGCGTGTCGATGGTGCGGCGGGCGAGGCGGATGCCGTTCCAGCCGATGAAGCCGGCGATGATCAGCGCCACCAGCGCATCGGCCGCCGGCAGGCCGAAATAGACGCCGGCGAGGCTGAGCAGCACCAGTGCCGAACTCACCATGTCGGTGGTGAAGTTGAGGGCGTCTGCCTCGAGCGCCTCCGAGCCGGTCTCCCGGGCGACGCGCTTCAGCATGCGGGAGCGGAAGAAGTCGGCGACGATCGAGACGACGAACAGGCCGGCGACCCACCACGTCACCTCGAACGGCTCGCCGCCATAGAAGAGCTGCTTGCCGGCCTCCACCACGAAGGCGATGCCGGTGGCGATCAGCAGCCCCGTTTCGATCAGGGCCGCGACGCTCTCGACCTTGGCGTGGCCGAAGTGGTGGTCGCTGTCGGGCGGCTTGTCGCCGACGCGCACGGCGTAGAACGTCAGCGCGCTGGTGCCGAGGTCGAGAACGGTCTGGGCCGCGTCGGAGAGGATCGCGAGGCTGCCGGTGGCGAGCCCGACGATGCCCTTGGCGATGGCGAGCACCAGCGACACGGCGATCGAGATCGCCACCGCGCGCTGCTTGCGCCGGCTCACCGCCGCGCCCTTGTGCGAGCCGTCCGCGCTCGTCATCGCCAGACACCGACCTTTGCAACAGGCGGCGCCGGGGGGACGGCGCCGCGCGCCGATTGACGGCCAGATGGTCTGCCTGTCAAGCGTCCCGGCCCTGTGCGCAGGCGGGCTCGGGAGAGGACGGCGAGTGCCCGGGAGGGCAAGCTCGGGGGGAACCCGATCGCGCTCCGGGGACTTTGCGTTGTGGGGATTTTAGGAGTTTTCGTCTCGATGCCGGTTGGTGCCCGTTCGCCTCTTCGCCTCGCCGTTTCCGTTTCGACGTGGTCTCGCCCGCTTCTCGGCCTGTTCGCCGTGGTGCTCCTTTCGGCACCGCTGCTCCTCGCCATCCCGACTTCGGCGCAGACGGTGCTGCCGCCCACCGCGCCCACAGAGACGACGACCGAGGCGGCGACGCCGTCGGCCGCCGAGGTCGACGCGCTGGTGGCCGAGATCGAGGACCCGGAGCGGCGGGCGGAGCTGGTGCAGCGGTTGCGGCTGCTCACCGCCGCACAAGGGGATGCCGCCCCCCAATCCTCCGCCGACTTTTCCTCCGTCGGGGCGGAGGCCGTGGCGTACGCCGCGTCGGTGTTCTCGGGCGTCGAAGAGGCCATCGGCCGGCTGGAGTTCGCCGTCACCGCCCTGCCCACTGTCGGGAACGAGGTCGTCGCGACCCTCTCCGATCCGGTGAAGCGCGTCGCTGCCCTGGACGGCGCGGCCCGCCTCGCCGGCGCGATCGCAGCCGCCCTTCTCGCCTGGTTCGTCGTCGCCTGGCTGCTCGGCCGGCTGCGCGACATGCTCGGCCGGCGGGCCGCGGGCGCTTCCTGGCCGGCGCGGGTGATGATCGCAATCACGCGGCTGGTGCTGGACCTGCTGCCGATCGGCGCCTTCGTCGCCGGCGGCTTCCTGGCGCTGGGCGCCCTGCAGCCGAGCCGCCCGGTGGAGGCGCTGGCGCTCACCATCCTCAACGCCGGCGCCGCCACGGGCGTGCTGTCGGCGCTGGTGCGCATGGTGCTCGCCCCGAAGACACCGGCGCTGCGGGCCGTGCCCGCCGGCGACGAGACGGCGATTCGCCTGCACAAGTCGCTGGTGCGCACCGCCGCCTTCGCGATCTGGGGCTACCTGTTCGTCGGCTCGCTCTGGCTGCTCGGGCTGACGCCGGCGGTGCGCTGGGGGCTGCTGTTCATCCTCGGCGTGCTGGTCGCCGTGGTGGCGATCCGCTTCGTGCTGCGCTGGCGCGCGCCGTTCGCGCTCTGGCTCTCTACCCACGTGCCCGACGGGCGCTGGTACTCGGCGCCGGCGCGGCGTCTCGCCGGCAACTGGCACCGCATCGCCATCCTCTACATCGTGCTGGTGACGGCGGTGTTCGCCCTGCAGATCACCGGCGGCTTCGTCTTCCTCGTCCGCGGCACGCTCGTCACCGTGCTGGTGCTCGCCCTGGTGCCGCTCCTCGCCAATCGCGCGGGAGCCGTCCTGGATCACTCCGACCTCGGCGTGCCAGTGCTGGCGACGCCGCGCGGCCAGCGCTACCGGGGGCTTCTGAAGCGGTTGGTGGTGGTGCTGCTGTGGATCGCCGGCATCGTCGCCCTGCTGGAGGGCTGGCACCTCGGCATCCTCGGCTTCGTGCAGTCGGATGCCGGGGCGACGCTGGTGGCGGTGCTGACGCGCATCCTCGTCGTCTTCGCCGGCGGCTTCATCGCCTGGGAACTCGCCAACATCGTGATCGAGGGCAAGCTCAACGCCGCCTCGCCGCGCAAGGCGCTCGGCCAGCGCGGCCGCACGCTGCTGCAGTTCCTGCGCAACGTCGTGATGGTGGTGATCCTGCTGATGGTGACGCTGATCGTGCTGTCGGAAATCGGCGTCGACATCGGCCCGCTGCTCGCCGGTGCCGGCGTCATCGGTCTCGCCGTCGGCTTCGGCGCGCAGACGCTGGTGAAGGACGTCATCACCGGCCTGTTCATCCTGATGGAGGACCAGGTGCAGGTCGGCGACGTCGTCGACCTCAACGGCAACGCTGGCGCCGTCGAGGCGATGACGATCCGCACCATCCGCCTGCGCGACTTCTCCGGCACCGTGCACGTCATCCCGTTCTCCAGCGTCGACCGGGTGAAGAACCTGACGCGCGGCTTCGCCTACTCGGTGTTCGATGTCGGCGTCGCCTACAAGGAGGACATCGACAAGGTGGCAGAGGTGCTGAAGCGGCTCGGCGAGGAGCTGCGCGCCGACCCGCAGTTCTCGCCGCTGCTCTTGGGCGACCTCGAGATCTTCGGCCTCGACTCGTTCGGTGCCTCGGCGCTCATCGTCAAGACGCGCATCAAGACGCTCGCCGGCAGCCAGTGGACGATCACGCGGGAGTTCAACGGCCGCATCAAGCGCGCCTTCGACGCCGAGGGCATCGAGATCCCGTTCAACTACCAGACGGTGACGCTGCCGACCGGCCCGGACGGCAAGACCATCCCGATCCCGCTGGAAGTCGTCGGACGGCGCCGGCCCGCGGCGGAACGCCCCGCCTCGGCGGACTTCCGGACCCCGCAGGCGCGCGGCGACGAGGCGCCGGCGACGCAGGTGGGCGGGGGCTGACGACACGGGACGTCGCAGTGGGCGATGCGGCGCGCCTCCTGCGGGGGGCTCGCCAGCGGACCGTTTCCTGCATCGTCATCGCCGCGTTACCTCGCTGGCGTTTCCTGCATCGCACCGGTGGCTCGGGCCGCCGCGCGCCCTCGCGAGGATACGCCATGCGCCGGATACTCCGCCGGACGAAGACGCTCGTTGCGGCCGCTGCCGCCTGTGCGGGAGCGGCGTCGCTCCCGCCGGCCCTTGCCGCCGACGTGCCCATGGCGGCCGAGCCGGTCGACTATGTTCGCGTCTGCGACGCCTTCGGTTCGGGCTTCCTGTACGTGCCGGGCACCGAGACGTGCTTCCGCGTCATGGGCCGGGTCCGCGCCGACTACCGCGTCTACGGCAGCGACCAGGCCTATGGCGGCCCCGGCTTCTATTCGAATTCTGCCGATGGCTATGTCTTCCGGGCGCGCGGCTACCTCTACCAGGATAGCCGCACCAACACCGAATACGGCCTGCTGCGCACCTACAGCGAGATCTGGTTCACCGTCGACACCAATGCCCCCGACACCGCCGTCTTCATCCGCAACGCCTATATCCAGTTCGGCGGCCTGACGGCCGGACGCGGCACATCGTTCTACGACCTTTACTTCGGCGATACCTTCAACACCGTCTTCAAGATGGCGGGGATGGGCAACCCGGACTTCGCCACCAACCTCGTCGGCTACACCGCCGACTTCGGCTCCGGCTTCTCGGCGACACTGGCGCTGGAAGACACGGTCTATCGCCAGTCCGGCATCCAGTCCGCCGCCGGCATCACCGACCAGGGTGGTGTGCGCGTTCCCGACGTCGTCGCCAACATCAACCTCAAGCAGGACTGGGGCGTCGCGCAGCTGATGGCCGCCACCCACGAGGTGCGCACCTCGACCGGCCGGGCCGACTCAGAGCTCGGCTACTCCGTCGGCGCCGGCCTCATCGTCAACCTGCCGATGATCGCCAAGGGCGACCGCATCGGTATCCAGGGCGGCTACGCCGACGGCGCGCTGATGTATGTCGGGCCGCAGGCACAGGGGCCGTCGGTGGTCGACGGCGTCGTCCGCAATGGCAACCTGAAGCTCACCAGCGCCTGGGCGATCGGCGCGAGCGGCATCCATTTCTGGACGGCGGACTGGTCGTCGGCGCTCGGCGCGTCCTACCTCGACGTGCAGGCGCCGAATCCCGGCACGGACTTCTCCAACATCGACCTGCAGGGCAACCTCGTCTTCCGCCCGGTGAAGGGCCTGCAGATCGGCACCGAGGTGGAGTGGAAGTACGTCCAGCCGGACAAGGGCGCCGACCGGAATGGACTGGTCGGGATGCTCCGGGTGCAGCGGGATTTTTGAAGTCTTCCTTCTCCGGACTTCGCCGACGATTGCGATCGTCTCCTTCTCCCAGCCTTGCTGGGAGAAGGTGCCCGAAGGGCGGATGAGGGCCGCGCGGAACGCGCGGAAGGGGCCGCTGACGCGCAACGGGATCGCCGCATTCCGGCACCCTGCGGGTGCCGGCCCTCATCCGGCCCTTCGGGCCACCTTCTCCCGCTGTCGCGGGAGAAGGGAAGGCCCCGCCTTCCTCGCCTCAGAATTTCAGCGGCTTCGCCTGGCGGACCAGCGGCAGCTTTTCCACTGTGGCGAGGATCTCGGCCGGGATCGGGCCGTCGACCTCGACGAGGCAGATTGCGTCCTCGCCCGGGCCGGTGCGGCCGAGGTTGAAGGTGGCGATGTTCACCCCGGCGTTGCCGAGCGTCATGCCGAGCGCGCCGATGAAGCCCGGCTTGTCCTCGTTCGTCACGTAGAGCATGTGCGGGCCGATCTCGGCCTCCATGTTGATGCCCTTGATCTGGATGAGGCGCGGCTTGCCGTCGGAGAACACCGTGCCGGCGACCGAGCGCTCCTGCGTGTCGGTCTTCACCGTCAGGCGCATGTAGCTCTCGTAGGCGCCCTGCTGCTCGCGGCGGACTTCTTCCACCTGGATGCCGCGCTCGCGCGCCAGCACCGGGGCGGAGACCATGTTGACGTCCTGCAGCAGCGGCCGGAACAGGCCGGCGAGTGCCGCCGCCGTCAGCGCGCGGGTGTTCATGCCGGCGACCGCGCCCTCGAACTCGATGCGCACGCCGGTGAGGCCGGTCTCGGTCAACTGGCCGGCGAACGAGCCGAGCTGCTCGGCGAGGCGGACGAACGGCACCAGCCGCGGCGCCTCTTCCGCCGAAATCGACGGCATGTTGAGGGCGTTGGTCACCGCGCCGTCGATCAGGTAGTCGGCCATCTGCTGGGCGACCTGCAGGGCGACGTTCTCCTGCGCCTCGGTGGTGGAGGCGCCGAGGTGCGGCGTGCAGACGAGGTTCGGCGCGCCGAACAGCACGTTCTCCTTGGCCGGCTCGGTCGAGAACACGTCGATGCCGGCGCCGGCGACCTTGCCCGAGTCGAGGGCGGCGCGCAGGTCCTCCTCGACGATCAGCCCGCCGCGGGCGCAGTTGACGATGTAGACGCCGTCCTTCATCGCCGCGATCGCCTTCGCATCGATGATGTTCTTCGTCTTCTCGGTCATCGGCGTGTGCAGCGTGATGAAGTCGGCACGGGCGAACAGCTCCGGCAGCTCCACCTTGTCGACGCCGAGGTCGAGCGCCCGCTCCTCCGACAGGAACGGGTCGTAGGCGACCACCTTCATCTTCAGGCCGATGGCGCGTTCCGCAACGATCGAGCCGATGTTGCCGCAGCCGATGATGCCGAGCGTCTTGGCGGTGAGCTCGACGCCCATGAAGCGGTTCTTCTCCCACTTGCCGGCCTGGGTGGAGGTGTCGGCGGCGGGCAGCTGGCGGGCCACGGCGAACAGCATCGCCACCGCGTGCTCGGCGGTGGTGATCGAATTGCCGAAGGGCGTGTTCATCACGATGATGCCCTTCGCCGTCGCCGCCGGGATGTCGACATTGTCGACGCCGATGCCGGCGCGGCCGATCACCTTGAGGTTCTTCGCCTCGGCGATGATCTTCGCCGTCACCTTGGTGGCCGAGCGGATGGCGAGGCCGTCGAACTGGCCGATGATCTCGGCGAGCTTGTCCTTGTCCTTGCCGAGCTCGGGCTCATAGGTGACGTCAACGCCGCGATCCTTGAAGATCTTCACAGCGGCGGGAGAAATCTGGTCGGAGATGAGGACTTTCGGGGCCATCGGGGCCTCCTGCTTTGACGAATGAAGAGGGTCGTCATCCCGGACAAGGGAGGCGAAGCCGACCGCCGATCCGGGACCCAGCGTCAGAGTCCGCGCCGGAGGCGCGGCTCAAGCGTCGCGCTTCGCGCGACAAGTCTTCCGCTGGCTCCCGGATCGCTTCGCGTTGCTTCGCGTCCGGGATGACGGCGAGGATCGTGGAAGAGCGTCAGGCCGCCTGCTTCAGGCCGGCCTTTTCCTGGGCGAAGGCCCAGTCGAGCCAGGGGACGAGGGCCTCGAGGTCGGCGGTCTCGATCGTCGAGCCGGCCCAGATGCGCAGGCCCGGGGGCGCGTCGCGGTAGGCGCCGATGTCGTAGGCGACGCCCTCCTTGTCGAGCCGGGCGGCGAGTGCCTTGGCGAAGGCCTCCTGGCCCTTGGCGTCGAGCGCCGTAACCTCGGGGTCGACGATCTTCAGGCACACGCTGGTGTTCGAGCGCGTCTCCGGCACGGTCGCGAGGAAGTCGACCCACGGCGTCGCCGCGACGAAGGCGTCGAGGACGGCGAAGTTGCGGTCGGCGCGGGCGACGAGGCCGGTGAGACCGCCGCACGCCTTCGCCCAGTGCAGGGCGTCGAGATAGTCCTCGACGCACAGCATCGACGGCGTGTTGATCGTCTCGCCCTCGAACAGGCCCTCGGTGATCTTGCCGCCCTTCGTCATGCGGAAGAGCTTCGGCAGCGGCCAGGCGGGGGTGTAGGTCTCGAGCCGCTCGACCGCGCGCGGCGAGAGGATGAGGATGCCGTGCGCCGCCTCGCCGCCGAGCGCCTTCTGCCAGGAGAAGGTGACGACATCGAGCTTGTCGAAGGGCAGCACCTGCGCGAACGCCGCCGAGGTGGCGTCGCAGATCGTCAGGCCGGCGCGCTCAGTGGGAATGAAGTCGCCGTTCGGCACGCGCACGCCGGACGTGGTGCCGTTCCAGGTGAAGACGACGTCGTGGTCGAAGTTCACCGTCGAGAGATCGGGGAGGGCGCCGTAGGGCGCCTTGATGACGCGGGCGTCGGTCAGCTTCAGCTGCTTCACCACGTCGGTGACCCAGCCCTCGCCGAAGCTCTCCCAGGTGAGGAGGTCGACCGGGCGGGCGCCGAGCATCGTCCACATCGCCATCTCGACGGCGCCGGTGTCGGAGGCCGGAACGATGGCGATGCGATAGTCGGCCGGGACCTCGAGGAGGTCGCGGGTCATGTCGATGGCGAGCTTGAGCTTGGTCTTGCCGATCTTGGCCCGGTGGGAGCGCCCGAGGGCGGCGTCCTGGAGGGCTTCGAGGGTCCATCCGGGGCGCTTGGCGCAGGGGCCGGACGAAAAATAAGGCGTCTCCGGCCGAAGGCCGGGCTTCACAGCGGTCATGTGTCCATCCTCACAGATGGGCGCCTCTCGTTGGGGAGAGGTGTCCCGCCGCCGCGTCTACGCCTCAACCCCGTCACGGTCAATGGCGGAAGTGGCGGACCCCCGTGAGCACCATCGCGAGGCCCTTCTCGTTCGCCGCCTGGATCACCTCGTCGTCGCGCATCGAGCCGCCCGGCTGGATGACGGCGGTGGCGCCGGCCTCGGCGGCCGTCAGCAGGCCGTCGGCGAACGGGAAGAAGGCGTCCGAGGCGACCACCGAGCCGATGGTGGCCGGCTCCGCGTGGCCTGCCGCCACTGCGGCGTCGCGCGCCTTCCAGGCGGCGATGCGGGCGGAATCGACGCGGCTCATCTGGCCGGCGCCGATGCCGACGGTGGCGCCGCCCTTCGCATAGACGATGGCATTCGACTTGACGTGCTTGACCACCCGCCAGGCGAAGCGCAGGTCCGCCCACTCCTGCTCGGTCGGCGCGCGCGCCGTCACCACCTTGAGGTCGAGGTCGTCGACGACGGCATTGTCGCGCGACTGCACGAGCAGGCCGCCGGCGACGGAACGCACCATCAGCCCGGCCGCCCGCGGCTCGGGAAGGCCGCCGGTGACGAGCAGGCGGAGGTTCTTCTTGGCGGCGACGATCGCCACCGCCTCGTCGGTGGCGCCGGGCGCGACGATCACCTCGGTGAACACCTCCACGATGGCGCGCGCGGCCTCGGCGTCGAGCGGCCGGTTGAGCGCGACAATGCCGCCGAAGGCCGAGACCGGATCGCAGGCGAGCGCCTTGCGGTAGGCGTCGAGCAGGCTCGAACCCTCGGCGACGCCGCAGGGATTGGCGTGCTTGATGATGGCGACGGCCGCCGTCACCTCCGGGTCGAACTCGCCGACGAGCTCGAAGGCGGCGTCGGTGTCGTTGACGTTGTTGTAGGAGAGCGCCTTGCCCTGCAGCTGGCGGGCGGTGGCGACGCCTGGCCGGTCGCTGCCGGCAAGGTAGAAGCCGGCGCGCTGGTGCGGATTCTCGCCATAACGCATCTGTTCGGCCAGCCGGCCGCCGAAGGCCGCAAACGTCGGCATCTCCGCGGCGCCGGGCGACTGCGTGCTGACGTCCTCGGCAAACCAGGCGGCAATCGCCGCGTCATAGGCCGCGGTCCTGGCAAACGCCTTGGCGGCGAGCTTGCGGCGCAGCGCCGTGGTGGTGGCGCCGTCGTGGGCCGCGAGGTCGTCGAGCACGGCGCCATAGTCGGCGGGGTCGACGACGACGGTGAGGTAGGCGTGGTTCTTCGAGGCGGCGCGGATCATCGCCGGCCCGCCGATGTCGATGTTCTCCACCACCGCCGAGCGGGCGGCGCCGGCCGCCACCGTCGCCTCGAACGGATAGAGGTCGACGACGAGGAGGTCGATCGCCGGGATGCCGTGGGCTGCCATCGCCGCGGCGTGCTCGGGGTCGTCGCGCACGCCGAGGAGGCCGCCGTGCACGGCCGGGTGCAGTGTCTTCACCCGCCCGTCCATGATCTCGGGAAAGCCCGTCAGCGCCGACACGTCGACGACGGTGACGCCGCCGGCGGTGATGGTCTTCGCCGTGCCGCCGGTCGAGACGATCTCGACGCCGCGCGCGGCGAGCGCAGCCGCGAACTCGACGACGCCGGTCTTGTCGGAGACGGAGAGGAGCGCGCGGCGGAGCGGCACCCGGTCGGGCGTGGCGATCTGCTTGACCGTGACGGACATGGGGGCTCGGCTCCGGCGGCGGGGAAGGTGCGTGGCGGTTAGCACGGAACCGGCGGGACCGGAACCGCTGCTGACGCGGGCCGGCCATGCGCGGCGCTCCGGCCGTGCGCTTCCGTTCGAACCGGGCTACCGCTCAGACCAGCGTCGGCCCCTCGTCCCCGCCGCGGCCCGTGCGGCGCGCCGCGCGCGGCTTGCCCTCCGCCTGCAGTTCCAGCCGCCAGCCGAACTCCGGCACCAGCCGGGCGCGGCCGTAAAGCACGATCTGCTCGCTGCGCCGCGGCCCCTGCAGGCCGGCGAGGAACACCGACGGCTCCAGCATCGCCTCGGTGCCCAGCGCGACGAAGCGCCAGGCCTCGCCGTCGGGTGCCACCAGCACCACCGAATCGCCGCCGAGCGAACGGCTCGCCCGGATCGAGGGGTGAAGGTGGAAGCGCACGGCGAAGCGGTCGGCGTCCGGGCGGGCGCCGCCGCCGACCGGGCTCAGGCGGTCGGTGCCCTCGATCAGCTCGCCGGATGCGTGCAGCAGTAGCACGCGCTCGGCGATCAGCCCGAAGCGGCGGGCATAGCCGTCGTGGCGGGCAACGATGGCGACGCCGTCCGGCCCCTCCTCACGCTGCGCCTCGACAATGCCCGGCCCGTCGACGATCGGCGCGCCGACCCAGCGCACCAGCCGCGGCGTCGTGACGATCTTCGCCGTCGAGGCGTCCTCGACGACGATCGTCGAGTGGGCGGCGGTCAGTCGGCAGGCGCGGCGCCAGTCGCTGCGCATCTGGCCGGGGGCGCCGCAGTTGACGATGAAGAGGTTGCGGCCCGAGCTCATCTCGAAGGCGAGCGTGCCGGCGTGGGCGTGGCCGCTGGCGGCGATCGGCGGCGGCCGGCCGACATCGGCGACCACCACCGTGCGTCCGGCCTCGAGG
Organism: Pseudoxanthobacter sp. M-2; assembly: GCF_046156265.1. Lineage (NCBI taxonomy): Bacteria > Pseudomonadati > Pseudomonadota > Alphaproteobacteria > Hyphomicrobiales > Segnochrobactraceae > Pseudoxanthobacter > Pseudoxanthobacter sp. M-2. The sequence goes on from NZ_JAWDIR010000033.1 coordinate 454,895, forward strand.
CGCTGGTAGCCGGAATGGCTGGCGTTGAGCGGCGGCGCGCCGCGGGCGTCGTCATAGGAGAGCACGGTGGCGAGCAGCCCGTGCGGCGTCGCGCCCATGCCGTTGAAGCGGGCGAAGGTGCCGTCGCCGAGGCGGAAGAAGCGCAGCATCGGCAGCATGCGGTCGATGGCGCCCATCACCGTCGAGCTCGGCGTCACCGCCCGCGCCGACAGCGCCTGGCGGATCGGCAGGAGATCGACGAGGAGTTCCAGCACCGCGCCGGGATCGCGCGAGACGTGGCCGCCGTCAGGCAGCACCTGGCGCTCGAGCGTGCGGTCGAGCCCCCGCAGGGCGATGCGCAGCAGCCGCTCCTGGCCGGAGATCGACACGCCGGCGGCGACCAGCGCGAGGCGCGCCTGCAGCTGCGGCAGCGTGTCGGGCATGTCCTCGATGCCGGCGCGCAGGCGGCGCACCTCGCGCCCGAGCGCCTTCAGGAAGCGGTCGTAGAACGCACCGTCGCAGCCATCGAGGATCAAGGGCGACTGCGACAGCCACGACAACAGCCGCCGCGCCGCCACTTCCGGGCGGCGGGCGATCGGCGAGAGCTTGCCGCTGGTGCGGATCCAGTCGTCGACGAGGGCGCGGGCGTTCTGGCGGGCGATGACGGTGTCGGCGGCGCGCAGATGGCGCAGCCAGCCGAAGCCATGCAGCACCCGCTCCCACTCCTCCGTCGGCGGTTCCACCTCGAAGGGCGAGCGCCCGCCGACCTCGACGACCTGGCCGGAGAACACGAAGACGCCGCCATAGATGTCGGCGGCCACCGTCGGGTCGGTGGTGCGGATGTCCTGCGGGGCGATCAGCAGCCGGTCGGGCGCCGGCGTGACCAGGCCGGTGCCGACGAGGCCGAAGGCGCGGACGCGCGCCCGCAGGGCGGCGGCACCGCGCTGGGCGGCGAGCCTCCACACCCGCATCCGGCGCGCCCGTCCCGGCCCCATACCCTGTCCCGCTCCAACGCCTCGTCCCGACCCGGCGCGAGCGCGCCCGGCCTGTCGTTGCCGATTCTAGCCGGCAATCCTTACCGCAAGAATTCCGCCGCGACCCCCGTCGCCGACTTCACGACACCGCGTAGTGCCGCCATGACCTAACTGAAAGGCAGTCGGGTGGCGCCGTCAGGCCGCGACGCGGCGCAACCGGGCGGCGAAGAAGCCGTCGCAGCCGGAGAGTCGCGGGTCGGCGGCGGCAAGATGACACGGCAATGTCCGCACGTCGCCCTCCGCCGTCACGGCTTCTGTGAGCCCGCCGATCTCGTCGGCCGTCACCGGCACCCGCTCCACCGGCGCGCCGGAGGCGATGAGCCGCGCGATCTGCGCCTCGCCCTCCTCGGGCTCGAGCGAACAGGTGGCGTAGACGAGGAGGCCGCCGGGCTTCACCCAGTCGATCGCCCGCATCAGGAGCCGGCCCTGCAGGGCGGCGAGCGCGGCCACGTCCTTCGGCCCCTTCGTCGAGCCGATGTCGGGGTGCCGGCGGAGTGTGCCGGTCGACGAGCACGGCGCGTCGAGCAGCACGGCGTCGAACTCTTGCGGCGGCGGCAGGTCCTGCACGTCGCCGGCAATCAGCTCCGCCGGCAGGCGCAGCCGGGTGAGGTTCTCCGACAGCCGGATCAGCCGCTCGGGCGAGGCGTCGACGGCGGTGACGCGCGCACCGGCCGCGGCGAGCTGGGCGGTCTTGCCGCCGGGCGCCGCGCAGAGGTCGGCGACCGTCAGCCCCGAGACGTCACCGAGGAGCTTGACCGGCAGCGAGGCGGCGGCGTCCTGCACCCACCAGCCGCCCTCGTCGAAGCCGGGCAGGGCCTCGATGCGTCCGTGCGAGAGAAGCCGCACGCCGCCGGTCGGCAGCACGCTGCCGCCGAGGCGCTCGGCCCAGCCGGCGGCGTCGGACGTGACCGACACGTCGAGCGGCGGCTCGACCAGCAGGATTTCGGCAATGGCCCGCACGGTGTCGGCGCCGTAGGCCGCTGTCCAGCGCTGGCGCAGCCAGGTCGGCAGGTTGAGCATCGCAGCGTCCTGGCCGGCGAGGATCTCCTCGCGCTGGCGCACCAGGCTGCGCAGCACGCCGTTGACGAGGCCCGCCCACGGCGCCGTGGTGCGGTCGGCGTTGGCGAGCGTCACGGCGAGCGAGACGGCGGCGTGGGCCGGCACCTCTAGGAAGAGGATCTGGGCCGCGGCGGTGACGAGGATCGGCCGGATGTCGACCGCCTTCTTCGGCAAGGGCTTCGCGATCAGCCGCTTCAGGGCGGCGTCGATCTGGCCGCGGCGGCGCAGCGATGTCGCGACGATCTGGCGGACGAGGGCACGGTCGCGGTCGGGCAGGCGGGCGAAGGCGGGCGTCGCCGCCTCGCCGCCGAAATCGACGTGCTGGCCGGCGAGCGCCCCGCCGACGATGGCGGCTGCGAAGCGACGGGCCGGCAGGCCGGGAACGTCGTCGACCGCCGGCGGTCGCGATTTTCCCGACGGACCAGACTTATGGGACGGGCGGGGCCTGGCGGACGCGGAGGTGTCGGTCATGCCCAGGGGCCGCGTCGCGTGCCGCTCGGCGGCACGGTGCGGCCGCGACCGCGGACGTTCTCCCGGTGGCGTCCGCCGCCCCAAGGGCCCGACGGCTGTCCGCCGGCCGGCATGGCGCCGGCCGCCCCACGAGACTGGCCGTAGCCGGCCGACGGCGCAAAGCCGGCCCCGCCGCCACCGCCCGTCGAGCCCATCGTGCCGGCGAGCTGGCGCAGCGCGGCGATGCGGTTCTCGGTCGCCGGATGGGTCGAGAACAGGTTGTCCATGCGGGCGCCCGACAGCGGATTGACGATGAACATGTGCGCCATCGCCGGGTTCGCCTCGGCCGGCTCGTTCTGCAGGCGCTGGGCGCCGGCCTGCAGCTTCGCAAGCGCTGACGCCAGCGACATCGGGTTGCCGCAGATCTCCGCGCCCATGCGGTCGGCCGCATACTCGCGGGTGCGGCTCACCGCCATCTGCACCAGCATGGCGGCGAGCGGGGCGACGATCATCGTCACCAGCATGCCGATCCAGCCGAAGTGGTTGTTGCTGTCGCGATTGCCGCCGAAGAAGAAGGCGAAGTTCGCCAGCATCGAGATGGCGCCGGCGATCGTCGCGGTGATCGTCATGATCAGCGTGTCGCGGTTCTTCACGTGGGCGAGCTCGTGCGCCATCACGCCCGCGACCTCGTCACGGGAGAGCAGGTTGAGCAGGCCCGTGGTGGCCGCGACGGCGGCGTTCTCGGGGTTGCGGCCGGTGGCGAAGGCGTTCGGCTGGTCCTCGTGGATGAGGTAGACCTTCGGCATCGGCAGCTCGGCCCGTGCCGCGAGCTGGCGCACCATGGCGAACAACTCCGGCGCCTGGCTCTCGTTCACCTCGACGGCGTGGTTCATCGACAGGACGAGCTTGTCGGAGTTCCAGTAGCTGAAGAAGTTCATGGCGATCGCGACGAAGAGCGCGATCATCATGCCGGTCTGGCCGCCGATCATGAAGCCGACGCCCATGAAGATCGCCGTCATCGCGGCGAGGAGGAGGGCTGTCTTGGCGAAGTTCATGGCGGCTCAGGGTCCTCCGGGGATGAGATCGGGTCGGTGTCCGGCCGCGGGCGTGACCGCGGTTCGCAACGACCTATATGATGGGAGCCGCCCCGGGTAGCTGCAAGCCTGCCGCCGCCCGCGCCAAGGTCGAAATCAGTAAGATCGAGTGCCGCGATGAGCCCCGTCGAGCCTGCCGCCTCCGCCTCCCCCGCCGCCCCCGAGACGCCCACCGAGGCTGCCCCGCGGCCGCTGTCGGCCGCGGCCGAGCGGGCGCTGGCGGAGGCCGCCGAGCGCCGCCGTCTCGCCGAGGAGGCGCGTCCGCGCGAGATCGGCGGCCGCGGCGGCCTCGAGCCGGCGCGCTACGGCGACTGGGAAGTGAAGGGCCTCGCCTCCGACTTCTGAGGTCGCCGGCGAGGGTAAGGGCAGCATGCCAGCGAACGGCTCGCTGGCTCCGGGCCCCCCGGTTTCGCTTCTCGTCCCCGCTGTGCTTTGATCGCCCCGACGCGGCACCGGCCGCCGCGGGCGAGCCACAACCCATGCGCCACTTCGATCCCGAGACGCTGGCGGCGTTCGTCGCCGTCGTCGACACCGGCAGCTTCACCGCGGCGGCAGCGCGCCTCGGCAAGACGCAGGCGGCGATCTCGATCGCGGTGACGCGATTCGAGGAGCGCCTCGGCCGGCGTCTCCTGGAGCGCAAGCCGCGCGGCGTGCGGCTCACCGACGCCGGCGAGACCTTGATCGGCTACGCCCGGCGGATGCTGGCGCTGGAAGACGAGGCGTTCGCGGCGCTGTGGCCGGAGGAGGTCGCCGGCCGCCTGCGCATCGGCATGCCGGACGACTACCAGGCGGTGTTCGGGCCGGCGCTGATCACCCGTTTCGCCGCCGAAAACCCGCGGGTGCGCCTCGAGATCATCTGCGACTTCTCCGAACGCCTCGAGCCGATGGTGGCGGCGGGCGACCTCGACCTCGCCATCGTCACCCGCGAGCGCGGCAGCGTCGCCGGCGAGCTCCTGCGCCGCGAGCCGCTCGTCTGGTGCGCCGCCACGGCCCAGGCGCCGGAGCGGCTCGACCCCTTGCCATTGGCCCTCTTCCCGGACCATTGCCGTGCCCGCCCGCGCATCCTCGCCGCCCTCGACAAGGCCGGGCGGCGCTGGCGGATCGCCTGGACCTCGTCGCACCTGCCGTCGATCGAGTCCGCCGTGACGCTCGGCATCGGCATAACGGCCCTGCCGGAATCGGTGGTGGCGCCGACGCTGCGCCGGCTCGGGCCCGCCGACGGCCTGCCGGAGCTGGAGCCGCTGGAGCTCGCGGTCATCACGGCCGAGCTCGCCGGCCCGCCGGCGCGGCGGCTTCGGACCTTCGTGCGCACCAGCTTCGGCCGTCTCGACCCCGCCGACGCGCCGCGGGCGGCTGAACCAGCCTGACGGTCAGGCGAGCGCGGCGGCGGCCGCCTCGAAGGCCTCGACCATCTCCGCTTCCGCCGCGTCGTCGTGGGCGAACGACAGGTAGAGCCGGCCGAACGGCGACGGCATGGTGACGACGCCGTGCCGGCGCAGCGCGGCGTGCAGCCGCTCCGTCCGTCCGCCATCGACGGCGGCGATGGCGGCGGCGTAGTCGCGGGGCGGCTCGGCCGTGAACCACGGCGTGAAGACCGTTCCATAGCCGGCGGTCGAGGCCGTCACCCCGGCGCGGGCAAGCGCCCGTACGAGGGCGGCGCGCAGCCGGTCGCCGCGGGCCAGCAGCGCGCCGTAGTCGGCCTCGGCCAAGAGCCGCATCGAGGCGACGACGGCGGCGCTCGCGACCGGGTTGCCGCTGTAGGTGCCGGCGCGCACGGCACGCCCGTCCTCGGCGGCCGCCATCAGGTCCCGGCGACCGACGACGGCGGCGACCGCGATGCCGCTGCCGATCGCCTTGCCGACGGTGGCGAGGTCCGGATCGAGCCCGTAGGCGTGGCTGGTCAGGCCCGGCGCGATGCGGAAGCCCATCAGCACCTCGTCGGCTATGACGAGGGCGCCGTGGCGCCGCGCGACGGCCTGAAGGTGGGTGAGGTAGCCGGGCTGCGGCAGCACGCAGCCGGCGTTGGCGAGCATCGGCTCGACCAGCACCGCGGCGATGCCTGGATCGTCGGCGAACAGCTGCTCGACGTCGGCGAAGTCGTTGTAGCGGAGGAGCGTCGTGCGATCGCTGCGGGGGCGGATGTTCGCCCGCATCGCGGCTTCCGGCGCGCCGGCGTTGCCGAAGGCGACGTCGTCGTACCAGCCGTCATAGCCGGCGGCGAACTTGGCAATCCGCGGCCGGCCGGTGACGGCGCGGGCGATGCGGGCTGCGAGGTGCACCGCCTCCGAGCCGGTGTTGACGAAGACGACGCCGTCGAGCGCGCCGGTGCGGGCGGCAAGCGCCGCCGCGGCCTCTTCCTCCAGCGCGTGCGGGAAGGCCGGCATCGGGCCGTTGTCGAGGGCGGCGCGCACCGCCTCGAGCACCGCCGGATGGCCGTGGCCGACCATGGTCGCGCCGAAGCCCAGCGCGGTGTCGACATAGCGGCGGCCGGTGGTGTCCCACACGTACGGGCCGGCCGAACGGGTGACGACGAACGGCGCGCCGTCGAGCGCCGGCAGGGCGCGGCCGGCACTGGAGATGCCGCCGATGAGGTGACGCATCGGCTCCATCATCCGGCCATCAGCCGCGGCAGCCATTCCGACAGGCCGGGCACCAGCGCCAGCAGCGCCAGCACGACGGCGCTGGCGAGCCAGAACGGCACCAGCTCCTTCGACACGGCGCCCATGTCGACGCGGGCGACGTTGCAGACGACGAAGATGTTGGTGCCGACCGGTGGCGTGAACAGCCCGACGCCGAGCGCCACCGTGAAGATGACGCCCGTCTGGAACGGCCCGAGGCCGCTCGCCAGCGCGATCGGCGTCAGGATCGGCGCGAGCACGATCAGCGCCGGGCCGAGGTCGATCCACAACCCGACGAAGACGAGCACGGCGATGATCAGCGCGATGCGCGCGGCGTCGGACACCTCCAGCGCGGTCAGCCAGCCGGCGACGTCGGCGGGTACCTGCTCGACGGTAAGGATCCAGGCGAAGGGCGTGGCGAGTGCCATGATCATCATGATGGCGCCGGTGGTGGCGACGGTCTCGACCGCCGACGGCCACAGCGCCGCCAGCGGCAGCTCGCGGTAGACCAGCGTGCCGACGACGAAGGCGTAGACGACGGCGAGCGCGGCCGCCTCGGTGGTGGTGGTGAGGCCGGTCAGGATGGCGGCGAGCAGCAGTACGGGCATGGCGAGCGCCGGCAGCGCCTGGACGGTGTCGCGGGCGATCGTGGCCGCGTCGGCACGGGTCTCCTCGCCGCGGTAGCCGCGGCGGCGGCCGATGATCCAGGTGGTCACCATGAAGCTCGCGGCGAGCAGGATCCCCGGCAGGATGCCGGCGACGAACAGCCCGGCGATCGAGGTGTTGGTGACGACGCCGTAGATGATGAAGACGACGCTCGGCGGCACGATGATGCCAAGCGTGCCGGAGGCAGCGGTGACGGCGGCGGAGAAGGCGCGCGGATAGCCCTTCGCCTCCATCGCCGGGATCATCACGCCGGCCACCGCGCCGGTGTCGGCGGTGGCCGAGCCGCTGACGCCGCCATAGACGAAGGCGGTGGCGACGTTGACGAGGCCGAGCCCGCCGGTGAAGCGGCCGAACAGGTGACCGGCGACAGCCATGATGCGGCGCGTCAGGCCGCCGCGGTTCATCAGCTCGGCGGCGAACAGGAACAGCGGCACGGCGGCGAGCGAGATCGAGTCGGCGCCGCGGATGGTCTGCTGGGCGAACCACGCGAGCGGCATTCCGAGGTCGCCGAAGAAGAGCGCCACGAGGCTCGCGAGCCCCATCGCCCACACCACCGGGATGCCGGCGAGAAGCGCGACCATGAAGCCGCCGATGAGAAGCACCACGGTCATCGGCGCGTGTCCTCCGCCGGCGAGCGGCGCAGGACGCCGGCGAGGCGGGTGAGCGCGATCAGCACGGCGGCCACCGCGAAGACGATCAGCGGCAGCGATGAGACGGCCCCCGGCCAGCGCAGCAGGGGCGTCGGCACCATGCCCGAGCGCTGCAGCACGGCGAGCCCGCTCGCCAGCAGCGCGCCGGCGACGACGAGCAGCGCCAGCGCCGAGACGACCGAGAGCGCCTTGCGGGCGCGCGCCGGCGCCGCGTCGACGACGAGCGAGAACGCGACGTTGTCGCCGCGCAGCTCCGCATAGGCGACGCCGAGGAAGGTGGTCCACAGGAAGGCGATGCCGGCGAGCTCGAACGACCACTCGAAGCCGGCGACCGAGAAGTAGCGGGCGAGGATGCCGGCGAGCGTGCTCGCGAGCGTCACGGCGAAGGCCGCGACGCCGGCGGCGGCGAGCAGGCCGGCGAGGATCCGGCGCGGCCTGCCGGCGGGCCCCCCCGGGGAGCCGGCGGTGTCGGTCATGTGGACCTCGGGCAGTGGCGGGACGGCACGGCCGCCGCGCCGGTGGCGCGACGGCTCTTCGGTCCGGGAGACAGCCGGCCCGTCATGGGCCGGCAGCGGCGGTCAATCGTCGGTGGCGGCGTTTACTGGCCTGCCGCGGCCTTGCGGACGTTGGCGACGAAGTCGGCGCCCCACTCCTGGCCGAACTGGGCATAGACCGGGTCGACCTTGGCGCGGAAGGGCGCCGGGTCGATCGCCTCGATCTCGATGCCCTTGCCCTTCAGCTCGGCGATGACGCCGTCATAGACGCCGCCGAGCTCGGCCCGGTACCAGGTGGTGGTCTCGGCCGCCGCCTTGTCGACCGCGGCGCGCTCGGCCTCGGTCAGGCCGTCATAGCGGGCCTTGTTCATGAACCAGTAGTTCGGCGTCCAGATGTAGTTCGACAGCGAGACGTGCTTGACGATCTCGTACCACTTCTGGTCGTAGAAATCGCGCAACTCCGGCTCGACGCCGTCGACGACGTGCGACTGCAGCGCCGTGTAGACCTCGGAGAACGGGATCGACTGCGGCAGCGCGCCGAGCGCCTTCATGGTGGCGAGGATCACCGGGTTCGGCGGCGTGCGCAGCTTCACCCCGGCCATGTCCTCGGGCACGACGATCTGCTTGTCGATGGTGGCGAACTGCCGGAAGCCGCTGTCGAGCGCGCCCAGCATGTGGAAGCCGTTGTCGCCGCCGGTGGCGAAGACTTGCCTGCCAACCGGGCCGTCGAGGAAGGCGTGCGCCGCCTTGGCGTCGGCGAACAGGAAGGGCAGCGTCACGACGTTGAGCTTCGGGTCGATGGCGTCGGCGACGCCGCCGAGGCCGATGTCGATCGAGCCGGCGCCGACGCCGTCGGCGATCGGCCCCTCGTCACCGAGCTGCGCGTCCGGATAGATGCGCACCGTCAGCGAGCCGCCGCTCTCGGCCTTCAGCTTCTCGGCGAACATCTCCGCCGCCTTGTTGATCAGGCTGCCGGCGCTCGAGGCGTGGGCGAGCTTCAAGGTCGTCTCGGCCGCCGCCGGCTGCAGGAGCGCGAGCACGGCGCCGAACGACGCCGCAAGGGCGGCCGCGCGCAGGCTGAAGGGCTTCGGGTTCGACATGGGGTCCGCCTCTGGTTCACCGTCGGGATTGCGGCGATTGTCGGCGGATCGTGGCGCGAGGGCTCATTAAACTTCGCAATGGAGGGATAAACGGCTGTTCGGTGGGCCGACGCTCCATTTTCGGAGCGGATCCGCGAGGACTTTCACCACCTGCCACCGTAGACCCTCGTTACCGCCACTCCGTGGCCAGGGGGAGTTTCGTCATGCTCGCGTCCGCGCTCTCGAACCTGCGTGCTATCCTGTCGTCGACCGTCGTCGCCGTGCTTCTCGCGCTGGCGCTCGCGGCGCCGACCGCAGCGGCCACCGACGCCGCGGCTCCGACCGCCAAGTCACCGCTGATCGTCTGCGAAAAGCAGACCTACGCGCTCTGCCTGACGGCGAAGTGCTTCGTCTTCGACGGCGTCTCCTACTGCAAGTGCGACGTCAAGAAGGGCGACAGCGTCAGCATCCCGCTCACCTACAAGGGCGGCGACGTCTGCTCGGTCAACGCTGACGGCGTCGGCAACGGCTACATGGTGTCGACCTTCAGCCTGCCGAAGAGCCTGACGAAGGGCGGCGACCAGGCGCTCTACACCTGCCCGGCCGAGAGCTCCACCGGCGCCTACGCGCAGTGCGACGGCGGCATCTGCTTCCGCAGCACCCAGGGACAGGAGTTCCCCGGCCTCGGCAAGCTGAAGGGCGGCGAGATCGTCTGTTCCTGCCCGATCACCACCGCGGATCCGTCGACGGCGAAGACGGGCTACCAGATCGTCGGTCCGTACCCGTGCGAGAAGAGCTTCTTCAAGTATTGCAAGGGCAAGGTCGCCAACGACGACACCGGCTCGACGATCTATGTCGGCGCGCCGACCGGCTCGGCCCGGCTGTCGACCAAGACGCTCTACGGCAAGGTGCCGCCGCTGAACCACTGCGAGTGAGGAGTGGCGGTCCGGCCAGCCTCCGCCGGCCGGACCGCAGGATCTTTCCGGGTGTCGCGACGGACTTTCCCCTCCACGCCGTATAGGGTGGGGGACTGAGACGGCCTGTGCGGCCGCGGGAGTAAAGAAAATGATGAAATTTCTGATTTCGATAAAGAATTCGCTGCGGCCGGTGCTCTGGTCGCTGGCACTCCTCGGCGCGCTCTCGGTGCTGGCGCCCACCGCGCCGTTCGCCGCCACTGAGGCGACGGCGGCCACGTCCAAGGGCTTCCAGATCTGCGAGAACCAGACCTATGCGCTCTGCGCCACGGCGCGCTGCTTCGTCTTCGACGGCGTCGCCTACTGCAAGTGCGACGTCGAGAAGGGTGACAGCATCTCGCTGCCGTTCAACACCAAGGAAGGCAACGTCTGCGACATCAATGCGGACGGCGTCGGCAACGGCTACATGGTGTCGACCTACAGCCTGCCGCCTTCGGTGAAGAAAAAGGGCGGCGACCAGGCGATCTACACCTGCCCGGCCGAGACCTCGAACGGCGCCTACGCGCAGTGCGACGGCGGCATCTGCTTCCGCAGCACGCAGGGCCAGGAATTCCCCGGCCTCGGCAAGGTCGCCAAGGGCGAGATCGTCTGCTCATGCCCGATCACCACCGGCGACCCGTCGACCGCCAAGGTCGGCTTCCAGATCGTCGGCCCCTATCCCTGCGAGAAGAGCTTCTTCAAGAACTGCCAGGCGCCGAAGACGTCCGACAAGACCGGCAAGTCGATCTATGTCGGCGCCGCCACCGGCACGCCGCGCATCCTCACCAAGGAACTCTACGGCCGCGTGCCGCCGCTGAACCACTGCGAGTGAGGCGAACGCCACAGCCGACCAGTCCGGGCGCCGCGTCGCGCCCGGACGGCGACATGACGTAGGTCGCGGCGGGATCGTCCCCGCACTTTCCCTTTCATCTTCGCTTCCCCCATCTCCGACCTTCGGGTGAGGCGCGAAGCGCCGAATGCGGCTTGACGGTGGGTTTCGATCTGAAAAGATCGCCCGGTCTCGACGAAGGAGCCGGGGGTTGACGCATCGCAGTTCGTGGTACCCGGGCCGGTCGCACCCGGCCCGGTTCGTTTTTGCGGGTCGCTGCGGCGTGACGGAGGGCGGTGACGCCGGGGCGGTCCATCGTGCCTAGGGCCGTCGTCGCCTTCGTGCGCGCGGTCGATGCCCTCAACAAGGCGGTCGGCCGCTTCGCCATGGGCCTGTTCTTCGTGCTCGCGGCGATCATGCTCTACGCCGTCGCCTCGCGCGCCTTCCTCGGCCAGCCGGTGAACTGGGCGCTGGAGATGTCGCAGTTCGTGCTGTCGGCCTACTATCTGCTCGGCGGCGCCTACGCGATGCAGATGGGCAGCCACGTGCGGATGGACCTCATCTACGGCGCCCGCACGCCGCGCACCCGCGCGATGATCGACGCCTTCACCATCCTCTTCGTCATCTTCTATCTGGGTGTGGTGATCGCCGGCGGCCTCTCCAGCACCGAGTACGCCCTCACCTACGGCCAGAAGAACTACACCTCCTGGGCGCCACCGATGTGGCCGATCAAGATGGTGATGACGCTCGGCGTCTTCCTCGTGCTGCTGCAGGCGCTGTCGAACCTGTGCAAGGACATCGCGCTCCTGCGCGGCACGCCGATCGGCCAGCCGTCGATCGACAGGAATCCGGCCGCATGAGCCCGGAACTGATCACCCTCTTCATGTTCGCGACGATGATGGTGCTGCTCCTGACGGGGCAGTTCGTCTTCGGCGTCATCGGCTTCGTCGGTGCGGCGGCGGCCCTCGCCTTGTGGGGCGCCGGCTCCATGGAGATGCCGTTCAACGCCGCCATCCAGGTGATGAACTGGTTCCCGCTGATCACCGTGCCCTTCTTCGTCTTCATGGGCTTCATGTTCTCGGAGTCCGGCGTCGCAAACAATCTCTACCGGATGTTCCACATCTGGTTCGGCTCGGTGCGCGGCGGCTTGGCGCTCGGCACGCTCGGGCTGATGGTGGTGATCTCCTGCATGAACGGCCTCAGCGTCGCCGGCATGGCGATCGGCGCCACGGTGGCGCTGCCGGAGCTGCTGCGCCGCGGCTACGACAAGACGATGGTGACCGGCGTGATCCAGGGCGGCTCCTCGCTCGGCATCCTGATCCCGCCGAGCGTCGTCCTGGTGCTCTACGCGATGATCGCCCGCCAGCCGGTGCTGCAGCTCTGGCTCGCCGGCGTCGGCCCGGGCCTGCTGATGGCGACGTTCTTCGGCATCTACATCTATGTGCGCTGCCGCCTGCAGCCGCACATGGGCCCGGCGATGCCGGCCGAGGAGCGGGCGGCGATCACGCCGCGCGAGAAGCTCGTCGCGCTGCGCGCCGGCATCCTGCCGCTGCTCGTCTTCGGCATCATGATGGGGCTGTTCATCGGCGGCTACACGAGCCTGGTCGAGAGCTCCGTCGTCGGCGCGCTGCTCGCGACGCTCGCCGCCGCCGTCTCCGGCCGGCTCACCTTCAAGGTACTGGCCGATACCAGCCGCGGCACGCTCGGCATCAGCTGCATGTTCCTGTGGATCATCCTCGCAGCCCTCTGCTTCGGCGCCGTCTATGACGGCCTCGGCGCGGTGAAGGCGATCGAGGGCCTGCTGCTCGGCAGCCTGGACCTCGACCCGTGGACGATCCTCGTGCTGATGCTGCTGTCGTTCGTCATCATGGGGATGTTCCTCGACGACACGGCGATGCTGGTCATCGTCGCGCCGCTCTACATCCCGCTGGTGCTGAAGCTCGGCTTCAACCCGATCTGGTTCGGCATTCTCTACACGATCACCTGCCAGATCGCCTACATCACCCCGCCGTTCGGCTATAACCTGTTCCTGATGCGGGCGATGGCGCCGCCGGAGATCACGCTCGGCGACATCTATCGCTCGGTGGTGCCGTTCGCGCTGATGATGGTGCTGACGATCCTCATCCTGATGGCGTTCCCGCAGGTCGCCCTGTGGCTGCCGAACCTCTACATGGGCCGCTGACGCCGGCCCCCTGTTTTTCCGGACGGTGGGCCGTCGGCCCCCGTCTCCACGGTCCCGCCGCGCGGGCAACAAAGGGGAAGAGCAATGAGCGAAACCAAGCGCCTCAGCAAACGCCAGTTCCTGAAGAACGCCGGCCTCGCCGGCGCCGGCGCCGTCGGCGCCACGACGCTCGCCGCGCCCTACGTCAAGGCGCAGAGCCCGATCAAGTGGCGCCTGCAGACCTACGCCGGTCCGGCGCTCGCCGAGCACGTCATCAAGCCGTCGATCGACGCCTTCAACAAGGCCGCCAACGGCGAGATGACGATCGAGCTCTACACCGCCGACCAGCTGGTGCCGCAGGGCGAGCTGTTCCGCGCCGTCCAGCAGGGCACCATCGACGCCGCCCAGAGCGACGACGATTCGATGGCCTCGCCGGTCGACGTGGCGGTGTTCGCCGCCTACTTCCCGTTCGCTTCGCGCTACAGCCTCGACATCCCGGCGCTGTTCCACAACTACGGCCTCAACGACATCTGGAAGGAGGCCTACGCCGAGGTCCCGGGCGTCGAGTGGCTCGGTGCCGGCTCCTGGGATCCCTGCAACTTCGTCACGACGAAGCCGATCCGCAGCGTCGCCGACCTCAAGGGCCTGCGCGTCTTCACCTTCCCGACGGGCGGCCGCTTCCTCGAGCGCTTCGGCGTGGTGCCGGTGACGCTGCCGTGGGAGGACATCGAGGTCGCCATCCAGACCGGCGAGATCGACGGCGTCGCCTGGTGCGGCGCCACCGAGGCCTACACCGTCGGCTGGGCCGACATCACCAAGTACTACCTGACCAACAACATCTCCGGCGCCTGGTGCGGCTCCTACTTCGCCAACTCCGACCGCTGGGCCGAGCTGCCGGAGCACCTGAAGACGCTGTTCCAGCTCTCCATGGACAGCTCCAACTACTACCGGCAGCACTGGTACTGGTGGGGCGAGGCGCACTACCGCGTCACCGGCGGCAAGCTCGAGCTCACCACCATCCCGGAGGCGGAGTGGCACCAGGTGGAGGAAGAGGCGCTGAAGTTCTGGGACGAGATCGCCCAGCGCAGCCCCCGTGACGCCAAGGTGGTCGAGATCCTGAAGACCTACGCCGCCACCATGCAGAAGGCCGGCGCGCCCTACCGCTACGGCTGATCCGACGCCCGCCGCTCCCGGCCGATTGTGGCCGGGAGCGGCCGGTGCCGAAATTTGCGGCATCGCGTGATCCGGTTCGCGCCAGACGACGTAGACCCTCCTTGTCCGCGCGGGAGCGACCACACCCGCTCCAGCGCCCTGCCGGATGAGTTGGGGTGGCGCCATGAAGGGAAACTACGCGTCCAATGATGTGTCCGCCGATTATTCGGCCGACCGCATCTCATTCGAGACGTCGGCGGTGGTGCTGATCGCCGATCTCCTGGAACGATCCTACATCGAGACCGTCGCTCGCTACGCCGAGGACGACCCGGCCCGCGCCCACGCGGCCCTCGACGCGACCCTGCACCTCGTCGAGCAGGCCGTCGGGATGCGCGAGGCGATGTCTGAATCCCGCATCGACCGCACCGTGCTGCAGATCGTCCGGGCCAGCCTCACGGTCGTCGTCGACAACGCGAGAGCCCGCATCCCGACGGGGTGAGGGCGGGGCAAAGCACGAATTCGCCTCGCCCACAGCGGGGCTCAGTGGCGTCGGCGGTCTGGGCGTGTGCGTTGCGCGTGGATGACGGCGCGCGGCCTAGACGTCCACCTTCAGGGCGGCGATGAACGCCTCCTGGGGGATCTCGACGCGGCCGAACTGGCGCATGCGCTTCTTGCCCTCCTTCTGCTTGTCGAGGAGCTTGCGCTTGCGGGTGGCGTCGCCGCCGTAGCACTTCGCCGTCACGTCCTTGCGGAGCGCCCGGATCGTCTCGCGGGCGATGATCTTGCCGCCGATCGCCGCCTGCACCGGAATCTGGAACATGTGCGGCGGGATCAGTTCCTTCAGCTTCTCGCACATCGCCCGGCCGCGCCGCTCCGCCTGGGTACGGTGGACGAGCATCGACAGCGCGTCGACCGGCTCGGCGTTGACGAGGATCTGCATCTTCACGAGGTCGCCCGGCTGGTAGTCGGTCAGCTGGTAATCGAAGGAGGCGTAGCCCTTCGAGATCGACTTCAGACGGTCGTAGAAGTCGAACACCACCTCGTTCAGCGGCAGGTCGTAGGTCGCCATCGCGCGCTTGCCGACGTAGCTCAAGTCGACCTGCACGCCGCGGCGCTCCTGGCAGAGCTTCAGCACCGAGCCGAGATAGTCGTCGGGGGTGAGGATCGTCGCGCGAATCCACGGCTCGGCGATCTCCTCGATCTTCACCGGATCCGGCATGTCGGCCGGGTTGTGGAGCTCGAGTTCGGTGCCGTTGGTCTGGGTGATCTTGTAGACCACCGACGGCGCCGTCGCGATCAGGTCGAGGTTGAACTCGCGCTCCAGCCGCTCCTGGATGATCTCGAGATGCAGCAGGCCGAGGAAGCCGCAGCGGAAGCCGAAGCCGAGCGCGGCGGAGGACTCCATCTCGAAGGAGAAGCTCGCGTCGTTGAGGCGCAGCCGCCCCATCGCCGACCGCAGGTCTTCGAAGTCGGCGGCATCGACCGGGAACAGCCCGCAGAACACCACCGGCTGGGCCGGCCGGAAGCCGGGCAGCATCTCGGCGGCGGGCTTCTTCTCGTCGGTGATGGTGTCGCCGACGCGGGTGTCGGCCACTTCCTTGATGGAGGCGGTGAAGAAGCCGACATCGCCGGGGCCGAGCGCCTCCATCGCCACCATCTTCGGGGTGAAGACGCCGAGGCGCTCGACCTCGTAGGCGGCGTCGGTGCCCATCATCAGGATGCGCTGGCCCTTGCGCATCTTGCCGTCGATGACGCGCACCAGAACGACGACGCCGAGATAGGCGTCGTACCAGCTGTCGACCAGCATCGCCTTCAGCGGCGCGTCGACGTCGCCCTGCGGCGGCGGCAGGCGGGTGACGATCGCCTCCAGCACGTCGTCGATGCCGAGGCCGGTCTTGGCCGAGATCATCACGGCGTTGGAGGCATCGAGGCCGATCACCTCCTCGATCTGCTCCTTGATGCGCTCGGGCTCGGCGGCGGGCAGGTCGATCTTGTTGAGGATCGGCACGATCTCGTGGTTGTTGTCGATCGCCTTGTAGACGTTGGCGAGCGTCTGCGCCTCGACGCCCTGGCTGGCGTCGACGACGAGCAGCGAGCCCTCGCAGGCTGCGAGCGAGCGCGACACCTCGTAGGCGAAATCGACGTGGCCCGGCGTGTCCATGAGGTTGAGAACGTAGGTCTTGCCGTCCTTCGCCGGATACTCGAGGCGCACCGTCTGCGCCTTGATGGTGATGCCGCGCTCGCGCTCGATGTCCATGGAATCGAGCACCTGATCCTTCATCTCGCGGGCGGTGAGGCCGCCGGTGCGCTGGATGAGGCGATCGGCCAACGTCGACTTGCCATGGTCGATGTGGGCGATGATCGAGAAGTTGCGGATGAGCGGCTGCGGGGCACGGGTCATGGCGTGCCAGATAGCACCCGACCCCCGGCGCGCCAAGCGGCGCACACGCTGAAGGGCGCGGTTCGCATGCCATGGCAACGGCCGCCGCCGATCGGCGTTGAATATGCCGCAGTGCAGCGTTACAAATTCGTGATCGCCGAGCGAGAGGTCGCCAACGCTCGGCGGACAAAACAGACGGCGGCCGGGACGAGCCAAGATGAGCGCAGCGGGACGGTCGCACCGGGTCACCGCACCGGAAGTCGCGGCCCGGAAAGGCGGTGAGCCTGTCGTCGTCTTGACCGCCTACACGGCGGCGACGGCGAAATTCCTCGATCCGCACGTCGACGTGCTGCTCGTCGGCGACAGCCTCGGCATGGTCGTCTACGGCTTCGACTCGACCGTTGCGGTGACGCCGGAGCTGATGATCGCCCACGGTGCCGCCGTCGTGCGCGGCTCGCAGACCTCGCTCGTCGTCGTCGACCTGCCGTTCGGCAGCTACCAGGAGAGCCCGGAGCAGGCCTTCCGCACCGCAGCACGCATCATGGCGCAGACCGGCTGCGGCGCGGTGAAGCTCGAGGGCGGCGCCGAGATGGCCGAGACCGTCCACTTCCTCACCCAGCGCGGCGTGCCGGTGATGGGCCACGTCGGCATGACGCCGCAGGCGGTGAACACGCTCGGCGGCTTCCGCGCCCGCGGGCGCACGGATGCCGAAGCGATCAAGATCCGCGACGACGCCCGCGCCATTTCCGAGGCCGGCGCCTTCTCCGTCGTGCTTGAGGCGATGCTGGAGCCGATCGCCCGCCAGATCACCGCGGAGCTGCCGATCGTCACCATCGGCATCGGCGGCTCGCCGGCCTGCGACGGCCAGGTGCTCGTCAGCGAGGACCTCGTCGGCCTGTTCGACGACTTCAAGCCGCGCTTCGTCAAGCGCTATGCCGAGCTCGGCGCGCAGCTGTCGGAGGCGGCCGCCGCCTATGCGGCCGACGTCAAGGCGCGCCGCTTCCCCGGGCCGGAGCACGTCTTCGGCACGCCGAAGAAACAGACCGCCTGAGCCGACGGACCATCATGGACGTCGTCCGCACCGTCGCCGATCTGCGGCGCCGCCTGCCGCTGGACGCGGGGCCGCGCGGTTCCTGCGCGCTCGTGCCCACCATGGGCAACCTGCACGAGGGCCATCTCGACCTCGTGCGCGTCGCCAAGGCCCGCGGTGGCCGGGTCGCCGTCTCGATCTTCGTCAACCCGCTGCAGTTCGCCCCGAGCGAAGACTTCGACCGTTATCCACGCACGTTCGAGGCGGACCTCGAGAAGCTCGGTGCCCTCGGCGTCGACGTCGTCTACGCGCCAACGGTCGCGGAGATGTATCCCGAGCCGCAGACGGTGCGCGTCGTGCCGCCGCCGGCGCTGACCGACATCCTGGAAGGCGCCGTCCGGCCCGGCTTCTTCACGGGCGTTGCCACCGTGGTGGCGAAGCTGTTCCTGATGGTGCGCCCGGCGGTCGCGGTGTTCGGCAAGAAGGACTACCAGCAGCTGCGCGTCGTCGAGGCGATGGTGCGGCAGTTGTCCATGGGCGTCGAGATCGTCGGGGTCGAGACGGCGCGCGCCGACGACGGCCTCGCCCTGTCGTCGCGCAATGGCTACCTCACGGCGGCCGAGCGCGCCGAGGCGGCGGCGCTGCGGCGCTCGCTCGTCTCCGCCGCCGCGAGCTTGCGCGCCGGCGAAAGCATCGGTGGCGTCGAGGCGGATGCGGCGGGGGCACTCACTGGCCGCGGCTGGCATGTGGATTACGTCGCGGTGCGCCGCCGTAGCGATCTCGCCGAGCCGCAGCCGGGCGACCCCCTCGTCATCGTCGCTGCCGCAAAGCTCGGCGCGACGCGGTTGATCGACAACATCGAGGTGTGAGAGTGGCCTCCGCACCGCTTGCGCGGATCGCGCGTGCCGCGCCTCAGCCGTCCAGCCGCTTCCAGTAGAAGCGCGTCGCGCACTCGCCGCCGTCGGGCCACAGCGCATAGCCCGGCACCTCGCCGACCGGCTGCCAGCCCATCCGCTCGTAGAGCGCCTCGGCGCCGCCGCCGACGGCGGTGTCGAGAACGAGCAGCGAGCGGCCGTGCAGCGCCGCCTCGATCTCGAGCTGGTGCATCAGCGCTGTGCCGAGGCCGTGGTTGCGGGCGGCGCGGTGGACGAGCAGCTTCGACACGTCCGCCCGGTGCGGCTGGTTCGGCATCGGCGCGAAATTCAGCTGCGCCGTGCCGACGACGAGGCCGTCGACCAGGGCGGCGAGGCAGATGCGCTCGCCGCGCCCGACCGCATCGGCGACGGCGTGCCAGTAGGGCACGGCGTCCTCGATCGCATAGGGCAGCATGAAGCCGACGGAGGCGCCGCCCTCGACGCAGTCGGCGAGCACCTCGGAGAGGCCGCGGGCGTGCTCGCGGATCGCCTCTTCGGTCAGCGAGCGGATCTCGATCGCGGGGGCGGCGACGACGTCTTCCACGGCAGCCTCCTCAGGCGGGCGGGCGGGAGGATCAGGCGGCGAGGTCGCGCTTCTCGGCGATGCGGCCCTCGGCGTCGAGGCGGTAGATGATCGGCGAGCCCGTCGCGAGTTCGCGCGCCACGATCTCCTCGCCCGACAATTCCTCGAGGTCCATGATGATCGAGCGCAGGCTGTTGCCGTGGGCGGCGACCAGCACCCGCTCGCCGGCCTTCACCCGCGGCAGGATCTCCTTGTGGAAATAGGGCAGCGTGCGGGCGGCCGTGTCCTTCAGGCTCTCGCCGCCGGGCGGCGGCACGTCGAAGGAACGGCGCCAGATGTGCACCTGCTCCTCGCCGAAGCGGGCGCGCGCGTCGTCCTTGTTGAGGCCGGTGAGCTCGCCATAGTCCCGCTCGTTGAGCGCCGCGTCGCGGATCGTCGGCAGGTCCGCCTGGCCGAGCTCCTGGAGCATGATCCGGCAGGTCTCCTCGGCACGCGACAGCACCGAGGTGTAGGCGACGTCGAAGGAGAGGCCCGCCGCCTTCAGCGCCAGGCCTGCGGCGTGCGCCTCGGCGACGCCCTTCTCGGTCAGCCCGACATCGCGCCAGCCGGTGAACAGGTTCTTCAGGTTCCACTCGCTCTGGCCGTGGCGGACGAGCACGAGGAGACGGTCCATGCGGGGTGATCCTTCCTTGATGTCGGCAGCCTAGTCTGAAAGCCCGAGCACGTCGGCCATCGAATAGAGGCCGGGCTTGCGGCCGCGGCCCCACAGCGCCGCCGTGACGGCGCCCTTGGCGAACAGCTCCCGGCTCTCGGCGCGGTGGGTGAGCTCGATGCGCTCGCCGTCGCCGGCGAGGATGACGGTGTGGTCGCCGACGACGGACCCGCCGCGCAGCGCCTGGAAGCCGATCGCCCCCGCCGGCCGCGCGCCAGTGTGGCCGTCGCGAGCCCGCACGGCCACATCCCGCAGCGCCACGCCGCGGCCGGCCGCGGCCGCCTCGCCGAGCAAAAGCGCCGTGCCCGAGGGCGCGTCGACCTTGTGGCGATGGTGCATCTCGACGATCTCGAGGTCGAACTCGGGACCCAGCGCCCGCGCCGCCTTGCGCACCAGCGCGGCGAGCAGGTTGACGCCGAGGCTCATGTTGCCGGACTTCACCACCACCGCGTGGCGCGAGGCGGCCTCGATGCGGTCGTCGTCGGCGGCGCTGCAGCCGGTGGTGCCGATGACGTGGACGATGCGCGCCTGCGCGGCGAGTTCGGCGAAGTGCAGGGTCGAGGCGGGGCTCGTGAAGTCGAGCACGCCCTCGGCCGCCGCGAACAGTGGCAGCGGGTCGTCCGACAGCGCGATGCCGTTCGCCGGCAGGCCGGCGAGCACGCCGGCGTCCTCGCCGAGGTGGGGCGACCCCTCGCGCTCGACGGCACCGGCGAGCGTCACGCCCTCGGTCGCGGCGATCGTGCGCACCAGCGCCCGGCCCATCCGGCCGGCGGCTCCGACGACGACGAGGCGCATGGGGGTCATGGGGCGGGATCCGGGGGACACTGTGGCTGTCGCGACCGCTCATAGCAGCCGCGGGCGGTGAGGCAAAGGCGGGGTGGCTGTTTCGAGGCTGCAGCCATGCCGCTATACTGCGGGGCGATGGAGAGCCCGATGCAGACCACGCTGACCGCCCAGATCGACGAGGACCTCGAGGTCCGGCTCAGCCGGCTCGAGGCCGCTACCGGGCGCTCCCGCGACAGCATCGTGGCGGAAGCCCTCGGGGGCTTCGTGCAGTCCGAAGAGGCGTTCGTCGCCGCCGTCGAGGCGGGGCGTGCCGACGTCGCCGCGGGCCGCGTCGTCTCCCATGAGGCGGTCGTGGAAACGTTCGAGCAGATCATCGGGCGCCGGCGGTGACCATCCGGTGGTCGCAGGCCGCGTCCACCGACTTTGCCGGCCAGATCGCCTGCATCCACGCTGAGAGGCCGCGTGCCGCCGAGCGCGTCGGCCGCCTGATCCTCGACCAGATCGAATCCCTTTCGGCTCACCCTCGGCGGGGTCGGATCGGTCGTCTCGCCGGCACGCGGGAACTCGTGGTCGCGCCGTTCGTCATCGTCTACGAGATCGACCCCGCGGGGAGCGTCGCCGTCGTCCGTGTGCTGCACGGGCGCCAGAACTGGCCGGAGGAGCAAGAATGATCGTGTCGGGTTTGCGCAACCGATTGGCGAGGCTCGCGTCGCGAACGCCCGCCTTGTTGATCCCCGCGATGTGCACGACGATCGCCCTCGCCACGCCCGCGACGGCCGCTGACGTGACCCTCATGCTCGATGCGCCCGAAGCGGAGGCGTTGAGCGTCAACTATCGCTGCGAGGGCAGCTCGGCGACGATGACGGTCGAGTACATCAACGCCGGCGAGGATTCGCTGGCGATGGTGCCGGTCGAGGGCGGGCGGCGCGTCATGGTTGCGGTGCTGGCGGCCTCCGGTGCCCGCTATGCCGGCGGCGCCTTCGTCTGGTGGACGAAGGGCCGGGAAGGCTCGCTCTACGACCTGCGCCAGGGCGAGGACGCCGACCCGGTCGCCACCTGCACCGAGCAGGAGTAGGCGCGGGAAGGCGCCCGCCGGGGGATGGGTGCGGACTGCCGGAGCCGAGTCCGCGGCGCCCCCTCCCTGCCCTCCCCCGCGAGGGGGGAGGGTTCGCGCCGGAGACGAGGGAAAGGCCCAATCCTGAGATCTCGAGGGATAGGCCCGCTCGTGGGCCTCAGTCCGGCAATCCCTCGACGATGACGATCTCGCCGGCCGACACCGGCAGGCGGTGTTCTCGCGCCGCCTGATATTCCGGTGAATTCCAGCAATCCTGCGCCGCCTGGACGGACGGGAACTCGATGATGACGTTGCGGGCGCGGTTCGTCCCCTCCATCGGGAAGGTGGCGCCGCCGCGGGCGAGGAACTTCGCGCCGTACTTCTCGAAGGCCGGCACGGCGCCGGCGACGTAGCGCTTGTAAATCTCGGGGTCGGCAACGTCGATGCGGGCGATCCAGTAGCCCTTCGGCATACAAATTCTCCTTTGGAATCAATGATACTGTCAAATATTGTATCTCACCTATAGGCAAGCCGCCGCAGAGGCTCCTCGTACTCCCCAATTAGAACGCTGAGAGGATCGGCATTCTTGAAAAATACTTGCGCATCAACGCCGTTATCCGGAATCAATCCCGTAGATTTTCTAACTGTAGAAATCGCATTCCTTGAGACTTCCTTGCTCCAACCAGGAAATCCGATCTGAGAAACTCTCACCTGCCCCTTGTACACATTTATGTAGTTGCCGCTTGGATTATCAAGTGAGCATCCGTGCTTTCCCAGCAAATTCTGAAGTTCATTGAATGTCACTATATATGACATCTTGTTATCCTGTTTACGAAACATGCTTTTAAACTTCGGCGATATCTCTGTTATTTCCATGCTTCGGCCATTCGCTCTGTTAAAATCAGCAATTTCTATCATGAAATCTTCAACATACGTGATATCAACTGAAGGGGTGTAGCCATTCTCCATCATTAAAAAACCGAACTGAGAAAGGCTGTTCTCTTATTCGCATCATGAAAGGGATGATCATTAATTAGGCCAAATATTAGAGATGAAGCAACTTCCCATAGATCTTCATATACAAACTCTCCTCCAGCCGAAGCGAGCTGTCTTCCAACAGCTGAGGACAGTAGATTAAAGTCTCTAGGTCCAAATCCCGCGATACCCTCTCCCAAGTTCAAGAAATGATCGCAGATCAAATAATGTGCATCAATCACATCTTCACAAGTGAGATGCGGCCTATCTCCTGAATAGTCAATTTCGTCAATTTTCTCCAGATAGTGTCGATAATTCAGTGCAAGTTTCGGAGACAATGATGATTCGTCAAGCATTATGCTAAATCTCCCCGAAGTGTTCTATTTTGTTCAAGAGTATTAATGAGATAGGGCATCGTTCATGAGCTTAGGGTAGGCGGAGGCATTGTGGATGCGTGAGATCATTCTGGTCGCTTCATACTCTTACTACGGGCGGCCTTCAGGCGATAGAGCGCCTCCAGCGCGGCGCGCGGGGTCAGGTCGTCGGGGTGGATCTCGTCGAGCACCGCCAGCGCCGGGTCGGGCGGCACCGGTGTGGACGTCGGGCGGGCGGGTGCGGAAAACAGCGGCAGGTCTTCGAGCGCCGCCGAGGGCGTGCCGGTGCGGCCGGCCGATTCGAGCCGCGCCAGCACCGCCTTGGCGCGGGCGAGCACCGGCGCCGGCAGGCCGGCGAGGCGCGCCACCTGGATGCCGTAGGAACGGTCGGCGGCGCCCGGCACGATCTCGTGCAGGAAGACGACGTCGCCCTTCCACTCCTTCACCTTCACCGTGGCGTTGGCGACGCGCGCGAGCCGCCCGGCGAGCGCGGTCAGCTCGTGATAGTGGGTGGCGAACAGCGTCCGGCAGCGGTTGGCGCCGTGCAGGTGCTCGATCGCTGCCCAGGCGATCGACAGGCCGTCATAGGTGGCGGTGCCGCGGCCGATCTCGTCGAGCACGACGAGCGAGCGCTCGGTGGCGAGGTTGAGGATCGCCGCCGTCTCGACCATCTCGACCATGAAGGTGGAGCGGCCGCGGGCGAGGTCGTCGGCGGCGCCGACGCGGCTGAACAGGCGGTCGATGACGCCGATGTGGGCGTCTGCCGCCGGCACGTAGGAGCCGGCCTGGGCGAGCACGGCGATCAGCGCGTTCTGGCGCAGATAGGTCGACTTGCCGCCCATGTTCGGGCCGGTGACGATGACGAGCCGCCCGTGCGCCTCGCCCGCCGGCGGTCCGAGGTCGGCATCGTTGGGCACGAACGGGTCGGCCGCCTCGCGCCGCAGCGCCGCCTCCACCACCGGGTGCCGGCCGCCGGCGACGCGGAAGGCGAGCGAACGGTCGACCACCGGCCGCGTCCAGCGCTCGCGCTCGGCGAGGTCGGCCAGCGCCGCCGCGACGTCGAGGGTGGAGAGCGCGGCTGCCGCCTGCTTCAACACGTCGGAGGCCGCCACAACCGCCTCGACGAGGGAAGCGAACACCGTCAGCTCGATCGCCAGCGCCCGCTCGGCGGCGCCGGCGATCTTCTGCTCGAGCTCGGCGAGCTCGGGCGTGGTGAAGCGCACGGCGCCGGCCATCGTCTGGCGGTGCACGAAGCGGTGCGAGCCAAGCGGGGCTGCGAGCAGCTTCTCGCCGTGCGCCTGCGGCGTCTCGACGAACCAGCCGAGCACGGCGTTGTGGCGGATCTTGAGCGCCCGGATGCCGGTCTCCTCGGCATAGGTCCCCTGCAGACGGGCGATCACCTGCCGGCTCTCGTCACGGAGCGCCCGGGCCTCGTCGAGGTCGGCGCGATGGCCGGGGCGGACGAAGCCGCCATCGCGCTTCAGGTGCGGCAGGCTGTCGGCAAGGGCATCGGCGAGCGTCGCCGACAACGTCTCCGGCAGCGCCACGAGCGCGGCCCGCGCGTCCGCGATCTCCTGCGGCGCGTCGGCGGCGTCGAGGGTCGCGGCGGTCTCGGCGGCGGCGGCGAGCCCGGCGGCGACGGCGCCGAGGTCGCGCGGCCCACCCCGATCGAGGGCGAGGCGCGACAGCGCCCGGGCGATGTCCGGGGCACGGGCGAGGTCGGTCCGCAGGGCGGTTCGGCGATCGGCTTCTGCGAGGAGCCAGCCGACCGCGTCGTGGCGGTGGCCGATCTCGGCGGTATCGGTGAGGGGGCTCGACAGCCGCTCCGCCAGCAGCCGCGCGCCGCCGCCGGTGACGGTGCGGTCGACGGCTGAAAACAGCGAGCCGGCGCGCTCGCCGTTTTGCGTGCGGGTGATCTCGAGGCTCGACCGCGTCGCCGCGTCGATCGCCATCGCGGCGCCGGCGGTCTCGCGGCGCGGCGCGTCGAGCGGCGGCCGCGCGCTCAACTGCGTGCGCTCCACATAGGAGAGCGCGGCGGCGGCGGCCGACAGCTCGCTGCGCGTGAAGGCGCCGAAGCCGTCGAGCGTCGCGACGCCGTAGAAGCGGGCGAGGCGCTCGGCGGCGCTGGCGCCGTCGAAATGGACGCGCGGCAGCGGCGTCACCGCGGTCGCGGGATTTCGCCCCGGCAGCGCCCGCAAGAGCGGCGCGAGGACCGCGTCCGCCAGCAGCCCGTCGGGCACCAGGAGTTCGCGCGGCTCGATGCGCGAGAGTTCGCCCGGCAGCGCGGCCAGCGCCACCTCGCCGACGCGGAAGGCGCCGGTGGAGATGTCGATCCAGGCGAGCCCGAGCGGGCCGTCGCCGCCGCCGAGCCGCGACAGCGCCGCGAGCCAGTTCGGCCGGCCGGCGTCGAGCAGCGTCTCCTCGGTGATCGTGCCGGGGGTGACGAGGCGGACCACGTCGCGGCGGACCACCGACTTCGCGCCGCGCTTCTTCGCCTCGGCGGGGTCCTCCAGCTGCTCGCAGACGGCGACGCGGTGGCCGAGTGCGATCAGCTTCTGCAGGTAGTCGTCGGCGGCGTGGATCGGCACGCCGCACATCGGGATGTCGTCGCCGAGGTGCTTGCCGCGCTTCGTCAGCGCGATGCCGAGCGCCCGGCTCGCCACCTCGGCGTCGCCGAAGAACATCTCGTAGAAGTCGCCCATGCGGTAGAACAGCAGGCAGTCGGGGTTCGCCGCCTTGATCTCGATGTACTGCTCCATCATCGGCGTCGGGCGGGCGACGACGGGTGCATCCTGGGGAGCGGGAGCGTCTTCGGGGAGGGATCGCATGGCGGCGCGACGCTAGCAGAGTGAGCGCGCCGTTTCACCGCCGGGCGGCTTGTGGCCCGAACGAGCCGTGGATAAGGTCGCCCCCCTTTCCGAAATTCGAGGCCGGCACGGCCCGCCCCCCCAAGGAGTTTCCATCCGATGGCAGCGAGTGACGGCCCGACGCGGCCCGGCCTGGCCTTCACCGACCGCGAAGCGCTGCAGTTCCACCAGATGGGACGGCCCGGCAAGATCGAGATCGTCGCGACCAAGCCGATGGCGACGCAGCGCGACCTGTCGCTCGCCTATTCGCCGGGCGTCGCCGTGCCGGTGCGCGCCATCGCCGAGGACCCGAGCCGCGCCTTCGACTACACGATCCGCGGCAACCTCGTCGCCGTGATCACCAACGGCACCGCCATCCTCGGCCTCGGCAACCTCGGCGCGCTGGCGGCGAAGCCCGTGATGGAAGGCAAGGCGGTGCTGTTCAAGCGCTTCGCCGACGTCGACTCCATCGACCTCGAGGTCGACACCGAGAACGTCGACGAGTTCGTCAACTGCGTGCGCTTCCTCGGACCGTCCTTCGGCGGCATCAACCTCGAGGACATCCGCGCGCCGGACTGCTTCATCATCGAGAGCCGCCTGCGCGAGATCATGGACATCCCGGTGTTCCATGACGACCAGCACGGCACGGCGATCATCGCCGCTGCGGGCGTCATCAACGCGCTGCACCTCACCGGGCGCGAGCTGAAGACGACGAAGATCGTCTGCAACGGCGCCGGCTCTGCCGGCATCGCCTGCATCGAGCTCATCAAGGCGCTCGGCGTGCCGCACGAGAACGTCATCCTCTGCGACACCAAGGGTGTCGTCTACCAGGGCCGCACCGAGGGCATGAACCAGTGGAAGTCGGCGCACGCCGTCCCCACCGACAAGCGCACCCTCGCCGAGGCGATGGAGGGTGCGGACGTCTTCTTCGGCGTTTCGGTGAAGGGCGCGCTGACCGACGAGATGGTCCGCTCGATGGCGCCGAACCCGGTCATCTTCGCCATGGCGAACCCGGATCCGGAGATCACCCCGGAGGAGGTCGCGGCCGTCCGCGACGACGCCATCATGGCGACCGGCCGGTCGGACTATCCGAACCAGGTCAACAACGTCCTCGGCTTCCCCTACATCTTCCGCGGCGCGCTCGACGTGCGGGCGACGACCATCAACGACGAGATGAAGATCGCCGCCGCCCACGCGCTCGCCATGCTCGCCCGCGAGGACGTGCCGGACGAGGTCGCCGCCGCCTATCGCGGCCATCGCCCGCGCTTCGGGCCGCAGTACATCATCCCGGCGCCGTTCGACCCGCGCCTCATCTCGGTGGTGCCGCCGGCGGTGGCGAAGGCGGCGATGGAGACCGGCGTCGCCCGCCGGCCGATCGTCGACATGGCCGCCTATGTCGAGCAGCTGTCGGCACGTCGCGACCCCGTCGCCGGCACGCTCGCGCGCGTCTTCACCAAGGTGCGCCAGCAGCCGAAGCGCGTCGTCTTCGCCGAGGGCGAGGAGGAGGCGGCGATCCGCGCCGCCGCGAGCTTCGTCGTGCAGGGCCTCGGCACCGCCATCCTGATCGGCCGCGAGGACATCGTCCAGGCGAACGCGAAGGCTGCCGGTGTCGAGATCCGGCCGGGCATGGAGATCGCCAACGCCCGCGTCTCGAGCCGCAACCGCGACTATGCGGAGTTCCTGTTCGCCCGCCTGCAGCGCCGTGGCTTCCTGCTGCGCGACTGCCAGCGCCTGGTGAACACCGACCGCAACTATTTCGGCGCCCTGATGGTGGCGCTGGGCGACGCCGACGCGATGGTGACGGGCTCGACCCGCCACTACGCCTCGACGCTGGAGGCGGTGCGCCGCGTCATCGACGCCAAGCCCGGCCACCGGCCGATCGGGTTGTCGATGGTGCTGGCGCGCGGCCGCACGGTGCTCGTCGCCGATACCGCCGTGCACGAGACGCCGACGGCGGAAGAACTCGCCGAGATCGCCGTCGAGGCGGCCCACGTCGCCCGCCGGCTCGGCTACGAGCCGCGCGTCGCGCTGCTCGCCAGCGCCACCTTCGGCCAGCCGCCGACGGACAGCGCCCGGCGCGTCCAGGAGGCGATGGCGATCCTCAACCGGAAGCGGGTGGACTTCGAGGTGGACGGCGAGATGTCGGCCACGTCCGCTCTCAGCGCCGAGCTGCTTACCGCCTATCCGTTCGCGCGCCTCTCCGGCCCGGCGAACGTGCTCGTCATGCCGTCGGCGGACGCCGCCTCGATCGCCACCGGCATGCTGCGCGAACTCGGCGGCTCGACGGTGATCGGGCCGCTGGTCGTCGGCCTCGACAAGCCGGTGCAGATCGTCCAGCTCGGCGCCAAGGATTCCGAGCTCGTCAACATGGCGGCGATCGCCGCCTTCAACGTCACCTGAGCGAAGGCCTCTCCCGCTGCGGGAGAGGCCGTCATCCGGGCCGCTACCGGCCGCCCCTCCTCCGCAGCGGGGGAGGGGCCGTCTCCGGTGCGATCAGGCGTTGCCGGGTAGGTGCGCCTCGATGAACCACAGTGCCTTGTCGACGCCGCGCGATACCTGCGTCAGCACGTCGGCCGAGGTCGGGTCGCCGGCTTCGCCGACCGCCTCGATGTCCTTGCGCACGGCGTTGGCGAAAGCGCCGTAACGGTCGGCGAGCGCCGTCAGGTGCGCCTCGATGCCCTTCGCGTCAGCCGGATAGGCGGGAAGCGAGGTCGCGCCCGAAACGCCCTGCAGCGTGCCCTGCGGCGTGCCGGCGAGCTGCGAGACGCGCTCGGCCATGGTGTCGACGTGGTCGTCCATCTCCCCGCGCAGGGTGTCGAGCATCTCGTGCACGGCGATGAACTGCGGCCCGCGGACGTTCCAGTGGGCGTGCTTGATGGCGAGCCCGAGATCGATGGCGTCGGCCATGCGGGCGCTGAGCGCCGCGATGGCGGCCTTGCGGGCGTTGTCGTGGATCGAGTTGCGGGTCGTCGGCATCGTCGGGCTCCCGTTGTTCGCGGCCGTTCCGAGCCGGGCGGCCGCGTCAGCCGCTACAATAAACCCTCGACGGGACGGTGACAGCGGCCTGATCGCCGTCCTGCCATGCGTTGGCTGCCATGCGTCGGCGCGACCGGGTCGGACGGCGTCGGCGGTGCCTGCCGGGGGGCTCGTCAGCCGCGCTCGAGCCCGCCATAGGTGGCGACCAGACCGGCCATCGCCGCACCTGCCTCTCCGGCCGCCGCGAGGCCCTCCGCGACGCCCCGCCGGTCGGCCTCCGGCCGGTTCTGGCTGACCTTCCATTTCCCATCGATGCGCTCAATGGGGATCTCCAGCCCGACGATGCCGCGCTTCTGCATCTCGACATAGCGCGCCGGCGCATCCGACACCGCCCACGGCACCGGCCGGCCGCCTTCGTGCACGACGGTCAGCGCCTCGATCTGGCGGGAGAGCCAGGCATCGTCCTCGACGACCCGCGGCCGTCCGCGCACCTGCACGATGGCATAGTTCCAGGTCGGCACGACCTTCCCCGTCTCCCGCTTCGTCGCGTACCAGGACGGCGTCACGTAGGTGTCGGCGCCCTGGAAGACGATCAGGGCCTCGCCGCCGGTCCCGTCGCCGTCCAGAAAGTCCCGCCACTGCGGGTTGGCACGGGCGACGTGCGCGCGCAGCGTCCCGCGGGGAGCGGCCTCGTCGGCGTCGTGCAGCAGGAACGGCACCGGGTTCGCCGACAGGCCGTCGGCGCCGGAGGAGATCAGTAGTCCGAGCGGGTGGGCCCGGATCAGCGCGTGCTGGACCTCGAGCCGCTCCTCGCGGAAATGCTCCGGCTGGTACATCGCGGCGGCGTCCTCGGGGCGGGATGGTGGCGGTTCGCGTCACCTTAGCAGGCAGCGTCAGCCCGGAGCAGAGGCTCGATCGACCCCTCGCTTCCCCGCAGTGCCGACCTTGGTTGCTCGCGTTCGTCCGGGGCCGAGGGATCCCTTGACTGTTGCGCCCGCGGCCCCCCCTCCGACCGGCTTCGCCGGCCACCTCCCCCGCGAGGGGGGAGGGTTCGCGCCGAGATTGGGTCAGGTGGTTTGACAAATCCCCAACGCAGACCCTCCCCCCTCGCGGGGGAGGGTAGGGAGGGGGGGCGCCGCGGGCTCTGCTGTCGAGAGTGATTTCCGAGTGTGCAGCCATCCGACAAACGCCCGCCCCACTCACCGCAGCCCCTTGTCACCTCCGCCGCCCCGCCCGGCGCCGCTCGGCCGCCGACGCGTCCAGCATCCCCGTCGGGTCCGGCGTGCGCGGGTCGAACAGCGCAACATGCACGTCGGCGCGGGTGAGGCCGATGTCGGCGAGGCGGTCGTCGTCGAGGTCGAGCAGGTCGAGGGTGGCGCGGCGGTTGCTGCGGATGCGCCACAGCCGCCCGGCGCCGGCGAGCAAGGCGCCGGCAATCCGCCGAAGCCTTTCGGCGACACCGCCGCTGGCGCTCGGACAGCCGCGGGGGAAGGTGAAGCGGGCGCGGCGGCCGGCGGTGCGGGGCATGGTCATGGCGGCGTCTCCGGAGCGGCCGGGGTGGCCTGATCCCGCACCCTAGGCTCTTGCCGGACGTCGATAGTTCGGCCATGATCGAACCATGAAAGACGGACCCGTCATCGCCGCCGTCGCCGCTCTGCTCGGCGATCCCGCCCGTGCCAACATGCTGACCGCCCTGATGGACGGCCGGGCGCTGACCGCCAGCGAGCTCGCCGGCGAGGCGGGCGTCGGTCTGCCGACGGCGAGCGGCCACCTGTCGAAGCTCGAGGCGGGCGGCCTCGTTGCGGTCGAGAAGCAGGGCCGCCACCGCTATTTCCGTCTTTCCGGCAGCGACGTCGCGGCGGTGCTGGAAGGCCTGATGGGGCTCGCGGACCGCACCGGCGCGGTGCGCACCCGGCCAGGGCCGAAGGAACCGGCGCTGCGGGTCGCCCGGCTCTGCTACGATCACCTCGCTGGTGAGCGCGGCGTCGCGCTGCTCGATGGCCTGCGTCGCCGCGGCGTGCTGGCCGAGCACGACGGCGAACTCGCGCCGACCCCCGCCGGCCGAGCCTTCCTCCGTGATTTCGGCATCGATCTCGCGCCGCTCGCGGGCAAGCGCCGGCCGCTCTGCCGCGCCTGCCTCGACTGGAGCGAGCGCCGCCACCACCTCGCCGGCTCGCTCGGAGCCGCGCTTCTGACGCGAATGGCTGAATTGAGCTGGCTAAAGGTCGGCGAAACCGGCCGCATCGTCGCCTTCACGCCGGCCGGTGAGCGCGCCTTCGCGGCGACGTTTGCGGCCGAGAGCCCGGACCCCTGACGCAAGACGGCCCGCCACCCCGGGGGGCGGCGGGCCGCGGTCTCGATCAGCCGTACGCGACCGGTCGATGGTGCGACGGCCTCAGCGCGCCTTCTTGGTCAGCTTCTGTGCGACTTCGAAGAGCTCCTCCGGCGCGTAGTCCGGGGTGAAGGCCGACGGGACGCCGCCGAGCTGGTGGATCTTGCCACCGTCCGGCATGCCCTCGACCACCTCGAGCTCGCCCGGCGGGTCGCCCGGCAGCGCCATCTCGCCGTTGCCCCAGATGCCCGACATCTCCTTGTAGTCCTTCGGGCTGAACGTATAGAGTCGGCAGTGGCTACCCTCGGCGAGGTACTTCTGCGCCTCGGGAATCCGGTCGAGATTGATGTTGGGCGTCGGCAGCATCTTCTCGATCGCCACGCCGGTGATCTGCTTCAGGGCGAGCGCATAGGCGTGGGCGTGGACGGAACCGCGCACCAGCAGGTAGCCGCAGACCTCGCGGCCGGTCGGGTCGGTCAGGCTCTCATAGACGCGCAGCTTGTGCAGCCGGGCGCCGCACTCCAGGTGGAAATTGTGCAGGAGGTCCGCCACGACGTTGCCGGTGGTGGTGACGAAGTCGTTGTTCCACGAGGCGCCGTTGCTGTTGATCGGCACCGCGCCGCCGGCGTGCGAGTAGAAGCCGCCGGCGAGCCTGATGTCCTTCATGTCCTCGAACGGGGCGCCGGAGATGTCGCCGCCGTCCTCCTCGTCGGCGCCGGTGTCCGGGCCGTTGTTCAGCATCGCCACGCCATTGCTGACGAGCTCGACGTGGCCGAGCTCTTCCGCCGTGATGGCCGCGACGAGGCTGTAGAACGGCCGCAGCTTCGCCTTGCTGCGGAAGTTGAAGCTCTGGAACATGTAGTTGCCGAGCGTGGACATCTCGCCGTACTTGCCCCCGAGGAGTTCCTGCAGGGCGGCGCCGGCGTTGGGGTCCTGCCGTTTCGGGGCGGGTAGATCGATCTGCAGCTTGTCGACACGGAGAAACATCGGGGCGTCCTTCGTCTGGGTCTGTCGCGGTCCAATCGGCCGATCGACCCGATGTTCCGTGTCGACGCAAAGAAGCCGGACGGGCCGCCGGGCGCGGGCGGCGCCGTCGCCCCGCCACAGCCCGTGCCGGCAGCGGCTTTCACCACCCCGCCCCCTCTGTTAGAAGGGCGGGCCCGTGCCCCCGGACCCAACCCGGAGCGGCGCCATTCCACGACCGGGAGCGACGAGGACGATGCGGACGGCGCGCGTCGAGCGCAGGACGAACGAGACCGAGATCACCGTCACCGTCGACCTCGACGGAACGGGGAAGGGCAGCTTTTCGACCGGCGTCGGCTTCTTCGACCACATGCTCGACCAGCTCTCCCGCCACTCGCTCATCGACATGAGCGTGACGGCGAAGGGCGACCTGCACATCGACGACCACCACACGGTGGAGGACGTCGGCATCGCGCTCGGCCAGGCGATCCTGAAGGCGCTCGGCGACCGCCGCGGCATCGTCCGCTACGCCCACAGCTACCTTCCGATGGACGAGGCGCTGACGCGCGCCGCCGTCGACGTCTCTGGCCGGCCGTTCCTGGTGTTCAACACGACGTTCCCGACGCCGAAGATCGGCACCTTCGACACCGAGCTGGTGCAGGAGTTCTTCCGGGCGTTCGCGATGAACGCCGGCCTGACGCTGCACGTCGAGACGCTCTACGGCGCCAACAGCCACCACATCGCCGAGAGCTGCTTCAAGGCGGTGGCGCGGGCGCTGCGCACGGCGGTCGCCGTCGACCCGCGCACCGCCGGCGAGATCCCGTCGACGAAGGGGCGGCTCGGCGACTGACGCCGGGCGAGGACCGATCATGGCCGTCTTCACCGTTCACGAGCCGCCGCCGTCCGGCGACCTGATGCGCGATGCCGAGCGCGTCACCTTCGTCCGCGACGGCTTCTCGTGGGCGGCCTTCCTGATCCCGCTCCTCTGGCTCCTCTGGCACCGGATGTGGCTGGTGCTCGTGCTGTGGATCGCCATCGTCGTCATCGTGCAGTGGGGCGCCTCGCTCGTGGGCGAGCCGGCGCCGCTGGTCGCCGCCCTGGCGATCGCGCTGGTGATGGGCTTCGAAGCGAGCAGCCTGCGCCGCTGGACGCTCGAGCGCCGTCGCTTCCGCTTCGCCGGCGTCGTCGCCGGCACCGACCGCAGCGAGTGCGAGCGCCGCTTCTTCGCCGACTGGGAGGGCGGCGCACCCGTCGCGCCGACCTCCGGCACCTCGGCCCCGCCCGCGACGGTGCCGCGCGTCTACGCGTCCTCGCGGCACGAGGGCGACGAGGCCCAGGTCCTCGGTCTCTTCCCCACCTCGGAGCGTTCGCGATGAGCGTCGCCATCGTCGACTACGGCTCGGGCAACCTGCGCTCGGCCGAGAAGGCGTTCGAGCGCGCCGCCCGCGAGGCGGGGCTCGGCATCGCCATCGCCGTCACCGCCGATCCCGCCGTGGTGGCGCGCGCCGAGCGCGTCGTGCTGCCGGGCGTCGGCGCGTTCGCCGACTGCCGTGCCGGCCTCGACGCCGTCCCCGGCATGGTCGAGGCGCTGCGCGAGGCGGTGGAGGTGCGCGGCACGCCGTTCCTCGGCATCTGCGTCGGCATGCAGCTGATGGCCGAGCGCGGCCTCGAATACGTCACCTCCGAGGGCCTCGGCTGGATCCCCGGCGACGTGGTGCGCATCGAGCCGTCGGACCCGACGCTGAAGGTGCCGCACATGGGCTGGAACACGCTGACGCTCGTGCGCGACCACCCGGTGTTCGCCGGCATCGAGACCGGCCCCGCCGGCCTGCACGCCTATTTCGTGCACTCGTACCATCTCGCCGCGACGGACCCCGACACCATCGTCGCCACCACCGACTACGGCGGCCCGGTGACGGCGGTGGTGGCGCGCGACAACCTCGTCGGCACGCAGTTCCATCCCGAGAAGAGCCAGCACCTCGGGCTCGCCTTGATCTCCAATTTCCTGAAGTGGCGCCCGTGATCCTGTTTCCCGCCATCGATCTGAAGGAAGGCCGCTGCGTCCGCCTCGTGCGCGGCGAGATGGCGTCCGCCACCGTCTTCAACGACGACCCGGCCGCCCAGGCGCGCGCCTTCGCCGACGCCGGCTTCTCGTGGCTGCACGTCGTCGACCTCGACGGGGCGTTCGCCGGCGAAAGCCGCAACGGCGCGGCGGTGGAGGGCATCCTCGCCGCCACCGGTCTGCCGGTGCAGCTCGGCGGCGGCATTCGCGACATGGCCGCGATCGAGGGCTGGCTCAAGCGCGGCGTCCGCCGCGTCATCCTCGGCACCATCGCCGTCCGCGATCCGGAGCTGGTGCGGCGGGCGGCCAAGGCTTTCCCTGGCCGCGTCGTCGTCGGCATCGACGCCAAGGGCGGCAAGGTAGCGGTGGAAGGCTGGGCGGAGACATCCGAGATGGCCGCCGTCGACCTCGCCCGCGCCTTCGAGGACGCCGGTGTGGCGGCGATCGTCTACACCGACATCGACCGCGACGGCCTCCTGAAGGGCCTCAACCTCGCGGCTACGCTGGAGCTCGCCCGCGCGGTCTCGATCCCGGTGATCGCCTCGGGCGGCCTCGCCGGCCTCGACGACGTGCGCCAACTGCTCGCGCCGGAGGCTGCGATCCTCGAAGGGGCCATCGCCGGCCGCGCCCTCTACGACGGCCGCCTCGTGCCGTCGGAGGCGCTGGCCCTCGTCCGCGCCGCCCGCGCCGCAGCCTGAGGCGGACGTCTCAGGCGGCGCCGTCGCGCTCCCGCACTGCCACGAAAAGCTTCGGCGGCGGGGCATCGAAGTACTTGAGCAGGGCCGGGCAGAGCCAGCCTTCCGCGTCGAGCGCCGTCGAAAAATAGACGTTGCCGCTCCGGTCCGGCCGGCGCCAGTCGAGCTCGAACTGGCTGCCGGGGAAGGCGTTCGACGAGAACACCATGACGAACCCGTTATGGGCGTCGCGCAGCCCGGCGACGATCTTGTCGATCATCGTGTCGGCACCGCCGACGAACGGCTCCTGGACCAGTCCCCGAGCGGGATCGTCGAACACCCACATGCCATGCAGACGGTAGGGTGCGATGACGTTGATGCTGTTCATGGGCGGCACCCCTTTCGGCGCCGCCTGTTTCTCCGGCCGGCCCGCGGCCGTCAAGTGCAACGATCGCGGGAGGCGCCTCTCGGCCTCACGCCCGCCCGAACGCCGCGAACGGCCGGCCGGCGGTGAGGTGGGCTTCGATGTCCTCGAGGCTCGCCCCGCGCGTCTCCGGCACGTAGCGCAGCGTGAAGAACACGCCGAGCGCGCAGACGATCGCGAACAGGCCGAACACCACCGACAGCCCCACCGCCTGCAGCAGCACCGGGAAGGAGAACACGACCAGCGCGTTGAAGCCCCAGTTCGCCACCGAGGCGAGGCCCATGCCGGGGCCGCGCACGGCGAGCGGGAACACCTCCGCCATCATGATCCACGGCAGCGGCCCGATGCTGATGGCGAAGGCGGCGATGTAGACGACGAGCCCGATCAGCGCGACCCAGCCGAGGTCGCCGCTGCCGCTGGAGGCGGCGACCGCGATGGCGGCCAGGCTCACCGCCGTCCCGAGGAAGCCGATGACGAGCAGCGAGCGGCGGCCGATGCGGTCGATGATGATCATGCCGACCACCGTCATCGCGACGTTGACGACGCCAATACCCACCGTCGCCAGCATCGCGCCGGCGTGGGTGTCAAAGCCGGTCAGGCCGAACACGGTGGGGGCGAAGTAGATCACCGCGTTGATGCCGGAGAGCTGCTGCAGCAGGAACAGCCCCATTGCCACGATCAGCGCCGGCCGCACCGTCGGCGACAGCAGCGACGGGCCGCCGGTGCCGCGCCTCTCCTCGACGAGCCGCGCCTCGATGTCGGCGAGCTCTTCCTCCACCGCCCGGTCGTTCTCGGGCACTTCCGCGAGCCGGGCCGCGACGCGGCGGGCCTCGTCACGCCGGCCCTTCTGCATCAGCCAGCGCGGCGTGTCGGTCAAAAGCGCCATGCCGACGCCGAGCGCCACCGCCGGCACGATGCCGGCGGCGAACATCCACCGCCACGAGTCGGTCGGGTCGTCGGGCGTCAGCATGATGACGATGTCGTCGATGAAGTAGGCGCCGAGGATGCCGAGGGTGATGGCGAGCTGGTAGGCGGCGACCAGCGTGCCGCGCTTCTCGGCCGGGGCGCATTCGGCAATGTAGAGCGGTGCCGTCATCGCCGCCGAGCCGATGGCGAGGCCGAGCACCAGGCGCGCCATCGTCAGCGAGAACACGCCGCCGGCGAGCGCCGCCCACAGCGCGCCGAGGACGAACAGGATGGCGGCGGCGAGCAGCACGCCGCGGCGGCCCATCGGGCCGGCGAGGTATCCGGCGGCGAGTGCGCCGACCAGCGCGCCGAGCGGCACCGCCGCCGTCATCAGCCCCTCGGCCGTCGCCGTGATGGTGAAGTCCTGCTTCAGGGGCGCCAGCGCCCCGGCGATGACGCCCTCGTCGAAGCCGAACAGGAAGCCGGCGATGGCCGCGACTGCGGCGACGATCCAGATCATGATTTCCCCCGAGCCTTTTCTTCTTCGCGCCGTGCCATCAGGGCGGCACCGATGAGAAGGATCGCCGCCGCCAGCGAGAGCATGGCGAACCAGTCGCCGAAGCGGGCATAGAGCGTGTTGCCGCGCCCGACCGGCACCGTCGCCTGGATCGCTGTCGTCTCGGTGTGACTGGTGAGCTTTGCCGCCAGCACGCGGCCGCGGTCGTCGCTGAGCGTCAGCATGCCCCACTGGCCGTTGCGCGCCACCGCGAAGCCGCCGCTGACACCGGCTAAGATGGCGACGCGAGCGTGGTGCCAGGCGTCGACGTCGAAATCGAGCGCCGGCACTGCCATCAGCCCCACCCCCTGGCGGGAATAGCCGCGCCACTTCGCCGGGAAGTCCATGTCGTGGCAGATGGTGACCCCCCACGGCGCCGAGCGGTCGGTCATCACCAGCGGCGCCGTGCCCGCCGTGTAGCGGCCCTCGAGCCCCGGGATCAGGTATTCCTTGACGTAGGCGACGGGCGACGTCGTGCCCGGCGCGAACAGCCGCGCGGTGTTCTTGGCGCCACCGCCGGTGTCGGTCTCGGTGAAGCCGGCGAGCACCGACAGGCCGTTGCGGTCGGCGATCGACTGGAAGTGCGAGAAGGCCCTGTCGACGAGGTCCGGGCCGATCGCGGCGAGCTTCTCCGGCAGCACGACGAGCTCGACGCCGGTGCCGGCGAGTGCGTCGAGTGGCGCCTCGTAGGCCTGGATGGCGGCCTCCACGGCGGCCGCGGAGGTGGCGTCCAGGATGGTCTCGTCGGTCGGCGGCGCCACCACCGCGACGACCGCCTGCCGCTCGCCGGCGGTGTCGCCGAGGCGCAGGCTGCCGCCGACGAAGGCGAGGAGGACGCAGGCCGCCGGCACGACGAGGCAGGCGACCGCCTGCCGCGGCCGGTCGCGCAGCAGCCAGGCGGTGGCGAGGCCGGCGGGCACCATCATCACCAGGAAGACGACGCCCCACGGCCCGGTGACGGCGGCGATCTGCACGAGCGGCAGGATTTCCACCTGCGTGTAGGCGAGGCTGAAGCCGGCGTCGCCGCGGCGGGCGAGGAAGACGATGTACTCGTAGCCCGTCCACAGCGCCGGGAAGGCGAGGAGCGCCGCCGGGTGCCGCAGCCTGAGCGCGGCGAAGCGCGCGAGCACGACGATGACGGCGGCGGCCGCGGCATAGGCGACGATCGGGCCGACATAGGTAACGGGGTCGATGCCGTAGCCGAGATAGACGAGGACGTTCTGGCTCTCGACCGCGAAGCCGTGGTGGATGAAGACGTTGGTCAGCCCGGCGGCGACAGCGGCAAAGGTCGCCACCGCCGTGACGACGACGCCGCTACCGGTGGCGAGCACCAGCAGCGGCAGCGGCGCCAGCCACGGCGCCCACCAGTCGTAGTTGTCGCCGATGGCGAAATACCAGAGCCCGGCGGAGGCGACGAAGAGGATCGCCTGCATCGCCGGGGAGAGCGCCGGTCGCGTATGTCCCGTCATGCCGGCCCCGAATCCTCGTCAGCGGTGCGGACGATAGCCGATCCGCGCGTCGCCGTGGCGGGCAATTTCCTGTGCGCGAACACCGTCGTGCGCCGGGCCGTCAGCCGGCGATCAGCCGGTCGAGCGCCATGCCGATGGCGCCGGCCTCGACGGTGTCGGCGGCGATCGTCAGGCCGATGCCGGGGGCGACGAGGAAGGCGAGCAGGCTCTCGGCCGCCGCCTGCGACCCGCTATAGCCGAGCGCCGCGAGCTCGTCGGCGAGGTCGGTGGCGTCGGCGTCGATGTAGCGTGCCCGCGCCTCCAGCGCCTCGGCCCCGATCGCCCGGTCGCGGATGAAGACGATGCGGCAGGCGGTCGGCCGCGCGTCCGGATCGTGCAGGGCGTTGCCGCAGAACAGGCCGCCCACGAGGCTGCCGGGCGGGGCCGGCACGATCAGGGCGAAGTAGAACAGCCGTCCTGTCGAGCCGCAGTTGACGGTGCACTGCGCGGTGCGGCCATCGACGGTGAGGCGCCCGCTCATCTCCACCGTCTGCCCGAACAGGTGCTCGCGATAGCTCAGCGCCAGCGCGCCGCCGGGGCGGGCGGTGATGTCGACGGGCCCCGTGATCAGGCTGCCGCGCCGGGTGCTCGCCCAGGCCGGCGAGATCGCGAGATAGCGCCCGACGAGGATGTGCTCGCTGCGCCAGGAGGCGCCCCCCGGTGCGGCCTCCGCCTCGTCCCGCGCGCCACCGGCGGCGATCCCGGCGATCGTCTCCTCGCTCAGGAAGACGTGCGGTCGCAGCGCCTCGGCCAGCGCCTCGAAGCTCGCGGCGGCGAGGAACTGCGGCGAAAGCCCGAGGCCGAGCACCGCCGCCCAGTCGTCATAGACGCTGGAGAGCCGCGGCCGCGCCTTGCCGCGCATCCACTTGTAGGCGTTCTCCACCGTGAAGGCGGTGGCCGGATTGACGGCGGCGAAGCGGCCGCACAGCTCCTTGCCGGTGGTGCAGCCCAGCGCCGCGGCCGTCAGCTGCAGCTTCATCGCGAGCTGGTCGTTCGGCCTCGGCACCGTCGGCATCGGTCAGCGCAATCCCCCGCCGGGCCGCCCCGGCGGCGCGCCCCGATTCGGCGACGCTACGGGAACGACGGGAGCCGTCAACCGACTTTGGCTACGGGTGGGACGAACCCACCAGCACCGCGGCGCTCGCCTCCTCCAGTGCTGCGGCGAGGTCGCCGTCGGGGGCGCGGTCGCTGACGAGGGTCGTCGTCGCCGACCAGGCGCCGTAGACGACGAGCGATGGCCGGCCGAACTTGCCGTGGTCGGCGAGCACCAGCGTCTCCGCCGCCCGCCGCATCATCGCCCCGTAGACGAGGCCCGGCGCCATCGAGGCGTCGTTCGGGCCCTCGTCCGACAGGCCGGATGCGCCGAGTACCGCCTTGTTGGCGTGGAAGCGGGCGAGGGCCTCGATGGTGTCGGCGCCGTGGATCAGCCCCTCGCGGCCGTCGTACTTGCCGGGCAGCATCAAGACCTCGATGCGCGGGTTCGCCGACAGCGCCATGGCGATCGAGAAGGCGTGGGTGATGACGGTGAGCGGCATCTCGCGGGCGGCGAGCTCGCGGGCGAAGTGCAGCGTCGTGGCGCCGCCGCCGATCATCAGGATGTCGGTCGCCTCGATGCGGTCGGCGGCGGCGACCGCGATGGCGCGCCGCTCCTCCACCATCAGCGCCTGCCGCTCGGTGAGCGCCGGCTCGAAGGTGACGGGCCTGACCGCGCCGCCATAGGTGCGGCTGATCAGGCCGCGCTCGTCGAGCTCCGCGAGGTCGCGCCGGATCGTCTCCGGCGACACCGTCAGCCAGTCGGCGAGCTCGTGCACCCGCATCGCCGGCGAGCGCCGGAGCGCGGCAAGGATGACCTCCTGCCGCCCGGCCTTGCCCGTCCGCTTCACCGCAATGCCCGGCATTCTGCCTCCGATCGCCCGAAGTCCAACAAATTTGTGACGAATGGGGCGGCATGTCCACGCCGAAGTGCGCTTTACAACATTTTTTTGTTGGAGTACGGTCATTTCACGCTTGGCTTCCAGCAGCGAGCTGCCCGATGTATGACTACGGCCTGTTCCGCTACGAGTCGAAGGAGGACCTCCTCGACACGGCGATCCGCTACTGGAATCCCGACAAGACGAAGTTCTGGCAGAAGCTCGGGGTCGATCTCGTCATCGACCGGCGCGAGGGCTACTTCCTCTACGACATGAGCGGCCGCCGGCTGATCGACCTGCACCTCAATGGCGGCACCTACAACTTCGGCCACCGGAACCCTGAACTCGTCGAGACGCTGAAATACGCGCTCGATTATTTCGACATGGGCAACCACTGGTTTCCGTCCGTCGCCCGCTCGGCGCTGGCGGAGGAACTGGTCGGCATCTCGCCGGGGCTGAAGTACGCGGTGTTCGGCGCCGGCGGGGCCGAGGCGGTCGAGATCGCGCTGAAGAGCGCCCGCTTCGCCACCAAGCGCCGCAGGATCCTGTCGATCTACAAGGGCTACCACGGCCACTCCGGCCTCTCGGTGGCGACCGGCGACGACCGCTTCTCGAAGATCTTCCTCGCCGACCGGCCGGAAGAGTTCGAGCAGGTGCCGTTCAACGATCTCGCCGCCATGGAGCGCGCCCTTTCCGGCCGCGACGTCGCCGCCCTCATCATCGAGACGATCCCGGCCACCTACGGCTTCCCGATGCCTGATGACGGCTACCTGCCGGCCTGCAAGGCGCTCTGCCAGAAGTACGGCACCGTCTACATCGCCGACGAGGTGCAGACCGGGCTGATGCGCACCGGCGAGATGTGGGGCTGGCAGGCCTATGGCGTGCAGCCGGACATCTACGTCACCGCCAAGGGTCTCTCCGGCGGCCTCTATCCGATCAGCGCCGCCGTCGTCGACGAGCGCTGCGGCGACTGGCTGAACATCGACGGTGCCGCTCACATCACCACCACCGGCGGCGCCGAGCTCGGCTGCATCGTCGCGATGAAGGTGCTGGAGATGCTGCAGCGCCCGGCCGTGGTCGCGAACGTCGCCGCCGTCACCGAGTTCTTCGCCACCGGCATGGCCGAGATGATGCGCCGCCACGGCGACATCTTCTCCGGCGTCCGCCAGAAGGGCGTCGTCCTCGGCCTCGAGTTCGACCACCCGGAGGGGGCCGTGCACGTGTCGCGCGCGCTCTACGAGCACGGCGTCTGGGCGATCTTCTCCTCCCTCGACAAGCGCGTGCTGCAGTTCAAGCCGGGCGTGCTGAAGAGCGTCGAGCTCTGCGAGGAGATCCTCGACCGCTTCGACGCGGCGATGCCGCGCGCCCGCGAGCTGATGCACGCCGCCCGCAAGGCCGCCTGAGACTGGCGATCCGGAGACCCGCGATGCCGCACGTTGCCGACGAGCCGCTGATGAAGGTGCCGGACGCCGCTCTCGAGCGCGGCCGGATGATGCTCGGGCGCGCCCGCTGGGCCGCCTCCCGCCTCGCCCAGATGGACCGGGGCGCGATCCAGAGGATCGTCCAGGCGGTCGCCGAGGCCGGCCACGCGAAGGCGCGCACCTTCGCCGAGGCTGCCGTGCGCGAGACCGGCTACGGCGTCGTCGAGCACAAGGTGATGAAGAACGAGGCGTGCTCGCGCGGCCTCGTCGAGCTCTATCGCGGCGAGGACTTCGTCTCCCCTCGCATCGACGCCGACAAGAAGATCGTCGAGCTGCCGCGCCCGGCCGGCGTCGTCTTCGCGCTGATCCCGGTCACCAACCCCGTCGCCACCGTCTACTTCAAGACGCTGCTCGCGCTGATGACGCGCAATGCCGTCGTCCTCAGCCCCCACCCGGGCGCGAAGGGCGTCTGTACCGAGGCGGCCCATGTGCTTGCGGCGGCGGCGAAGGCCGCCGGCGCGCCCGACGGCGCCATCCAGGTGATCGAGGAGCCGACAATTCCGCTGATCGAGGCCTTGATGCGCGACGAGCGCGTCGACCTCATCGTCGCCACCGGCGGCCCGGCGGTCGTCAAGGCCGCCTACCGCTCCGGCAACCCGGCGATGGGCGTCGGCCCCGGCAACGCGCCGGTGCTGGTCGACGACACCGCCGACGTGACGGAAGCCGGCAAGCGCATCGTTGCCTCGAAGTCGTTCGACAACTCGATCCTCTGCACCAACGAATCGACGGTTCTCGCCTACGCCTCGATCGCCGACCGTTTGCTCGCGGCGATGAAGGCCGCCGGCGCCCACATCTGCACGCCGGCCGAGACGGAGAAGGTCCGCGCGCTCCTGTTCCGCGACGACGGCTTCAACACGGCGATGATCGGCAAGGACGCCGCCCTGATCGCGAAGGAGGCCGGCTTCTCGGCGAACGGCGCCAAGATCCTCGTCACCCCCGTCACGCTCGTGCAGCCGGAAGAAAAGCTCGTCCGCGAGAAGCTCTGCCCGGTGCTGGCGTTCGCCCGCGTCGACGGCCTCGACCAGGCGATCGCCTCGGCGCGCTCGATGATGCGGCGCAGCGGCAAGGGTCACACGGCCGGGGTGCATTCCAAGCGCGAGGCGACCATTCTGGCGTTTGCCGCCGCGGTGCCGGCGCTGCGCTTCGCCGTCAACGCCGGCTGCTCGCTCGGGGCGTCGGGCTTCGAGACCAACCTCGGCCCGTCGATGACGATCGGTACGGGATTCGCCGGCGGCTCGTCGATCGGCGACAACCTGACGCCGCACCACTTCGTCCACTTCGCCCGCATCGCCTACAACAAGGCGGCGAGCGAGGCCTTCGGCGACTTCCGCGGCCTCGACCCGCTCGACCTGCCGAAGCCCTCGGCGCCACCGCGCTTGGTCGCTTCCGGCGGCGGTGACGCGGATGCCGAGGCGCTCCGCCGCGAGCTTCGCAAGATCATTCTCGAAGAGCTCAACGCCGTGCTGGCGGCCTGACGGACATGGCCACACTCCGCTCCTTCATCTTCATCGACCAGCTGCAGCCGCAGACGATGTGCTTCATGGGCACGTGGATCCGCGGCTCGCTGCCGCGCACCGGCATGGCGGCGCAGATCGTCGAGGTCGCCCCCGGTCTCGACATCGAGGCGCTCACCGACACCGCGCTGAAGGAGGCCGAGGTGCAGGGCGGCATCCTCGTCGTCGAGCGCCAGTTCGGCTACCTCGAGTTCCACTCCCGCTCGACGTCGGCGGTGAAGGCGGCGGCCGCCGCGGTGCTGCGCCATCTCGGCGTCGAGGCCTCGGCGGCGATGAAGCCGAAGATCCTCGCCTCGCAGATCGTCAGCCGCATCGACCCGCTGCACGCCTTCCTGATCAACCGCAACAAGGGCGGCTCGATGGTGCTGGCCGGCGAGACGCTGTTCGTGCTCGAGGCCGAGCCCGCCGCCTACGCCATCCTCGCCTGCAACGCCGCGGAGAAGGCGGCGACGGTGAAGGTCGTCGACTACCGGATGATCGGCGCCACCGGCCGGCTCTACCTGTCCGGCACGGAATCGGAAGTGAAGGCGGCCGCCGAGGCGGCGATCGCGGCCCTCGAGCTCGTGGCGGAGGCGGCGCGATGAGCGAGGCCGAACTCAGGGCGATGGTCCGCGAGGTGC
The DNA here is from genome assembly GCF_046156265.1 of Pseudoxanthobacter sp. M-2. NCBI lineage: Bacteria > Pseudomonadati > Pseudomonadota > Alphaproteobacteria > Hyphomicrobiales > Segnochrobactraceae > Pseudoxanthobacter > Pseudoxanthobacter sp. M-2. The sequence continues at coordinate 498,633 of NZ_JAWDIR010000033.1, forward strand.
TGCGCGAGGCCCTGGCGAGCCGCAAGGGCGGGCCGGTCGCCGCGCCGAACGGCTCGGCTGCTGCCATTCAGAAGGCGCCCGTCCCGCACGCCGCACCCGGCGCCGCGACACCTGCCGTCGAGCCGGTGGCAATCACGTCGGATGCCGACCTCGCGAGCTTCGTCCGCCGCCTCACCGCGCTGCTCGACGATCCGGCGACGGGGTCCACCATCCGCGCCGGCCGCCATCGCTTCTCGCTCATCGGCGGCCGGGCCGCCGCATCCGCACCCACTGCCGCACCCGTCGCTCCGGCCGCCGTCGTGCTGTCGGGCACCGTCACCGAGGCCAAGATCGTCGCCAACGCCAAGGCCGTCACCATCGTGCTCGCCCCGGGCGCCGTGGTGACGCCGCTCGCCCGCGACAAGGCGAGGGCGCTGGGGCTCAAGCTGGAGGCACGACGCTGATGCTGCGCGCAACCGTCACCGGCCGCGTCTGGTCCACCAAGCGGCTCCCCGAGATGCCCGCCGGCACCATCCTCGAGGTGGTCATCGACGGCTCGACCTCGCGGCTTCTCGCCTTCGATCCGCTCGGCTGCGGCGAGGGCGAGCAGGTCGTCATCGCCACCGGCTCGGTCGCCGCCGGCTGGTTCCCCGGCAAGGCCCCGCCGATCGACGCTCTGATCGTCGCATCGATCGACGAGGGCGCGAAGTCCTGATCGCGAAGTCCTGAGCCGACGAGTCCTGAGCCAGCAAGTCCTGAACAAGACCCACGAACCGAACGCCCACCCAAGGAGGGACAGATGTCCAGCAACGCCATCGGAATGATCGAGACCAAGGGCTATGTCGCTGCGCTCGCCGCCGCCGACGCCATGGTGAAGGCCGCCAACGTGACGATCATCGGCCGCGAAGAGGTCGGCGACGGCCTGGTCGCGGTGATCATCAACGGCGACGTCGGCGCGGTGAAGGCCGCCACCGAGGCGGGCGCGGAAGTCGCCGGCCAGGTCGGCACCCTCGTCTCCGTGCACGTCATCCCGCGTCCGCACGCCGACGTGGCGAAGCACTTCACCGCGGGCATGTCGGCGAAGTGATTGCTGGCCGCCGGCCTCTGGCCGGCGCCAGCCTGCGGCGGATGCCGACGGCGGCCGAACGGCCGCGCCGGTCGGCAGGCCCTTGATCCTCAGGGAGAACAGCGTGGCGAGAACGCCCACGAAGCGCGCCGCCCCGGCGGCCGCGGACCCCGCCCCGACGCCGGCCGCGCCGGCGCCGAAGCGCGGCGACCTGCGCGTCTACCTGACGGTGGCCGACCTGCAGCCGCAGTTCGCCGCCTACATGGGCACGCCGACCCGCGCCCGCGGCTATCCGCCGTTCGCCGGCCAGCACGCCCTCATCATCGAGGTGGCGCCGGGGCTGATGATCGAGCGCGTCATCGACCTCGCCCTCAAGGCCGACCCGGACCTCGAGCCGGGCATCCTGTTCGTCGAGCGCCAGTTCGGCATCCTCGAGCTTCACGGTGACGATCCGGCGAAGCTGCAGGCGGCGGGCGCGGCCATCCTCGCCGGCATCGGTGCCGGCGACGGCGAGCAGCTGAAGCCCCGTGTCCTCTATGCCGACATCATCGAGGACATCTCCGACCAGCACGCGGTGATCATCAACCGCAACCGCCAGGCCTCGATGATCCTGCCGGGCGAGACGCTGCTCGTCTGCGAGATGGTGCCGGCGCTCTATGCCGCGATCGCCGCCAACGAGGCCGAGCGCGCCGCGCCGAAGCTGACGCTCGTCGACGTCCAGATGATCGGCGCCGCCGGCCGCATCTACATGTCCGGCAAGACGGCCGACGTCGAGCGCGGCCTCGCGACGATCGAGACGGTCCTCGCCGCCATCGGCGGCCGCGAGGGCTGAGGGGCGGTCAGCCGCCCTTCATCCGGTCGCGCAGGACCTTCGCCAGATCGCGGGACGTGTGAAACACCGCCAGGATCGTCACTGCCTCGGGGCCGACCTCGTACACGATGAGATAAGGCAAATCCGGGATGCTGAGTTCGCGCGTCTCCGGATGGCGCCCAGGGCGCCCCAGGGCCGAGAAGGCGGGCAGTTTCTCCGCCACACGGACGATGGCACGGTAAAAGAGCTCCGCCGCGCGCGGATCGTCGAAGGCGATGTAGTCGACAATCTCTTCCAGATCGCGGGCTGCAGGCTCGGCTATGACCAGCCGCTTCAACGCGTCCAACCGTGCTTCGCGGGGATGCCTGCGAAGACCTCATCGGCTGGCGTGACACGGCCCTCGCGGGCAGCCGCGACGCCGTCCTTGATCCGCTCCATCTGCCAGGCGTTGGCTTCGAGATACTGCTCGATCGCCTGGTTGACGATGTAGTTGCGGGACCGATCCATCGCACTCGCCAGCGCGTCGATCTCGGCCACCTTGCTGGTGCGGATGGTGATCGGTTCGGATGCAGCGCGCGACGACACGGTGTGCTCCTTTGTAATCATCTGTAATCATACGGCAGAGCGACCGCCGCGACAAGGCCCTCGCCCGCTCCTTCACCCGCCGCTCTGCTGCCGCCGCCGCGCGACCGTCAGCGCGATCCAGCCGAACATCAGCGCCAGGGCCGCGCCGATCGTGCTCATCGTGCCCAGCGTCGGCACCATCGGCGTGTAGCCGGCGACCATCTTGGCGTAGAGCCACTCCGGCACCGTCGAGTCGGCCCCGGTCGTGTAGAGCGATAGCGGGAAGTTGCCCCACGAGAGCAGGAAGGCGAACAGCGCGCCCGACCAGATGCCCGGCCACAGGATCGGCAGCGTCACCTCGCGCATCACCTGCCAGCGGCTGGCGCCGAGGTCGAAGGCGGCCTCCTCCAGCGTCGGGTCGAAGGAATAGACCTGGGTTGCGATGACCAGCGTCACCACCGGCACGATCCAGACGAGATGGGCCACCACCGCCGTCTGCCAGGAAAGGGGTATGCCGACGGCGTTGAACCAGAGCAGCAGCGCCAGCCCCAACACCGGCTGCGGGAAGAAGATCGGCAGGAGCACGATCTTCTGGAAGGTCCGCCGGCCGAGCCAGTTGTAGCGGGCGAAGGCGAGCGCGCCGAAATAGCCGATGACAACCGCGACCACCGTCACGCACGCCGCCACCAGCAGCGACGTGCGCACCAGCTGGCCGATCTCGATCGAATCGAGCGTGCGCGTCCACCAGTCGGTCGACCAGGCGCGGATCGGGAAGGTGAAATAGCGGCCCTTGCCGAGCGAGGCGAGCGCCCCGCAGGCGACGGGCATGTAGATCGCCACCACCACGAAGGCGGTCCAGGCGGCAATCAGCGCCTTGGTGCGCTTCGTCGTCTGCTCCATCTCACCGCCTCCCGAGGATGCGGTCGAGGTCGAGCTTCGACAGCGCGATCAGCGTCACCGCGGCGATGATCAGCATGAGCAGCACCGCCAGCGCCGACCCGAGCGGCCAGTTCTGCGCGTAGGTGAAGGCGATCTCGATGTCGTGGGTGATGACGATGATCGACTGCCCGCCGAGCACCTTCGCCTCGGCCACCGCACCGACCGCCAGCACGAAGGTGAGGAGCATGCCGACCATGATGCCGGGCATGGCGAGCGGCAGCTCGACCTCGCGCCAGATCTGCAGGCGGCTCGCGCCGAGATCGCGCGCAGCCTCGATCAGGTCGCGCGGCACCAGCGACAGGCCGAGCGTCATCGGGAACAGCATGAACGGCAGGTAGACGTAGACCATGCCGAACAGGATCGCGCCGGGCGTGAACAGCACCTCCGGTCCGGCGCCGTCGAACAGCGTCTTCAGCGTGCCGTCGAGCACGCCGCCCTTGATGAAGAACAGCACCCAGCCATAGAGCCGGACGTTCTCGGAGATGAACAGCGGGAAGACGAACAGCACCGAGACGAGGCCCGACCAGCGGCCGAACAGGCGGGCGAGGCCGTAGGCGATCGGGTAGGCCACCACCGCCAGCGCCGCCACCGTGAAGGCAGCGAGCGCCAGCGACCAGGCGAACGACATCCACACGGTGTTCGCCGGATCGAAGATCGAGGCGAAGTTTTCGAGCGTGAAGGTCTGGAACACCGTGAACGAGCGCGGCTCGGCGAACGAGTACGCGATCACGGTGACGAGCGGCGCAACGAAGCCGAGGACGAGCAGGATCCCGACCGGCAGCGCGCAGCGCGCGCCCGCCGAGAGCAGCTTGAGGCTCCGTTCGTTGGCGGGAGCCGGTGCGACAGCGGCCGGGCTCGCGGTGTCGGCGACGCTCATCTCACGCCTCGACCACGATGGCGTCGCGGGCGTCCCAGCCGATCAGCACCGGCTGGTCGAGCCCGCCGGTCCAGGCGTTGCGCCGCGACTGCTCGACGATCACCACCTTGTCGCCGACGCGCACCTGGTACTGCATGCGCGAGCCGAGCGAGTACTCGTTGTAGACGATACCGGAGAGGTGGTTGTCGGCGTCCTCCGGCTTGTCGAGAAAGCGCACCACCTCTGGCCGCACGACGACGAAGGCGTCGCCTGGGGGCGCGTCGGCCGACAGCGTGAAGGTGCCGGGCAGGTCGACGCCCTCGTGGCCGCCGTCGGGACGCCGGCGGACGCCGATGACGTTCACCTCGCCCATGAACTCGGAGACGAACTTGTCCTTCGGGCGGTTGTAGATCTCCTCCGGCGTGCCGACCTGCACAAGCCGTCCGGCGCGCATGACGCCGATGCGGTCCGACATCACCATCGCCTCCTCGAGGCTGTGGGTGATGTAGATGAAGGTCTTGCCGGTGTCCTTGTGGATGTCCTTCAGCTCTTTCTCGAGCGTTTTCCGGAGCTTGTAGTCGATCGCCGACAGCGGCTCGTCGAACAGCAGGATCTCCGGATCGTAGGCGAAGGCGCGGGCGAGCGCGACGCGCTGGCGCTCGCCGCCCGAGCACTTCATGACGTTCTTGTCGAGATAGCTCTCCGGCAGCCGCACCATGCGCATCAGCTCGAGCGCGCGGGCGCGCCGCGTGGCCCTGTCGACGCCGCGCATCTTCAGCGGGAAGGCGATGTTGTCGCCGACCGTCTTGTGCGGGAACAGCGCCAGCGACTGGAAGACGAGGCAGGTCGGACGGCGGTTCGGCGGCAGGTCGTTGACCCGCTCGCCGCGCAGCACGATGTCGCCGCTGGTCGGTCGCTCCATGCCGGCGAGCATCCGCAGCACCGTCGTCTTGCCCGAGCCGGAGGGGCCGACGATGGTGAAGAACTCGCCCTCGCCGACATCGAGGTCGATGGACTCGACGGCGACGAAGCTCTCGAAGGTCTTGCGCAGCCCGACGAGCTGCAGGATCGGCCGGCCGGAAACGGCCTTGTCGGCGTGACGGAACTGCAGGGTACTGGTCATCGCTTCGTCGTTCTCGGGGAATCGGTCAAGGCGGCCGCCGCCAGGGCGACCACCGGGCGCCGGGCCGCCGTCCGCCAAGGGCCTTGCAAGCGGCGGGCCGCCGCTGCCGCCATGGCTCTCGCCGCAGAGGATCCAGCGGATCGGCGGGACGTGAGCGCCCCGCCGATCAACGATCCGGTCCTCAGCCGCGGGCGCGCTTGGCGGCCGTCATCAGATCGAGCGCCGCGTCGTAGTCCGGCACGATGTCGTACTCGACCGAGCGCGCCATCTCCTCCTCCAGCGAATCCCACTGGATGGCGTCGAGCTCTTCCTTGGTGAACAGCTCGAAGCACTTCGGGTCGCCCATCTGGCAGACGGGGTTGAAGGTGCCCTCGGCGAACGCCACCGTGTGCGCCACGTCCGGCGCCTGTACGTACTCAAGGAACTTCGAGGCGAGCGGCGACAGGTTCGGGTTGTTCACCGTCGAGGTGATCTCGATCCAGGCGATGCCGCCCTTGCCGTCGATCGGGCCCTTCAGCGGCGTCACGGCGCGCAGGTTCATGTAGCCGTCGGCGCGCGCCGGCGAGACCGAATAGGTGCCGCCCGTCATCTGAAGGTCGATCTCGCCGGAGATCAGTGCCTGGTTCATCGTCGCGATGTCGCCGATCAGCTTGGCGCCCTTGAAGACGCGCTTCGCCGTCTCCTCGAACTTCGCCATCTCCTCCGGCGTGTGCTCCTTGAACGGATCGATGCCGGCGATGATGAAGATGTTGAAGACGTTCCAGTCGTCGGATTCGAGGATGCCGTACTTGCCGGCGAGCGAGGCGTCGTTGAACAGCTCCCAGCCCTGCTCCTCGGCGGTGGCGCGGCTGATCTTGTCGGTGTTCACCACGAACGAATAGGGCCCGAAGCGCTGCGGCATGCCGAGCAGTTCACTGCCGTCGTCGCTCATCGCCCACTTGTACGGCGCCTTGAACGCCGGGAGCATGGTGTCGAAGTAGGGCTCGAAGGTCGCCTTATCGAGCGGCTTGATCAGCTTCTCGGGCCACATCACGTCGCGGGCCCAGGGATTGTTGACGTTGATCAGGTCCCACACGTTGGTCTCGCCGGCGCGCAGCCGGTTGATCATCGTGGGGTCGTTCGTCAGCGATTCCGCGCGCACCGTGGCGCCCTCGGCGCTGCGGAACGGGTCGAGCACCTGGGCGGAGTTGTAGCCCTCCCAGCACAGGATGTTCAGTTCCTTCTCGCGGGCCGCAAGGGCGTGCCCGGCGAAGCTGCCGGCCCCCCCGAGGGCGAGCGCCCCGGTTCCCATCAGCTGCAGCACCGTCCGCCTCGAGAACGTCGTCATGCCGGTCTCCTATCGCTCAGGAAGGTTATGTCGATCAGTGACTTCGGGCTGGCTGCGCGTGCCCGGCGCCGTCCCGGGTCGCGGCCCGAAACAGGGGTGCCGCCCTCCCGAAAGCCCCCCGACGAGCCGGCCCCGCACACTCCCGAATGTTGGGTTCCTCACCTCTGCTGTTGGAGGCTACACGAAGCTCTGTGGGCTTTACAACATGATTCCCGGACGCCATTCTGGCCTCCGAGGCGCCGTCGAGAGCGCCATTTCGGCGGCGCGCGGGTGCCGGGGGACGGGTGGATGGCGGACGGCGGCGAGTACAGTCCGGAGGCCCTCGTGGACCTCGAAGCGATGGTCCGCGACGGCCTCGGGCGCTGGGGCCTCGGTGCCGGCTCGACGATCACGCTCCTGAACGTCTCGGAAAACGCCACCTACCGCCTCGACGACCCGGCGGACGGTCGCCGCCTCGTGCTCCGCGTCCACCGCATCGGCTACCGCGACGAGCCGCAGATACGCTCCGAGCTCGCCTGGATCGAGGCGCTCAGGGCCGACCACGTCGTCGAGACGCCGGCCCCGATCGCCGCCCGCGACGGCTCGTTCGTGCAGCGCCTCGTCTCGCCCGGCGGCCGGCCCGACCGCTTCGCCGTCGCCTTCGATTTCGTCACCGGCCGCGAACCCGACCAGGCCTCCGACCTCGTCGGCTGGTTCCGCAAGCTCGGCCGCATCACCGCGCAGATGCACGAGCATTCGCGCCGCTGGCAGCGGCCGGCGGGCTTCGTCCGCGACGTCTGGGACTTCGAGACGATGCTCGGCGACAAGCCGCACTGGGGGCCCTGGCGCGCCGGGCTCGGCCTCGATGATGCCGGCCGTGCCCACCTCGGCCGCGCCGTCGACCTGATCGGCCGCAGGCTCGAGCGCTTCGGCAAGACGCCCGCCCGCTACGGCCTCATCCACGCCGACCCCCGGCTCGCCAACCTCATGGTCGACGGCGACCGGCTCTCCGTCATCGACTTCGACGACTGCGGCTTCTCGTGGTTCGTCTACGACTTCGCCTCGGCCGTCTCGTTCTTCGAGCACGACCCGATCGTGCCGTCGCTGATGGACGCCTGGGTCGAGGGCTACCGCACGGTGGCGCCCTTGTCGCAGGAGGAGGCGGAGGAACTGCCCGTCTTCGTCATGCTCCGCCGCATCCTGCTCGTCGCCTGGGTCGCCTCGCACGCCGAGACGCCGACCGCCCAGGAGATGGGCACCGCCTACACCGACGGTGCGCTGACAATGGCCGAGGACCTGCTCGCCCGCTACGGCTGAGCGCCGCCGGCGCGCCGGAACGGTAATCCTGGGAAAGCCCACACTCGGACCCACGCACACTACCAAGGAGAACGCCATGTTCGCTTCGCTCGCCGGCCGCACCGTGATCGTCACCGGGGGAAGCAAGGGCATCGGCCGCGGCATCGCGCTCCGCTTCGGCCGGGCCGGCTGCAAGGTCGCCGTGGTATCGCGAACCCTGGCCGACGCCGAGAAGGTGGTCGGCGAGATCACCGCCGCCGGCGGCACGGCCGCGGCCTTCGTCGCCGACGTCTCCGACGAGGCGGCCACGAAGGCGATGGCGAAGGCGGTGCTCGACCGCTTCGGCTCGATCGACATCCTCTGCGCCAACGCCGGCATCTTCCCGGCGGCGAAGCTCGGCAAGATGACGCTGGCGGACTTCGACCACGTCATTAGCACCAACCTGCGCAGCACCTTCCTGTCGGTCGACGCCTGCCTGCCGGCGCTGAAGGCGAGCGGCCACGGCCGCATTGTGCTGACCTCGTCGATCACCGGGCCGATCACCGGCTATCCCGGCTGGTCGCACTACGGGGCGAGCAAGGCCGGCCAGCTCGGCTTCATGCGCACGGCGGCGATCGAGCTCGCGCCGTCGAACATCACCGTCAACGCGGTGGGGCCCGGCAACATCCGCACGGAAGGGCTCGATGGGCTCGGCCCGGAGTACATCGCCAAGATGGAGGCGTCGGTGCCGATGAAGCGGCTGGGTACGGTCGAGGACATCGCCAATGCGGCGCTGTTCTTCGCCAGCGACGAGGCGGCCTACGTCACCGGCCAGATGATCGTCGTCGACGGCGGCCAGATCCTCCCCGAGTCACTCGGCGCGCTGGAAGAGATGGACGCCGGCTGAGGGCTTCGAGGCTCACTCGCAGTCTGACGCGGGTGGAATTATCTCGTGCCGGGCGCCGCTGAGCGGCGCCCGCTGTCACATCGCGTCGTAGTCGACCGTCACGCGCTCGGTGGTCGGCTTCGCCTGGCAGGTCAGCACGAAGCCGGCCTCGAGCTCCCAGGGCTGCAGCGAGTAGTTGACGTCCATCACCACCGCGCCCTCGGTCACCTTCGCCCGGCAGGTGCAGCACATGCCGCCCTTGCACGAATAGGGCAGGTCGAGGCCGGCCCGCAGCGCCGCGTCGATCACCGCCTCGCCCTCGGCCACAGGCACGTCCGTGCGGATGCCGTCGACGACGATGGTGGCGACCGCCTTCGGCGCCTCCGCGGCGATCACCGTGGCGGGGCGGCGCGGGGCGGTGGCGACGGCGCCGTCGGCGGGGGTGAAGCGCTCGACGTGCACCGCCGCGCGCGGCAGGCCGGACGCGAGCAGCGCCGCCTCGACGCTGTCGAGCATGCCGGCCGGGCCGCAGACGAAGGCCTCGTCGACGCCGCCCGGCACCATCGCGGCGATCAGGAGCTTCGCCTTGTCGCCGTCGAGGCGGCCGTTGAGGATCGAGATGTCCTGGGTCTCGCGCGACAGCACGTGGAAGACCGACAGCCGATCGAGGTGGCGGTCCTTCAGGTCCTCGAGCGCCTCGCGGAAGATGATCGAGCCGGTGGCGCGGTTGCCGTAGAACAGGAAGAAGCGGCTCTCCGGTTCGCGCGCGAGAACGGTGCGGATGATCGAGATCACCGGCGTGATGCCCGAGCCGCAGGCAAAGCCCACATAGGTCTTCTTCACCGCCGGCGCCGGGGCGTGGGTGAAGCGGCCCATCGGCGGCATCACATCGACAACGTCGCCGGGCTTGAGGCCCGCGTTCGCGAACGACGAGAAGGCGCCGCCGTCGACGCGCTTCACGGCGATGCGCAGTTCGCCGTCGTCGAGGCCCGACGAGATCGAGTAGGAGCGCCGCACCTCCTCGCCGTCCATCACCGTGCGCACCGTGAGGTACTGGCCGGGGGTGAAGGCGAAGGTCTCCTTCAGCGCCTCGGGCACGGAAAACGCGATCGACACGGCGTCGGCCGTCTCGCGGCGGAGGTCGCGGATCTGCAGCTGATGGAAACGCGGGGCGGGCGCCATGACGGGCCTCCAGGACTTTCTGTTCGGGTCTCGTGTCCGGGCGTTTCGTCGGCCGGTCACAGGCACTTGAAGTGGTCGAAGGGCTCGCGGCAGGCCCGGCAGCGCCACAGCGCCTTGCAGGCGGTGGAGCCGAACTCGGCGAGCTTCTCGGTATCGGTCGAGGCGCAGCGCGGGCAGGCGATCGTCTCGACGCCGAACAAGGCGCGGCGCGAGGCCTTCGGCGGCGGCGGCGCGATGCCGTACTCGGTGAGCTTGCGGCGGCCCTCGGCGGTGATCCAGTCGGTCGTCCACGCCGGCGACAGCACCGTGCGGACGCGGGCGTCGGGCAGGCCGGCACGGGCGAGTGCCGTCTCGACGTCGAGCGCGATCATCGCGGTGGCCGGGCAGCCGGTATAGGTCGGCGTCAGCAGCACCTCGAGGCTGCCGTCGGCGGCGATCTCGACGCCGCGCAGCACGCCGAGGTCTTCGAGGTTCAGCACCGGCACCTCGGGGTCGAGCACGGAAGCCGCCGCGGCCCAAGCGCGGGCGCGCAACCCTTCGGATCCGGCACGGGCGCCCTCGCCGGCGGCCGGCGCGGGGCCCGGCTCGACGAGACGGGCGGCCATCACCACGTCGCTCCTGGATAGGTGCGCGGCAGCGACTGCATCTCGGCCAGCAGGTGGCCGAGATGCTCGGTGTGGCGGCCGCTGCGACCGCCCGTCTGCACGCCGAGCCCGGCCGGCCGCGTCAGCGTCGCCTCGCCAAGCACGGCGTCGATGGTGGCATCCCAGGTCGCCCGCAGGCTCGCCGGGTCGACGGCGGCACCGGTCTCGACGACGGCGCGCTCCATCGCGTCGACCTCGAAGAGCTCGCCTGTGTAGATCCACAGGGCCTCCAGCGCGTCGGCGGCGCGGGCGTGGCTCTCCTCGGTGCCGTCGCCGAGGCGGATCAGCCATTCGGCGGCGTGGCGGAGGTGATAGGCGCTCTCCTTCTCCGCCTTGGCGGCGATCTCGGCGAGCCGCGGGTCGGTCGAGGCGGTCATCGCCCGCCAGTAGGGGTCGACGAAGGCGGCGTAGAGGAACTGCCGGACGATCGTCTCGGCGAAGTCGCCGTTCGGCTGCTCGACCAAGAGCAGGTTGCGGTACTGGCGGCTGTCGCGCAGGAAGGCCAGCGCATCCTCGCCGTGGCCCGAGCCCTCGATCTCGCCGGCATAGGCGTAGAGGGCGCGGGCCTGGCCGATCAGGTCGAGGGCGACGTTCGCGAGCGCGATGTCCTCCTCCAGCATCGGCGCATGGCCGCACCACTCCGACAGCCGGTGGCCGAGCACCAGCGCATCGTCGGCGCGCCGGAGCACGGTGCCGACGAGGGGCGTCTCGGAGAGGGTGATCGAGGTGGTGGGCATGGGACGGGTTCCGGCAGTGGGCAGTGGGCAGTCGGCAGTCGGCAGTCGGCAGTGGGGCGGCGTGCCGTGATGGGACGCGCTGCCCCTTCGGCTCACATGTGGCCGACTTCGTCGGGGATTTCGTAGAAGGTCGGGTGGCGGTAGATCTTCGAGGCGGTCGGCTCGAACATCATCTCCTTCTCCGACGGGTCGGAGGCGGTGATGGCGTTGGACGGCACCACCCAGATCGACAGCCCCTCGCCGCGCCGCGTGTAGACGTCGCGCGCCGCCTGCAGCGCCATCTCGGCGTCCGCCGCATGCAGCGAGCCGACGTGCTTGTGCGACAGCCCGTTGCGGGAGCGGATGAACACCTCCCAGAGCGGCATCCTGGCTTCGGTCATGGCGATTGTCCTCGTCGTTTCCTGTCCGGCCGCTGCGGCATTGCACGAGGGCGAGAGCCGCGTCGCCGTCATGGCCACTGTTCTTTCAGTCGTCATGCCCCGGCTCGACCGGGGCATCCATCCGAGTCGTCACGCCCGGATGGATCGCCCGGTCAAGGGCGATGACGGAGGAGAGGGATTGAGGCGCCCACTTCCCCTACCGTAGTCATTCCCGGGCTTGTGCCGGGAACCCATGGCTCTCGGCTGGACGCCTCGTCTGCGGTTCTACTCGTCTGACCCATCACCCGCGGCACCGGATGGGTTCCCGGGACAAGCCCGGGAATGACTGCGGAGAGGGCGGAGGGGGCAGAGGCTGTTCGAACCTTCGCCCTTGCCGCGCAGCCCTCAGGCCGCCCGCTTCTCCGCGTCCGCCTTCCGCGCCCGGCGCTTCTCGGCGTAGGCGAGCGCCGCCTCGCGGACCCAGGCGCCGTCGGCGTGGGCCTTGCGGCGCACCCGCAGGCGGTCGCGGTTGCACGGGCCGTTGCCGGCGAGCACCTGGCGGAACTCCTCCCAGTCGATCTCGCCGAAGCGCCAGTGGCCGGTCGCCTCGTCGAAGGCGAGCTTCGGATCGGGGATCGTCAGCCCGAGGAAGTGCGCCTGCGGCACGGTGGCGTCGACGAACTTCTGGCGCAGCTCGTCATTGGAGAAGCGCTTGATCTTCCAGCGGGTCGAGGCGTCGGAATGCTGGCTCTCGCCGTCCGGCGGGCCGAACATCATCAGGCACGGCCACCACCAGCGGTCGAGCGCATCCTGGGCGAGCGCCTTCTGCTCGGCCGTCCCGGCCGAGAGCGTCAGCATGATCTCGTAGCCCTGGCGCTGGTGGAAGCTCTCCTCCTTGCAGATGCGGATCATCGCCCGCGCATAGGGTCCATAGGAGCAGCGGCAGAGCGGGATCTGGTTCATGATCGCCGCGCCGTCGACGAGCCAGCCGATGGCGCCGATGTCGGCCCAGGTCAGCGTCGGATAGTTGAAGATCGAGGAATACTTGGCCTTGCCGGACAGGAGCTGGTCGACCACCTCCTCGCGCGACACGCCGAGCGTCTCGGCGGCGGCGTAGAGGTAGAGCCCGTGGCCGCCCTCGTCCTGCACCTTGGCGAGCAACGCGGCCTTCCGCTTCAGCGACGGCGCGCGGGTGATCCAGTTGCCCTCCGGCAGCATGCCGACGATCTCGGAATGGGCGTGCTGGGAGATCTGACGGACGAGGGTGCGCCGGTAGGCCTCGGGCATCCAGTCGTTCGGCTCGATGCGCTGTTCATCGTCGATCCGCGCCTGGAAGGCGGCGGACTTCGCCGTCTCCTCCGCGCTGAGCGGCTGCGCGACGGCATCGCGCGCGTTGAGGGCCTGAGTGTACATCGGCACGCTCCTCCCGAAGGCTTGTTGGCCTCAATATGTCACGGAATTTTTCAAGTTCAAGTTTTTTCGTAACACGTTTGGGTGGGCATCGGGTTCGGGTGCGAGTGAGGAGATGGCGACCGGGCCTGCGGCCGCGGACACGGCCTGTCCTTGGTCCCCTGCTCTCACCTCTCTCTCGTCATCGCCCGGCTTGACCGGGCGATCCATCACGAGCGAACACGGCTGCCGTCTCCGGGTGGATGGATGGCCCGGTCAAGCCGGGCCATGACGGCGCGAGGATTGCGTCAGTCGACGTTGCGCACGCCGGGCTCGCTTCCTGGCAACGACGTTCCAGGGCGACTTGGTTCCAGAGAGACTTGGCAAGCGCCGGGACGCCTTGGTCAAGGCGCCCCCCTCACCCTCCCTCACCGAACCTCCGGTAAAACCCGGAATCCGGCGGCGGCAGCGGGCCGTGGTCGTCGACGGCGTTCGCATCGAGCCAGCGCTCGGACGCCGGCGCCAGCCGCCGGTAGACGGTGGCGCAGAGCGACCGGGCGGCGGGCGCCGGCCAATCGTCCGGGCACAGCGCGGCCGGCAGCAGAGGGTCCTTGAGGATGGCGCGACGATATTCGTGGACTAGCAGGATGCGGGCGATCAGCGCCTCGAGATCGGTGAACGCCACCCCGCCCTCGAGCGCCGCCGCCACCGGGCCGACGGCGTCGACGACATGAGCGTAGCGCTCGGCCACCTCCGAAAGCGGCCAGGCGAGGGCCGCCAGCCGCCGCAGCGTCTCCGGCTCCCCCGTCGCCGTCAGCACCAGCGCACCGTCGTCACTGTCCGCTGAAAGCGCCCCGAGAGGATCGTCGACGCCGGTCCCGAGCAGGGCCGACGCGCCCCCACCCCTCTCCGGCGTCACCGCCACCGTCGGCGCGAGCGTGCCCCAGCCGGCGTCCGTGAGCGCGCCCCGCAGGGCCGCCCGGTCGCCGTTCGGCCCCATCACCGCGAGCTTGAGCGCGCCGGTCCACGGCGCCGGCGCACCGCCATAGATGCGGCGGGTGGCGTCGGCGAAGGTGGCGCGGCCCTTCTCCGACAGCCGGTAGTAGCTGTTGCGGCCGATCTTCTCGCGCATCAGCCAGTCGTCGGCGGACAGCCGCGACACCGCCGTGCGCACGACCCCGTCGCCGACCCCCATCGCCTTCAGGATCTCCACCAGCGTGCCGAGCCACACCGTGCCGCCGCGCGGCACGACGGCGTCGCCGAAGATCGTCACGATCAGCGAGCCGGTGCGCGACGGCGCGGCGGCAAGACGGCCGAGCAGGGACGAGAGGATGGAGGCGGGCGGCATCGGGGCTCCGGCTAAGATCGCGCCGCGCATATCACGCGCACCCCTCGGCCGTCATGGCCCGGCTTGACCGAGCCATCCATCCCAGCACCGACAGGCGTTGGCACTCGCGATGGATCGCCCGGTCAAGCCGGGCGATGACGACTGGAGAAGGGCTGGCGATGTGGCCGACCTCACTCGACACACTGGAACGATGATGGTGCGCAGTCGCGTTGCAGCATAGCACACGGGCAGCCCCTCCCGACGATCAACCGATCGGCAGCACGCTCGTGTACTTCACCTGGCCGAGGGCAAAGCTCGATTCGATCGACTGCACGCCGTCGAGGCGCGTCAGCTTGCTCTTCAGGAACTGCTCGTAGGCCTCGAGGTCCGGCACGACGACGCGCAGCAGATAGTCGCGCGGGCCGGTCATCAGGTAGCACTCCAGCACCTCCGGCCAGCGGGCAATCGCCGCGGCGAAGCGGTCGAGCTCCTCCTCGCGCTGGCGCTCGAGCTTCACCGAGACGAAGACGCTCACCGGCAGCCCGACTGCCTTCTGGTCGACGACGGCGACATAGCGGCGGATGATGCCCGCCTCCTCCAGGAGCCGGATGCGCCGGAGGCACGGCGAGGCGGTGAGCCCGACCCGCTCGGCGAGCTCCTGCGCCGTGATCCGCCCCTCCTGCTGCAGCACGGTGAGGAGTTTTCGGTCGATGGCGTCGAGGGTGGGGGGTGTCATGGGGTGTTCCGTTCGGGGCGTGGAGGCGCGGTGTCCTTGCTCTTCATCAACGGTCGTCATCCCGGCCCAGCGAGGCGAAGCCGAGTGCCGAGCCGGGACCCAGCGGACGAATCCGCGCGGGACGCGCGGCTCAAGCGTCGCGCTTCGCGCGACCACTGTTGCGCTGGGCCCCGGATCGGCGCTCGCCTGCGGCTCGCTTGTCCGGGGTGACGCCGACGGAGAGACAGGACGGCAGATCGCTGCGGCCCGTGCCGTCGGCCGTGTCCTCGAACCACTCCGCCGGGCAACCCTCAACCC